>JAZLAS010000001.1:0-6762 GCA_045613365.1 Candidatus Cryptobacteroides sp.
TCGGAAGTACAGATCCGAACGCATATAGTGAAGACCCAATCAACTCAGTGAAGGGCCTTGAGGCATTCCCTAATCTTGAAAGTCTGACTCTTGGAAGCCTTACTATCTCAAAGATTGATGTCAGCGAATTCCCTGTACTCAATGAACTCAAGCTTATCAATCTCATGAGGGTAGAAGAGGTTAATACCGGAAGCACAGCAGTTGCGGATGTGACTAACGAGGCAGGTATGTATACATATGTTACAATTCCTGGAATTGTAGTCAAAGGTGATAATATTGAAAATGTTGATTTCAGCGCGAGTGGATATTACATGTGGTATGAATCGTTAAAGTCGATTGACGTTACAGGATGCCCTAAGTTGAAAACAGTCAATGTTTATCGATATGAACCAGGTTGGGGAGACGAGTCTTCGCTCGATACACTCTATATGACTGCTGAGCAGGCAGAGACTGTACAGGTAACTAAACGACCTAAGGTTGAAATCGTTGTAAAGTAATCTGAATATGAAGAAATTTATTACAATATTATCTGTGATGGCCGCTCTTGCGGCGGCCCTCACTTCCTGTGAAAAGGAAGTGATAGTAGGAACCGCAGATGGCGAAGGTCTTTATCTTAACAAGACAGAGATCACTCTCGTCAAGGGAAATGCCGAGGCATTGGTTGCTACTGTTACACCTAAGGATGCAGCTACGCTGAAGTGGACTTCAGCTGATGCAGCCGTTGCTTCTGTTGACGGCAAGGGTGTCGTTACAGCTGTAGGCGCTGGTGAGACTGTGGTTTCAGCAACTGCCGGTGGAATGAAGGTGGAGTGTCTTGTTAAGGTGCAGTCGCCTGTGACATCAGTTTCTCTTGACAAGACAGAGATTTATATCAACAAGGGTGAGTCAGCTGAGGTTGCTGCAACTGTAGGTCCTGACGATATCAATGTTGACTTTAACTACAACTGGATTTCATCTGACGAGACAATCTTCACTGTTACTGCTGATGCTACTGATCCTAGCAAGGCTGTTGTGCATGGTAATATGGGTGGTTTCGGTACTCTTTATCTTCAGACAGGAGATGTTACAGCTTCTATTCCTGTAACTATTAATGTTGAGCTTGAAGGTATTGTAATTACTGGCATGCCTACAGGTAAGATATACGCGGGTGATAGCTTCCAGCTTGGTGTAGCTAAGAATCCATTAGATGCAATTGTTGATCTTTCTCCAGTATGGAGCAGCTCAGATGACTCTATCTTGGCGGTAGACCAGAATGGTGTTGTTACAGCAATGGGCCCAGGTACTGCGACAATCACAGTTGCTTCTAACGGCTTTACTGCAACTTGGGAAGCAACCGTTAAGGTGTTGAATACTGTGAGCTTCTTGCCTAACTCAGCAACTGTGTCTGTTGATAGCAACCTTACATTCTCAACAACTGCTTACTACTTTGTTTCAAGTTACTTTTATGTTGCTTCAGGAGATAAATTGACATTCAGTCTCCCTGAGGGGTACACTATGACGCAGGTGGTAATCCAGAGCTATGGTAACAATAGCTATAAGGTGTATGGTAGCCCAGATAGTGGTACTTACGATGAAGGAGCGCAGATTTGGACTGGTGAAGCAAATCAGTTGGTGTTCACTCTGTCTCAGTATAGTTATATCACTAAACTCATCGTTACTTACAAGGATTAAGCGGATTCTCTTATAATAATCAGGAGGCGGGTGGATTTTCTTCCCGCCTCTTTTTTACAGCTGCATTTTACCCTCTTGCATCATGTCATCTTGAACTCATTGTCATCCTGAACGAAGAGAAGGCTCTCTATGGAAGCAACTACAAGGATCCGGTAGACGGATGGCGCAAGTACTTCGACGAGAAGACTCTTGCCGATTATGTCATCATCAAGGAGTTTGTGGGTGACCTGGATGGATATACAAGTACATACCTGTATAAGCGCCGCGGCTGTGAGAAACTCTTCTTCGGTCCGATCTGGGACTGTGACAAGGGATGGAACAACGACAAGCGCGTACCTCATTACGAGTATCAGCCATTGGAAAGCCTCATGATCCATGCTGGTTTCTGGATGCCTCCTTATGTGAACAACGACTGGTTCCAGCGTCTCTGGACAGACGAGACATTCAGGGCGTTCGTGGCACAGCGCTGGGCGCAGAAGAAGGAAGAACTTAAGGCAATCACAGACAAGGTGCTCACTGAGGTCCCTGCAGAAATGGCCAAGGCTATCGAAGCAAACTTTGAGGTGTGGCCATTCTACTATCAGTATAGTAGTGAGGCAAACATGCCAGCAAAGACATACCCTGAAGAGATCCAGCGCATACGCGACCTTTCTGCAAGGCGCGAGGCACTTCTGGACAGACTCTTCAACGAGTAGAATCAGAATCTATAGGAAATCTTTTCTGTCCTTTGTGAGCCGGATCCATCATATTTGATGTACGCTCCGTAGGAAACACGATATATGGCTTTCTCCAGCACGTCTATCTGAAGTGCGGAGAAGGCTATATCGTTTATGGTGCCGGGTGTTATGGCAACTTCATTGACGGCAGTGCCTCGAAGGGCAAGGGACGCTTCTCCGAGCATCAGGATGTCATATTTCCTTGATCCGTCGGTCTTCTGGCACTGATATGCGTTCTTGCTGTGGATGTGGCCGAAAAGATGGACGACATAGTCCAGGTCCGCCACATCAGAGAAGTCCCTTTCAATGTCTATGTCATTCTTTCCACAGGCGTCCGGGTACGATGCCTTCATCACTCTCTTGTTCTGGACTGCATCTATTATGTCCGGTATCATGAAGGGGTCCTGGTGGAATGCCGCATCCGGCTTGGCGCTGACCTTGCTGAACACCGTGTTGTCTCCGAAAGAGTAGTGCATCACTGTAATGACATGGAGGTTTTTCGATGCAGCGTCAACGAGAGCATCTATGAACCAATCGATCTGTTTCTGGCTGAAGACAGCCGACATGAAATCATATGGTTCCTGGAATTCTCCGTCATTGTAGTCGAAGGGGTCAAGCATGATGATGCGGAAGTCTCCCATGTGTTTTCCATCGACGAAGTCAATGTGGCCATATGTCCTATATTCTTCCGGGTTGCCCCATACGACATCGGCGCTGTAGCGGCTGATGAGCGAGCACACGCGTGAGAAGTATTCCTGCTTGGTTATACCTGTGACATCGTGGTTGCCTGGAGCCTGGACATATACGCATGAATTGTGCTTTCTGACTGTCCTTCCAGTCATCTTCAATGCCTTCAGAACATCATCACGGTCATCCGTCGTGCATCCGTTGGCATCATCTCCACAGTTAATTACAACATCCATACGGTCTTCCGCGACACGAAGGGCCTCCTCCAGCTGTCCTGGAGAAGTGTGTATGTCCGTCATATGCAGAACGCTGAATCTTCTGTACCAGGTAACGCCTTCTCCTGCTTCATTCGTCCTTCTTCCGAAATTATAGGAATGAAATTCAGGTGAGAAAAGGATATCGTCATTGATGTCTTTAGTGGATGCCCTTACCTGGGCACTCAGCGACAGGCAGGCAATCAGGGCTGCGATGGATAAGATAATTCTGTTCATAATGCGCAAATGTATGCTTTTTTGGAAAAAAAGCATACATTTGCATCTAAAGTATGAAAAAGACGCCGGACATAACGAAGAGTTTTGAGGACCTGTACACCCAGTACAGGCAGCGTTTTGTGGTAATCGCCAGACGTTATGTCAGAAATTCGATGGTGGCTGAGGATATTGTCGCTGAGAGCTTTGTGTCCTTTTATAATAAGTGCGCCACGCTTCCGGGTGATACAAACATTCCTTCATACATATTGACAATCGTCAGGAATAACTGTCTGAACTATCTTCATGCCCAGCAGCTGCACCTGCGCATCGACCAGCAGGCGGCTTCGGATCAGGCGAGAATGGTCAATGCGAACATAAGGTCGCTCCAGTCATGCAATCCGGAGAAACTGTTTGCCAATGAGATCCATTCAATAGTGATCGAGGCGATCCGGAAGATGCCTGACCTGACCAGGATCGTATTTGTAAAGAGCAGAGAGGAAGGCAAGACTTATGAGCAGATTGCCCTGGAGTGCGGAATCAGTGTGCGTCGCGTAACTTCTGAAATGCAGAAGGCGCTGGCAGCATTGAGATCTGCCCTTAAAGACTATATGCCGGCATGGCTTCTTGCCTTATATCTGAATAATCTTATATGATTTTCTTCTTTTTTGTCAAAAAATCGTAAAAAATATGTAAACTTCGATCACTTATTTGTTATATAAGTGATGAAAATTACAGAAGAAATCCTAATCAGATTCCAGAAATGTGAGACAACCCCCGAAGAGGAGGTTGCCATACTTGATTGGCTGGATGCCGATCCCGAGAATCAGAAGCAGCTGGACAGCCTTGACTTTCAGTTCAATGCTGCGGTACTGCATGTGGAACAGCCGCAGTCGGAAAGCCGTCCATCCAGGCAGACCAATCCGTTCCGTGCATTCATATATACAGGTATTGCAGCAGCAGTAGCGTTGCTGCTCGCAGTCGGTAACGGATGGTACCAGGCCAGACAGACAAGACTGGACCTGGAGTCTTTGAATACAACAATCAATGTTCCGATCGGACAGAGAATAGAAGTGACCCTTCAGGACGGCACCAGAGTGTGCCTGAATGCAGGTTCGTCGCTGGAATTCCCTAATGTGTTCTCGAAGCATGACAGAACGGTCAGGCTTTCGGGAGAGGCTATGTTCGATGTAATGCCTGATGCGGCATGTCCTTTCATAGTGGAGACCTATGGCTATGATGTGGAGGTGTTTGGTACAAGATTCAACGTTGAGGCAGATGCTGCGTCAGCGGAATTCTCCACAGCCCTTCTTCAGGGAAGCGTAAAGGTTACGGACAGGGCATCCGGTGCAGGCTTCTTCCTGGTTCCGGGTGAGAAGGCCGAACTGGTGCATGGCAGACTGCGTCGCAGTCCTATAACCAATTCCGATGAATACCTGTGGACTAAAGGAATCATCAGCCTTCAGTGCGACTCGTTTACAGAACTGCTGAAGAGGATGGAGAAGGCTTATGATGTCCATTTTATCATTCAGTATGACAAGGAGCCGGTCGTTCGATGCAGGGGTAAGATACGCGTATCTGATGGTATCGAGCACGCCCTGGAAATCCTCAAGCTCGGCACAGACTTCAATTATGAAATCCGTCGTGGATCTAACGAAATATATATAAGATAAACGCTAAAATATGAAACCTATGTTCAGAAAGCTGCTGCCCCTGCTTGCTGGCATTTGTCTGTCCCTGGTGACATACAGTGCTTATGCGCAGAGCGCACAGGTGAGCCTGTCAATGCAGGACGCCTCGCTAGAGCAAGTGATGAAAGAGGTTGAGAGACAGACAGGATATCTGCTTGTCTATCATGAGAACATCGACTTGCAACAGACAGTGTCTTTAGACATTCAGAATGTTTCCGTTACAGAAGCCCTGAATGAGATCTGTTCCGGAAGGAATGTGAGCTACAGACTCAGTGGATCAAACATCAGCCTTTATCCGATGGAAGACAGAAGTCTTGCTTCGAGACTTGTAAAGGGCTGTGTAACAGATGCTACAGGATCTCCGATCATTGGAGCTTCCGTCATGCTGGAGGGAACAACCAGCGGTGTCATCACTGACATTGACGGAAATTATCAGATCGAGGTTGTCGGCAATGATGGCCGTTTCAAGGTGGAATACCTTGGATTTGAGCCGGTTGTTGTGGCAGTTGGTAATCGTAATGTGGTCAATGTGACCATGACGGAGACTTCGCTCGCACTGGAGGGTACCGTAGTCACTGCGCTCGGTATCAGAAGGTCAGAGAAGGCCCTCAACTACAATGTCCAGCAGGTGGACAATTCTGCCGTTACAATAGTAAAAGATGCCAACTTCATCAATTCGCTCAGCGGTAAGATCGCTGGTGTCACCATCAATGCGTCATCGTCCGGAGTCGGAGGAGAGAGCAAGGTGGTGATGCGTGGTACAAAGGGTATCAGCCAGTCATCGAACGCCCTCTATGTGATCGACGGTGTGCCTATGTACACAATGGCGGATAACGGATCGACTGACTATGGCTCACGAGGCCGTACAGAGGCGATCGCCGACCTCAACCCTGAGGACATCGAGAGCATCTCGGTGCTTACCGGTGCTGCCGCTGCCGCTCTTTACGGTAGCCATGCGTCGAACGGTGCCATCATCGTAACGACAAAGAAAGGCTCTGAAGGCAAGGTCGAGGTGACAGTATCAAGCAATACTGAGGTGATGACTCCGTTCATGCTTCCTTCGTTCCAGAACAGGTACGGCAACCAGGCCGGAGTTGCTGCCAGCTGGGGTGATAAGCTGCTGTCTCATAACTATATGGGTTATGATCCTGCTCGCGACTTCTTCCAGGTGGGAGTTACAGGTACCGAGACCGTTACGGTTTCTGCAGGTAACAAGCACAACCAGACTTATGCTTCTGCAAGTGCCGTTGATTCTAGGGGAATTGTACCTAACAACGGTTATCACAGATACAACTTCTCGTTCCGCAACACTACATCGCTCCTTCAGGACAAGCTGTCGCTGGATGTCAGCGCACAGTATGTCATCCAGTCGGACAGGAACATGGTGAACCAGGGTATATATTCGAACCCTCTGGTACCTGTGTACCTCTATCCGAGAGGAGAGGACTGGGAGTATGCTAAGATTTACGAGCAGTATGACCCTACACGCAAGATCATGATCCAGAACTGGGAGTGGATGGGTAAAGGAGG
>JAZLAS010000002.1:0-53078 GCA_045613365.1 Candidatus Cryptobacteroides sp.
CCCACAACGAGAGGAATATTCTCCCAGTAGTAAGGCAGCACGCCAGCCTCTGCATCGTGGTATGCAGCTGCTTCCTTGTTGTCAAAACCGTAAGCACCACCGATACCTGCGAAGAGGTATGGGCTGCATACTCTGTCATGCTTGAAGCCTCCGATAAGGCTTGCAAGATCGAGGACATAGTCAGCGTTGAGCTGTGCGTAACGGAATCTGTAGATCTCATCCGAAAGCACCTCGCTTCCCTTGCCCTGCCAGCCGCTAAGGCCGACGCGTACTCCCATTGCGTGATGGAAGTTGTAGCTTGCAGAAAGCTGTGCCGCAGGAGAGATGAGCTCGAAGAACGGAGCCTCACCGATCGTATGGGCTGCACCGCCCTGGACCTTCAGGCTCCAATGAGGACGGAACTCAAGGCTCTCGTCGCTCTTGCTCTGCTGCGCAGACGCAACGCCACCCAGCATGAGCAGCGCCACGGCAATCATAGTCAGTCGTTTCATCATAAAGTAGTATAGTAGTTAAACAATTACATGCTTATCACGCCCCGTGATAAAACGACTATGCTATCTGTCAGTCCAATAGAACCCTTGAAAATTTAAGTCGGTCTTCCTTAGAATATCTCGCCAGATAGTTCTGGGTCATTGACAGGCTGGAATGGCCAAGACATTCGGAAATGAATAAGATGTCCGCTCCATTGTCTTTCAGGATGGTCGCGAACGAATGGCGGGCTGAGTATGTAGAAAAAGGAGGGATCCTCAGATCTGCTGCAATCTTCTTCATTGCATCGTTACATTTATGTATCGCTTTACGTGTCAGCATGGATACCTGCATCGGATCTTCATTCCCCTTGGCGTGTTTGAAAATGTACTGATTTCCATCGCCGGTAGCTTTATTCCCTCTTTTCTGTATTATTTCAGACATTTGAGGCGATATTGATACATGAATGAATTTTGATCTTCCCGATGTACCGGATGTCTTGGACCTGATGAACCGTATCTCTCCGTTAACGATGTCCTTGTATTTCAGAAAAAGCATATCTCTGAAATTGATTCCGTTACATAAGTATGAAAACATCCATAAGTCCCTCCAATATTCAACATCTTCTTCACCAGTCCATGCCTTTACCCTTGCGATCTGCTCCTTTGTCATCGCCATTTCGCGTCTCGTGCCGGACGGGATCCTATATCCGTTTCTGTTGAACGGGAATTGGCTTTCGCGGATTGCACCAGCCTTCAATGCATCATTCAGTACGCTTCTCAATGTCTTCATGTATATGTTGACCGTTGTCATGCCCTTGCCTTCTTTCCGCCAATGCTCCTCGCATCTCTGCAGCCATCTCGCATTTATTGCATTGAAATAAATGTTTCCTCCACCATAACTTTCAATTGCCCGTAACGTATTTCTATATCGGTAGTATGAGTTGACCTTTCCACGCTTCATCAGATCTTCCATTTTCTTGCGAAGCAAGCCATTCAATGTCAACATGATGCGCCCAAGGAGCGCATCAAGAGCATCAAAGCAGAATTCTCCTTTGTCGGCCAGACTTTCGACAACCGTGCGTATCATATTGAAACTCTTTTCGATGCTGATGCATTTGTCAGACAGTCTTTTTGCATTCCACATCGTCGCCCATTCTTCCAATGATACATCTTTGCCGGTAGGATAATATCTTTGCGTCCTCCGGTAAACGACTTCGATCTTGACTGGATACAATCCGTTGTTCTTTCTACGCCTTCTGTCCACTACAGTCAAGACGGAGATTCGTTCTCTTCTGAATCTGTACATAATTCGTCTTTTTAAATTAAGGATTTGCATACAATTCACATACAAACCGAAAAAATGCATTTTATGTATGGAAAATGTAAAAAAAGACTTATATTTGTATTCAGGAAACAAGATTCAGTCAGATCAGACTGACCTCTGAGATGCATTTTTATATGCGGATCCGCGGTTTGTATGCAAATTGTATGCAAGCGCCCCGGACCGGCAGACTTTATCTTCCTAAATTATTAGGTGTTATATACTTTGTTCTTTTTAATGGTAAAGTCTAGAAAGTCGCGTTTCAGCTGTTTTTTTCAACGTTTTTTATTGCCAATTAAAAAAAAGTGATTACCTTTGTGCATTACTAGTGTTTTGTCCTATCGGTAACGGCAAGCTGTTTGCTAGTTATCACGGGGCGTGATAAGCATGTAATTGTTTAACTACTATACTACTTTATGATGAAACGACTGACTATGATTGCCGTGGCGCTGCTCATGTTGGGTGGCGTTGCGTCTGCGCAGCAGAGCAAGAGCGACGAGAGCCTCGAGTTCCGTCCTCACTGGAGTCTTAAGCTTCAGGGGGGTGCGGCCAACACACGTGGTGAGGCTGACTTCTTCAAGCTCATCTCTCCTGCGGCTCAGCTTTCTGCAAGCTACAACTTCCACCATGCGATGGGAGTACGCTTCGGCTTGAGCGGCTGGCAGGGCAAGGGAAGCGTGAATGCGTCTGAACAGAACATCTACAAGTTCCAGTACGGACAGATCAACGCTGACTATGTCCTTGATCTCGCGAACCTCATCGGAGGATTCAAGCATGACAGGGTATGCAGCCCTTACCTCTTTGCAGGTATCGGCGGAGCATACGGATTCAACAACAAGGAGGCTGCTGCACTCAAGGAGAATGCCGCATTCGCTTCGATGCTCCCTTTCTACTGGGATTCAAAGCCATTTGTAGTGGGACGCTTCGGTGCAGGCGCGGACTTCTGGGTATCTGAGAAGATCGCTCTCGGTCTCGAGGCAAACAGCAACTTCTACTCTGACTACTTCAACTCTAAGGAAGACAAAGCAGGACTTCGCTCTGACTGGCAGTTCAACCTCCTCGCAGGCATCACATTCCGTCTCGGAGACAACACTCGTCCGTCAGCTGTTTATGCTGCCGCTGTAGCTGCTGCTGAGGCTGCCGCTGCTGAGGCTGCTGCCATCGCTGCCGCTGAGAAGGCTGCTGCTGAGGCTGCTGCAAAGGCTGCTGCCGAGAAGGCTGCTGCTGAGAAGGCTGCCGCTGAGAAGGCTGCTGCTGAGAAGGCTGCCGCTGAGAAGGCTGCCGCTGAGCGTGCTGCAAAGGCTGCAGAGAACTCTGACAATGTGTTCTTCACAATCAACTCTACATATATCCGCAAGGCTGAGGGCGCTAAGCTCGAGAAGCTCGCTGAGTGGATGAAGGCTAACCCTGACTTCAACGTTTACCTCGTAGGTTACGCTGACAAGGAGACAGGTACTCCAGCTGGCAACATGAAGCTTTCTGAGAACCGTGCAAAGGTCGTTAAGGAAAGACTCGTGAAGCTCGGTGTCCCTGCTGAGCGCATCGCTACAGCATTCAAGGGCGACACTGTCCAGCCTTTCGCTGAGAACAACAAGAACCGCGTGGTGACATGCACTCTTGAGTAAGGTTGTAAACAAAACAAACTCAATATTTTTTATTCATTAAATTTAATTAACGGTATTATTTATGAAATCTTTTTTCACTAAGCTTGGCAAGTTGCTTCTCTGTGGAGTAGCAGTTGCTGTAGTTGGATGTACTGACTATGATACAGACATCCAGAATGTGAATGACAGACTTGATGGCCTCAAGCAGGAAACAACTGCTACTGCTGAGGATCTTGCTGAGGCAATTGCAGCTCTCGAGGCTAAGCTTGCAACTCAGTATGCTACTAAAGAGTATGTTGACGGTCTTAATAAAGAGGTGAAGGATCAGCTCACTAAGGACGTTACCGCTCTCTCAGGCAAAATCGACGCTGCCAACAAGGCAATCGAGGATGCTGTGGCTACAGTAAGCACACAGCTTTCTGCTCTTGATGACAAGAAAGCTGACAAGACAGCTCTCAACGAGGCTGTCAAGGCTATCGAGGATCTCGAGAAGGAACTTAACACAGTTAAGACAGACCTTGAGGGTGAGATTGAGACTGTAAAGACTCAGATCGCTGATGCAAAGGCAGAGCTTAACGAGAAGATCGCAGGTGTTGACGCTAAGGCTAACGAGCTTCAGAACACTCTCGTATCTCTCTCAGAGTACCTCGGAGGTCTTGAGGCTAAGGTAAATGAGATCAACAACACTCTTCTTTCTCTCTCAGAGTACCTTCCAAAGATGAAGGCTGAGCTCGAGGCAAAGATCAACGCTGTTGACGCTAAGGCTGAGGAGAACTACAACACTCTCGTATCTCTCTCAGAGCACCTTACTGAGTATGAGGCAACAACTGACCTTAAGCTCACTGAGCTCCATGGTTCACTCGCTGCTCTCTCTACTTATCTCGAGACTTATGAGGCTGAGGTAGATGCTAAGTTCACTGAGATCCGCAACACTTTGGATTCACTCTCTGAGTATCTTAAGGAGAAGTTCGGTGAGCTCGATGCTACAGATACAGACCTTTACATGGAGATCGATGGTCTCCGTGAGGTTATTACTTCAATCAACAACCTCCTCGCTCTCGAGACAGAGAATCGTGAGGCTGCTGACGAGGCTCTTGAGGCTAAGATCCAGGAGCTCCGCAATACTCTTCTTTCACTTGAGCCAGTAATCGCTAGCCTCCAGAATGAGGACAACGAGCTTTGGAAGCAGTACAATGAGCTTCAGGCTAACGTTGGCCAGATTTATACATCTCTTACAGAGAGAATCAACGCTACTGATGCAGCTCTCGCTGCTCACAAAGCTGCTTACGAGACTAAGGTTGCTGAGATCGAGGCTAAGATCAACGAGCTCAACAACACTCTCCTTTCTCTCTCAGAGTATCTTCCTGAGATGAAGGCTGCTCTTGAGGCTAAGATCAACGAGCTCAGAAACACTCTCGTTTCACTTGAGCCTGTAATTGACAACCTCCAGAATGAGGACGTACAGCTCCAGCAGCAGATTACTGAGCTCCAGAACAATCTTGCTGCGGCTCTCAATGTACACGCTGATGACGTAGCTGCAATCTATGCTGCACTTAAGGAGAACACTGAGGAACTCGCTGGCCAGATCCAGACTACACAGAACGCTCTTTCTTCAGCTCTTCTCTATATCAACATGAACTCTGAGAATATCGAGAAGCTCATGAGCCGTGTTCAGAGCCTCGTATACGTTCCTGATTACGATGATCATAAGGCATCTATCTCTTGGGCTATGCTTTACGGTCAGGAGTCAGAGGGTATTCTTGTAAAGAAGTCAGTACTCCGTTACCGTGTATATGCAAATGCTGATGAAGATGCTGTTGCAGCTGCAAAGGCTATCGCAACCACATGGACTCCAGAGACATTCTATTATGAGGTAGAGCCAGTTAAGCGTGCTTGGACTCGTTCTACAACAGTTCCTGCAAGCCTTGAGATTACAAAGGTTGAGGCTAAGGGTGAGTATCTCGAGGTAGAGGTTCTTGCTAAGAATTTCAACCCTGACTTCTTCTATGCTTATTGGTGGTATGGCAACAATCAGCCTAGAATGCAAATTAAGCCAGAAGAGGGTAACCCTGCTGATGAGAAGAACTCATATAGCGTATCACTCGTTCTTTCAGATGGTAACAACAACCGTTCAACTGAGTATACTAATCTCGTTCCTGCATATCCAGAGTTTATCGAGGCAGTTGTTCTTGATGGTGAGGATGAGGACATCACATTCCGTTCATACGAGGATGCTCCTGTAGAATATCTCCCATACGACCGCCACGATCCAGCTGAAAGAACTATTCTTAAGGGTCACAGACTCGCATTCATCGCAGGTGAGGAAATCAATACTGCAGATGACCTTATCGCAGCTGGTTATGATATCCAGCTTGAGCGTAGTGTTTACCAGAAGGTGCTCGGTTCAGACGAGTATCAGCATCACCTTATCACCCTTAAGAAGGGAGAGGTTGAGAAGCGTCAGGTAGGCAAGTTCGAACTTAGAGAGGATCCATTGACATCAATCACTGCTGAGAACGACACATATGTGAAGATCAGAGAGGAGATGTCAAAGGAGACTTATAAGGCTCTCAAGGCGAAGAATGAGCATATTCTTACCATTGACTACATTTATAACATTAATGGTGTGACTGTTAATACTCAGGCATCAGTAGAAATCTGCAACAGACTTGTTGAGGTTAATCTCGGCGTTGTTGAGATTCCTTGGACAATGGAGCTTGCTTACAACCTCCGTGGTGAGACCCCTTACTCACTCCCTGTCCAGTACACAGGTTACGAGTATGATCTTGCTGCATGTGTAACTAATAACAAGTCACTTGAGGGATATAGCCTCTACTCTATCCTCCAGACTGGCTCACCTAAGAAGACTTATGGTGGTACTGGTTATGACATCCAGATGAGCATTGCAGACGAGACTCTCGACTTCACACTTTCTGGCGAATACGCATTCCCTGAGCCTACAAGTGCTAACGATTGGAATGAATATACTGTTCAGTGGGTTAACGAATTCGATGACCTTTCTATCACAGTTAAGGCTGCTATCAAGCTCGGTAAGCGTACAGATGCACTCGTTGCTTCTGAGTCTGACCTCGAGTTCAAGCTTGCTGCAGGAGTAAATGGTTGGGTATATGCATACTCTACAATTGTTGAGCAGATGTTCGAGAAGTATCGTGACATCATCGGATTTGCTGATGATGACGAGGCTGCTATGGAATTCTTCTCTGCTAGACTCGCTGATTCTCCAGTTTCTGCATCTAAGATCAATAAGGACAACACCGTTCTTGATCCTCAGAACATTGATACTCCAATCAATGCATTTGAGCCTCTCAAGATTGGTCTCCACCAGTCACAGATTGATAAGGATGCTGCTAAGCAGGAGATCATGGTAAGCCAGAAGGATGCTATCGTAGGCGTTGAATATACATTCAATTTCGATGGTACTATCGTTCTTCCTACTGACGGACTCGAGTACTCGACTGTTGACTTCGTTAACTTCAACGCTGATGAAGATCGTTGGGAAGTTGAGGTTGACGGTGACATCATCGCTGATGAGACTGTAGAGCATGGTAGAAAGTACACAATCGACCAGGCTGACCTCGGCAAGTACTTCTATGTAAATGAGGAGGTTGAGTATGGTGTTGAAAGAGTACTTACAGTTAAATTCGAAATTAAGACAGAGAATGCTCCTAAGCCAGAGACAACTGACGTTGTAAATGTATTTGTTGATGAGACAAGTAAGATCAACGTTCTTGAGGAAGGCAAGGCTGTAATCAAGGATTGGACTAACGCAGGTCTCTTTGAGGGTAACGAGATCGAGGTTACTGCAACACTCCTTGCTAACGGATTCCCTGTTGACACTAAGGATGTAACACTCTTCACAATCGATCCACTTACATTCTCTGAAATCGACCTTGCACCAGAGGTAGAAGGCGTTGAGATTCTTGTTGAGCGCGTTCCAGGTGAGGATGCTATCGCATACACTCATAGAGCACTCTCTCTTACAAGCATCGAGGAAAAAGGCAACCTTATCAATACCGAGTCTTATCCAAGTCAGGTATTTGTTGACAAGTATGCAAATGAGGTTTATGGTGCAAAGTTCATCACTCAGCCAGCTGACCACCCAGAGTGGAACTGTGACCTCATAAGAGTTTATACTAAGGAAGGTGAAAATAAGGTTACTTATCCAGGAGTTAAGTACACATTCAACAATGGTAAGATTACCCTTATTGCTGATGATGGTCTCCTTAACCAGTCTATTTACGCAGATGTAGAGTACAAACTTACTCACAACTACAACTATGGCAATGATGAGTCTGTTGTTATCACAGTTGAATTCCGTCCAAACAATGAGAACTAATAGATTCTGATTGATTATACTCGAAGAGGTCGGCAAACGCCGACCTCTTTTTGTTAAATTATATGCCTGGCTTAAATTAAGCCAGGCATATAATTTATAATAAAACGGAAACAATATCTATTTATCTGACAAGATATCTGCGATCTTTTCCTCTGATAGATTCATGATAGAAGCTATATCCTTGATCTGCAATCCTGATTTTGCCATCTGTACTATAGCATGGTTAATACCCTGTTCAAGGCCCTCTTTATGTCCCTCTTTTGTAGCCTCCTCGATAACCTCCTGCCTTGAATTCAAATATTCGACACGACGCATCATGCTCATCTGATAAGCAATACGTTCATCAGGCCTCATTTTGGCCAGCTCAGCCATATTAAACAAGGACTCGACATCAGTCCCGACAACTTTCTCCGGACATTCATTCTGACTTGCCATATTCTTTATACTATAAATCCATAAGTCTTTTAAAGAAAGACAATCATCAAACGAAGAATAATACACAGCTCGCTTATTGAAGAATTTCTGAGACCAATTCTGCGTTTCAATCAGAAAGCCATCTCCATTCTTATCACGACAGAAGAGGTCAAATCTCGATGATCAGTCATCAACAGCAATTCCAGGATATTCATTAGAACAGTACTCAAGAGAACGATCTGTGTTCCTAACAGACAATTCAACATGTTCATAAGAACTCATTCGCTTCCAGGTTTAGCTAAAACAATCTTGAAACCCTTGTCAAGAGTTAAATCAGCATAACGGTACAGCATTCCATCAATTACCAGATAAGACACACCGTCTAACTCAACAAGCATGTCTTCAGGATTTTGCAATTTTCTTTTCTTTATGATACAATCACACCCCCGAGAGATAGAAATATTTTGGTAGAAACAATATAAAAAACAGAAAAATGTGATGAAATGATATCAACATTTTTCTGTTTTTTATAAATATGTAACTTATTTATAATTTATTCAGCCACAGGGGTTTCGAGTGCAGCAGTATCGGAAACAGCAAGAGAATCTGCAACCTCTGTCACTTCCTCCAGCACAACTTCATCCTGATGATATTTAGGAAGCGGTGATTCGAATCCGGCCCAAGAAAGGAGATTGAAAATCCAGAGCACAGCGACAATAATTGCTACAGAAAGAATTCCTATCAGCCATTTTGCCCATGGAGCAAGACCTGTCTTGGCATAAGGATCCTTGAGTTTCATTTTCGGAAACTTAGCAGTATCGGTCAAAGTCTCTCCAAAAGGAATGCTGATCTTAGAGGCTGCATTGACAGCCCAGCCGTTGGCATTAAGAAGAGGAGCTATATTGCGTCTGCGAAGCTTCATCCATGCCATTACCATTGCCGGACCGGAAATGAGAAGCATGATGCCTACAAACACTATGATCAGCTGCCACCATTTCAATGCAATTAGACCTTTAGCCAGAGTAACCAAAGCTGTTCCGATCATTCCTAAAGCCATACCGATAGCAGCAAAGATTCCGGCAAACTTGGCGATATCGAAAGGTGGAGCAGCTGCAGCTGGTTTAGTTCCATCAGCAGGAGCAGCAGGAATAGCTGCAGGAGCTGCATTGATCTTGGCATTTGCATCTGCTATCATCTTTGCGTCCTTGTCTGCTGCGTTCTTATTGATCAGATTCTCAACAGTCTTTGCCATTCTTCTATATGGAGACCAGAAAGCCTGACCGACACTGATAGGATTATCGACGACCTTGGTAATGACAGCGTCCCATTCCACACCGGCATTATCATAATAGACAGCATTCTTGCCTACTACAAGGTCACCTATATCTCCGACTGTAACTGCTGCAACAATATTGAGTTTTGCAGCGCTTGTCTTGGTGGTACAGTCACAATAAATAAGGAACATACCGCTGGCTGCTGCAGTAGCATTGTGCTTTGCCATATCAGCCACCTTCATACAGAAACGGCACTCCCTCTGATCAATGATAAGACGTCCTGACTGGAAAATAGCAGAAACACCCTTGTCTTTTGAATAGAAGTCATTGAGAGTAACGAAATTGCGGAGCAAACGATAGAAATCCCTGAAAACATGCAGGAACTTATCCACCATCTCGATATTTGCTGCTTCTTCAGCAAGAGAGGCATCCTGAGCGATTACAGCTAGCAGAGCTTCCTTCTTATCCTTAGCCAAGAAGTCTTTTACTGCATCAAGGCCAAGAGATTCAACTGCTGCACCTGCTTTTGCAGCTTTCCAACCTGTATAAGCAGCAAATTGCGAACCTATAGAAGCCCAATCTTCTTCTGTAAGTACCTTTTTGTCTGCAAAAGCGACAGCCTTAAGAGCCTCAAACTGAGCAGCCCAAGCCGGATTGACTGGTTCAGAAAGATTCATTTCCGCCTTGCCGGTAACTCTGGCTATAGGATATGCGGCTATTTCATCTGTCTTTCCTGTCAGATTCTCTGCACTGATAGCTTCTATGCGCGATGTCTGTACATCAAGAGCAATTGTACTGTCCGGAGAGAATGCAGCAAGCTTCGAGCGCATAAAGAAGTCCTTTACCTTTGCATCAAGTGCATTATACGCATCAATAGCAGCATCAGTCTTATCCCCGAACGGAGCTTCAACTACCGCTTCCTGCCATGCGATATAATCAGTACATTCCTTATAGAAGGCTTCGATCTTTTCAGCATTGACGCCCTGTTCTCCGCTTCTGTCTGTCACGCCTCCCATAGAAGATACAGCTGCAGCTATTGCAGCCTTTTCATCAGCATCTTCTGCAGACGCTTCGGTAATTACACCATCGCCATTGAAACGGGTCTTGGCAAAGATTGCAGCTATGTCAGCAGTATCATACAATGACACAACACTCCCCTCTTTGCCAAGGTTTGTCAGAATCTGCTTAGCAGATCCATAAAGTTTCTTACCTGCTTCATTCTCGAGGTCAAAAGAATCGATATCGATGCTATCTTTGCCTTCAAGAAGCAGATCAGGGTTCTTAAGCACACCGACTATCCACTCTGATGTCGTAATAATGTCATTTACACGAATCTTTCCATCAGAGTCACTGTCAATATAAGCGAGACTCTTGTCATCAATTTCCAGACCGCTGACAGGACATGACAATACAGTCCACATTTTAGGATCCAGTTCTGCAAGATGAGCGATATCGTCGCCTGACTTGATTCTTACACGTGAAGAGCCTCCGATATTGTCGAACTCCCACTTATACTTTTTCTCTTTGTTGATAAATGCCATAAACTGTTGATTCATTGATTCTGCAAAGGTAAGTATTTTTTAAGAATGAAATAATAATAGTATCATTTGTAAAAAAAACTTATATTTGCAGAACTATGAAAGATTTTGAAAAGAAATACGAATCCCCTCAAATCATCATGATCGACCTTCATATCGAGCAGGCCTTTCTGGTTGGAAGTGGTGGACATAACGAGAGTCTGCACGAAGACCCAGACGATTACTCCGACTATTTCGAATAAAACGAACCCCCACAGACATGAAGATTTCGAGATTACTAACAGCAACTGCGATGACTTTGCTGATGTCATCCTGCAGTTACGACAGAATTGAAGAGAATATAACGTCCGATTACATCAAGGCTTCGATTTCTCCTGAAACCAAGACCTCGATGGGAGGAAATGAAGAAGGGACATATAAGGTATTATGGTCTGCCGAAGATGAGATAATGATATCGGATGGCAAGGCCTCTTATATCTATTCCGCAATCGAAGGCGGAAGTTCAAGTGCTGCTTTCAGGCCGAAGGGGAATGCTGTTTCAGATTTTTCTCAGGGTATAATAGCCGGCTACCCGGTAAAGGGTCTGTCTCTGCCAGCTCCAGGAACAAATGAAAGCATCATATTAACAATACCGACCGAGCAGACATATGTTTCCGGCAGCTTTGCTGACGGTACCATGCCTATGATCAGCGAAATATCCACTGTCCCAGAGCTTCATTTCAGGAACGTTGGTGCAGTGCTCCGTTTTGTGATATCAGGTCCTGAGCCCGTCGAAATCACTTCCCTGACAATATCCACCGACATAACGATCAGCGGAGAATATTGCTACGACCTCAGCATTGATGAGTATATGAACAGTGATAATATCGTTTCTTCGCCCATTACAGTTCTGAATTGCGGAGAAGGCGTCACTGTCGGCCCGGAAGGGACTGCATTCCACGTAGTTGTCCCCCATCAGCAATATTCTTCGATGAATATTACTGCGACTGCTGCAGACGGCAAGGAACATATCTTCAGAATGAAAGAAGGTAAAGTGCTGAATGTCAAGAGAAACTCAGTAGTGACCGTACCTTTGACATATGAAACATTCGGAAATAAGATCAAGCCTGTCGTCACAATCGAGACAAGATCTGTATCTTTCACTACATTCAGCGTAAAGATAAACATGAAAGACGTAACGTCATACAGCTGTGGTCTGACTACCAAGAAAATGTATGACTCGATGATTGCAGACGGAAGCCTCTTAGCAAGTTTGCCTTATGAAACCCAATATACGTCTCCAATGTCATTCTCAGGTACTGTTACCCGTTTTCAGGATTTCATGGCCGACGTACTGATCGAATCCGGACACACATATATCTTATGGATTGCGCCATACAAGGAAAGCGGAGAATATACTATTGATGACATCACATATCTGGAGGTAACGACACAATCATATCAGCCTGGAGGGACCTCATCAATCACATCTGAAGACATCACCATAGGAATGGCAGATATTTCAGCAAAACTGGTAGTTTCTGAAGATGTGGACAGGGTATTCAACCATCTGCTATCCGAAGAAGAGATGAAGCTCTATCCTGGTGAACAGGACAAAATCGACCTTCTGATCAAAGGAAACGCATATTTCTTTGAAGGCAACTCCGATATGATAGTAAAGAAATTCCTGCTTCCTGGAAAGAAATATACACTTCTGGCCATAGCCATCGACAAGAGGGGAAAATATGGAAATCTTTTCGAAGAAGAGTATATGACTCTAGGACTGCCATATAATGATTTATCCGTTTCCATCGACAAAGATATCGAATCAGTCAAGGAAAACGGCAGGATAAGCTGGCATGCAGACGGTGCCGTAAGCTACCGATACATTCTTTTTGCTACAGACAGTTACAGATGGACTGCGACATTCGGCTCTTCAATTGACATCGCTGAAAGAGAAATGATTCTGGATCCGGGGCTATATTATATAGAAAAGACCACGAATCCATATGCACTTATCAGCAACCCGGTTGCCGGAAAGGAATATGTACTCATGGTCGTAGCTGTTGATGCTGCAGGCAATGCTTCAAGACCTGACAGCTGGATATTCACTTATTAAGCCACTTTCTGCGACGAGTCCTTAGGTTCCTTGAACAGGATCATGAACAGGACTGCAACGACAAGCGCATAAGCAGCAAACACATACCAGGCCGCGCTCCAGTTCGGTTCGGCAGCATTATATACGAAATGGTTCACGACAGCCTGTGCGCTGAGAGTTCCTATTGTAGCACCTATACCGTTTGTCATAAGCATGAAAAGGCCCTGCGCACTGTTCTGGATCTTTGACGTGGTCCTCATGTTGACATAAAGCGAGCCTGAAATATTGAAGAAGTCGAAAGCTACTCCATAAACGATCATCGAAAGGATAAGCATCCATACTCCTGAACCAGGATCACCGGCACCGAACAGTCCGAAGCGAAGTACCCATGCAAACATGGCTATAAGCATGACCTTCTTGATACCGAAAAGCCTCATAGCCACCGGAATAAGAAGGATACCCAAAGTCTCGGAAACCTGAGAAATCGAGATGAGGGCATTTGCATTACGGGCTCCCCATGTCTCGGCGAATGCCGGTATTTCCTTGAAGTGCGAGATGAAAGGATTTGCAAAGCCGTTTGTAATCTGAAGTGCTACTCCGAGAAGCATAGAGAAGATGAAGAAGATAGCCATCTGCCTGTCCTTGAAGAGAGAGAAGGCGTCGAGTCCCATACGCTTCGCAAGAGTCTGGTTTTCATCGGTTTCCTTATTGCATGGACATTCTGGAAGGGTAAAGCAATACAGGAACATCACTAAACCGCAGATACCGGATACCATGAACTGGTTATAAGAATGCTGATACTGTACACCGTCCCCGTTTGTCATGAAATTGACGAAAAGCATGGCACAGATGAATCCGATGGTTCCAAATACACGGATAGGAGGAAAATCCTTTACAGTGTCATATCCGTTCTTCTCAAGGATATTGTAAGCCACTGAATTGGAAAGTGCGATTGTCGGCATATAGAATGCCACGCTCAAAGCATAAAGGCCGAAAAGGATACCGAATGAGACCTCCGTTCCGGCGCTCATTCCATAGAATGCCGCCCCAGCCATAGCTGCTCCTGCTATTCCGTGACAAAGTCCCAGAAGTTTCTGAGCGGGAATGAATTTATCAGCCACGATACCCATCAGAGTAGGCATGAAGATGGAAACAATACCTTGCATCGAATAGAATATACCGATTCTTGTCGCCAGTCCGACTGATGCGAGATAGCTTCCCATCGAGGTAAGATAAGAACCCCACACAGCCCACTGGATGATATTCATGACGATAAGTCTGAGTTTGATTGATTTGTTCATATGTGTTATGATTATTTGTTTATGGTTAATTATCTCCAGTCATGTCGGAGATGACGGTTTCACGTCATAGCTTGCCGCCAGACAATCTATTACAGCAATGTAATTGACAAAGATAAGAGATTTTGAGCAAAAGTTACTATCTTTGGCAGTTAAATTGATTTTGAATGAAATTCGTAAAGACTCATAATGACCCTCAATCCGCTGCCAGATGCGGAATCATCACGACTGACCACGGACAGATCGAGACTCCTATCTTCATGCCCGTAGGTACGGTAGGTTCGGTCAAGGGTATATATCATAGAGACCTTAAAGAAGACATCAAGGCGGAAATAATTCTTGGAAACACATACCACCTTTATCTCCGTCCCGGTCTGGAAATCCTCAAGGCAGCCGGAGGACTTCATAAATTCGAATCATGGGACAGACCAATCCTTACCGACAGCGGTGGATTCCAGGTCTTCTCGCTCAGTCCTATCAGAAAGCTGACAGAAGACGGTTGCATATTCCGCTCACATATAGACGGATCGAAGCATATCTTCACTCCGGAAAACAATATGGATACGCAGAGAATCATCGGAGCTGACATAGTGATGGCTCTTGATGAATGCTGCCCTGGAGATGCGGATTACAATTATGCAAAGAAATCACTCAAGCTTACGCAGAGATGGCTGGAAAGATGCGTAAAGCATTTTGATGAGACAGAGCCTCTTTATGGTTACTCGCAGGCCCTCTTCCCTATCGTACAGGGCTGTGTATATCCGGACCTTCGCCGTGAAGCTGTAGAGCATGCCGCTGCACTGGACCGCGAAGGATATGCCATCGGAGGCCTTGCCGTAGGTGAGCCCACGGAAAAGATGTATGAAATGCTTGAGGTAGTATGTCCGATTCTTCCTGAAGACAAGCCACGCTACCTTATGGGAGTAGGCACGCCTGCCAATATACTTGAAGGCATAGCACGAGGAGTGGATATGTTTGATTGCGTGATGCCGACAAGAAACGGGCGCAACGGAATGCTGTTCACATGGGACGGCATCATGAACATGAAGAACAAGAAGTGGGCGGACGACTTCTCTCCGCTTGATCCGAAAGGCACTTCTTTCGTAGATCACACCTACACCAAGGCATATCTCCGTCATCTCTTCGTAGCGGGAGAGATATTTGCCGGCCAGATTGCCAGCGAACACAACCTTGCATTCTATCTCGACCTTGTACGCGAAGCACGCAAACATATCAAGGCTGGAGATTTCAAGGCATGGAAAGACGAAACCGTACGTAGAATCACTACAAGACTATAACAAGATGGAGTTTGATCTCAGGCCAAGAAAAATAGACAAATATATCGTCAAGAAGTTCATTAGTACCTTCTTCGTTGCGCTCATTCTTATCATCGGTATCGTCATCATTTTCGATATCAGCGAAAGAATCGATGACTTTGTCGCAAAGGAAGCACCTCTGAAGGCCATCATATTTGACTACTACGTGAACTTCGTGCCATACTTCATGAATATGTTCAGTCCGCTGTTCGTATTCATCACCGTTATTTTCTTCACCTCCAAGATGGCTGCAGATTCGGAAATCATCGCCATACTGTCATGCGGTATCAGCTTTCACCGCATGATGGTGCCGTATATATTTTCAGCAGCACTGATCGCTCTTTTCTCACTGGGTCTCAATCTTTTCATCATCCCTGATGCCAACAAGACCAGAGTTGAGTTCGAAACACAATATTTCAAGGACAAGACAAAAAGTGTGGGACGAAATGTCCATTATCAGATAGCTCCAGGAGAATTCGTATATGCAGAATCATTCAGTTCATGGAACAACACAGCTTACCGTTTCACCCTGGAAAAGCTCGAAGGCAACAAACTGGTATCAAAGATTTCAGCAGAGACTGCAGTATATGACACGACAAGAGGCAGCTGGAAGCTCAAGAAGTATTTCATCAGAGACTACAACGACGATCTGACCGACAACATCCGCAGCGGAAAGCAGATGGACACTATCATTCCTCTGAGTGTCAAGGACTTCTACTTCAATGAGAAGACCGTTCAGACCATGGATTATTATGAGCTCAACGACATGATACATATCCAGAAGATGAGAGGAGATGCAAACGTCAAGATGGCCCTCATAGAGAAACATACCAGATTCGCCCTTCCTTTCTCAGCTTTCATTCTTACGATAATGGGAGTGGCCTTATCTTCGAAAAAACGAAGAGGAGGAATTGGTTGGAATATCGGTATCGGTATCGCTCTCGCCTTCACCTATATCCTTTTCCTGAGGTTCAGCCAGATGTTTGTACATACGGACACCTTGCCACCTGCAATAGCTCTATGGCTTCCTAACATAGTTTTCGCAATCATTGCGGGCTTCCTATACAGGATCGCTCCTAAATAGGACATCCCTCCGTTTAAAAGCATAACAAAGGCCGTTTTTGTTCTTTCGGGCCCTAGATACAGGGGCAAAAGCACAGAAACGGCCATATTTGTTCTTTCGGGAAAACCCGGCCTATTTCACAAGGCCGAGCTTTTCCATAAGAGCCTGTGGCTCAGGGTCATGTCCACGGAAGTTACGATAAAGAACTGAAGCCTCTTCTGTACCTCCCTTAGATAGAATGTTCTCACGGAATGAACCGGAAACTTCGGTATTGAAAATGCCTTTCTCCTTGAAAAGTGAGAAAGCATCAGCCTCGAGCACCTCTGCCCACTTATACGAATAATATCCTGCTGAATATCCGCCGGAGAAGATATGTGAGAATGAGCATGAGAAGGCCGCACCCTCAACTGAAGGCATGATTGCATACGGATCCAGTACTTTCTGCTCAAATTCGATTGTTCCCTCTGCAGGAAGTTCTGTAAGAGAATGCCAAGCCATGTCGAGATATCCGAAATGGAGCTGACGGACCTGTCCGTAACCGGCAAGATAATTCTTTGCCGCTACAATTTTTTCGATAAGCTCTGCAGGGATAGGCTCACCTGTCTGATAATGTTTTGCAAACGAATTGAGATATTCAGGCTCAAATGCCCAATTCTCCATGATCTGAGAAGGAAGTTCAACGAAATCACGGCTTACGCTTGTACCGGTAAGCGACGGATAACGGCCCTCAGCGAACATTCCATGAAGAGCATGTCCGAACTCATGGAGGAATGTAGTAAGTTCATCATGAGTGATAAGTGACGGAGCATCAGCTGTAGGCTTTGTAAAGTTCATTACAGTGCTGATGAACGGCCTGCGCTCCACACCGTTCTTGATGCTCTGGCCACGGAACTCAGTCATCCAAGCTCCACCTCTCTTGCTTGCGCGAGGGAAGAAGTCAGCATAGAAGAGCGCAAGATGGCTGCCATCTGCATCCTTTACCTCATACACCTTCACATCTTCATGATATACAGGAACATCATCAAGTTCAGTGAAGCTGATTCCATACAGGCGGGTTGCAAGACCGAACACTGCATCTATACAGCTCTCAAGCTGGAAATATGGCTTGAGTTCCTCTGCACTGAGAGAATATTCAGCCTGCTGATACTTTTCTGACCAATAGCTGAAATCCCAAGGCATAAGCTGAGCATCAGCAAAGCCGTTCTTCTTAGCAAAAGCATAGACATCGGCGACATCCTTCTTTGCGAACTCCATTGAAGGCTCAAGAAGGTTCTTGATGAAATCATTTACTGTAGTCTTGCTCTTTGCCATTCTCTCCTCAAGTGCATAATCTGCATATGTCTCATATCCGAGAATATTGGCGATCTTGATTCTGAGGTCAACTATCTGCTTGACGATCTCCCTGTTGTCAAACTCTCCCTCGGTAGCTCTTGTGTTATATGCAGTCCACATCTGCTTGCGGAGGTCGCGGACCTCACTATATTTGAGGAACGGGCTGTAGCTAGGAGCATGAAGAGTGAATGTCCATCCTTCAAGACCTTTCTCAGATGCAGTCTCAGCCGCCATTGTCTTCACAAAATCAGGAAGTCCTGCAAGGTCTGCAGAGTCTGTAAGGTGGAGAGTATAGGCATTTGTAGCCGCAAGTACATTCTTGCTGAACTGAAGGGTCGCGAGCGAAAGTTCCTCAGACCATTTGCTGTAAAGTTCCTTATCATCGTCTGAAAGGTTAGCTCCACCGCGCACAAAGCTCTTGTAATTATCCTCCAGAAGCTTGAGCTGATCCTTATCAAGACCTAGTTCACCCTTCTTCTCATATACAGCCTTCACTCTCTCGAAAAGAGCGGCATTGAGAGATACGTACATCGAATACTCTGTGAGCATCGGAGACACCTGCTCTGCGATCTGCTGCATCTCATCATTCGTATCAGCCTCCATGAGGTTGTAGAATATGCCTGCTACTCTGTCGAGAGTCTCTCCGGCAAATTCCATAGCCTCGATGGTATTTTCAAATGTAGGTTCATCAGGATTGGCCACGATAGCATCGATTTCCGCCTTGGCTTCTGCTATACCAGCCTCGAATGCCGGAAGGTAATGTTCATTCTCGATCTTGTCGAATTCGGGAGCTCCGAATGGTGCGGAAGACTCCGTAAGGAAAGGGTTTTCCATGTTGCTGCAACTGCTGATTAATGCAAGCGCTGTGCCTGCGATAAGTAGTTTCTTTGTCATGATATTTAGTATTGTTTGTCTTCAGTATTCATACCAGCCTGCAAATTTACTGAAAGATTCCGAATTTTCACTATTGAATATATACGCGTACGCGTCATTATATATTTAATGTTAAAGCAATTGTACTCATCATGCTTCCCGCTCCTTCTGTACGAAGTTATCACCCACGGGACAAAGCCTATGAGGACCAGTTCCATCAGATCGGCGGAATCCTTACCTTCCCGTATCAGATTCTCCAATATCTCATGATTTCTGGAAAGTATGGCCAGGACCTTTCTCTTGAATATCCTTGTCTCCTTGGCTGTACTGTAAAAATGCTTCTGCCGGCATGATTCACAGCAGAACTTCTTGTCAGTCCTTCCATACAATATACGGTCTCCGCACTCCAGGCACCTCGTTATCCGCCTCCCATAATTATCATTATCCATATGACCATCTAATATTTTCAAACAAAGTTGCCGACAGTCAGGACAATCCGCAATACCCGGGAACAAGTTTTTTCTTTTTCTGAAAGAAAATTTTTCTGATTCTGTAAACCAGAAAAATGAAAGATAAATTTGTGCATGCAACAAAAAGATTGAATTATGCACAGAAAAGATGAAAGATTATAAAATTCAGAAAAGAATAGCTGCAATGGATAAGTACAAACATCTGGTTTTCAATTATTTTACTTTACTTTGCCACAACCTGCTCAGCGCGCATAAGATGTGGGGAGAACAATAACAATCAAAGGAGAAATAATCTTATGGAACATCTTAACAGAATCGAACTTCGCGGCCGTGTCGGCACGGTGCGCACAAACGAAGTGAACGGAAACAAGGTCGCTAACTTTTCAGTGGTGACCGAACATCTTTACAAGACAAGGGACGGACAGGCCGTATCGGAAACGACATGGTTCAATGTCGCGGCGTGGAACGGAAAGGACATGCCGGACCTGGAGCAGATAACCAAGGGAATGCCCATTTATGTGACAGGAAGGATAAGGACTTCAAGATATACTTCTGCTGACGGCATAGAAAGGCAATACTACGAGATTCTGGCACAGAAGGTAAGGTTCCTTGCGGAAGAGCCGGAAGGAATCAATTGACATATCTGCAGACATTGAACCCGCCTCCGGAGGACGGATTATCCGTCTCCGGAGACATATGAACATTAACATCGTAACCTTCACATTGAAACTTAATTATAATTTAACACATTCTATAGTCCTAAAGGTTGAAAAATTTATTTTTTCAAGGTATCTTTGCGGCCGATTTTGAAAGAGAGATAAATTACAGTTTTATGGTTCAGAAATTCAAAGACGGCAGATGGAGCCGCAGAATCGATGTTGCGGATTTCGTTTACAGCAACATTACCCCTTACGAAGGTGATGCATCATTCCTTCAGGGACCTACAGAGCGCACTAAGAAGCTTTGGAACAAGTGCGTTGAAGCTCTTGCAGAAGAGAGAGCAAACGGTGGCGTACGTTCGATCGACGCAAAGACTATTTCGACAATCACTTCACACGCAGCAGGTTACATCGACAAGGAGAACGAACTTATCGTTGGTCTCCAGACAGATGAGCTCCTCAAGAGAGCGATCAAGCCTTTCGGAGGTCTCAAGGTAGTTGTGAAGGCCTGCCTCGAGAACGGAGTGGAGCTTGACCCTAAGGTGAAGGAGATCTTCACACACTACAGAAAGACTCACAACGACGGCGTATTCGACGTATATACAGAGGAGATCCGCAGGTACAGATCTCTTGGTTTCCTCACAGGACTTCCAGACAATTATTCCAGAGGTCGTATCATCGGTGACTACAGAAGGCTCGCCCTCTATGGTATCGACAGACTCATTGAAGCAAAGAAGGAAGACCTCAGGAACATCACTGGTACCATGACACGTTCACGCATCACTCTCCGCGAGGAGGTTGCAGAGCAGATCAGAGCTCTTCAGGAGATCAAGATCATGGGTGAGTACTATGGTCTCGACCTCAGCAGACCTGCTACAAATGCTCAGGAGGCAGTCCAGTGGCTTTACATGGCTTACCTCGCCGCTGTAAAGGAGCAGGACGGAGCAGCGATGTCGCTTGGTAATGTATCATCATTCCTTGACATCTTCATCCAGTATGATCTTGATAACAATATCATAGACGAGACTTTCGCTCAGGAGCTTATCGACCAGTTCGTAATGAAGCTCAGAATGGTCCGTCACCTCAGAATGAACTCTTACAACGACCTCTTCGCAGGAGACCCTACATGGATCACAGAGTCTATCGGAGGACGTTTCACAGGCGGGAAGAGCAAAGTTACAAAGACTTCATTCCGTTTCCTTCAGACTCTTTACAACCTCGGACCTGCACCGGAGCCAAACATGACAGTACTCTGGCATCCACAGCTTCCTGAGGGATTCAAGGAGTTCTGCGCAAAGGTTTCGATCGAGACAAGTTCAGTACAGTACGAGAACGACTCACTCATGCGTAAGGTAAGAGGCTGCGACGATTATGGTATCGCATGCTGCGTTTCTTAACAGGCTATCGGAAAGGCTATCCAGTTCTTCGGAGCACGTGCAAACCTTGCAAAGGCACTCCTCCTTGCAATCAATGGAGGACGCTGCGAGAACACAGGAACCCTTATGGTCGAGGGAATCAAGCCGCTTTCAAGCGATGTTCTTGACTTCGACGAAGTAATGGATAACTACAAGAAGGTCCTTCACGAGGTTGCCCGCGTTTACAACGAGACAATGAACATCATTCATTTCATGCACGACAAGTATGACTATGAGAAGTCACAGATGGCGTTCATTGATACAGACCCTAAGATCAATCTTGCATACGGAGTTGCCGGTCTGTCTATCGTAGCTGACTCACTTTCAGCAATCAAGCATGCAAAGGTGACAGCACGTCGCAATGCTGACGGACTTACAGAAGGCTTCGACATCGAGGGAGAATTCCCTATGTTCGGTAACGACGACGACAGAGTCGATGTACTCGCACGCGATGTTGTCCAGCTCTTCGACACAGAGCTTCGCGCACGTAAGGTTTACAAGGGAGCAGAGCCTACACTTTCTCTCCTTACAATCACATCAAACGTGATGTACGGAAAGAAGACAGGAGCGACTCCGGACGGAAGAGCAAAGGGAGTGGCATTCGCACCAGGTGCAAACCCTATGCACGGACGCGATACTCACGGAGCCATCGCATCACTCTCATCTGTAGCAAAGCTTGACTACCACGATGCAAAGGACGGTATATCGAATACATTCTCAATCGTGCCTAAGTCACTCGGTCCTACAGAAGAAGACAAGATCGACAATCTCATCACAATGATGGACGGATATTTCACTAAGGGAGCACATCACCTCAATGTGAACGTTCTCAACAGAGAGATGCTTGAAGATGCTATGGAGCACCCTGTGAAGTACCCTCAGCTTACTATCAGAGTTTCAGGATACGCTGTAAACTTCATCAGACTCAGCCGTGAGCAGCAGCTCGAGGTGATTTCAAGAACATTCCATGAATCACTCAGATAATGCTTAAGGTTCATTCATACGAATCAATGGGAACATACGACGGGCCGGGACTCAGGCTCGTCGTTTTTCTGCAGGGTTGTCCTTTCCGTTGCCTTTACTGCGCCAATCCGGATACGATTTCATTTGAAGGAGGCACTCCGACGGAAACAGAGGAGATCGTCAGCATGGCTGTAAGCCAGAAGCCATTCTTCGGAAGGCGCGGAGGTATCACATTCTCCGGAGGAGAGCCTACAATGCAGGCAAAGGAGCTTCTTCCGCTGTTTGCAAGGCTGAAGGAGGAAGGCATAAACATATGTCTTGACACCAATGGAGGAACATGGAACAGCGACATCGAAGAACTCCTGAGACAGACAGACCTTGTTCTCCTTGACTGCAAGCAGTTCAACGACTCCAGACATGAGAGCCTTACAGGGCGCAGCAATGCTCAGACCCTCAAGACCGCTCAATGGCTGGAAGATAACGGAAAGCCTTTCTGGCTACGCTATGTTCTCGTTCCGGGGATAAGTGATTTCGAAGAAGACATCAGAGCCTTGGGAGAACATTTCAAGGGCTATAAGATGCTCCAGAGAGTGGAGATCCTGCCTTACCATACTCTCGGAAAGCACAAGTACGAATCATTAGGATGGGAGTATAAACTTGAAAATACTCCACATAATACTCCTCAGCAGCTAGACAAGGCATTTGCAATATTCAAGGAATATTTTGATTGTGCGGTAATGAATTAGTAAAAAAGAACCTGGTCAGGTTCTTTTTTTGCTATATTTGTAAGCCTTGACATCATTGCCATGAAAAAAGACGTTTCACTTGTCCTTTCCAGCGGCGGGCCGCGAGGTTGGGCATACATAGGAGCCATCGAGGAACTTGTCAGCAGAGGTTACGAGATAACTTCAGTTGCAGGCACGTCAATAGGCTCCCTTATCGGAGGTATCTATGCCGCAGGAAAGCTTGAGGAAGTAAAGGAATGGCTGTTCAGTCTTGACGCATGGAAGGTTTTCACTCTTATGGACATCTCCATCAGCAAGAACCACCTGGTAAAAGGTGACAAGGTCATTGGAGCGCTTAAGGAGATAGTGCCGGACATCAACATCGAAGACCTGAAGATACCTTACAGAGCTGTTGCAGCTGATCTTTATACAGGTGAGGAAGTGGTATTTGACCGTGGTCCCCTATTCGACGCGATCAGAGCTTCGATATCGATTCCATCGCTTTTCAGACCGGTAAAATACGGGTTCAGGACTCTCGTTGACGGAGGAATAGTCAACACCATGCCTATCGATAAAGCGGTACGCAACGGCAGAGACATTCTGGTAGCATTCGATGTTAATGACATTGATGTCGAAAGCATAAGGCATACCCTCATCGAAGAAGCCCGCCTGGAAGAAGCCAGGGAGGCAGAGGAGAAAGAGCTCAACGAAGAGACGATGAGCGTAATAAACGCGGTAAAGCACAATTATTCACTTTCTTTCGGTGAAAAACTCAGGCTCGCAAGAGAGCAGGGCATGAAAGTCCTTTCCCATAAATGGCATTATGAGGAATCTGAACCGGAACTCTTTTATGAAGATAACTATTACAGCATACTTTCACGTACTTTCTCTATAATGAATCACGCTCTTGCGAAGCTGGCTTCGGAAAGGTATCAGCCGGACGTACTGATAAAGATGCCTTTCGATTCTTATGGAGAGATCGGAGACTATGCCAAGGCCCGGGAGATTTCCGAAGCCGGACGAGCTCTTACCAAAGCTGCTCTTGACAGATATGAAAATACCAAACTTTAACTATATGCTTAGACAGATCCGAATCATTCTGGCTTCCATCTTTTTCATCGGCGTGACCCTGCTGTTCCTGGATTTTACAGGTACCCTCCACGCATGGCTCGGTTGGATGGCCAAAGTACAATTCCTGCCTGCCGTACTGGCGTTGAATGTCGTGGTAGTGGCGATACTGCTGATGCTCACGCTGCTTTTCGGCAGAGTCTATTGTTCTGTGATTTGCCCGCTGGGAATCATGCAGGACATCATTTCATGGATCCATGGCAAGACTAAGAAAAAGAACCGTTTCCGCTTCAGCTACTCCCCTGCCAAAAACTGGCTGAGATATACGGTACTGGTCCTGTTCATAGCATGCCTTGTCCTAGGAGCCCATTCGATCGCAATCCTCATCGCCCCTTACAGCGCTTACGGACGCATCGCCGGCAATCTCCTTGCCCCTCTATATCAATGGGGAAACAATTTCCTGGCATGGATAGCGGAAAGGGCTGGAAGCTATGCCTTCTACAGCGTTGATGTATGGATCAAGTCAGTATCTACATTCATCATCGCCATCGTTTCATTCATAGTGGTCGGCATCCTCGCATGGAAGCACGGCAGAACATGGTGCAACACCATATGTCCTGTCGGAACAGTGCTTGGATTCTTCTCAAGATTCAGCGTGTTCGCGCCGGTCATCGACACAGAGAAATGCCGTAACTGCGGCCTCTGCGGAAAGCAGTGCAAGGCCTCATGCATCAACATGAAGGAGCATGAGATCGACTACAGCCGTTGCGTAGCATGCATGGATTGCATAGACACATGCAAAGAAGGAGCTATCAGCTATGCGCGCAGGAAAAGGCGCATCAGCGCACCTGAATCATCAGCAAAGAAAGAAGACGGGGTTGGCAGACGTGCATTCGTGACGACCGGTGCCTTTATGGTTGCGACAGCAGCTATAAAAGCTCAGGAGATGAAGGTTGACGGAGGTCTGACAGACATAGCACGCGCAGAAAAGCCTGAAAGACAGACACCTATTGTGCCTGCAGGTTCGCTAAGCATAAAGAATTTCGCGGACCACTGTACAGCATGTCAGCTATGTGTCAGCGTATGTCCTAATCAGGTTCTCAGACCTTCGACATCACTAATGACCCTTATGATGCCTGAGATGTCATATGAAAGAGGATATTGCCGTCCGGAATGCACAAGATGTTCCGAGATATGTCCAGCCGGAGCGATCAGACCGATAACAAGGGAAGAAAAGTCATCGATTCAGATCGGTCATGCTGTTGTGAATCTCGATGTATGCGTAGTGAATACCGACAACGTAAAATGTGGCAACTGTGCCCGCCACTGCCCTGCTGGAGCGATCAGAATGGTAAAGAAGAATCCTGAAGATCCTAAGTCATTGATGATACCGACAGTCGATGAAGAAAGATGCATCGGCTGCGGAGCATGTGAAAATCTTTGTCCTGCAAGGCCTCTGACAGCAATTCATGTGGAAGGACACGAAGTACATAAGGAGATCTGATTATGAAAAAAGATATAGACAGAAGAGAATTTCTCAAAAGAGCTGGAAGCACTGCTCTTGCAATCGGAGGTTTTGCCGCAATCACAGGTTGCAAAGCCGGCAAATCGTCTGAGAACACCGGAAATGATGGAAGCAGCACTATCACAGAGGGAGAAATGACCTACAGGACAAATCCCGGGAATGGGGATAAAGTCAGCATTCTAGGCTATGGCTGCATGCGCTGGCCGATGATCAAGGACGAAAACGGAAAGGACATAATAGATCAGGAAACAACCAACAGACTTGTAGATTACGCTATCGGACATGGTGTCAATTATTTCGACACATCACCGGTGTATCTTCAGGGACAGAGCGAAGCTGCAACTGGCATAGCTCTGAAAAGGCACCCGCGCGAAAGCTATTACATAGCTACCAAGCTCTCAAACTTCAGCAATTATTCCAGAGAGAATTCAATGCTGATGTACAAGAAATCATTCGAAAATCTTCAGACTGATTATATCGATTATTATCTGCTGCATTCTATCGGAGGAGGTGGTATTGAAGCCTTCAATGCCAGATATGTCGATAACGGAATGCTGGATTTCCTGATTGAAGAGAGAAAGGCCGGACGTATCAGAAACCTTGGTTTTTCTTTTCATGGCAATCAGGAGAGTTTTGACGAATTCCTGAAGCTTCATGATAAATACCATTGGGATTTTGTACAGATACAGCTCAACTATGTCGATTGGACCCATGCTTCAGGAAGGAATGCGAATGCAAAATATCTTCAGGAAGAGCTTGATAAGAGAGGAATACCATCAATCATCATGGAGCCACTCCTTGGCGGACGTCTTTCAAAGGTGCCTGAACATGTTGCAGACCGTCTGAAGGAACGTAACCCGCAGGGAAGCATAGCATCATGGGCATTCAGATTTGCAGGGACACATCCGGGAGTACTATGCGTACTCAGCGGAATGACATACATGGAACATCTGCAGGATAATGTAAGCACTTATTCTCCTCTGGTACCTCTGAATGAAAGCGAACTGGCTTTTCTGGAAGATACGGCGGAACTGATGCAGAAATATCCTACAATCCCATGCAATGACTGCAAATACTGCATGCCATGCCCATATGGAATCGATATCCCTGCAATTCTTCTCCACTACAACAAATGCGTCAATGCGGGTGAAATTGCAAAAGGCATAGAAGACGAAGGATATAAAAAAGCCCGTCGCGCTTATCTTGTAAGCTACGACAGGGCTATACCAAAACTGCGTCAGGCAGACCGATGCATCGGATGCAACCAATGTTCCGGACATTGTCCTCAGAATATCGACATACCGAGGCAGCTGCACCGCATCGGAAAATATGTCGAAGACCTGAAACAGGACAAGCTCTAAAGGAATCTGAGACCGTCTGCCTCTGCAGATCGAGTCACGACTATAGCATCAGCCTTATCACTCTGTGATAGGGCTTTCTTTTCATACCTGCACACCTCTGCAGAACCGTTTTCCGCTGTCAGAACGAGTTCTTCACCTTCAAATGAGGCCTTATATGTACTGCCCCAGGTTTCTCCATCATTATAGCTTCCGGAAACCACAGAGCCTGCAACGGCATATGTTCCTTCGTACTTTCTGAAACGGCCTGCGCCGATCTTCTGATAAAGTTCGAAGCTGAAATCCTGTGCAAAGGAAATATAGACCTCAGGAACGGCTGAATTATCCATGCCTGATACGCTTGTAAGATGCCATTCGGCAACAATCTTGGTTGCCACGTCCGGTCCTTTCTGTTTCTCACCGCAAGAAGCAGCAAGAAGACCCATTGAAAGGATAAGCAGTATTCCAAATATCTTCTTCATAGTTCTTTCCTTTATTGAATTACAGCCAACCGCCATTATCACTTACGACTCCACGGGACATGATAGAGATGGTTCTTGAAATCTCCATTCCACCGATCTGCTGGGTTCCATCTATCTTTCCATCCTCATCATATCCTGCAATTGCTTTGATGGTAACTTTTCCGGATCCAACCTTTGTAGGATTGATGCTGAGCTTTCCGAACTTGATTTCAGGGTCAGCTACAAGGCCCAAAGCCTTCTTTGTAGCTTCATCGCACTCTATGTCAATATATGTAAGATTAGCCGAAGAACCACCGAAATATGAAGATATTTCATAGCGTTTTGCCTTTGATGAAGCATCACCGACCTGGACAGTAAGTGTAGGAGTACCCTCGAGGTTCATAAGGAACTTCCACGCATCGATTGCACCGGTACCCATCTTGCCTCTGTAAAGTCCGAGATTCACATTTCTTGCATTTCCATTTCTGTCATAACCGGCAATCTTCAGCTTGTTGTCAATCAGTGAATCATCAAGGTCGTTTACTGAGGTAAGAAGAAGTGAAGTGAACTGATCGCGGGTAAACCTAAGACCGAGCTTATATGCATATGCCAGTCCTAGAGCCGCGACACCTGATACACATGGGCATGCCATGGAAGTACCCTGCATATAGACGTAGTCATGACCTGAAGTACCGAGATTTGGATCCTTCACAGAATTGATAAAGGTAGAAAGGACGCGGCTTCTGTTCTGAGCTACCTCGACGGTATTTCCGATATAAAAATCTCCACCAGGTGCGGCAATATTGCAGCCAGGGCCGTAATTGGTATAATTGACAGCTGGAAGATAATCTGGGCCCAGACCGGTCACAGATATCACTTCCTGAACCGCTGCAGGATAGCTGGACATATTCCTGGCATCGTTTCCTGCTGCTGCAATCACAAGGTTTCCGTCAAGTATCTCGCTGTTGTTGTTTGCCGGATCCATGAAATACCTTATGGCATCATACTCAGCGCCGAAAACCATGGAATATTCAGCATCGGAGCCATAAGCCGCACCTTCACCTTCGTAACCGAAAGAACACTGTGCGATGCAGGCACCATTGTCTGCTGCATACTGGAAAGCGATAGCAGAAGATTCCAGTCCTGATGTACCGCCGTCAAAAATCTGGCAAGACATCATTCTTACGCCATCTCCCTTTCCTGAACCACCGGCTACTCCGCAGACACCGGTGCTGTTGCCATTGACTGCAGCGACAGTACCTGCCACATGAGTACCGTGGCCGGTCTCAGCTGGGTTGTTCCAATTGACGTTGCCGTTACGTGATATGCAGTTGATACCATGGACATCATCAATATAACCGTTATCGTCATCATCGATTCCGTTACCTGCAATCTCCTTCTGGTTCTTCCACATGTTTGCGGCAATGTCCGGATGATTATATTTCACCGGTCCGTCAACGATTGCAACGATGATACGGGGATCACCTGCAGTCAGATTCCATGCATCCTGAACGGCAATATCTCCTCCGGCTACAGCAGTATTGGCTACTGAACCGCTTCCGGTATTGATATAATGCCACTGATCCTTTAGCATAGGGTCATTGAATGACGATACTGCCATCTCTGACAAAGACGGAACATATGGGGTGAAGCTGCAGTCTGAAGCCGGAGACAGGATCTTGTTGTACTGAACCATGCTTACAGCATTGAATGCAGAAAGCTTTGCTGCCGCATTGTCTGCACTGATTCCATCGAAGTCGATTCTGAACCACTTATGGAGATTATGTTTTCTTGCCACCTCATCTTTACCTGGAGCGATATTGAACACAGGACTGAAGGAAACCACCTTCATTTCCTCTGAAAACTGCTCGACAAGAGAAGCATCTCCATTTTCATATGCAGCAGACGCTTCCTCTGTCAGACAAAGAAGAAGCATACCTTCCACATAATTTTCAGGACTGTTTATCACCTTGGTCACAACCGCACCTTCTGGAACAGTTGCATGCGCTCCTTCCTGCAGCTCCTCAGTACAAGAGGCAGCTGCAAGAAGACCCGCGATTGCAAATACAGAAAATCTTTTCATCTGATGATTTGAATTATCTTGAAGATCTTGTCAGAGTGAAATCCGCCTCAGCCTTCTCGAAGCTGACTGGAACATCTACAGAATTCTTCATGTAATTGTATGGAGTTGAGCGTACTCTGTCGATTGTTGACATGATATATCCACGTGCAGTCTCGACACAGTTGCTCTGTCCCTTTGCAAGCTCTGCAGACACACGCTCATAAACAGGAGCGAGCGAAAGGCTTGTCTTTGAAGTTCCATATGATGCATACTCTGAATCAGGGCTCACAAGAAGAGGATATGCATGTGCATCTTCTTCAAAGAGGTATCCGTTAGAAGAGTATGACTGATCCTCGAAATAGCAGAGCTGCATTGCTACATACGCTGCGCTTGCCTTAGGATTTCCTACAAATGCGATAACGTCCTTCTCCTCTGTGAGGAAGCCTCCGATCATGGCGCCGTTCTCAAGATATGGGCTGAGAGATCCGGTACTGAAGTAGAGATATGCATTGGTAGGGTAAACAGTCTTGCCCTCATACTTGAAGGCATCCATAGGAGTCATCAAAGAATAGATGAAGCCTTCATAATACTCAAAATCGAGGACGTCGTTCAAACCGAGCTTTGCAAGATTAGGATGCATACCCTCGACATTGATATAGTCCATAGTGTTCTCAGCAAGTGACGGATCCTTGGTAACCTGACCATTCTTATCGAACATGACATCGACAGCATCCGTAATCTTCACCGTTGACCTCTTCTGACGTCCCCATCTTGTAGCTGTATAAGGATCAAGAGACCACAACTGCCACTCCTTGAAGTATGCGTCATGACTGTCTGGCTGAAGTCTTGTCGGGATATCATAGAAGCTGAACTCTGCATCCATAAGATCGAATACACCTTCAGTCTGAGCTGTTGCTGTGAAATATCCGCTATGGTATCCGTTGTCTGCATATACTACAAGAACATATTCAGTACCCGGAGTAAGACCATCAACCACACCTGTATATCCTAATCTGTTGAGTGAATCAAGCTGATAATCATCAAGTGGAGTGATGTAATATTCGAATTCCGAATCAATGGCATCACGGAAGTCCTCGTAATGGATCTTCTTGTAAAGAGCCACCTTAGCCTCCTGGATATCCGAGCCATACACATAGTACTCCATAGAGTTCTCGGCTGTCCTGCCGGTTGCTGCATGTTTGTCAGAAACGATCAGGCCCATATGGATATCTACTTCCTTAGGATCAGATGCAGTGTCATAACCGAACTGGATATAATCATAGTCACGATAGTTTCCTGCAGCATCGAATGAACATGCGATAAGCGTATAGAAACCTGAAACAGGAGCTGTGAAATCATACTTTCCAGATTCTCTGATCTCGAGCTGGCCGGAACCGCTCCTTACCTCATCGAGCTTCGCAACCATCTCGACATCGTTAAGATAACCTTCGAACACCTTATATTTCACGACAGCCACATCAGGATCAAGAGTGAAATCAATCGACATCACACCATTCTCTGCAGGGGTGTTGGTCACTGTAACGAAATAATCACGTGGCTCATATCCAGGAAGAACGATTCTCATTCTCTTTGCAAGGTTCGCATTGATTATACCTCCGTTATTGAGAGATGGAAGGTAAAGGACTACCGACTCCTTAGGGAAAGTGATGTTACCGTCAAGAATTCTTCCATACTGGTTTGAAAAACCGCTGTAGAAGAGTTCCTCTACATGTGAGCAGATATATACTGCTCCGAAATTCATGAACGGATCATAGAATGCGAAATTGAAATCGATGAACACCTTTTCAGGATCAGTTGCATCAATAAAGATGCTCTGTACCGGACAGTATTCCTTGAGAGCTTCAGTATATGAATCGTCACCTGCAAAGATCTGAGAAAGATAGTCTGATGTATAGACATTGTCTATCCTATAATAACCCTTGCGGTCAGAACGCTCATAGATCTCGATCTCTTTCTCAAGATACGGCTTTTCAAGTGTAGCTCCAAGGAGCTGACCGTAACTTGTAAAGAAGTCATCTCTCCAATATCCGGTTGACTTGCCGTTGTTCACGAGCTTCTCCCATTTAACGACAGCCACTGTGAAAGTAAGTTCACTGCTGGCAAGTCCATAAATGGAAACATACTGAGGATCAGTAACTTTGATTGTACAAGAATATGTCTCTCCAAGCTCATAGTCACCGGTAAGCATGACTTTGAAGGTAGCTCTCTTCTGGTCTTCATCAAAATAGAAGAAGTCCTCCTCCATTTCAAACATATCCTCTACGCTGCTCTCCATTGTAAAAGGAATCTCAGACTCGACGTCTGCAAGAGTCCTTTCTACAGAAAACGAAAGGGTCAGATTGCCTTCCGGAGAAAGCTCATAATGCGCAGCCTGCTCCTGAGGGAAGAAAAGGCCCTGGCAATCCAGCCTGTCTGCTTCTCCCGGTGCATAAGGCTCCTCCTGGCATGAAGCCAGGCAAAGCACCAATACGGCAGAGAGAAGGTAATTCAAATATTTCATTGTCTTCATATTCATATCAAACTAACGATTATTCGGTCCAAGCTTTAAGCTTTCCTGTAGGATCTGGATTGTTGAGAGACTGCGTAATGGCAGTGTTTGCCTGCATCTCAACTCTTGGGATCACAACATTCCACTGTGGAGAACGTCCTGTGCAATTGAATCTTGCCACTGCAGGGAAGTTTGTACCTGAATAACCTCTGGTAACACCCTGGTCAAGACGCTTGTAGTCATAGATAAGGATACCCTCACCCCAGAACTCGACTCTCTTCTGGAAAAGCATCTCCTGAATGAAAGACTCATTTGAGTTCACGCGGCTGCAGTCGTATGTCTTGTATCTGTATGTACGCATGAAGCTGTTAAGGAGCGATTTCGCTGCATCAAGACCCTTGGTATAAAGAGTTGCCTCGATCTCGATGAAGTACATTTCCTCAACACGCATAAGGACATGGTCAGCACAGTTTCCTTCAGTATAATCAACGCACTGGCCATCAGCAGGACGGAACTTGAGGTTTACATAAGGGGAAGCGAGCTGAACGAAATAGTCATTAGCAGTAGTGATGCCGTACTGCTCGAAACCAGAAAGCGGATCGTCCTTACCGGCGAACTGATATCCATGCTCAGGATTGTAGCCGTCATTCCACTGATTCCATGTATATTCCGGATCGAGCCACGACTTCTTTCTGAAATCGGCAAAATTGATGCGGTCATACAAAGCCTTGTTCACACTTGGCATAGAAAGGATAGAATATCCCCACACTGCCTCAGGCGCGATATGAGCGATGTTGGTTACGATGTTGGAAGCATTCTCAGCAGAAAGGGTAAGTCCCCACATCCATGAGTTGTTTGCACTACCGTCATTGAAACCTGTCCTAGGGTCATGCCACTGCTCTTCTGTAAGAGGAGTCTTGCCACTTACCTGGATAGCTTGACGAGCATACTCAGCTGCCTTTGAATAATCAGCCCTGCTTACCTGATCGTCAGCCGCGCCAAGCTCAAGATATGCTCTTGCATACAGACCGTAAACGGCTCCGAGAGTCGGCTTTGTGTAAGATGTCTCAGTAGCGCTGAGATACATCTCAGCCTTCTTGAGGTCAGAGAAGATGAAATCATACATATCCTCTCTGGCTACACGAGGATTATATTTTGCAATTTCTTCTGTTGTATCTTCGGTAACGATAGGCACTGTAAGGCCACGGATCTCATCGCTGATAGGAGCAAGTTCATTGTCCTTTGGCTCATAGAGTCTTGTAAGGTCAAGATAGAACATCGCCCTGTAAGCATGTGCCTGACCGAGTGCTGAAAGGACAGTCTGGTCAGTTTCCTCTGTCACTTCTCCAGCCTTTCTGATGATATCATTGGCTGACTTGATCCATTTATAGTAGCAATCCCAGAAATAGTTTCCGTATATATAGTCGGCACCCATGGAAACATTCTGAAAGAATGCTCCGAACCAGAAATAACCGAGATCACCTCCTACAGTAAGGTCCTCAAGCATCGACTCTGTCATAAGATGGATTCCGGCAATACCGAAATCAGCATGATAACCGTAGCTGGAAGCATATCCTGCAGTACCTGAAGTCATCATTGCAGCAGGAATCGCGTTCACCATATACTGGAGCGCATTCGGAGATGCCTCAAGCTGACCTTCAGTGATCGTGCCTCCTGTAGGGAAAGTCTCTTTGATACATCCTGCAGCTATCATTACCGCAGAAAGTACAGCAAATGATTTGATAAGTATATTCTTCATTTTTCCCATTTTTCCGTTAGAATGTGATGTTAATACCGCCAGAAACTGTCCTTACCGGAGAGTTCAAGGCATTGCTGGTTGCACCTGTGAAGCTCTGACGAGGGTCGAATCCGAGACGACGCGACCAATAGATGATATTGTCGCATGCTACATAGATTCTAAGTCTGTTGAGCATAAGCTTCTTTGTGATTTTTCCAGGGAACGTATATCCGATCTGGGCGTTCTGGAAATTCAGGTAGCTTGCATCTGTAAGGAAGCGGTCAGACGATGCTGCAGTATATTGCTCATTGTACTGATGTTTAGGAATGTCTGTATTCCTGTTTGTAGGAGTCCATGAACGGAGAATATCCTTATGGAAGTTAGTACCCGCATTCGCCTGTGTAGGAGACGACATGTATGACGCATATCCTGAGTCATAAGCAAGACCTCCGATAGAGTATGTGAACGCTACAGAAAGATCGAATCCGTAGAAATTGAGAGAGGTACCGAAACCTCCGTAAAGCTTCGGAGTAGGATTGCCGCAAAGATACTGTGTAGCAGATGAATACTCACCTGTCTTCTCCTTGCCGATAACCTTTCCGTTCTCATCCTTGATATCCTTGTACCAGAGCGGATTTCCAGTGTCAGGATCTACGCCTGCGTACTTGTACATATAGAAAGTATGAAGCGGAAGTCCCTCACCAAGGAACGATGTACCGTTTGCATAACCCTCATAACCCTCGACAACTCTTGTCTTCCTTTCTTCAGGAAGTCTAGTGATCTTGTTGGTATAATGAGTGAAGTTGAGATAGAAGTCCCAATTTAGGTTCTCTCTCTGCATTACGTTGAAATTGGTCGAGAGCTCGACTCCCTGGTTCCTCATATCACCGATATTGTCATAGTATCCGCCGTAACCCAAAGAGATAGGAACGGTAAACCAGAAGAGCATATCGGAAGTATTGCGGTAGAAGTATTCCACGCTACCTGAGATTCTTCCTCTGAAGAGATCGAAGTCCACACCGGCATTGAAGTTGGTGTTTGTCTCCCAGGTGATGTTCTTGTTACCCTTCACTCCGAACGGAGTTGCAGGAGCACCTTCGTAGCTCAAGAGAGAATAAGTATCGGTATAAAGGTAGTTTCCGATGTTGTCATTACCCTGCGAACCGATCGAAGCCTTGAGTTTGAGCATATCCACCCAATAAAGGCTTGGGAACCATTTCTCTTCGTTGATGATCCAACCTCCACCGAGAGACCAGAAGTTACCCCATCTGTGGTCAGGATGGAATCTTGAAGAAGCGTCACGACGATATGAGGCACTTACGAAGATCCTGTTCATGTAGTCATATTGGGCACGCACGAAGTAACCTTCATTATTATATGTACTTCTTGATGAACCTGCGCTCTTTCCATCGACCACTGCACCGTTGAGCTCGTCGTTCTCCATTGAATACATCTGGCTCTTTGAGGCGCTGAGAGAATATGAATTCGCTACATAGTTCTCATGTCCGAGAAGGACACTTACATTGTGGAGACCGCCGAAAGTGCGTTTCCAGTTGAGGAGCTGCTGAAGGTTGAGGGTGAGACCTCTTGAATGAGACTTGCCCACCATACCTCCTATGGAAGCATACTGGCCGTAATACATGTTCATTACAGAAGAAGAGCGTGTCTCCTGAAGTCCCATACCGGCATTGAATGTGAAAGTGAAGTCCCTGAGGAACTTGATTTCAGTATAGCCTGAAGCATTGAATGCGTTACCCTCTGAATTGTTTCTGTCGAGTATTGCAGCCTGAAGCGCATTCGAATTCGGAAGATATGGACGTGATGCACCGGCATTCTCGCCTGTACCGTAGTCATACATATTGAATCCGAATCTGTCTGTCTTGATCCTTCCCATCGCATCTCTTATGTAGAGAGGATAGATCGGAGCGATGGAGTTTGCAATGGCAAAGATGTTACCTGTAGATGAGCTTGATCCCTCATCTGTATTACCATTGTTGTAGTTGTAGTTTGTATAGGAGATGTTACCACCTACCTTAAGCCACTCCTTAGCCTGATAATCCGCACGCAGACGTGCTGTATAACGGTACATGTCCGCACCGTCAACGATACCCTTGTTGTTGAGATAACCGAACGAAGCAAGGATCGATGCATTTCCTGTAGTACCTGAAACGCTCACGTTGTACTCCTGACGGAGCGAATTGCGATATGTCTCGTCAAGCCAGTTATCCGGTGTCAGATAGAATGACTCTCCGCCATAGTCAACAACACGGCCGAGGGTAGCCTTAGGATTGAGCTTTCCGTTAGTACCGATGAAAGCCTCGCCGTCAGGATATGAATACACCTGATAACCGAGACCGCCGTCATTAGGACTTCCGGCAATCATCTGGTTTGCTGAAATATGAGACTCGAACTCAGACATTCCCTGTCCATAATGATAGTAATTCTTCAGGGCAGCATAATAAGTCTCATAATACTGACCCGGAGCTGTGATATAGTCATAGTTCCTGAGTGCCTTGGTATTGAGACCCCACTTTGCATCAACGTTCACTACTGCATCTCCATGCTTTGCCTTCTTGGTTGTGATCATGATGACACCGTTTGCACCACGGGCACCATAAAGCGCATTTGAAGCAGCGTCCTTGAGGACTGTCATAGACTCGATGTCGGCAGGGTTGATATTGTTCATATCTCCCTCGAAAGGAATACCGTCAACCACATAAAGAGGCTGTGTTCCTGCAGAAATCGAGCTGGCACCACGGATCTGGAGTGATGGAGAACTTCCCAATGTACCTGTTGTAGTGGTCATCTGGACTCCGGCAACGACTCCCTCGAGAGCTCTTGTCGCATCAGATGCCTGAACTTTTGCGATATCATCAGATTTCACGACAGTAGCAGAACCGGTAAACGACTCCTTGGTCGCTGTACCGAAGGCTACGACAATTGTCTCTTCAATAGCTTCCGTATCCGGATCGAGAAGAACATCATGCTTAGCCTTACCTGAAACCGGTACTTCAACTGTGACATATCCTACTGACGAGAAGATCAGGACTCCATCAGCCGGAACATCAATGGAATAGATTCCATCAGCATCCGAACTGGTTCCAGTCATCGTTCCTTTCAGCTGAAGAGATGCAAAAGGCACACCCTCACCAGTGGAAGAATCCCTGACAACACCCGTTACGGTGATATTCTGGGCATTCGCCAGAACCGACACAAGCATTGTCATTGCCAGGAAAAACAATTTGATTTTTTTCATCTGGTTTTGTTTTGACTTTTAGTTATTAAACATAAATATTATATACTCACTTTCATTTTCGAACATACCAGCCTGCAAAATTACAAATAATCGTCATCATTTGCAACAAAACATCCACCTGTCCTAAATTTATAACATTCCGATTTACAGCGCATTCACTATCTGAGCGCTCCTATCGTATTTTTTCGTATCTTAGCAAAAAATTATAAACATGGCTATATTAAAACTAAAAGACAGCAAGGTCAAAGCAGCAGCATTGACCGTCTCTGCTTTGTATCTTATCCTGACTGTGATATTCTTTTCCCCATTGGAATTCCCACACAAGATCACTCCATGCGTATCGCTGCTTTTCATAGCTTCGCTCTGGCTGTGTCCTTGGCAGATGAGTCTGGCATTCCTATTCTCTGCCCTAGGCGACCACATGGGCTCATGCAACAACTTTCTGGGACAGATGGGATTCTTCGCCATATCGCACATATGGTTCATAGTCTATTTCTTCGTGAGATATTTCAAGAAGGTCGAGCCCGACAGAAAACTCACCGGAAAAGCGAAAGGATATCTTGCCATGGTCGTATTCTGCGCACTGGCCTTGTTAGGTGTGGCGTTCACCCGTATCATACCTGAAGCTCCGGTAGGCATAATCCGCATAGGCACCGGTATATACGCCATACTGATATGTATCATGCTGGTCTCAGCCATGCTCCAGAGAAGCAGCATATTCGCACTTGGAGCCATATTGTTCGTATTCTCAGACTTCATTCTGGCTTGGCATAAATTCGTAGGCCCAATACCATACCGCCATTATCTCGTACTCGTATCCTACTTCCTCGCTCAGTGGCTTCTTTTCATCAGGGCCACAAAATTCAGGGTAGGCCCGGAAATGAGGCTTATGAGGTTCTGATCTTCACGATAAAAGAAAAACTCTCCCTCCGGTCTTTTCCGGAGGGAGAGTTTTTTATAACTATCTTGAAACGGACTGTTTCCTAGAGCTCCCATGCAAGAGCGGAAGCACCAAGAATAGCCGCATCTGATTCCTTAAGCTGAGAGAACACGATCTTCACCTTGTTTCTCCACATAGGAAGAAGGTTCTCATTCATTGCAGTCTCGATAGGCTCAAGAAGGAACTCCTTGGCACGTGCAAGTCCACCGAAGAGAACGATTGCCTCCGGTGCACTGAAAGCGATGAAATCTGCGAATGAACGGCCGAGGATCTTACCTGTGAACTCGAATATCTTGAGAGCAAGCTTGTCACCATCCTTGGCAGCCTCATATACGTCCTTTGACGCAATTGTATCAAGGCTTCTGAGTACAGAAGGCTCATCAGTAAGTTCAAGCCACTCACGTGCAGTACGTGCAACACCAGTAGCTGAAGCATAAGTCTCAAGGCAACCGGTCTTTCCACAACCGCATGTACGGCCATTGTTGCGCACAGCAGAAGTATGGCCAAGCTCACCGGCAAAACCGTCATGACCATAAACGACCTCACCGTTGATGACGATACCTGATCCCACACCGGTACCAAGAGTGATCATGATGAAGTTCTTCATTCCTCTTGCAGCACCATAAGTCATCTCACCGACAGCAGCTGCATTAGCATCATTGGTAAGGGCTACAGGAAGTCCGTCCATTGCCTCTGTAAGAAGCTTCGCAAACTCAACTTTATTATGTCCCCAGAGAAGATTAGGGGCATTCTCGATAGTTCCTGTATAATAGTTTCCGTTAGGAGCACCTACTCCGATACCCCTTACTTTACCTTCTGTACCAGATTCTTTGATGATTTTCTTTACTGCTGCTGCAAGTTCAGCTATATAAGGCTCCACTTCAGAATATGTATCTGTGCGGATAACTGTCTGTGCGAGAACTGCTCCTCTCGCGTCAACGACACCGAGCTTGGAGGTCTGTCCTCCCACGTCAATACCGACTACGAATGTTGAATCCATTGTTATTTTGGTTTAATGTTATGCGTTCTTCTTTACTTTTGAACCGAGCAATGCGAACCAGAGCATGTATGCAAGGGCTGCGACGATCACCCAGTAGCTAGCCATATATGAAACAGAGTCAGCGATTGCGCCCTGGATAAGAGGAAGTACTCCACCACCTACTACCATTGTCATGAAAAGACCTGAAGCGAGTGCAGAATGCTTGCCGAGGCCCTCGATCGAAAGGTTGAAGATTGTTCCCCACATTACAGATGTGCAGAGACCGCAGCATACGAGAAGAACCGCTGTAAGAGGCACCTGTGCCATACCGAATCCTGAACCTGTAAATACCGGCATGGAAGCCTGTACGTTTGTAGAGAACATAGCGCTGATTACGAGAACGATAGCGACAGCACAAGTCACAGAAAGCTGGGTACGGCTTGATACCTTACCGCTGATGAAGCTTGAAATGAAACGGCCGCAAAGCATGAGGAACCAGTAAGTACCGGCAACGAAACCAGCTGTTGTAGCAGCATTTGCAGTTCCGAGAGTATCTGTAAGATAGAAGTTGAGTGTGCCAGGTATGCCGACTTCGACACCTACATAAAGGAAGATGGCGATGACACCGAATACAAGATGACTGTACTTGAGAAGTGACTTCACAGAAGCATCGGACTTCTCCTGTTCAGGCTCCACGAAAGGAACGAAGGTAAGGATAACGAATGTTGCCGCAAACACGCCCATGGCGATGAAAAGCACAAGATTCACGTCAGTAATGACAGTATCCTTTGTAACTGAACCGATAAGCGCACCTACGAGCATAGGAGTAAGAGTACCGAGAAGCGAGTTGAATGTACCGCCGATCTGTACCAGCTGATTACCCTTGTTTCCGCCGCCACCGAGAAGGTTGAGCATAGGATTCACCACTGTATTGAGGACACAAACAGAGAATCCGCAGACGAATGCTCCGAGGAGATACACGAAGAAATTGGCAGGAAGGCCGGCGAGAGATGCTCCCACACCGATCTTACCTGAAAGGAACTGAATCAGCACACCGAAAAAGCCTACGCCGACACCGATGAGAGTAGTCTTCTTATAACCTACTTTTGTAATGAGCTTACCTGCAGGAATACCCATGAAGAGATATGCAAGGAAGTTCATCATATTACCCATCATACCCCACGTGTTAGAGCCCTCGATACCAGGCTGCTGTTTCCAGATTGTACCGATTGGAGCAGCAAGATTAGTCACGAATGAAATCATTCCGAAGAGGAACATCATCGTAAGGACTGCTACCCAGTTGATCTTGTTCTTGTTCATTTCGATTAGTTTTTATGTTAATAATATAATGATTCGTCAAAATCGGGCCTAAGTTACGAAAAATTTTGACATCTTATGCAAAAGCCCATAAAATTAGCAGGCGTCCCTCCCCAAGGACGCCTGCCGTATATAAAACGAACTTAACAAATAGACACGAAAAATAATTTCTGATGTCTATTGCAAAGGTAATGATTTAAAATTAAAGTCCAAATTTTCAGTATATTTTTTAAGCTGTTTGACAAAAATCATCACGAATTTCTATACTCGCTAGGCGTCATACCCGTACGCGTCTTGAAGAATTTGTAGAATACCGACTGGTTCGGGAAGTTAAGCCTATAGACAATTTCCTTGATCGTGATATCGGAATATTTCAGCAGATTCTTAGCTTCCAGGATCACATGTGCATCAATCCATTCGGGCGCAGATTTACCCGATGCATTCTTGATCAGCTTGGAAAGATATTTAGGAGTAAGGCACAGCTTATCCGCATAAAAGCCCACATTACGATACTTCATATGATTCTCTGCCACAAGCTTTATGAACTCCTCGAAAACCATGCGGCTACGTGTAGTCTGGTGGGACGGGCTTGTCCTCTGCTCGTCAAGACTTTCCAACCATACCCCCGCAACGACACTCAACATCGATGATGCCAATGACGCAAGGGCGCTGTCCTTGAACGGTCCCTCCACCTGAACAAGCTCTGCCATCAAAGTCAGATAGCGGCCGAGCAAAGTCTGCATCTTCTCCGACAAAGACACTACCGGTCTTTCCATGAGAGCCAGACCATCCTTCAGCAGTTTCCTCAAGTCCATCTTAAGTTCCGAGCAGAACTTCGAAGACATGACCACTACGACATATTTCAGATGCCCCAGATCCTGTTCCGGAACATCTGTAACTTTGATGATATTGCCTGGAGAAGCCACTATAAGGTCATTGTCCTTTATGTCATACTCATTCAGATTGACCGAAAGCTTTACATGTCCCTTCATGCAATACAATATGGTCAGTCCATCCACACGGCACGGCGCCCCGAATGCATGAAGACGTTCGCTATATCCGATATTGAACATGCAGAAGTCATCACCGGCTGCAACCATCTGGCTGGCCGGAAATTGTTTCCTCAGCTTGGAAATGCTGAGATCATAAGTAAATTCATTTTCCATTTTGCGTGCAATTTTCGACGAAAAAGCATACAAAAATCGGTCCTGCATCATCAATTATGCGCTTTTTTCGACCTTTTGAAGAATCTTGGCTCCTACTTTAAAATGGCCCGATAATTGCCATCTGCAGAATAACGAACTTTTAAACATTTTAGACATGATCTTCACATTACCCCCTCTCCCTTATGCCATGGACGCACTGGAGCCTCTCATGAGCAAGGAAACCATCGAGTATCATTATGGCAAACACCTGCAGACTTATATAGACAACCTCAATCGTCTGGTAGCAGATACTCCACACGACGGCCTTACCCTCGAAGACCTTATCCTTTCTTCCACCGGTCCCATCTACAACAACGCGGCCCAAGTCTGGAACCACACATTCTTTTTTGACGGTCTCACTCCCGGACCATCTGTCATTTCCGACGAACTGGGCAAGGCCATCACCCGTGACTTCGGATCATTCGGGAATTTCGAGAAGCAGTTCAAGGAAGCCGCCATAGGCATATTCGGATCCGGCTGGGCATGGCTCGCCCAAGACAATCACGGAAAGCTCCACATCATTCAGGAGTCAAATGCAGGCAACCCCATGAGAGCCGGCTACAAGCCACTGATGACCATCGATGTCTGGGAACACGCATATTATATCGACTACAGGAACAGACGTGCCGAATACGTCAACAAATGCTGGGAACTCATCAACTGGAAAAAAATATCGGAAAGATACGTTTCACCGGGGATAATGGCCGTCATGTCAGATCTCGCCGAAGAGAAGCCAGCAGCAAAGAAGATGAAAAGATATGTCTGCATCACGTGCGGCTGGGTCTATGACCCGCAGGAAGGAGATCCTGAAAGCGGAATTCCTCCAGGCACTCCGTTTGAAGACATACCTGAAGAATGGTTATGTCCGGCTTGCGGCGTAGGCAAGGAAATGTTCGAGGAAGAAAGGTGACATTCCTTAATATTTATCCCACGAGGACATCTCTTCCAGAGATTTGCGGACCTTGTTGCGAGACGGTGCATCAGGATATCCGAGCGAGATCAGCACTTGGATGCGCCTGCTGCGCGGAACGCCAAGAAGCTTCTTGACGCGCTTCTCATCGAACCAGCCGATGATACAAGTACCTAGTCCAAGTTCAGCGGCCTGAAGACAGAAATTCTCGACAGCAATCCCCAGGTCTATCATGCTGTAATCCTTGCTTTTGACCAGCGCACCTGCCTTGGCCTCCAGATTCATGCTCTCCTGGACTACAGCTACCATTACGGGAACCGTAGCAGTAAACTTGTTCATTCCCAGCCCGATTGCAGCATCAGATATTTCCTTCAAGAGTTCCTTGTCCTGCACGACGATGAATTTCCATGGCTGAGAATTGCATGCCGATGGAGCCAGCCTTGCAGCTTCAAGACAGCTTACAATATCTTCCTTTGGCACAGGTGTATCCTTATATTTACGGTCACTCTGTCTCTTGATGATCAGTTCCGAGAATCTCATAGCTTGTTTTTTCTGCAAATTTAGCTGTTTCATCGGATTTGACACCTTATTAAAGAGGAATTTCACTATATTTGCAGGTTGTGTCAGATATAGATATTATGAGAGAACTTTATATAACAAATTCACTTTCGAGAAAGAAAGAGATTTTCAAGCCTATCAACGAGGGACATGTAGGACTTTATGTCTGCGGTCCGACTGTCTATGGCGACGCTCACCTCGGCCATGCAAGACCGGGTGTGACATATGATGTATTCGTTAAACTTCTCCGCCACCTCGGGTACAAGGTACGTTATGTCCGCAACATTACCGACGTGGGCCATCTCGAACATGATGCAGACGAAGGAGAGGACAAGATTGCAAAGAAGGCACGTCTGGAGCAGCTGGAGCCGATGGAGGTGGTGCAGAGATGTACGCTTGCATACCATGAGGCCATGAGGATGCTCAACGTCGCTCCCCCTTCGATCGAGCCTCGCGCTTCAGGACACATCATCGAGCAGATCGACCTCGTGAAGAAGATCATCGAGGCCGGATATGCTTATGAAAGCAACGGATCCATCTATTTCGACGTCATTAAATATGATGCAGACCATAAATACGGCGTATTGTCCGGACGCACTCTGGACGAGGTCAAGGAAGGCACACGCGACCTGGACGGTCAGCAGGACAAGCGCGCATCTTATGACTTCGCCCTATGGAAGAAGGCTTCACCGGAGCATATCATGCGCTGGCCTTCTCCTTGGAGCGTCGGCTTCCCAGGCTGGCATCTCGGATGCTCTGCCATGAGTGAGAAATATCTCGCCAAGGAGTTCGATGTACACGGTGGAGGAATGGACCTGCTTTTCCCACATCACGAGTGCGAAATTGCCCAGAACACAGCTTCCCGCGGCACTTCAGGCGTTAAGTACTGGATGCACAACAATATGATCACCATCGAAGGCAAGAAGATGGGCAAGTCGCTCGGCAACTTCATCACGCTGCCGGAGCTTTTCGCAGGCAAGCATCCTAAGCTTGATCAGGCATATACGCCTATGACCGTGCGTTTCTTCATTCTTCAGGCTCACTACAGAGGAACATTGGACTTCAGCAACGAGGCGCTTCAGGCAGCAGAAAAAGGTCTTAAGAGAATCATGCAGGCTGCCAAGGACCTCAGGACACTTGCTGCAGCCGCCGGCGTTCAGGCAGCACCGGCTCTCGCATACGGAGAGTTCGTATCGGCAATTGCTCCCGAAGCAGTTTCCGCTTCAAATGCTGAGGTCCGCGAGCTTGTAGGGAAGGTTTACGATGCGCTCTGCGATGACCTCAACACACCTATTGCCCTTTCGCACATTTTCGATGCTGTACGTATCATAAACACAGCAAAAGACAAGAAGGTCGTTCTCGATGCATCAGACTACAAGGCACTTGTGGACCTATTCGACAACATCGTATTCGGTGTCCTCGGACTTCGCGACGACGAGGCTTCAGAAGGCGGAAAGGCTGTAAAGACAATTGACGGACTCGTACAGATGGTTCTTGAACAGAGAAAAGCTGCCAAGGCTGCAAGAGACTGGGCTACCAGCGACCGCATCCGCGACGACCTCAAGGCTCTGGGAATCCAGATCAAGGACACCAAGGACGGCACGGAGTGGACTTTGGAGTAAGAGTTATGTATAAATTCATTTCATGGAACGTGAACGGCCTTAGGGCTGTGTGCGGAAAGGGGTTCGCAGATATTTTCGAAGAACTTGATGCGGATTTCTTCTGTCTGCAGGAGACCAAGCTGCAGGAAGGACAGATCGATCTGGAATTTCTGGGTTACAGGTCTTACTGGAACTATGCTGATAAAAAGGGATATTCGGGAACAGCGATATACACAAAGCACGAGCCTTTGAGCGTGACATACGGCATCGGAGTAGATGTGCATGACCATGAGGGTCGCGTAATCACCCTCGAGATGGAGGATTTCTATCTCATCTGCGTATATGTACCTAACTCGCAGGACGGCCTGAAGAGGCTCGACTACAGGATGACATGGGAGGATGACTTCAGGGCATACCTTTGCGGACTGGCAGAGAAGAAAGGCGTCATCGTATGCGGAGACCTGAATGTCGCACACAAGGAGATCGACCTGAAGAATCCTAAGACAAACAGGATGAACGCCGGTTTCACCGACCAGGAGCGGGCGCAGTTCACAAATCTTCTGGATGCAGGATTCATCGATACTTTCAGATATTTCTATCCTGACCAGACAGACATCTACTCATGGTGGTCATACAGGTTCCAGGCACGTCAGAAGAATGCGGGGTGGCGTATCGACTATTTTGTGACCAGCGAAAACCTGCGCGAAAGACTGGCAGGGGCAAAGATACATACAGAAATATTCGGTTCGGACCACTGCCCGGTAGAACTCACTTTGAAATAATCTATAAAGCACGAAATCAATAACGGGACATCGGAAATTCCGATGTCCCGTTATTGAACTATAACCCTATTATTAACAACTAAACTAACCGTGATTAAGCTTTTGCAAAGCGTGTGCCAAAACCATAATTCACGAAAAAAAGTTATCAATAACCATGCTTTTCCAGCCAAGCCAGAGCATATGAACAAGTAGCCTTGCACCCAAGTCCCTCCTTATCGGCATATGCATAAGCCTCACGGACCAGCTCAGAAGCAATTCCGCGTCCGCTCAAAGGCTTCGGCACATATGTATGCACGACTACAAGCGCACCATCACGTATGACATACTCGACAAAAGCCGTATGCCCTTCGATAAAAGTCTCAAAACGATTTTCTTCCTTAAGATGATTTATTCTCATGATTCTTTTTTATCGGAAATCATCTCAAAAGCAATGCCGCAGCTATTTCTTCAAGGCTTCATAAGCATATGATCCGGCACCGAAGATAATCTGTGTAATGGCCTGTGAAGTATGAGAAAGAGTAGCATAAACGATACCCATCTCAGCAGGTACGCCATATAGTCCGGAAAGCGCAAGACTGATGATGAAATGAAAGGCTCCGATTCCGCCAGGAACCGGTACAGCAAAGCCAAGGCCGCCTACAAGAGAGAGGAAAAGTGCATCGATGAGCCCGAGATCGCTGAGGAAAGGAGCTGCCCATACGGTACTTGCCGCCATAAGCCAGTAAGTCATCCAGATACAGCCCGTATATGCAAAGAAAAGCCATTTCTGATCCATCTTCAGACAGCTGGCAAATCCCTGAAGAATGCCCGAGAATATGCCCCAGACCTTTCTGCAGAACGGATTTGATTCTCTGAAGCGCCAGAGAACATAAAGCATTCCCGCACCAGCCACAGCAAGAAGGGCCACTATCCACCAGATGCTGAAATCTAGCCTTTGGGACATCGGAGTCCATATCTGGTCCACAAAAAATCCACCGAACCTGTCAAAGCCCCCGACAACAACCACCGCAAGCAGGAGAAGCATGACCAGAAGTTCCCAGCTGCGCTCAAGAACCACTGTTCCAAGGACTTTGTCATATGAAGCCTTCTTATGTTCAGGCTCTCCTGCAGAAACCGGTTCCGAACGTCGCGTGATGACTCCGCAACGCACGAATTCACCGATACGGGGAAACACGAAATTCGATATGTTTCCGATATTCACACCGTTGAACGTGGTAATCCTGGAGATGCTCGGATCGATTGGAAGCAGAAGTTTTCTCCAACGCAGTCCTCTGAGCCAGAATGCAAATGAACCTGCAGCCATCGAAAGCAGCACGAACTCCCATCTGCACGACTTCAACCCATCCATGAAATCCGCCCACTCTACATCCCTGAACGAGAACCAGAGGAGGACGAACGCAAGAGCGGCCGAAACCGCATATTTCAATATTTGTGACGTTTTTTTATTCATATATGTGCATGTCTGCTGAAGACAGGCTGCAAATTTATCCAAAAGTTTGCTAACTTTGTTCGTTTTATATGTAAAAAGGAAAATATGGCATCTATTTTAGGTATAGGAAACGCCCTGACGGACATTCTCGCCGTCCTTCCAGACGACACTCTCCTTAATGAATTCCATCTTCCGAAAGGAAGCATGCAGCATGTCGATATGGAGACCGGTGACAAGATATGGAGGACTCTCAAGCCTATGGGAGTGCAGCTCGTGGCAGGAGGCTCGGCAGCCAATGCGATCGCAGGTACAGCCATCTTCGGCATGGAGTCAGGATTCATAGGGAAAGTAGGCGACGACGACCTTGGCCACCTCTTCAAGAGCGACCAGGAGCAATACGGCATCAAATCCACGCTCCTCAAAGGTGTCCACTCTTCCGGAAGAGCCATGGTCTTCATCACAGCTCCTAATGCAGAAAGGACATTTGCTGTTTACCTTGGAGCCGCACTCGAGCTTGTTCCTGAAGATCTGAAGCCCGAATATTTCGAAGGATACGATTATTTCCATATTGAGGGATATCTTGTTCAGAACCAGGCGACAATACGCAGGGCTGTAGAGCTTGCAAAGGCAGCCGGATGCATCATTTCCCTCGACATGGCGTCATACAATGTCGTTGAATCGAACCTCGCTTTCCTTCACGACCTGGTTGACAATTATGTGGACATAGTATTCGCAAATGAGACCGAAGCCAAGTCATTCACAGGCCTCGAACCTCGCGAAGCCCTTGACGAAATCGCGAAATCATGCAAGACAGCCGTCGTAAAGGTCGGAAAGGACGGATCCATGGTCAAGAGCGGTGACGAGTACCACTTCATCGAAGCATGGCCTGCATCCCCTGTAGATGCCACCGGCGCAGGCGACACATATGCAGCAGGATTCCTGTATGCACATTCACTCGGCATGCCGCTGAAAGTATGCGGCGAAGTCGGATCCATCATAGCAGCAAAAGTCGTTGAAGTCGTGGGAACGAAGATCGATATCCCACGTTGGAAAGCGGCCAAGAAGGAAATCCGCGAACTCATCGCGGCAAACACCCCTGAAGCATGAATATAGCAGATACACTCCTCGCGGCCTTCCGCAAGAGAAAGATAAAGAAATTCCTCAGTGATGTACCGACCGGCATCCGCCCGCTCAAGGACATCTTGACAGTCAATGTCATCATCGACGTCGAAGAGCCCGGCTTTGACAAGCTCAGGGAAGACATCCTCACATGGGGCCGCCAGAACGGCCTCAAGGTCAACATCTACTTCTTCGACTTCAGAAGACTCGGCAAGGAGGAACTGCTCCTCACAAGCATCAACACGACCATTCTGAGGAAAGAGCTCGACTGGATAGGCACTCCTGAATTCAGCAAGGTAGGAGCCCTCATGTACGAACCGAGCGACCTGCTCATCTCCATGATCGACAACGGCGACTTCCCTATCGAATTCCTCAGCAAATGCTCGAAAGCAAGATTCAAGATCGGAAGATACCCGTTTGAAGGCCATGCATACGACATGGTCATCATCGGCAACCCTACCGAAGACCTCATCTCTGACGCGCGCAGGATATTCGCATCGATGACAGAATTCATCAAAAGGATAATGTAAGAGAAATGAAAGGATTCGCGAAATATATAATGACCGCCGTCAAAGGTGCCTGCATGGGTGCTGCCGACGTGATCCCGGGCGTATCAGGAGGCACTATCGCCTTCATAATGGGCATATACGACGATTTCGTAAGTTCCCTCGCATCGATCAACAGCGAAGCCGTACGCCTTCTTCTGAAAGGAAAGTTCAAAGCATTCTGGAAACACATCAACGGCAGCTTCCTCCTCTCTCTGGTCATCGGAATCGGCATTAGCGTCATCTCCCTCGCAGGTCTCATGCAGACCCTCCTCACCGACTTCCCAATCCAGACATGGGCCTTCTTCTTCGGACTCATCGTCGCATCATCGATATTCATCATACGAGGCATCAGCGGCTGGAAATTCCGCGAAGGCCTACTCCTTGCACTAGGCGTGATACTGGGAACAGTCATATGTACCCTATCACCTACCCAGACCCCTGACGGCCTCTGGTTCATCTTCCTCAGCGGAGCCATCGCCATCTGCGCAATGATCCTCCCAGGCATCTCCGGCAGCTTCATTCTACTCATCCTTGGCAAATACCAATACATAATGGGAACAATCTCCGACCTCGTATCAGGCATCGACTTCGGACGCAACCTCCTCATTCTCTGCGTATTCGTCATAGGAGCCATCGTCGGTATCCTCGGCTTCTCGAAGTTCCTCCACTGGCTCCTCGCCCACTGGAACAAAGAAACCCTCATAGTCCTCGCCGGCTTCATCATCGGCTCCCTCGTCAAAGTATGGCCATGGAGCAACCCAGAAGCCCTCGCCCAGGCCGAAGAAGCCGGAAGCATGCTCTACGGCAGCGCCATCATCTTCGCCCTCATCGGCCTCTCCCTCGTCACCGGCATCGAGCTTATAGGAAAATCAATCGCCCGCAAGAAATAAATTTTGTTTTTTGCATACAAATACTTACCTTTGCACCCACTTTTGGATCGGTTCGGTAGCTCAGTTGGATAGAGCAACAGCCTTCTAAGCTGTGGGTCTTGGGTTCGAATCCCAACCGAATCACGAAAAGAAGCAAAGCGCAACCCTTCAGGTTGCGCTTTTTTTTGTGGTACGGAGGGCCGTTGAGAGCTCGCTCTCATAAGGACCGACGGAGTACAAAAAAGACGGCATCTGCCCCAGCAGAATGCCGCTTTGCTTCTTTTCGATGATGGCCCGCGGAGGAAGGGAAAAAGCCTCGCAGAGGCTTAATCCCGAATCACATTAAACGCCATTCTAGATATCTAGGATGGCGTTTTTGTTAAATTTGTCCGGGATTTGTCCGGCAGCGATTGCAATTTGTCCGTAAGAGAGCATCCGTTCTACTTCAGATACTCTGCAATTTTATCCAATAATATTTCATCTGCAGGGAGCCACTTCACAGATCTCAATGTCTCATGAGTAAGCCAAGTTGCTGCCTCATGTTCGTTCAAATGTAAGGATTCAGAAAGAAGACTACAAATAAAACAATGCATAGTCAGATGGAAATTTGGATAATCCCATTCAACAGTTTCCAGTAGCTCCTTTACTTCAATTTCAGCATCCAACTCTTCACGAATCTCACGCTTTAATGCCTCTTGCGGACACTCCCCGCTCTCAATCTTTCCACCGGGGAATTCCCACCAGCCTTTAAATTCGCCATAGCCTCTCTGGGTGGCGAATACTTCACCATCCTTGATGATAATAGCTGCTACAACCTCTATTGTTTTCATATTATGCAATCCACTTAAAATCATCCATCAAATAATCCGGCAACCCCTGATTCATATGTATGTCGTACAAGATAGATCCATTGGTAGTTGCACCTTTGCGAGGATTCATCAATTTACCAGTACCCACATAAGTAAAAGGAAGAGTAATGCCATTTTCTTCTTTAACCTTCCTCACAAAGACAAAAACCTGCTTAGCTTGTTTTTGCTTCTCTTCTTCGGTCTTACTAATACGAGCAATACTTTCCCATTGAAATACATCTGAAGACAAGAACCTATCTTTGTAATTCAACGGATCATCCTCTGCTCTGTTCTTCTTCAAGCCAGCGAACACATACATATTACCATCTTTGTAATATGTTCCCAACTGGTTATGTTTAGGATTCTCAAGGATTTTCAACAAGGCCTGGTCTTGCCTATAATCCTGCCACATCAAGAAATCATCCTCATTCTCACCGCGATATCTTGCAATAAAATCAGTAATTCCGTACTCTAGAAGATCAGTCACAAACTCTTTAAACTCTGGTTCGTCATCACAATTTAGCTTCATCATGCCGTGACTTTCTGCAATAACATCATTCTCTGCCAAGAACCTTAATGCATGTTCAGTTTGTTCAATACGATTATCTGGTATTTCTTCAAGGAGTGCTACATGGATCTCATCCTTTGACAATGTCCTACCAAGTAATCTTTGAACAATCACATATTCATGCCTTCTTACCAACGGCAATAAGCTTGATAAATAATTCACCACATTTACCTGCTCAGAACTAAACAGTGGCAGATTATCCTCCTCGATTCCTCTCAAGAAGTTGTAGTATGACTCTGTCTTACGCCCTTTAATCTTTATCTTCATAAATTTCAAAAGATTAGGGGCATAGTCACTATTGAGATAATCCATATGCTTCGGATATGATGGAGAATTGAGATAGTTCTTGAAATTCAGATAATCCGTCTTCATATAACGAAGACTATTGAAATTCTCATTCTCTATACTTTCGACTATCTCCTCTTTTGAGAGACTATCAATAGATATCTTTACTCCATATGAATCTAACCCCAATGGCTTAAAGTCATTGAGAATCATAGACTTCAGCAGTTTCTTTTCAAGAATAGAGTTTTTCGACAGGCTTCCCAAAGCCAAGGCAATATGAACACTTCTCTTATAATTATTGCCGATAAAGTCGAGAATGGTTACATAATCCTTACCGGGATATTTACGTAGTCCCCGACCAAGCTGCTGAATGAAAATAGTGCTAGACTCTGTAGGACGCAGGAATAGCACCATGTTTACACCTGGAATATCAACACCCTCGTTCAAGATATCAACAGCAAATAAAATTTCGAGTTCCTTTGTGTCACTCTGAAGATCATTAAAAGCACGGATTCTTTCACCCGTTTTATTCTTGCCTGTCAAGAAAGCGGTCTTATAATATTCACCTAAGTTTTCTGCCATCATCCTGGCGTGCTGAATATTTCTACAAAAAGCTAATGCTTTAAGTTTCTCCCCATCCTTCCTATGCTTTTCTATCTGCTGATGAATAAATTCACAGTTTCCTGTATCTGCCATCTGGGCAATCAAACGACGTTCGGCAGAATCTGAAAGGCCATAATCAACCAATTCATCACGAATGCCATAGTAGTGGAACGGCACAATTAAGTCATTGATAATCGCATCCCTGAGCCTTAATTCAAACGGTATGTTATTGTCAAAGATCTCAACAACATCCTTATTATCCATTCTATTCTCAGTTGCAGTCAGTCCCAATAAGAATTCTGGCTCAAAATAATCTATAATCTTCTTATATGTATCAGCTACAGCGTGATGACACTCATCTATAATGATATAATCGAATTCATCTTTCTTAAATATATCCAAGTTCTTACACATGGATACATTTGTTGAGAACAAGAAGTCCGCTTCTGTTTCCTTTACCTCTCCGGAGTACATTCCACACACTTTCTGCCCTCCAAAAACGTCTTGAAATGTTTCTAACGAACGACGGAGAATTGAGCCTTCATGGACAACATACAAGAGTTTCTTTGGACCAAAGTTAAGGGCATCAAATGCTGCCAAGTAAGTTTTACCTGATCCTGTAGCTGATATAATCAACGAGCGTTGTATCCCCAAGGCTCTATTTCTGTTCAATTCTTTCAATGCCTTGCGTTGCATGTAGTTAGGAACAATGCGCTGATCAACTACATCGTAATCCATATCCCATCTTTCGATGGCAAAACTTATTTTACTGCTATATACATTTATTCGCTCCGGACTGAGCTCTAATGTGCTTGTCCACAAATAATCAAATTCGCGCAGAGCATTACAATACACCTCACTATCCTTGGCACAATTTACCACGAGGTCCCATTCGATATTCTTTAGAAGTGCGTATCTAGTGATATTAGAAGATCCTATGATTATTTCAGCACGTTCATCAAACTCAAAGATATATCCTTTAGTATGAAAACCGTTAGTTGAATATGTACGAATATCATAGAAGCACTCATCATCTATATGACATTCAAAATTTGAAAAAGAAGAAGCCAAGTTAAGGAACCATCTAAGCGATTCAATATCAGTAAAATTCTGATATGTAGACGTTATCAGTTTACCCGTCGCCCCTCTTTCTACAGCAGCCCTAATATCGTTACTCAGTAAATCAAGGCCAGCTTTTTTAATGAAGCTGACAGAGAAGCAAAACGATTTACATTCACGCAGATTCGCTTGAATCGTAGCCAAGAAAGTATCGTCTGTATAATTTGTAAGTATACTAGACCTCATAAAGCATGCTATGTTTATATGTATGGAGTGCTATGCAACAAATTTACAGAATTTTTCTAAATTTGTTGGCAGCAAGGTAAATCAACA
>JAZLAS010000003.1:0-2665 GCA_045613365.1 Candidatus Cryptobacteroides sp.
AAAAAACAGTCGTCGTTTACGGAAAGACCATAGAGGAACTCTGCCAGAAAGTCGATGATGCGCAGCATCGCTCCGAGCAGGATGCCAGGTACAGGTCCTCGCCTACCGTAAAGGAGTACGCTGAGAAATGGTTGCTGATGCAATCGGCAAACGTCAGGGCTACGACGCTGATCGACTATACATCCAAAGTAAAGAGGCATGTCATAGCGCCTCTCGGACACATGAAGATGACCGAGGTTACGGCGGATGATATCAAGATGGCGCTTGTCCCGGTATCAAAGAAATCTGCATCGGTCTTCAAATCCGTCAACATCATTTTGAAGTGCATCTTTAACTCGGCGGAGGAAAGCAAGATCATCAGCTATAATCCTACGAGGTTTCTTTCCACAAAAGGTGGCGGAGTACCGCAGAAGGACAGAGAAGCACTGACCGATGAGCAGGCAGCAAAGCTTCTGGATACGATCAAAGGGCTTCCTCCCTATGTGTTCGTCATGATAGGCCTGTATGCCGGCCTTCGTCGAGAAGAGATACTGGCCCTCAAATGGGACTGTGTGTTTCTGGACACAAAAACACCTTATCTGCTGGTCCGCAGGGCATGGCATACGGAAAGCAACAGACCGGTCATTATGACGGAACTTAAGACAAAGGCAGCACGGCGGGATATTGCAATTCCCGATTGTCTGGCCGATTGCCTTAGAGAAGCCAAGGCTGCATCGACATCGGAATATGTGGTTGCCAATAAAGAAGGCGGTCCGCTGACGTATACGGAATTCAGAAGCCTTTGGCGTTTCATCGTTGTGAGGACAGCAAAGCCGAGAATTGCCAAGAAGAAAGTCGGAGGAAAATATGTGAAGTACATGTTGTACCCTGAGCTTGGGGAGATGGCTAGGAACAATGGGAAAGTACAGTATTCTCTGGATTTTGAAGTAACTCCTCATCAGCTGCGTCATACGTATATCACGAACCTGATCGCTGCGGGTGTTGATCCAAAAACGGTTCAATACCTGGCCGGTCATGAAAACAGCAAGATCACAATGGATATCTACGCCAAGGCAAAGTATAACAGGCCGGAAGATATCGCACCGGCACTGGCTGATGCATTTGCCATGTGGGAACAGTAAACTGAATCAGAATAAACAGAGCGGGGATCAGGTATCAGACCAGGATCCTCGCTCTTTCTTTATACATAAAGGTGACATCCTTGATGACACGGCACCCTTTACAGACAATATAGCCAGTCCTTCAGGGCAATACTAAACAGGAGGTTTTTGAAATGGAAAACAAGAAAGAGAAGGAACAAACCTTTTCCAGAACAATGATCAAGGGGATCCCCTACTACAGAACACGCATTACTGATGCGGACGGAAAGCGGGTTAGCCTGTATGCCAGGACCGAAAAGGAACTGGCAGTAAAGCTGGCAATGGCCAAAGACGTGATTGAAGATGCTAAATTCCGTAAGTACAATCCTACCGTGGCTGAATATGCTGAGAAATGGCTGGTCATGCAATCGGCCCATATTCAGCCGAGCACGTTGGAAGGCTACACCTACGCAGTAAGGAAATACATAATCGCACCGCTTGGCGATATGTATATGTCAGAAGTCACGGCAGATGATATCAAGCTGGCGATGGTGCCGGTCGCCAAGAGGTCGGAGGCGATTTACAGCAAAGTAAACATGCTTTTCAAGAGCATATTCTACTCGGCGGAGTACAGCAACCTGATTTCGGACAATCCGACAAAAAAGCTTAATGCCAGAGGCGGGATTCCTCAGAAGGAAAAAGAAGCGCTGACCGATGAACAGGCAGCAAAGCTTCTGGATACGATCAAGGGCCTGCCTCCCTATGTATTCGTTATGATAGGGCTGTACGCCGGTCTGCGCCGTGAGGAAATACTGGGCCTTCAGTGGGACTGCGTTTTCCTCGATGTACCTACGCCGTATATCTCTGTAAGAAGAGCCTGGCATGAGGAAAACAATCGGCCTGTGATCAATAATGAGCTGAAAACAAAAGCCGCAAGAAGGGACATTCCCATTCCCAGGGTCCTTGCGGATTGTCTGAGGGACGAAAAGGAAAAGTCGGTTTCGGATTTTGTGATTGCAGACAGCGACGGACAACCTCTTTCATATTCTCAATTCCAGAGGATCTGGAACTACATTAAGATCCGAAGCACTGCAGAAAGGACTCTGTACAAATACGTGAATGGTCAGGCCATCAAGAAGAAGTTCAAGCCTGAACCTGGGCAAGCCTGCGTAAACCGCCCGAACATTATCTACAGCATTGATTTTCCGGTAACGCCTCACATCCTGCGTCATACGTATATTACCAATCTGATCTATGCCGGAGTCGATCCGAAGACTGTTCAGCATCTGGCAGGCCATAAAAACAGCAAAGTGACCATGGACATTTATGCTAAGGCCAAGTATAATAAGCCCGAAGAATTGAGTGCTGTAGTTAACGGCGCACTCAATGCCGAAAAATGAAGAGTAGTTTTTGTAACTCGTAATAATGAAGAGTTTTTTGCACAGAGCGAGCTCAGTTAACGCACGGGCTAACCTGATCGAGAAACACTGAAAACCCAGGAAAATCAAGGGTTGCAGGGGTCAGCCGGCCTTTAGTACGGTCTCAAAGGCGCTCGTCGCGCTCCGCAGTTCAGCAAGCGCTGATCA
>JAZLAS010000004.1:0-32487 GCA_045613365.1 Candidatus Cryptobacteroides sp.
TTCATCTACTACGCGTCGAGCGACACAAGAATGCATGTGGCTACATCTACTGTTGACCGTCTCGTGGATTACTGCATGAACACAGAACCGGACGCTCTCACGACAGGAGAGAGTGTCAAGAGGCTTAACAGACTAATTGACAGAAATCTGAAATAAGAATCAAGGCCACCTGCTCAGCATCTGATCAGGTGGCCTTGAACTTTAAAAGTTTCATCAGTCAAACGGATCTCCGTCATGATCCTGACTTACGACCCAACGGAAAGCATTGACAAACAGCAGGTTCTGAACAGCATCCGTATATTCCTCATCTCCATGTCCCATGTTCAGATATATCATTCTGTAATCCGTATTAGTCCATACCACAGGCCAATCTCCCGAATATACCACATCCTTCAGTCCAAGCGGATAGTTCTTTGCAGAAAGAGACAGCAACACCTGGACTGATTCATTCTCTCTCGGAGAGGGGGTCCACTGATACCACTCACTTGCCGGAACCACGAATTCATCCGGAAGATTGCGAGTCACAGGATGATCCGGAGTATCCTTCTCAAGCAAAACAGGCTGAGGTGGCCAGTTATTGCACAAGAAGGTGCCGCCACCCAGGAATTTCAGAAGCCAAGGCCAATCGGTATTCCTGTCATTGTATGCAGCTGCATGAAAACCCAACCAACCGCCGCCATTTTCCATGTATTTCTCAAAAGCGGCCCGTTCTTCCTTTGCTCTCGGAGTCACATTCGGCATTATGATGATGTCATATACGGCCAGTTTCTCATACGGAAATCCGGAAAGAGTGGTCGTCACATCCAATGAAAAGCCGTTTCCATGAGATAATTTCCTGAAAAAGGCTACCGTCTGTTCTGCAAATTCCTTATGTGCATCTTCAACATATTCCGAATAATACAGCAGAGCCTTGAAACGGACCCTGTTTCCTGCATAATCAGCGTTTCTTGTTTCCGCATATCTGTCACCCAGAATAGCCTTAGCGATAGTCTTTGCAAGAACTCCTTCTGATGTATCTCCGTCATAGTCCCAATACATTGCCCCCAGAAGACCATTGTCTTTTACATAATCACATTTTATCTTCAAAGAACGAGGATTGTCATAACCCAGTACAAGATTACCATTCAAATCGCTGATATACGGAACCTTTCCTTCATTGTCCCATTTTTCTATAGTCTGTGCATCAGTCTTTATATCCTTATAGTCACAGAAACTGGAAAAATAGCTTCCTCCTCTGCCATAGAACGGCATTCCCAACACAAGCTTTGAAGATGGAATCCCTGCATCCAGATGTGCTTTTACCGCTTTATCCGATGTCATTCCGCCACTGATTGCGGACTCATACAATGAGCTGTGATGTCTTGGAGCCGTCGCCATATCATAAGCCATGATATTGACAAAATCCACATAAGGATCGATTGACCTGAAATCAATATAATCTGCAGATGCAGCTGATGCCAGGGTAAGAAGCATATCCGCTCCCAGCTCTGCCCTCAGGTCCTTCATCAGTCTTGTGAAATTCTTAGTATCATTCTCTGATGAGGATATATTTGCCGCAGAGCTTGTAGGATACTCCCAGTCAATATCTATACCATCAAGTCCGAACTGCTCCACAGTCCTGCGGCAATCAGCAGCAAAACTTCCACGCAATTTCTTATCCGCTGCCATTTCACTGAACCTGCCGCTTCCCCAACCTCCGATGGAGAGCATGACCTTGAGTTCCGGATTGATCTTCTTAAGGTCAACAAGCCTTTTCAATCTTTCCGGATTATCGATCCGTACCCCGTCGAAAGAATCACTGACATGGCCGAACGCATAATTTATATGCGTCATGACGAACGGATCGGGAACCACTGAACTCCAAGAGGTTACATATGCTACCACCACTCGGTCCTGCGGATTGGCTGGTTCTCCTTTGAGAGCAAGAGCGACCGACAGGATTACGAGTAAAGACAAAAAGATTCTTTTCATAAAGGAAGGTAATTTTAAAAAGAGCAGCAGCGTCAATACGCTGCCGCTCTCAAATCATCAATATTCTGAATCAGGCTTACTGCTTCTGAAGATGAAGCACATAGTTGTGAGGCGCCACATAGAATCTCTCGAAGTCTGACCAGTCCTGAGCGTAACCCGGTACGTTAGGGCCTGTATAGTTGAGGTCAAAGTCAAGAGCGAATGATGCTGTCACAGTGTGAGCCTTTCCGGATATGGTATGTTCACCCGGCATCAGATAATTGGCTGTCGCCGTATGGTCACCCTGGGTGATGGTCACGGTCAACTTGTCCTTGTTATATACATATGTTGACTTGCCGTGAGGGATCTTTCCATAGAATGAAGACATGTCAAGATCACCAAGACCGTCCTTCTTATGCTTTGCAGCAGGATAGATCATATCCCAATATTCGCCGTCAGCACCTGGCTGGAAGTCAACTTCACCTGTCTCATAACCATTGCTGTCCGTTCCTGTCGCAGTGAATACATAGATATCATCCTTCATCTTATATACATTGCCGGCACCATTCTCATTGAATGCCCAAGGCTTGTCTACGAAAGCGACAAATGCAGGGTCAATACCACCATTACAGTAAGCATACGAGTGGATATATGTTCCTGCGATGGTTGCAGGAACCACATTAGGATCCGGTGGAAGAGTAGGAACGAACACAGGCTCGCTTGTTCTTGCCTCGGCAGGAACTTCATCAACCTTGACAACCTCAACGAAATAGTTGCGAGGCTTGTAGTAGATACGGCCGAGATCATCATATGCGTGTGTCCAGTTATCCTTGAGGCCGAGGTTCTTGAATGATACATGGAATGCCTCATTCTCAAGAGTAAGACTGCGTGTACTTCCGTCATTTGGAGTAATAGTCTGAGGCGCGAGCAGTTCAAGAACTGTTGTCTTACCTTCAGAGTCGGTGAATGTCACAGTATTAGGCTCGACAGTATAGTCACGTACCCATGTGCTCTCGCCGACAGGAATCTGACGATACAAATAAGTGAGGTCAGCCTTGTTCCAAGGAACCTTGGTCTGGTTGTACCAGCAACTCCAGTTCTTGCCATCCTTACCTGCCCAGTTGACACACTTACCTGTTGTCTTGTTACCGCCTTCGATGAGGTCGATGAGGGTAAATTCAAGATAGTTGTCCATCTCGGCAGTGATACCGTGGCCAGCCTCTTCATCGAAGCACCATGTCTTTTCCTGCATCTTGAGATATGCTGTAGAATTGTACTCTGGACCTGTACCTCCATAAACCCAGAGATTCTTGATCTTATATGCTCCTACAAGAGTCTCCTCGAAGTCAAGAGTATAATAATTGAAGTCAATGCTTGATGTCTGACCAGGTGCAAGAACAATGTTCTCAGTAAGTTCAACATCCTTCTCTACGCCGTTCACGCTTATCTTGAGACCATCAGCAGGAGTGATGATACCAGGCTTTACAAGCATATAGAACTTTGCTGACTGACCTTTTTCCAGACCTGTTCCGTCTGTGACTTTAAGAGTTGCGGTATTGCTTGACGCACCCTGGACAGCTGTAAGAGTACGCTCAACGAAATCCATTGTAAATGAGCCTACGATAGCCTCAGCAACAGTTACCTTCACCTCTGATACGGTAAGTACCGGAGTGACACCATTGATCACATTGATTTCGAGGACTGAAGAAAGGTGCTGAAGTTCAGCAACAGGAGTCTTTCCCTCTTCAACGCCCATGGCTGTACCATAAAGAGGCATTGCGTCTCCAGATACATGAGTCTTGCTGTCATTTCCAGCCTGAGTCTGGAATGCTGATGCTCCGGAACCGATTGTAACAGAAGCGGTATTGCCTAAAACTGTAAGATCTTTCGTATATGGGTAGAACATATACCAGTCATAGGCATATCCCTTCTTGAGACCCTTGCTCAAAGTACCTTTGAAAAGGCCTTTCGCTATATCATCGACAGTCGCAGCATTATCAGAATGATATGTAGTCTCTCCTGATACTGCATGGAATACATTGATCTTGTCTCCACTTTCCCATGTGATGGTTCCTGTCTCCGATGAAACTGTCTTAGTCTCGGCAATTGATGCAACAACAGAGAATGCCTTGCTTGGATCTGTCGGCGTTACAGGATCAACGTTTCCTGTGTCTTCAGACGGAGCTTGCGGCTCCCAATCCGGGTAGGCACAATTGTTAAATGCGAACGCGGCCATAGCCAGCGTCATTACAAGAATGATAAATCTTCTCATAGTGTTTGATATTTTAATGTGGTATATAATTTTTCAACAGTCTTATCTGTGCTTACTCTGATCTTACGTGGAAAACCCGGAATCAGAGTAAAGTAATTGTCGCTGAAATCATCATTTTCATCGTCGGTACATATGTATAGACAACGGACCAAGGTATCTGTTGACAGAGTAAGTTCCAATCCCTCTCCGTCTGACAATGCTTCTGCCTTGATATCCGGTTTCGTGCATTCATAATCCTTCGGATATCTGCTGAAGAATGTATTCTCAGTCAATATGTCATCTCCGTCCGTAATCCTTACATATAGAAAGACATTACCTGAAAGAAGCTCGCTACTAATGGCAAGACAATCCTTGGACTGACCAGCCTCAATGAGACATGCATTACTCCATGATTGTATTACATTTCCGTCAAAATCCATGACATACGCCTCAAGAATGCCTTTGAAATCATCTGTCTTATCCGACACTACCTTCACAGAAACATTTCCATCCTCTGCAAAGTAAGGTGATGCCAGAATCTGAGCATAAGCCCTGCGCGCATAATACTGCAGTGCCTTCCATCTTCCATAATAATCTATGCTTGACCATGAGACTACAGGCCAGCAGTCATTCAGCTGCCAGAACAGAGTACCCATACAATATGGTTTCGCCCTTCTATGTGCCTCTATCGCCACTTTCACCACCTCTGCCTGGAACCACTGAGTCATAAAGACAAATTCCTCAAAATCCTCAGGGACCCAAGCATAACGGTCCAGATATCTGCAGATAGTCTTGTTGGAATACTCCGGATCCCTTGTCGTATCATCATAAGCACGGTGATGGGCAAGCATCGTCGGAGAATTACGTTCCATATCCCATTCCGGAACAAACTTCCTCAGAGTAAACATGTCCGGATATGATATGAAACCGTATTCACTCATGAAGCGTGCTATATTATGAGGCTTGAGATACTCTTCCACCCAACCGCCTTTCCATACACTCCACATATGAGCATCACCCATCGAATAAGGTACGCCGCTATGTCCGGTCGAAGGAGATGAAGGATGGTAATATCTGGTGTCATCTTCCATTGCAATCGCCTCCGGCACTGTCTCATAAAACAGCCTGCGAAGACCTGATTCATAATGTTTCCTCTGTTCCTGAGTCAGAGTCCTGTTCCAGCCCCACTCGAAATAGGAGATTTCATTTTCATTGTTTCCGCACCAAAGTGCAAGAGAAGGATGATTCCTCAAGCGGCGGACATTATCCCTGACCTCTGCAGTGACACTCTGAAGGTAGGGCTCATCAGAAGGGAACATGCCGCAGGCAAAAGCCATATCCTGCCATACCATGATACCCAGACTGTCGCATGCATCATAGAAATCCTCATGTTCGTACAATCCTCCGCCCCACACACGGAGCATGTTCATTTCCGCATCTGCGGCTGCCCCTATCAGACCGGCATAATCACTTCTGCTTCTGCGAACAGGGAAATTATCGACAGGAATCCAGTTGGAACCTTTGCAGAACACATCATACCCATTGAGCCTCAGAGACATGCTCTTTCCCCAGGCATCCTCCTGACGGATGACCTCAACAGTCCTCACTCCGGCCTTTTGGACATAAGCCGCACTTGAAGATTCCGTCTTTACGTCAACTGTGAATTCATGTACAGGATGACCGCCATATCCGTTACACCACCATAAATCAGGTTTCTTTAATTCAAAACCGCAAGCGATCTCATTTTTACCTTCAATGATAGAGCATTTGCGTGAACATAGCAACTTACCTTCCTCCCTGATACTTATCACAGCTTCCATCGGCTTGTCGGCAATGACTGCCACATCTGCCTGCATGACAGCCTTACGTGCCCTTCCTGTCTTCACGGAAGGAGAATCCAGACCGATGGTCTTGATATGTACAGCATCTATCTTGAAATCATCCCAGGATTCTATATATGCCGGCTTCCAGACACCACATGTGATAAGACGTGGTCCCCAATCCCAGCCATAATGATATCCGGCCTTCCTTGCATACAGACTGAGCCAGATGTCACTCTGATCGTTGTTCGGCCATGCCATGAGTCTGTATGGAGCATCAAGATACTTCGGCATGTCGTGTCTGAATACGGATTCGAACCTAATCAGGATCTCATTGTCTCCTTCCTTCAGCATATCCCTGATATCGAATCTCCATGTACGGAACATATTGTCAGCAGTACCGACTGGAAGTCCGTTGATACTTATCTCGGCATAAGTATCAACTCCTTCCAGCACCATATGCACATTACTAACCAAACGTTCCATATCTTCAATACGGAATATTCTGCGATATTCCCAATCTTTTTCACCTATCCATTGCAGCGACTTTTCATTCCTGCCATAGAAAGGATCATCTATCAATCCGTTTTCAAGCAGATCGGTATGAACACAGCCGGGAACTTCCGCCTTATACCATTCCGTACTTCCCGCCTGTCTGAATTCCCAGTCACCTGTGAGCATAGTCCTCACCGGCTCAGCAGCAAATAATGCCTGAACCGAAACAAACAATGCTAAGAATATGACCGGAATGTGTCTCACTTATCTTACTATTATTTTGCTTTCAACATTGTATCCCTCTACTGATATAACTCCTGTATCCGGAGAAGACATCTCTATAATACGCTTCTCGCCCGGCATGAGATGGAAATATCCGTCTGAGAAATAAGCCGGAAGGATAATTTCCCCTGTTTCGGCAGAACGAAGGTTGAACTTAAGATTCATCGCTATGTTCCTTGACGGATTCATTATCTCGAAACGGGTAGTTTCTCCTGAAAGGGATCTGAGCTTACGCGCCTTCAACTCTACAGCAGGCATCTCAGCAAGTGATCTGAAGTCTTCCGTTCCCTCTCCTCTGACCAGATAATCATTTGTAGAAAGACATCTGCCTGCTTTGTCGGCAAGAGTCAGCCTGACGATAAAGACGCCCTTGATGCCAGATGTATCCAACACAAAGAGATCCTTGCGTGAATTCGCATCGACATCGATATTTTTCTGAATTCTCGAATCAAGCTTACGTCCTTCAAGAGAAAGACAAGCAGCCTCGACCTTTACATCTTCCAGAGAATTCATGGTTGTATTCAGAATGACCACTTCATTGTCATGAAGGTTCATCTGTATATGAACAGGTTCGCACGCCTTGCGTGAGCCATAATATGATCCGAAGGTTTCGTAATCCCACGAATACGTCTGCCATTCCACGCTTGGCCATGCCGGATGTGACATCCAGAGAAGCACACCCGAAGTATTGTCCCAGAGCCTGCTGTTCCATGATTCAAACATGGCTCTGTAACTGTCATAATTCATGAACTGGACTTTCGAGCAGAAGTCATCAAGGCTTTCCGCCTTTCCATAAAGCCGATCGACTGATGACACATACTCTTCCAGACCATTGAGAAGGTCATGATAATGCCATGTATCGGAAATAGGCCATTGATCGGCCTCAGGCATCATCTTACGCATAGAAGCTGCTGTCGGGACAGACGGCGATCCCAGCTCGGAATTGAAACCGAATGCATCTTCACGGTAATATTTTGCTGCATCCTTGTAATAATGCCAAGGGCCGCTCTGACGCATATTGCACTGACGGGAATTAGGATGGTAATGTCTTGTGCCGTCCTCTGCAACAATCATCGAAGCGAGTCTTCTTTCAAGAGACTCTGTTGCATAACCCTCATTTCTAGGACACCAGATCGCAATGCTCGGATGATTGAAGAAACGACGTACCACATCAGTTGCATTACGCATGAACAGGTCCTCATCAAGAGGATTGAGGTTGAAGCCTTCTGTAGAAAGCCAGAAATCATTCCACACCAGCATACCGTACTCATCACAAAGAGTGTAGAGCATATCCGATGTGCTTGCGCCTGTCCAGTTGCGTATCATATTGAAGTTCGCATCTTTATGCAGCTTCAGATATGGTTCGAGATGCTCACGTGACACATTCTTCATCATGTCATCCATTCCCCAGTTTCCTCCACGGCAGAAAATGCGTACGCCGTTGACTTTGATGACGAGATACGGACTCATGCTGTCTTCCGGAATGAAAGTCAGCTTATCAAGAGGAGCATCCTTTGTCAATGACGGAACATGCGTACCGTATAATGTATCGCGAAGCATTCTGTTGTCGAAGACTACGCCAAGATCATTGTCGGCAATAGGATTATATTCCATTCTCCTGCCCTTTCCCTCAGCAGTATCGACAGTCAGTTCATATGAAAGCTCACGTACTCCGTATCTGATATTGCGCGCATCCGACACCTTACCGTCAACTGAGCATTCCAAAGTCATGTCATAAAGATTCGGATCTCCATATCCGTTTGGCATCCAAAGCTTAGGATTGTCCATACGGATTCCCTTGATCTCGACAGGGATCTGACTCTTTGCAGGCACGACAATATCTGCAGAGAAATCCATTCCGTCTGTAGCTCCCTTGACAAGCACTTTCTTGTCAACATTCAGGCTGTTCCTGAGATTTGCAGTGACCGTAAGGTCTGCATATGAAACATCCGGAAGCGGAAGGTCCGTCACGACTTTCACATCGGAGAAAGCTATTCCATCAGTCGCAAGCAGCTGCACATCCTGCCAGATACCGATATTTCTGTCACGTACGCCCGGTATCCAGTCCCAGCCTTCGGAACAGAAGAAGGTCGGGCCATCCAGACACATCGCTCCACCGTTCTTTCCTCCGCCTGCAGAAGGAGACTGCTCATGAGGGATTCCCGGATTTGCAGGAGGATAGATGTGTACATAAAGCTGATTCTCAGGTTTGGCCAAAGAGGTGATATCGAAACGTCCCCTGATGAAAGCACCGGCAATATTGCCGACCTTTACTCCATTGAACCAGATGTCCGCCTTGTAATTGATGCCATTGAAAATGAGTTCAAGCGCATCTTTTTCAAGCATTTCCTCTGAAAGAGAGAAAGTGCATCTATACCACCAGTCCTTCCTGCACAGATCTTCAGGAATGGCAAGGTTGTTCAATCCATAATACGGATCAGGATACACACCTTGATCGACCAAGGTTGTAAGCACTGTTCCGGGCACTGTGGCATTGAACCAATCATCAGTCATAACCTTGTCTCCCTCACAGAGTTCCCAGCCTGAAGTAATTTCCCAACGATTCCCGGCCAAAGGGCGAAGAACCGTCTCTGCAGCCACCTTTGCTACCCTTTCAGGCATCTGCACAGGTACTGTAGTCTTCGGGAGAGTGCTTTCCGGCTGTGGCGAAGCCAGACCGAAATTCGTTGACAACATCTGCCTATGCGGATTCTGTGCACACACGGAAACGGTGCACAGAACCGCAGATATCAGAGAGACAAAGTTTTTCCTGATGATCATCATTTACTTTATTATATATACTTTTTCTTCCCATTTGTTCAGACCGAGGCCCTCGAACTTGAGAGTTCCGTCTGACTTCATAGTCACAGCCTTGCCGAACTTTACATTCTCCGGATCAAGAGCAGAAACCTTTACCTTTCCTGTCTTGCCGATTTCAATGCTGATTTCGTCAAGCACGTTTTCGCCGCCGTTATAGACATACACGAATGTCTTCTTTCCGCAACGTACCGCATAGGCTTCAGCCTTTCCGTTCTTCACTGTCTGGAACTGCTTGAATTCACCCTTGCCGGCCTTAAGCATCTGGTCGCTGACAAGACGGGCGTTCCTCATGTAAGGAATCATACCGTGCTCATCGAACCACTCCCACCACCAGGTCATAGGTGTAACGGAAGTCTGGTTGAAGAGACCATACCAGAAGGCTCTGCGGAAGTCCATGTTCATACCATCTGCAAAGTCATCGAAATTCTTTGACCAATCCCACTCGAAACCTACCTCACCGATGATATACGGCTTTCCGTGTCTCTCGGAGTATGAATCGATGGTACCCGGAACGACATGAGTTGCATTATAGATATGCTTCTGGTTGATATCAATGTCAGTCACATCGTTCAGACCTGCAAGGTCGCGGTGAGAGATGGATGTTGTCCTGATGTGCTGGAACGGATCGAGTCCTTTCAGATATGTACTCATCTCGTCATGCCATGCCACGATTTCCTCTGCCGGAATGACCCCGTTACGGTCGCGGTGCTGGATGTTGTCGATCTCGTTGAAGAACTCCCACATTCCGATAGCAGGGCTGTATCCCCATCTTGCCACGATGTAGCGGAGGTAATTGCGGTAACGGGTCTTTGCCTCAGGGCAGTTGAAGAACTCACGGTCAGCGCGTACATTTCCCTGACCCATGCAGAGCATGATCTTGATATCAAGGTCTTCCGCAAGATTGACTACATGGTCAAGACGCTCTACTGCACTAGGATTCATGTACTCCTCTGTAGCAGTATAGCGGTGGTTGTTGAATCTATCCTGCTTGTCAATAGGGAAATTCCATGAACACATCCACATACGTGTGAAGTTACCGCCATTTGCAGCAAAATCAGGAAGCATAGCGTCATAGTTGAATCTATCATGCTGCTCATGAAGATTCTTGAAGAACTTCGAATCATCGTTTGTGCGAGACTCCCAGCAGAGATTGATTCCGACACCACGGAAAGGGTCACCATTGTCATATACAAGAGTCCAGTTGTCACGTACATGAAGGATACCCTGACCTTTTCCCCTGCGTGCTTTGAAACTTGCAGGCTCCGATTCAGATGCAACCTTACCATCTTCACTATAACGGAAGAAATATGAATACTTTCCTTTCTCCTGAGGAGTGAATCGTGCCTCCCATATGCTTGCAGAGCCGCTTTCACCGCTCTTGTAGAAGCATGGAAGAACAAGTTCCTTTCCTGATGGAGATGTAAGTATCATATCAAGAGCTGCCTCCTCCTGGAGATATGGGTTTTCCCATTCTCCAGTGAGGGCAACATCGAAGAATACTGCATCATACTGCTTTACCTTCTTGTCTTTCTGAGTGACCGAAGTGATCTGGGCACTCATCACCAAGCAGACAAGCATTGCTGATGCCGCTAAAAATACTCTTTTCATAGATTAAAGCTTTAATGCATCAACATCTACAAGCACTGTCACCTCAGAAGCCTTCTCAGACAATTCATATCTTGAAGGGTTTGCAAGTCCTACGCAAAGGACAAGCTTCTTTCCGGCCTTAGCCTTGAGAGATGTCTTGTCAAGACTGAGGGTGAAATTCGTACTGTTGGTTCCTGCATCCACCTTGACCTGTGAAGGAAGGGTGTAGAGGCTTGAAGGCATAGCTTCTGCTGAAAGTTCTGATGCTTTTGAAGCTGTTGCAGTGCTGTTTACGACAACATCTACAGTAAATGCCTCTCCAGACTGCTTTCCTGAGCGGAGAACACCGAGAAAAACTTCTACAGTCTCGTCCTCGATAGAGAAGTTGTATGAATATTCTCCTCCACCTGATGGCACATTATAGACATTGGTGATTCCACCGTCAGCCATTGCCTGAGGGATATATACCTTCTCTACACCGTAATCCTTGTAACCATCACCCTCCGTGCATGATGCAAGCGCAAGCAGGCTGATGACAGACATTATTGTTAATAAAATCTTTCTCATATCAATTCATTAATAATTCGGATTCTGTTCCAAAGTGTTGTTTGAATTCTCGATTTCCGAGCGGAGGAAAGGAAGATAATAGTTGTGCTCATAGAATGTACGTGTCGCAACCTCAGCAACCTCGTAATTCCATTTATCACCTTTCTTTGTAACCTTCACACCGAGAACAGGTCTGTTAAGTACTTCCATAGCATCCTTCCAGCGGAGGAGATCCCAGTAACGGTGATCCTCAAATGCAAGCTCGATTCTTCTCTCGTGCTTTACAACCTCGCGGAACGAGTCCTTGTCGCTTGCAGTTACCTTAGGAAGGTTTGTGCTCGCACGGTCTCTTACCTGCTGGAGAGCCTGACGTGCTGACATTGCATAACCAGCAGGCACTGCATCCGGACCGAAAGCCTCGTTCATAGCCTCAGCATAGTTAAGAAGGACTTCAGCCCATCTGTATGCCACCCAGTTGTGCTGAGCTGTCTGACCCTGCGTGAGGTTAAGATTGTCTGTGAGGAACTTCTTGAGATAGTATCCTGTACGGCTTGCATTAGCCTTTGCCATATCATCGCTTCCGCCTGCTGACTGATCGATTGTACGGCCATTCCATGTGCTTCCGTTTGTCACGATCGATGCTGCGAGACGTGGGTCACGATTTGCATATGGATCTGTAGGATCCGGTGTACCGATGTACTCATATGCAGACACGAGGTTGTGAGTAGGTGTGGCACCACTCTTTCCTCCCTGTGTAGCGATAGGATAATTGTTCACTTCCATTGAGTTTGACTGTGCACGGCGAACTGCGTAGATGGTCTCGCTGCTTGTAACAGGGTTGGATCCCACGAAGTATGAACCATAGTCTGATGCAAGTGAATAAGTAAGGTCCGCATTGCTGAGAAGCTCATTTGCTGCAGCTGCAGCAGCCTCCCATTTCTTCACATCATTCGAAGGATTGTGAAGAGGAGATGCGGCATAGAGAAGGACACGTGCCTTGATGGCAAGGGCTGCTCCAAGAGTGAAACGTCCTTCGCGGTCAGTGAAGTCATTCCAGTTCAGAGCGAGATCTGCCTTATGGTCATCGATCTCCTTTACTACATAAGCCACAACATCATCATATGATGAACGCTCGATCATCGTACCATCGTCAATGAAAGACTCTACGATAGGAACGCCGCCATACATCTTGGCAAGTTCCGCATAGTAGTATGCCTTGGCGATATGAGCCTCGGCCTTATACCATGCAAGTGACTGAAGATCACGCTCATAGTTGACCTTGTCAGTAACGAGGTTACGGTTCTGTGCAAGAAGTTCCTCTCCTTTTCCGTCAGCTACGTAGTTGAGGAAGAAGTTAGCTGCACGAATGCCCTCATAATAGTTTCTGTAGTATGTGAAGAGAGGGTTAACGTTCTCGTTCAGCATACCCTTATTGAAATAGATTACATTGGACTGAGCAGATGTCTGCTGAGCTTCATCAGAAGCCGTAGCGAAGATATTGCCGTCAATTGTTCCGAATCCGTATCCGAGAGGAGAATAGAAAGCGTTGGCAAATCCCCAGATTGAACTTCTGTTTGTGGCAACTGTTTCCCCTGTCTGGTTACGGTCAAGACTAGTATCAAGAAAATCGCTGCAGGCTGATGACACCAATGCAATCACAAAAGCGAATATTGTATTTCTTAGTTTCATAATCTGCATTCTTTAGAAGGTAATCGATACACCGACATTGTAGGATTTCACTGTAGGATAACCGCTGATTCTCTCCGGATCAAGATTGTAGTTCTTGAGAAGTCCGCTGAAGGTGAAGAGGTTCTGACCGCTCAGATAGATTCTGAGGTTGTCGATTCCAGCCTTCTGGAGCTTGAGATTATCAAAGTTGTATCCCAACTCGAGATTACGCAGTTTGAGATAGTCTGCATTCTTGATCCACAATGAGCTTGTCTGGTAGTTATTCTCATTGTTCTGAGTAGTAAGACGAGGATATCTTGCAGTAGCACGGGTGTCAATGCCCTCGGTAGGGTAATATGCCCATGCTCCCTTTGCAATCTCGTATGCATTACCGTTGTTGATGAATGCAACTGTCTGGTTCCAGTTGTCGAGCAGATTCACAGATGCGCCGGCAGCACCCTGGAAGAGAACTTCGAGATCAAAGCCTTTCCAGCCGATCTTTCCGCCGAAGCTGAAATACCACTCCGGATATGGAGACTTGCCGATCTGAGTTACATCATTCTGATCGACTACATCATTACCATCGAGGTCCTTGTACTTGACATCTCCAGGCTGCACAGCACCGAATGCAGGTACAGGTATGCCAGGCTTGAGGTTGCCTTCATTATCAAAATCAGTGACATCATAGAACCTTTCAGCCTCAAGACCGATATAAGTACCGTAAGGACGGCCTGTCTGAGCGCTGAAAGCGTTAGCAGGAGTTACCTCAGCCATATAGTCGATGGTGTTCTTTGCATAAGAAACCATTCCGTTCACTCTGTATGCGAAGTCTCCGCTCTTTCCTGAATACATTGCCGAAGCTTCGAATCCTCTGTTTGTCATTTCACCGACGCTAGAGAATACATACTGCTTTCCATAGTAACCCATCTTCGAGTTGTCAAGGGTAAGGATATTGCTTCTCTTGTCGAGGAATGCGTCAACTGTAATATTGAGGCCCTTGAAGAGAGTTGCATCGATACCTACGTTATACTTGACACTCCTTTCAGGAACGACATTATCGTTGCTTACGAACATCGGAACAAGGGTATTCTGCCAAGAACCGCCGTTCTGTCCCATATAGAAGGAGCCGATGTAGCTGTAAGTGTAATAGTCCTTGTAAAGGAATCGTCCGTTTGAAGAGAAGTCTGCAAGAACTGAAGTAGCACCGGAATCAGTAGCTCCGGCAACACCTGCAGATGCTCTTACCTTAAGGAAATCAACCCATGAGCTGTTCTTGAGGAAGTTCTCGTTCGAAACTATCCATCCAAATGATGCTGACGGATAGAAATGCCATCTGTGACCAGGTGCAAACGAATCGTTGCCAAAGTATGAGAACGCAAGCTGAGCCACATAACGGTTGTCGTAGCTGTAGTCAAAGATTCCGTTGAGGTTCAGGTAATTGTACTTATATGAGAAGTAACCGTCACCCTTGTAAGCGGAAATGTTGTAGTTGACAGCTGCTGACACGGCGTGCTTGCCGAAGTCACGGTCATAACCTACGGTAAGACGACCCTGCTTCCAGTCCTGCATACCACCTGAGCCGTAGCCGCTGGCAGTGATAGAAGTTGTCTGGTTCGTAGTGGTGGTATTACCGTCGAAATAACGTGCATAATCCTTGGTCTTGCTGTAAGTACTCAAGGTATAGCTGTAGAACGAGAATGCTTCTTCAAGATAGAGACCAGGAGTAACGATATCGAGTTTCTCCTTGATTGAGAAGTTACCCTGAAGGCTTCTGGCTTTCTGAGAATACCATCCGAGTTCATTGATCGAACCATAAGGGTTGTTAGGATAGATCGCAGTACCGGAAAGATGGCCGAGCTCATCGTCATCATAAATGTTATAGATGTTCGAAGGATAGCGTGCAAGGTCATTGAAGAGGTCTGTAACTCCGTAATTAGGCCTTCTGCGCATTTCGATCCTTCCTCCGAAGTCCACTCTGAACTCGAAGATCTTCATGATGTTGAAATCAAGATTTGCACGGATATTATATTTCTCATATCCGAGGTTCTTGGTCTTGTCTGTATTCTTTGTATTGATCAGACCACCTGTGTTGAGATAACCGAGATTCACATTGTAGCGTGCATTCTCATTACCACCGTTGAAGATGATGTCACCGTCAACATAAGATCCGGCCTTTCTCATTACTTCGTCGTACCAGTCAACATTCACGCCTGTGCCGTTTCTATAGGCCTCAAGCTGCTCTGCCGAATAGACAGGAGACCATGTCATGCCTTTGTCATTCGATACAGCCTGATTGTAGAGGTTAGCGAAATCATAAGAATCAAGAGGCTTGTTGACCACATTCGGAGTAGTTGCTCCATAACGGACCTTGGCAGTCACTGTAGCAGGACCCTTCTTTCCTCTCTTTGTCTCGATCTTTATCACACCGTTAGCTCCACGGTCTCCATAGATTGCAAGAGCAGCACCATCCTTGAGGACAGAGACACTCTCGATTTCTGAAGGAGAAAGCGATACAAGATATTCTGAATTCACTTCAAAGCCATCGACAAAAATCTTTGCCGAATTCCATGTTCCTGAGCCGTAGCTGTTCACACCGCGGATGAGCCACTGGGCATTGTCATATCCCACAGCACCATTTCCCTGGATTACTGTAAGTCCAGGAAGCATACCGACCCAAGTGTTCGATAAGTTCGGTGTCTGGATATGATACAGTTCATCTCCGGTCACAGACGACACAGCAGCTGTTGACAGCGTATCGGATTTCTCCTGAGCTGTCACACCTGTGGAAATCAGTACCGATGCACTCAGCAGAGTGAGACATCTGAATATATTCTGTTTTCTCATTGTCTTCTATATTTTAATAACCTGGATTCTGAGTAGTAGTTCCCTTGTTCACCTCTGACTGAGGGAATGGTTCAAGATACATTGCAGGAGACCAGAATGCCTGATAAAGTTCGCACTCCCAATAAGTCTCGATATTCGTAGCAGCATATGGCCAAGTTGCATCAGCCTTGATGTTGAATGTGAATCCACGCATTGAACCACCGCAAACGCCATTACCTATATCCGAGAGTTTCCAGTGCTTTGCATCGAAATATCTGTGGTTTTCACAGAAGAACTCGATCGCCTTCTCTCTCTGAATGATCTTTCTGAGCTTTGCCTGATCTGTCTCCTTGATGCTAGGCAGACCTGCACGGTTGTGAACCATATTGAGATTCTCTAGAGCCTTTGAAGGATTTTCTGCCTCGTTGTATGCCTCAGCAAGGTTCAGATAAGTCTCAGCAAGACGGAAAAGCGGGAATTCAAACCATGTTCTTGATCCTGCATTGTAATAGAACTTTGTTCTTTCACCACAAGCCTGTCCTGTACCTCCCACACTGTTAGGGAACGCATCACCTACGCCTATCTTTGCATCGTATCCACCACGGCTCCAACCGATGTTCTGCCATGATGTATTACCTGCATTGTTCTTGGCATCGTGACCTCCGAACTTGATGTCAGCAAGAGCACGAGGCTCGATAGAGGCGATGTTTGCAATCCAGTCCGAACCGTTTCTTGGTGCAGCATCTCCGATTGCAGGCCAGCTCATCTCTGTACCATCATTCTTATAATACATCTTTACATGGTTCGAAAGAACTCCACAATCATCTGTATCATAACGGTTGTATGTCCAATATGGAGAACAGTTGTGATAGTATGATATGTAGTTGCTGTACTGGTCTGAACTGTTACGCTTGTAAGCAAGGATAATCTCGCTGTTTGCAGGTGTAGATGTCGCAGTAGCATAATCCTCGAATGCATTTGTATTAGGTGTTCCACCTGTGTTCACGAGATTCACACCATTTGCAGACGCCCATTTGAGCACTGCTTCATTTGCATCGATAGCATCCTGCCATCTTGAATTGTCGGCACTGCCGAAACAGATGAGGTTGTTGAGCTCACCATTGTCAAGATATGGGGTAGCGCTGTTGAAGAGAGGACGTGCAGCGAACATGAGGGCTCTTGCCTTGATAGCAAGCACAGCACCCTGAGTCATACGGCCTGTATTTGCAGCATCCCATTTTGCAGGAAGCACTGCATAAGCCTCGTCACACAGCTCGATGATATACTGAAGCGTGCTTTCAAGAGTTTCACGACCCGCTGTAAGGTCATCGCTTGCCTCGAAAGACTTGGTCACCTTAGGGACACCGCCGTAACGGTAGAACATACCCATATATCTGTAAGCGATAAGGGCTGTGACTTCTGCCTTGATGACATCCTTATCCTTCTGGTCCATATCAGCCACGAGGTCGATATTTTCCTTCACGATGAAGCACTGACGGATGAATCGCCAGTTGTTACCGTAGTTGTCTGCTCCTGCATCGGAACCATCGGCTCCGTTTACACTCAGACCCTGCTGGGCTACGATATACGTTCCATGCCAGCTGTAACCTCTGTTGATCTCACCGGAGATTGAACCGAGAGTTCCGTGAGCGATACCCATACCTCCAGGAAGACCATGAATGAGGGCATTTGCATAGCAGGACATCAATGCTGCTTCGGCGTTCTTCTTGGAGCCGAACACTGCGTCGCGGTCAACTGTACCTGTGGTATCCGGCTTCTGAAGGAAGAAGTCGCAGGATGTCAGGGCCAAGAGACCGAGAACTGCCAATATTGTAGTTATTCTTTTCATCTTGTTCATTCTTTTAGTTTAGAAACGCAGATTCACACCGAATGTAAATACTCTGGTAAGAGGATATACATAAGTACTACCGTCTGTTGTCTCAGGATCGATACCGTATGGAGTGAGAGCGTTCTTGAATGTGAAGATATTGTTGGCGTTCATGAACAGTCTGAGAGACTGGACCTGAAGCTGACTGAGGATACCTTTCTTTACGTTGAATGTGTATCCGAGTTCCACGTTCTTAAACTTGAAGTGGTTGGTTGACACCATCCAGTAGTCGCTGGTGAGGTAGTTGTTATGTGAAGATGTTGCTCCATATACCGCACGCGGATATGTGATAGTCTCGCCTGCTGCATATTTCTCAGGAGTCCAACGGCCTTCGTACTGCCAGAGCCATGCGTTACCTGCATTCTTGAAGAACGGCATGGTGAAACCGCTGTTAAGGTAGTATGAACCGTTTGCAGAACCTGTGAAGAGCATTCTGAGGTCGAATCCCTTGTATGCAAGATGAAGCTTCACATTGAAGTGATACTGTGCATAGTTGGTGAAACCGATCGGAGCGATATCGTTCTGATTGATGAGTCCGTCACCATCAAGGTCCTTGTAACGGATATCTCCAAGAGTTGCCTGATTTGAAGTATATGTATTGTAAGGACGGTTTGCAAGTTCCTCAGGAGTGTTGAAAAGTCCGTCGCTCACAAGACCGAAACGCTGTCCGATAGCATGACCTGTCTGGTTCATCCAAGGATAAGGATTGTTTGCCTCTGCCTTGTAGATGATCTTGTTGCGTGTCCAGCTGAGGTCTCCGCCGATCGTATAGGTAAGGTCTCCGATCTTGTCGGTCCAGCCGAGTACGAGCTCATAACCCTTGTTCTCTGTGATACCTACGTTAGCTGGAGGAACTGCTCCTGAAGATACACCGTAGATAGCAGGGATTGTACCGAGGGTTGTAAGGATGTTGTCTCGTTTTTCATAGAAGTAATCAAAATCAACAGAAAGTCTGTCAGAGAAGAACTTTGTCTCGACTCCGACATCGTACTTACGTGATCTTTCCCAAGTGATATCCGGGTTACCGAGCACACCTTCTGTAGCACCTGCGAAGTACGCATTTGGAGAAGAACCGTTGTTGTTTCCGAGGTAGTATCCGCCCTGGTTGAGGTTGTATGTGTTAGGAAGATAGTAGTATCTTCTTGAACCGCCGAGACGGTCGTTACCTACCTCACCGTAAGAAGCACGGATCTTCATGAATGTGAAGATATCGCTCTTAGGGAACCATTTTTCCGCTGTCGGAACCCAACCTGCAGAAATGGCAGGGAAAAGACCGAAACGCTTTCCTTCCGCAAACTGTTCTGTACCGTTGTAACCTGCATTGACCTCGACCATGTAGCGGTCATCATAGTTGTAAGTGACACGACCTACAAAACCCATGATACCTGAAGGTACATGATATGAGTCGCCTGGCATTGTATAACGTGAAGCCTTTCCGAGGAGGAGGGTTGAAACGTTATGCTTTCCATATGATTCATGCCAATCGATTCCTGCATCTACATAAAGCTTGTTCCAGTTGCTGTAGCCCCATGACTCGAACGAACCGGCACCCATGGATCCTCCGAAGAACTCAAGAATGTTAGGGTTCTCAAGGTTACGCTGTACTGTATATGAAGGAATTGAAGGAGAGAACTTTACATAACGGTTGTAGTTGTCCTGATATGATACAGTGGCATAAGCTCTGAGGTTCGGATGAATGTAATCCATCGTATGGTCGAGCTTGATCGAATTGTCAAGGAGACTGTTGAAGATTGTTCCAGAACCACTGATCAGGAGATTGTAGAGAGCGTTCTGCTCACCGATGTTACTGTCTGTCTTTGCAGAGATAGGATTCTGTACAGATCCTGAAATACCGGCAAAGCCACGGATAAGGTTACCGTCTATGATACCAGGAGAGATGAACGGGTTGGAATCATAGATGTACTGCATTATGAGCTTATAACGTGAAGAAAGGTCATAAGGGTCAGCACTGTTACCCGGACCTGTGGTTTCTCCGAACTGTCCTGCAGAATTGATGGTGATCTTGAGGTTATCAGTGATGTTGATATCGAAGTTGCTTCGGAAGTTATAACGGTTGAATGTCGAACCGGTCTTCGATCCGTAGTACTCGACAGCATTAGTGATACCCTCCTGACGGAAGTAACCGAATGAAACGAAATACTTCACTCTGTCAGTACCGCCGCTGATGTTCACGTTTGCCTGATACTGAGGAGCTACCTTGTTGAACTGCTCCTTATAGAGGTTACGCGATGCATAATACAATGCCGGAGAATTCTTGAGCTGTTCCTTCTGCTCATCAGTGAGCTGAGTCATGGCATCCACTTCCTGAGGAGTGAAGTCACGGTTGTTCTTGAATTTCCAGAGGTCATAATTGTCATATACATATGCGGAAAGTCCATCCTTGCCGGCATAGCTGCGCTGCTCGTTACGGATAGCCTCATTTCTGAAAAGGGCATACTCGTAAGCAGTTGTTCCCTCCTGGAGCTGGGTAGCTGAGGTGAGACCGAAGTTTGCAGATGCGCTGATGACAGGCTTGCCGACGTTACCGCGCTTTGTAGTAACGATGATTACACCGTTGGCACCTCTCACACCATAAACAGCTGTTGATGATGCATCCTTAAGGACAGATATGCTTGAGATTTCATTGGCGTCCATTGCATTGAATGCGCTGAAAGCCTGCTCAGAAGCCTGCTCGACTCCATCGATGATGATCAGAGGAGTAGATTCTCCATAAGTCGAGATACCACGTACAAAAATGTTTGCAGAGTTACGTCCAGGCTCACCGGAAGTCTGAAGACCGCTGACACCAGGGGTGTTACCGATGAGTGCGTTGGAGATGTTTGCCACAGGAGCAGCAACGAGGTCTGTACCATTGACTGCCGAGATAGCTCCTGTCACATTGATCTTCTTCTGAGTGGCGAAAGCCGTTACAACGACTTCTTCCATCATGTTTGTGTCAGGTTCCATCAGGACCAGAAGAAGCTTCTGACCTGTACCGACCTGAATCTCCTGTGTCTTGAAGCCGATAAACTGGAACTCGAGCACAGCATTGGCAGAAGGTACTGTAATGGAGAACTTACCATCGATGTCTGTCGAAACACCGTTTGTCGTACCTTTCTCAACTACGAATGCACCATACAACGGTTCGCCGTTATCGTCCTGCACTACACCATTGACAGTCCTGCTTTGAGCATAAAGCGGGCTGGCAATGACTCCGCCAAGCAGCATGATGCAGCTTAACAGAAATAATTTGAGTGATTTGGTCATTTTGGTTATGTTTTGTTATTAATACTCTATTATAAAAGGTATCGGATTACTTTACCTCATATCCTTTCGGCATTGAATACATGTCAGGGAGATCCTTGCTGAAGAATGTAGTCTTGTCATTATAGAATGTGCGGAAGTCATTTTCTGACGGATGGCCAGGATAGACGGAATAGAAATGTCTGTCTGACTCGTTGTTTCCGACATATTTGTTCCTCCACATCACTATCATGCTGACCCTCTTGCCTTTTGCACAAGACAGGATATGGTCTGTCCAGTAGTTGTTCCAGCTGAATCCTTCAGGTCCTGTCTCAGTCACTCCGCATGGCTTCTTCTTTTCAAGAGAAAGAGCAGACATGGCTGTCAGGTTGCTGCTGAATGCATCCTTGTTGTTCCAATGATAACAGTCCATTCCGATGAAATCGACATAGTCATCACCAGGCCATCTGTGCAGAAGTCTTGCCTTCACGCCGTCACCATAGTTTGCGTCCATCTGTGGAGAAATCGCATAGATGAAGTTTCTGACTCCCTTCACATCTCTGAGATATGTGATGGTAAACTGCCAGAATCTGATGAATTCCTCCTGAGTGGTACACTTTGAACTCCACCATGACCATGTCTGGGTGTGCTCATGATAAGGACGGAAGATGACAGGGATAAGCTTGCCATCCGATCCTTTCAGATTATTGGCGAAATCCGCACACCTGTCGAGCCACTGGAGATACTTAGTGCGTGTAGAACTTCCATCGGTAAGGATTTCCTTTACGACATCATTCCTCGAGTTGTCCCATGAATCACCTCCGGTAAGAGGATTGTTGAGATGACAGCATGCTGTGATCACCTCTCCCCTGTCATATGCCTCGATGATTACACGACGACGGATGTTATTTGCGTCATTCTGGTATCTGTTGTCCATGATTTCAGCAAAATCGACACTGAAGACTCCCGGATAATCACCACACACCGACTTTGTATCCGACATTCCCGGTTCATTATACCAGTAACGTCCGTACCAGAGGTCATCGTGATGTCCGAACATGAACCCTTCCTCAGCCAGTTTCCAAAGATTTGCATAAAGCGCCTTTGTCTCGTCAGTCGCATTCTTGTCAACCATGCTGAGGGTAGTCACAGGATTCGGATCCCCTTTCTGGGTAACGACAGTATTCTTGTAATAATATCTGTCATTGACATCGACAAACTTGATCTGGGCGTCACGCGGAGTCGTATAGCCGTTTTCTTCAGCTGTAAACCACACCTTATTCCCTTCTATCCTGTCGAAGGTCATCCAATCAGCCTGAGCCTCAGCCCTGAACTGGAAATTTGCATCTACAATAACCGAAAAAGGACCAGCAGCATGATCAATCTCCACACTTTCCTGAACGGTCATCGACCTTGTGTCGGAAGGTGCAGGTTCCGTTGTCTTATTTTCATCGGAACATGACATTACAGCCATCAGAGAAATGGCTGCAGCCAGAATTGATGTACCCATAATCCTCATCTTAATTATTTTTCAAGAAGTTCACCATGATTCTCAAGAGCGGAATCACTATCCTTCTGAACAAGCCACATTGTTGTACGGACATTGTCAGAGAACCATCTTGAGTCAGGGTAATTCCAGTTAATATTGTCAAACGGACCTTCGTGTGATCTCGCAAAGGCCAGATTAGGAACCGATATGGTCACCAAAGAAAATGCATGGTCTCCGGCTCCAAGGAGATTGACCTTATAAAGAGGAGCAGCATACTCACTGTCTTCATAAGCATAGACAGTTATGATGTTCCTGTCTGAGTCGATCTTGCTCCAACGGCTCTTTCCGGTAGGGAAGATACGGTACTTGCCGTTCATGTCAGTCTTGTTCTGGAACATGTAGTTGGCGTATTTACCGTCTGCACCTGAAGTATTGACGAGAGTTCCGAATGTATCACCTGTTTCCGAATCAGCGGATTCAAGACGGAAACTGAGTGTATTGTCGTCCTCATCTGTAGGCATATATCCGGTACCCCAATGCCACCATTTATCCATTACAGTGGACCTTACTTCTTCGCCGTCCCATCCGCCATGGATAATGAATGCGCTCTTAGGAGCACTGCCGTCAAGGATACCCCCGATCTTAGTGAAGGAGTAGCAGCCTTCAAGAGGGTCGGTAAAGACAGTGTAACTAAGCGTATAGGTACGTGTCTCTCCGTTGTAGGCAGTTACCGTGAATTCAGCTGAGCCGTCGCTCAGGTCCAGAGTGCTGCCGGGAGCAATGCTTGCAGTAGGGCAGAACTCACTGTCCGGATACTTGAAGTCCAGAGCCACCACCTTTACCGCAGTCAAGTCAAGTCCACCTGTAATCAGGCTGACGACGACTGAACCAGACTCGTCGTTTCTCCAGTTGTCGGTAATCACCGCCGCACCGATCTGAGACTCTAGCCTCAGATTGACAGGAGTACGCTCACGAAGCCAAGGGTCAGTCAGTTCCACTGTGTTGCGTGCCTTTTCATCGCAAGAAGCGAGAGCCGTGATTGCAACCGCTGCCAGGAACAGATTTCTGAAAATCTTCTTCATAACTTGGTTCTTAAGTTTATAATTAATAATTAGGTTGATTATTTTTTTGTCTTAGTTAAGGTATTATTAACCATTACAAATGTAAATTTTGTAATTTTCAAGTAATCCTCTTATTTTGTCAAACAATTATACATTTTTGAAGTTTATAAAAATATACAATTAAATAACAAAAAAATACACCCCGGATAGTGTCAATATTCTATAACTTTGATGGCGTGAAACAAAAAGAATCTGTTATGAAGAATCACATCTTGATCTGCTTTATGGTCATAGCCGCTCTTGCGGCATCCTGCTGTCAGGAAGGCCAGAGATTTTATCCTGCATCAAAGCAGCAGGTGAATATCGGTGAAGACATTGCCGTAGCCACTACCGAATACGGCAAGATACGCGGCTACATGCTTCACGACATCTATTGCTTCCATGGTATTCCATATGGAGCACCCACTTCCGGAGAGAACAGATTCATGCCGCCGAAACCTCCTGTTCCATGGGAAGGAGTACGCCCTGCCGTAGCATTCGGACAGTCTGCCCCGCAGGAGTATTACGACAGACGTCCTGAGTCATATTATATGTTCACGGATCATTGGAATTACGATGACATGGGAGAAGACTGTCTCAGGCTCAACGTATGGACTCCGGCATTGGACGATGGAGGCAAAAGACCGGTGCTGGTATGGCTTCACGGAGGCGGATTTGCAAAGGGCAACGGCATAGAGCAGGACGGTTACAACGGAGAGAATATCGTCCGTCGCAGAGACATAGTCTTCTGCTCTGTAAATCATAGACTTAACGCATTCGGTTTCAGTGATTTCTCATCTGTCGGAGACGAACGTTTCAAGCACTCCGCCAACGTCGGAATGCTGGATATCGTCGCTGCTTTGGAATGGGTGAGGGACAATATTGAAAACTTCGGAGGAGACCCTTCGAACGTGACGATAATGGGCCAGTCAGGCGGTGCTTCCAAGGTATGCATGCTCTGCGCCATGCCGGCTGCAGAAGGTCTGTTCCACAAGGCCGTAGCGCTTAGCGGAGATGCGACAAGAGCTAACAATCAGGAGTACTCTCAAAAGCTCGGAGAAGCCATTTTGAAAGAAGCAGGACTGAAGCCTGACCAGCTTGATTCGCTTCAGAGAATGCCTTGGAACGAGTATCTTGAAGTGGCGATGAGGGCACAAAGAAAATTCAGGTCAAATTCAGGATATCGCGCAGGTTTCGCACCTGTAGGCAACGATCTGGACATACCTTCAGGAGAGTTTTTCGAAAACAGGGAATCCGATGTCCCTATGCTTCTCTGCAGCACCTTCCACGAGTGGAATCCGAACAGAGATGATCCTGAAAAAGAGGACATTACGTTTGAAGGGGTAGCAAAGGAACTGTCCGGTACATACAAGGATCCGATGGCTGTCATCAATGGCTACAGAGAAGTCTTTCCTGACGCTCGCCCGATAGAGATATGGGCATATGCTGTATCTCACAGATACGGCACCGTAAAGACCGCAGATGCCCGTTGCAGACAAGGAGCTCCCGTATATATGGGCTGGTTCGGTTGGGAATCCCCTCTTTTCGATGGCAGACACAGGGCTTTCCACTGCATCGATATTTCCTTCTGGCTTATGAATACAGACAGAATGGTTACTCATAACGGCGGAGGAAACCGTCCGTACAGACTCTCCATGAAAATGTCTGAAGCACTGGTGAACTTCATGAAGACCGGAAAGCCTTCAGCAAGGAAGCTTCCTGAATGGTTGCCATATACTCCGGATGACGGCAATGTCATGATCCTTGATGATAAGTCATATATGACGACAGACATAGACAAGAATGCACGTAAAATAGTAGAAAACAATTGGTTATGAAAAAGGTAAATCTCCGCATATCATTAGCCTGCATATTGATTTCATCAGGAATCACAGGACAGGCACAGACCATTTCTTCATGGCTCACCACACCGGACAGAAGCATGCTTTTCCAGCAGCAGGAAGAAGTTGTAGAATTTGAAGCAAAACAGAGAGAAAGGGTTCCATACATAGTTGTAGATCCGGCCAGAAGCTATCAGTGCATGGAAGGATTCGGATTTGCCCTTACCGGAGGCAGCGCAGAACATCTCATGAAGATGACTCCGTCTGCACGTCAGGAAATCCTTCAGGAGATGTTTGATCCTGCAGAGGGCGTAGGATTCAACTACATACGTCTTACCCTTGGTGCTTCAGACCTTAACAGTTTTGTCTTTTCATATGATGACATGCCCGAGGGAAAAGAAGATTTCAAGCTGAAGAATTTCTCTTTATCCCAGGATTTGAAAGATGTAGTTCCGGTAATGTATGAGATTCTTGGAATCAATCCGAAAATAAAGATTATGGCCTCGCCTTGGTCAGCCCCGACATGGATGAAGGAAAGCGGAAACGTAAGAGGCGGCAAACTCAGAAAAGACTGCTATCAGGTTTATGCTGAGTACTTTGTGAAATATGTACAGGCCATGAAAAGCCATGACATTAACATCGATGCCATAACCATCCAGAATGAGCCGCTCAACTCCAGGAACACCCCGAGCATGCCATGGGATCCGGCAGACCAGATCGAATTCGTCAAGAACCATCTCGGACCGGAGTTCGAGAAAGCAGGACTTGACACGAAAATTATAGTATTTGACCACAATTGTGACCGTCCAGACTATGCGTTGGCAATCTACAACGACCCTGAAGCTGCCAAGTATGTTGCGGGCTCCGCATATCATCATTACAGGGGTGATTTAAGCGCTATGTCATATGTATATGAGGCTCGACCTGACAAAAAAATATACTTCACCGAGCAAATGACTACAGAACGTCCGGGTATGGACAGAATCGATATCGCATGGCCGGTAAGAAGACTGATAATTGGCGTCACACGCAACTGGAGCAGCAATGTAGTGCTCTGGAATCTGGCAGCCGATCCGCTTAATGACCCGCATACCGACAACGGAGGATGTTCGATGTGTCAGGGTGCAATTACAATAGATGGGGACAAGGTCACTCGGAATCTCGCCTATTATGTCATTGCACACGCATCAAAACATGTTCCTGATGGCTCACACCGCATTTTTTCCACTGCGCCGGGTGAAAGGATAATATCTATCTGCGAAGACGAGCAGCACCCTCAGATGTGGAGGACAAATATCATCGAAAAAGCAGATGTCCCTGACAATGTGACCTTCATGACACCACAGGGAAAAGTCGTCATGGTGGTATCAAATGACTCATGGTCCAGAAAAGAGGTACATATCCAGTACAATGGCAGATTTGCATCACTCAAGATAGCACCGGGAGCTGTCGCTACATATGTATGGGATGCATGTTCGGAATAAGGACATCATCATTCAATGAAATATAAATATTGAAAAGTTATATCTTTGCAGGAAAAGATTATACTTTTTTGAATAGGGCATTGTTCCATGTTGAAGTTTTAGTATTTTTGTAAAACTTAACCCTTTACTATTAATGACTGAAATTCAGCAGGAAATATGCCCTATTACGGGAGATGACCTATTTATTATTTTAGACAGGCCTAATGTAAAATTTGAATATCCGATCCATTGTCATCCGGAATATGAGATCAATGTCGTGATAAATTCAAATGGTACCAGGGTCATAGGGGACTCCGAAGAATCATTCACCGGAATGGATTTCGTGATGATCGGCCCATACGTATCTCATGTATGGAAGTCGGATCAGGAAAACAATCATGAAATAACCATTCAGTTTTCAGGTGACCTGCTCAATTTCCATATCATGAACAAACGTCTGTTCATGCCTATCAAGCAGCTGCTGATGGACTCCATGCAGGGGCTTCATTTCTACGGAGAAGAGGCTGAACGTATAAAGGACGAAATTGTGGAACTTACAAGGATGCAGGGATTTCAGACTGCCACCAAGTTCCTGAGTATCCTTAATTCTCTGGCTCATGCTCCAAGACGGAAGCTTGTCAGCAACATGTATGAATCTGAAATCATCATCCACAAGTCCAGGTCAAGGCGTATCAGCAAGGTCTGCAGGTACATAGAAGAGAACTTCTCCCATAAGATAACCCTGTCTGATGCAGCCGGACTTGTAAACATGTCAGATTCGGCATTCAGTCATTTCTTCAAGAGACAGACCAGCATATCCTTCATCACCTATGTAAACAATCTCAGGGTGGCAAAAGCATGCGAGCTGCTGGCAAACACGTCTCTCAGCGCATCTGAAATATGCTATGACTGCGGTTTCAACAACAAATCCAACTTCATCAGGATCTTCACGAAAAGAAAGAATATGACTCCTATCGAATATAGGAACCACATATCTCAACTCCTTATCAAATACTAGCCATGAAAAGAATCCTTATCATGGCGGTGGCATTTCTGATTGCCGCCGCCCCCTCTTTCGCACAGGTAAGCATAGACAGAAAGGTTGACTCTCTTCTTGCGATAATGACGCTCGATGAAAAGATCGGCCAGATGAATCAACTTCATCCCGACATTCACGATCTTGAAACCGAAATCCGCTCCGGAAAGGTAGGTTCTGTTTTGAGCGTTGTGGGAACAGAGTGGATGAATCGCCTTCAGAAGATCGCTGTCGAGGAAACAAGGCTTGGAATACCGCTCCTGAACGGAAGAGATGTCATCCACGGCTTCAGGACCATATTCCCGATTCCTCTGGGACAGGCTGCATCATTCAATCCGGAAATAGTACGCGAAGGAGCAGCCATTGCAGCAGAGGAAGCATATCATGAAGGAATAAACTGGACATTTGCTCCGATGCTGGATATATCTCATGATGCCAGATGGGGAAGAATAGCGGAATCCCTTGGAGAAGACCCGCTTCTGGCCGGCATAATGGGTGCAGCCATGGTAGAGGGTTTCCAAGGTGCTGATCCTGAAAACATCAGCGGCATTGCAGCATGTGCAAAGCATTTCGTCGGCTATGGTGCTGCGGAAGGCGGTCGCGATTACAATTCCACTAACATCCCGGAAAGAAGGCTCAGGAACCTGCATCTGAGACCATTCAAGGCCGTAGCGGATGCCGGTGTGGCGTCACTGATGACAGCATTCAACGACAATGACGGAATACCAATGACAGGAAACACCAGACTTATCCGCGATATACTGAGACAGGAATGGGGATGGGATGGAATGATTGTTTCAGACTGGGAATCAATCCGCGAAATGATAGCACATGGCTTCTGTCAGAACGAAGTGGAGGCTGCCTATAAGGCCGCCGTGGCAGGAGTCGATGTGGAAATGGTAAGCGAGACATACATCAGGAACCTGAAAAAGATGGTCGAAGACGGTATCGTTCCGATGTCTGTGATAGACCAGTCGGTCGGCAATATCCTTCGCTTGAAGTTCCGTCTCGGTCTTTTCGACAATCCTTACTGGAAACCGGCAGAAGCCCCATCTTCTGAAAAGGCTCTGAAAACTGCACAAAAGGCCGCAGAAGAGAGCATCATTCTGTTGAAGAATACCAATGCCGCACTGCCTCTGAACGCCTACGAAATCCGCTCCGTTGCGGTTACAGGACCTCTTGCTGATGCTCCTGCCGATCAGATCGGAACATGGGTGTTTGACGGAGACGTCACCAGAAGCGTTACCCCTATCGAAGCGATACGGGCAATGTATGGAGACAAGGTCGAGATAATCTATGATCCTATTCTCAATTATTCGAGAGAGACATTGCCCTCTGATGCTAAAAAGCGAATCAGGAAACTCGCGAAAGCAGACGTAATCCTATATTTTGCAGGAGAAGAAGCCATTCTTTCCGGTGAGGCTCATTGCCTATCCTCAATCTCGCTTCAGGGAGGACAGGAGCAACTCGGAAAGTTGCTGAAAGAAACCGGAACAAAAGTGATCAGCATAATTATGGCCGGAAGACCGATTGCACTGAAACCGATCCTTGAAAATTCAGATGCCATGTTATTCGCATTTCATCCCGGAAGCATGGCCGGACCTGCCCTCACACGCACGATATTCGGAGAAATATGTCCTTCGGGAAAACTTCCTGTTACATTCCCAGTCGATGAAGGTCAGATTCCGATATATTATAATCACAATTCGACCGGAAGGCCGTCTGACGGCAAAGAAATCCTGCTTCATAACATTCCGCTCAACGCATCCCAGACATCGCTTGGCAACAAATCATACTATCTTGACAGCGGCAAAGATCCTTTGTTTCCTTTCGGATACGGTATGAGTTATACATCATTCGAATATTCCGACATCAGATTGTCAAAGACTGAAATCAATCCTGGCGAAAGCGTTGAAGTCACACTTACCTTGAAGAATACAGGCAAAATGGCAGGAGCAGAAATTGTTCAATGCTATATTCAGGACGAATTTGCATCGGCAGCACGTCCAGTACGCGAACTTGCTGACTTCAAAAAGATTTTTCTCCAGCCGGGAGAAAGCATAGAAGTGAAAATGCAGATCAGCCCTTCTGCCATGAGTTTCTATGATATCAACATGAACTACTCTATGGAAAAGGGCCGATTCAAGGTATTCGTCGGAAAGGATTCAAATGCTCCGCTTGCAGGAACATTCCGACTTTAGCCGCTACTTGATTACAGATACGGCAGAAGGCTTCTTCACGGCTTTGTGGGCAGCCTTCTGTGCTATCTTGCATTCTTTTGCAGTCATTCCCTCAGGGCAGTATGAGTTGCCGACAGGATTGATACCGAAAACAGACTCGAGCCATGTGCATGCCGCTATATAGCGTCCATGAATGAAACTGAGGTGGAAGCCATCACGGGTCAGATCCTGTCCCAAAGATGAAGTACGGGCATTCTGTATCGCCGTTCCCGAAGGAATGACCAGTTCTATTCCCACTTTCGGAACCTCCTGGTTTACAGTATTGACAATCGCCTCATACATCTTCATCTGGTCTCTGTCATAGTTTACAAAACCACCGTGGTTCGAACCGGGAGCATATGCCCATGTCTGATGGAACATGATGACGGCATCCTCCGGAATTCTTGCCTTCACAAACTCGACAAGTTCAGGAAGAAGCACATACGACTCCGGCATTCCGGAATTCTGGCTCACCTGCTGAAGACTTACATAATCCCATTCCTCCTCAGCAAGCACCTTTTCAAGGGTGTATCCCCAAGCCTCGGTCATATTGCCGTCGATATCAAACTTGCGATATCTGTAATCAGGAATATTGCCTCTCAAATTATTGACATGTCTTTCGATCGAACATCCGCCGATATACATGTTGCATATGATGGCTTTTACACCTTCCGCCCTGACGAGCGGAGAAAGATGCTGCTCTATCGCATCCTCCGAAAAACTGTTGCCGATTGCAAGAACCTTCAATGTGTCCGGCTGTGTGCCCCATGAACTGAAAGCGGAAAGGACAATCAGACTTAAAACAACAAAGATCTTTTTCATAGTTTCATCATTCATAACATTAACCCCGAAAGTTTTTGATGACTTCCGGGGTTAAATGGCTTATTGAAATTATTAGTCTTCTTTCTCTTCCTCAAGATAAGCCTTCAGGAGCTTCTCCTGTACATCACCAGGAACCGGCTGATAGTCAGCGAAGTCCATTGTGAATGTTGCACTACCTGATGAGAGTGAGCTGAGTGTTGTAGAGTAACGATAGAGCTCTGCAAGAGGAACACGTGCCTTGATAGTGCTGAATCCCTTCTCTTCACCCATTCCCTCGATAAGGGCACGACGGTTCTGAAGATCCGACATACATGCACCCATATAATCCGATGGAGTAAGTACCTCAACATTATAGATAGGCTCCATGATCTTAGGTCCCGCGATGCGGAATGCTTCCTTGAATGCATTACGAGATGCCAGAACGAATGAGATTTCATTTGAGTCAACCGGATGCATCTTACCGTCGTAAACATAAACGCGGATGTCACGTGCAAGCGAACCTGTAAGAGGACCTTCGCTCATCTTCTCGTTGATACCCTTGGGGATAGCAGGCATGAAGCGTGCATCGATAGCACCACCGACAACGCAGTTGTAGTATTCGAGCTTACCTCCCCATGGAAGGTCATACTCTTCCTTACCCTTGATATTGAGAACGACTTCCTTGCCATCCACCTTGAAGCGGTTACCTGGATCAACGCCCTCCTGATAAGGAGCGATAAGGAGATGAACCTCACCGAACTGACCTGCACCACCAGACTGCTTCTTATGACGGTAGTCAGCGCAAGCCACCTTAGTGATAGTCTCACGATAAGAGATCTTAGGCGCTGAGAACTCGATCTCAAGCTTGTTTTCGTTCTGGAGTCTCCACTTGAGAGTGTTGACATGCTGCTCACCCATACCCTTGAGGATAGTCTGCTTCTGCTCCTTGTGGTACTCAATGATGTATGTTGGATCCTCAGCGGCAATCTTAGCCATAGCCTCGCTTACCTTCTCCTCATCCTTGGCATCCTTAGCCTTCACAGCGCAACGATACTTGTAGTGAGGGAATACGATATCCTTGTAAGCGATCTCAGATCCTGGTGCAGAAAGAGTTACGTTAGTCTTAGCTGCGCGAAGCTTCACAGTACATCCGATATCACCGGCA
>JAZLAS010000005.1:0-30108 GCA_045613365.1 Candidatus Cryptobacteroides sp.
GTGACAAAATTATCGGAAATAGTAATTCATTTCTACCCAGCGGGAGCGTAAAGGACGTCCAGAGGGGCTCAGCGACTGCGTAAATCCCGGAGAGGACTCTAATCCTTTACTGACAGCCCCGCAGCAGGCATCTTCCTTGCCACTTCAATATTCGCTTCTTCACGACCCTCAATTCGACCTTCAGCAAGAAGGTCTAGAAATACATTGAATATCTTATGGTTGGAAGTATCGGGAAAATTGACGTCATCTTGATGGCAGGTCTGTTATACACATCCTCGGTGAGTGTCATATAGAAAGGGTTCTTACGGCCATAGAGATTATATACGGCAAAAGTAACAATGTAATCCCGTCCTTTCTTCGCAGTTTTTGCCCTGAAATTAATGCCGGCATCAAGCCTGTGATATGTAGGCATCTGGAAATTGTTCGGATACAATGACTCGCCTTGATAGTATTGGTCGCCATACAACGGTATGGTATATCTGTTGCCTGAACGCAATGTCCAGGTAACATACATGTCAATGAGCTGATGTGCTTTGTATATGCCGTTTATGACAATGTTATGTCTGTTGTCATATCTGTCCCGATACCAGCCGTGATAGAAGGCTTCAAAATATCTCTGTGACCATGACAGGGTATAGGCGGTGGAAATTTCCCATCTTTCGTTCTGGAACTCGCCATAGAACTCAAAGCCGTATGAGCGGCCTTTCCCCTCTGTAAACTCGTTTTCCCAAGCAGCAGGAGAGGGCAGTGTACGGTTCCCTGTATATTCGTACAGATGGTCCATAGTCTTCCAGAAACACGCGAAGTCAAGAAGGAAATGACGGTTGGGCCGCCATTCTGTCTCAGCTGAGGCAAGCCTTGCATGTATAGGTTCCATGTTGGCTGTCGCAGGCATCCAGAATGATCCAGGGCTTTCGGTCTTGAATGACTCAAGCTGATGGACAGGCTGGGACATTTCAGAGTATGCGAGCTTCAAGGATAATTTTCTGCTCGGGTTGTATGATAACGCAAATCGCGGCTCCACTGTGTTGTATGCCTTGTTCTTAGTTATGAAAAGCATATAACGGAGTCCGGCATTCAGATAGATGTATGGGCTTATGGCAAATTCGTCTTCAGCATAAATAGCAAGCTCCGGCGAGTGATAATTCCTTCCGGCAGTGGCTTCTTCTTCATCATATCTGCCTTTTTCCTTGTTTTCCATATAATCATGGGTAAATGCTATCGGAGAGAACAGATGATAGACTACAGATGCTCCGTAATTCAGATCATGTCTGCCGAATGATTTATCAGAAAAATCAATCTTCGCACCGATGTCGAGTACACTTGAGATGTTGCTTTCAAGACTGTATTCCTTGTAAGCTTTATCCCTTATCGTGAATTCACTGATATTCTCACGCAGGGCATGATAATACCCGTCAGTAACATAGTAGGTTGAAGTCATCTTCCTTTTATCAGACAAATCCCTTTCCCATATTGCTGACATCAGCAGGTTTCCCCATCTGTTGGCATCTTTGTATGAGTCCTTACTTTGTTCATATGATGTTCCTCCTCCGATAGAGATATCATTCCGACTCCTTGAGGAATCGTTGAAGGACATGAAGTCGAAGCCGACATAGGTATTGAAGGTTATCTTGTCTCTGCTGCTTTTCGCCCATGTGAACTTTGCGTTCAGGTCGGTGAAAGCGTAATGCCCTTCCTTTGTGTAGTCATTTGAATACGAGACATCAGGAGTGCTTACCGCATTGAGAATCGGTCTGAGAAATGCTTCCACCCAGCTATGCCTGACAGCTACGTTGTAAGAAAGAACACCTTTCTTTATCGGACCTTCCATATGGAACCTTCCGTCGGTAATCCCTAATGAAAATGATCCGCGATGTTCCTGCATGTTGCCATCCTTCATTCTTACGTCCACTACAGAGGAAGCGCGTCCGCCGAATCTTGCAGGGAAACCGCCTTTGTAGAAATCCACCGATTCCACCATATCTGTGTTGAATACGGAAAACAGACCCAGAAAATGACCGGACTGATATATAGGAACGTTGTCCATGAGATAGAGGTTGTCATTACCCGTGCCTCCTCTTACGTTCATTGTAGAAGACATCTCATTGCCGGGAGTGACGCCTGGAAGCATCTGCAGGGTCTTTATGACGTCTGGAGTACTAAGCACAGACTTGAACTTGAAGTCTTTCCTGTCGATCTTCATCATGGCAGTCTGGGTCTTCTTTTCTGCCCTTGGCCTGTAATCTGTTACGACAACAGAATCCAGCTGTTCATGATTCTGTGCAGGAAGAATGATGCAGCAGATGAAAAGCATCATGTATGTGACCATGAACTTCTTCATCAGTATTCGAATGTAAATGTTTCACCTGAGTATTGAACTATCCCTCCCACATAGCCCAGCCCTCCGATCACATTGGTATAGCTTGAGGGTGACATGGAAGATGACTGGGTATGAAGTCTCGCATAAAACAGTTCCTTTGACAATATTTTCACTTTGAGGGTGGCTTCGACTTTCTTCCGGGAGGTTATGAACCTTCCTTCAGGATCGATATATTCATAATTGCCGGGAAGGGTGGAGTCAATACCCCATATTCCTCCTCCTTCATAAGATAATTGCTCTTTATGTCCATCACTTTCAGGTCCGATGAAGACTCCGTCACGGTATATGAAAGTAGTATCATTATAGTGGAGCTCTGCGGATAAGTATCTGTGGTTGCCCGAATCATAATTCATGGTCAGCCTGCAGCGCAGGTCCCTGTCTTCAACCCTGAGGTCAAAGTCCTTGATCAGATCCCGGGGTATTTCAGGAATCATGGTGGCAGCTGAAACATCCGGCAATCCCGGAGCGGAACAAGATACTTCTATCCTGTCACCGGCATTGAACTTATGATGTATGATATATTTGTCGGAAATACCTTTTTCGACTGTGTATTTCAGATCGGCGCCGTTTACGGTAAATCTGAGGGAGGAATTCAGTTCCTTATTCTGTTCTCCCGGCAGTCTGTGCTCATGCGTGATCATGAATACCTTTGAGACATTCACTTCAGTACGCTCAGTCTCGCCGACTGTACACTCCAGCTTTAAAAGCGCATCTTCATCTGCCAGAACAGGATACGGTGCATAACTGTCGCATGACATCAGCAGCATTGATATCAGTATAAAGATATGGAACCATGAATACTTCATGGTGTAAATATAAAAAAAAATCCCTGCAAAAAAATGCAGGGAAATAAAAGGTATAAATGGGATATCAGTCAACAAAGACATTCCAGCCGAACGTATCCTCGATTTCACCTCTCTGGATCGATCTGATGTAGTTGTAAAGCTTTAGTGATTTAGGACCGCACTGGCCGTCGCCATAAGTATAGACAGTCTCTTCCTCTGACTCAAGGAACGGTTTGTCAACAAGTTTATGTACAGGAGTGATCACTACTGCAGTGCCGCATTCACCTACCTCATCGAATGTTCCGAGTTCGTCAACATGGACAGGTCTTCTTTCTACTTCCATTCCGAGGTGCGCTGCTACAGTCTCAAGAGACATGTTGGTGATCGAAGGGAGAATGGAAGCTGACTTAGGTGTGATATAGGTGTTGCCCTTGATTGCGAAGAAGTTCGATGAGTTGAACTCGTCTATGTATGTTCTCGTTGCCGGGTCAAGGTAGAGGACAGCCTTGTATCCAAGCTCATGGGCTACATTGAGTGAGTAGAGGGAGCATGCATAGTTGCCGCCGACCTTGAATGCGCCGGAACCGTTAGGAGCTGCGCGGTCATAGTTTCTAGCGATGACTACATCGACTGCATCAAGTGCACCTCCTACATATGCTCCGACAGGAGAGCAGAGCATGAGGAATGTGCTTTCTTTTGAAGACTGTACGCCGAGCTGAGGGTTGGATCCGATAAGGGTAGGACGGAGGTAAAGTGAAGCACCTGATACCTCGTATGGAGGAAGGAAGTCGATATTCTCCTTTACGACCCGCTTGCACATATCGACAAACATCTCAATGGAAGGAGCTTCGATTCCAAGGTATTTGGCTGACCTTTGAAGACGTTTTGCATTTTCCTCAGGCCTGAAGAGACGGATCTGTCCGTCTTTGCCTCTGAAGGCTTTGAGTCCTTCAAAGCACTCGATAGCATAATGAAGAGCTCCGGCATATGAACTCATTGTGATGTTGTCGTCAGTCAGACTTTCAATAGGAGTCCACTCGCCGTTCTTGAAGGTGGTCTTGAGAATGGTGTTTGTCTTTGTGTAGGAAAAGGTAAGCTTTGTCCAGTCGATGTTTGCCATGATGTTATCAGATTAGTATTTCAAAAAGTTTATTGTTCTCGTTTATGTATTCGTATTTGATGCTTTTCGCCTCCATCCTTCTGATGAGATCTTCCAGATTCTCTTTGGCTGCCACTTCTATTCCGATGAGAGCCGGACCTGATTCCTTGTTGGTCTTCTTGATGTATTGTATATACACAAGGTCGTCAGTCGGTCCTATGACATCGCGTATGAAAGAAAGCACGGCTCCTGACTTCTGCGGGAAGTTTACGAGGAAATAATGCTTCAGACCTTCATAAAGAAGTGATTTCTCGCGTATTTCCTCCATTCTGGTGATATCGTTGTTGCTTCCGCTGACGATGCATGCCACATTCTTTCCTTTGATCTTGTCAGCATAGAAGCGGAGGGCTGCGCTTGAGAGAGCTCCCGCAGGCTCGACTACGATAGCGCTCTTGTTGTACATCTGTATTATTGTGGTGCAGACCGCTCCTTCTGGAACTACGACGATGTCATCAAGAACTTCCTTGCATACCTGATATGTAAGGGATCCTGCTTCCTGAACAGCTGCTCCGTCAACGAATTTATCGATATGGTCGAGCTTGATTACCTTTCCGGCCTCGATAGCAGCCTTCATGCATGGTGCGCCGGCAGGTTCTACACCGATGATCTTTGTTTCAGGTGACATCTGATGTATGTATGATCCTAATCCGGAGGCAAGTCCGCCACCTCCGATCGGTACGAAGATGTAGTCCAGCTTGACTTTACTCTGGTTGAGGATCTCGCGTCCTATCGTACCTTGACCTTCCATTACCTTCGGGTCATCGAAAGGAGGAATGAATGTCTTCCCGCTTTCCTTTGCATAGCTTATCGCTGCGGAATTGGCTGCATCGAAGGTGTCACCGGTAAGGATTATTTCAATGAATTCGCGTCCGAACATCCTTACCTGCTCGATCTTCTGCTTCGGAGTAGTGGTAGGCATGAAGATCGAACCCATTATCTGAAGCTTGTTACATGAAAAAGCGACTCCCTGGGCATGGTTTCCGGCACTTGCACACACAATACCGTTTTTCAGATTCTCAGGATCGATCGAACGGATCTTGTTGTATGCACCTCGGATCTTGTATGACCTCACCATCTGGAGGTCCTCTCTCTTAAGGTATATGTTGGCCTCATAGATGTCCGAGAGATTCTGGTTTTTCTGGAACGGTGTTGGTTCGAGGATTTCCTCAAGCACGCCGGAAGCCTTATCTATGGCTTCAACAGTTACGATGCACTTGTTAGTCTCCATTTTTAATGAATTAAAATCAAATTTTAATTTCTTTGTCAAAAATATAATTAAAAATGCGTATTTCCTAATAATTTTTTCGGATTCTTCGCATTAATTCAATATTATCAAAGCTATTGACCTGTGGCTGAATTCCAGACGTACCGTATCTTGCGATGCTCGGTTGAGTGTGGCTTTCCACCAATTGTCAAATACAACATCATCAGTCGGCCATTCCAGACCTTCTGATCTGATCCTGAGGCTGTTGTCCGGACTGAATAAAGATACCTTTCGTCCTTGTCCGCATTCCATCTCAAAAGTGTCGGTAACGGCGAATATTGTGGAATGGTCAGATATCATCTCGACGTTTATGCCCATTCCTTCAAGATCATATGTCCTTGCATATTCCATCAGAAGAGAAATATTACCGATGGTATGGTCCTCACGCTCTCCGGTAGCACCCATGATATAGATCGTTCCTATATCCTTCAGATTCTCAAGCGTCCAGCGGAAGGCCTTTGTCTGGTCATTATGCTCCTGCTCGTCGATCTTTATGATGATATCTCTGTACTTCTCTTTCATTGATTCGGAAAGGGAGTCCATATCGCCTACGACCGCATCAGGAAGACGCTCCTCTCCAAAGATGGAAATGCAGTTGCGCAGATATTTCTTCAGTGCTCCGTCGCAGCATATGATATGGTCTGCAGTACGGATCAGATAGCGTGGATATTCCGATTTTGGAAATCTCCCGTCGCATATTATGACTACTGTCTTATGCATGCTTTCCTGTGATCTGAGAAGATGTACCTTTGCTTGTGGTGTATGATTGAGGCTCTCTGAAGCCTATCAGGAAGTCCTTGACAGCCATGCGTTTCTTTCCTGCAAGCTGCAGTTCGGTCACGGACACAGCTCCGTCGGCTGTGCAGATGGCGAGATAGTTCTTTCCGTCTGAAAGAACAGTTCCCGGCGCTGCCGTATCCAGCCCGTTTTCAGCAAGCAGCGAACTGAATTCGTCCCCTGTGACCTTGACCGTCTTGAAAATCTTCATCTGAAGTGTCTTTTCGTCCTTTACAAGTTCGGTAAAAGCCGCAGGGTAAGGGCTGAGACCTCTGATGAGGTTGTAAATGTCCTTGGTCCTGCCGTCCCAATCTATGTGGCAAAGCTCTCTTGTGAGCTTCGGAGCAGGATGGAGGATCTCCGATCCCTGAATGAAACTCTTCTGTACTCTGAGCTCGACATCCTTGTCTATGATGGCCTCCACTGTGGTGACTACAAGCTTCGCTCCTATTTCCATGAGCTTGTCATGGACGTCACCAGCTGTATCTTCAGGTTCGATCTTGCAATCGTATCTGTACATGATGCCGCCTGTGTCCATTCCGTCATCTATCATGAAGGTCGTGACACCGGTGGTCTTCTCTCCGTTGATCACGGCCCAGTTGATAGGAGCCGCACCGCGATACTGAGGAAGAAGGGCCGCATGAAGATTGAATGTGCCCAGCTTAGGGATCTCCCATACTACTTTAGGAAGCATTCTGAATGCGACCACAGCGAAAAGGTCCGGTTTCCAGGCCTTGAGCGCTTCAAGGAATTCCGGATCCTTGAGCGATACTGGCTGGAGGACAGGTATGTTGTGTTCTACAGCATATTTCTTCACGGCACTCTCATTTATCTTGAGTCCGCGTCCGCTTGCTTTGTCAGCTACTGTTACTACGCCGACGATATTGTATCCGTTCTTGATGAGCTCGTCAAGCGGAGCAACCGCAAATTCTGGAGTACCCATGTAAACGATACGTGTCTTCTTGAAGATTCCCATTATCTTGGCTTTGATTTTTCTTAAATTGCTCTTGATGCTGTCGGTGTTGAACAGAGCCGCGTCATTGATGGCTTTCCATGTCAGGAAAAGTCCTGTAGGAAGCAGGATATACGACGAGATGAATACTCCATGGAACGGTCCTATGGCACCGTCTCTGGCCAGTTTGGTTCCGGAAATGTCGATCACCCAGTACGCGACGAAGAAAAGCACCGATATGATTGCAGATACTCCAAGACCTCCTTTTCGTATGATCGCTCCTAAAGGTGCGCCGATGAAGAAGAAGATCAGACAGGCAATCGACAGTGCGAATTTCTTAAGTATCTCAATGTCGATGAGTCTGAGGGTATAAGTGTGGTGATACCTTTCCCTTGAGAAAGTATTAAGCGACATTTCAAGTTCGTTTGCGCTGGACTTCGCTTTTTCTAGTGCCGAGATCTCCTCCCTTACACTCTTCCATTTGCCGAGGTCTTCTACTGCGAAAGGGGTCTTGTTCCTCTTGAATGCCTGGTTCGCTGTATCGAGCTGGTTGTTATACCTTAATGTCCTGGACTTCTGAAGCGACTTGATGTTGTTGAGCCTGCCTGTTTCGTTGAGGGCGCCGATCGAATCCTGCCCGTGCTGAAGCTGCTTCAGATTCATGGATTTCACCTGGTCGTTGAAACGGCTGGTATCCGACTTCTGGAAAGCATAGTTTTCCAGAGGTATGATCATCTCCTGTTTGTGAAAATCGATCTTCTGAAGGGTCAGGGTAGTGTCCCTGTACTTCTTGTCGTTTGTTTCCTCGTAGTTCGAACCGTCGTATAGAGTGAAGGTGAGATAAGTCTTGTCCTTGGACATCTTCATCAGGGCTGAGTCGGCGATGGTGAGACTGGTGTTGCCCTTGTTCCTGGTGTGGTTATATACCATCACGCCATGCATCATGCCTGTTTCGTCATGACGCTCTTCGACCCTGAGGATGTAACCGTCAATGCCGTTGTAGAATGTCCCTGTCGGAATCTTTATCTCGTCCTTCGTCTTTCCGATGTCCTCTCTGAGCTGATATATCTTGTTGTAAGCCACAGGTATGAGGTCGTCGGAAATGAAGAATGCACCGATGCTTATGACACCGCAGATGATACCTAACGGAATCATCACCCTTTGAAGCGAGATGCCTGCGGCCTTGATAGCGAGAAGCTCATTGTTTTCACCCAATGTACCTAAGGTCATCATCGAAGCCAGAAGCGTGGCAAGAGGAAGGGAAAGCGGAAGCATGGTCGCGCTTCCCCAAGCCAGGAATTCCAAGATGACCTTGATGCTCAGACCCTTGCCGACAAGTTCGTCGATATAGAGCCAGAGAAACTGCATCACAAGGATGAAAACGACAACCAGCAGGATCGCAATGAACGGTCCTACAAATGACTTGATTATGAATCTGTCGAGCCTTTTCACTTTTATCTGGTTGCTGCTTCAATCATCTTTGCTAGAGCATCCTTGAGTCCGTCGATGTTCTTTCCGCCTGCTGTAGCAAGTCCAGGCTGTCCGCCGCCGCCACCCATGATGAGTTTTGCAGCTTCACGGACATCCGCACCGGCATTGTGTCCGGCTTTCACGAGGTCGTCAGAATACATGAGGAGGAGCTGTGGCTTGCCTGCGGCTTCGAATCCCGCTGCGATGACAAGGTTCTGTGCCTCCTTCTGGAGCATGAAAGCAGCATTCTTGAGCATTGCCGGATCCATAGGAGTGTCGATCTTCACTATGTTGACTCCGTTCATCTCCACAGCCATATCCTTGAGGCTGCTCTTGAGCGCCAATGTCTTCTCCTTGGCAATCTCTTCCATCTGCTTCTTATAGGCCTCGTTCTCTTCAACCATCTTTCTGATGGCTCCTGCAAGATCAGGGACATTGTTGAAGAATGCCTTTGCTGCATGTATTGTTTCAGCCATTTCATCAACGAGAGCCTCTGCATGTACTCCGGTGGTAGCCTCGATACGGCGTACTCCGGCAGCGATAGCCGACTCTGAAACCATTCTGAAATATCCGATACGTCCTGTTGCGACAGCGTGTGTACCTCCGCAAAGCTCGCATGAATTACCGAATCTGATCACGCGGACTGTGTCACCGTACTTCTCTCCGAAAAGTGCCATCGCTCCCATCTCCTGAGCCTGCTCCATTGTCGCATTGCGGTTCTCGTCAAGAGGATAGTTGCTTCTGATGAGTTCGTTCACTCTCTTTTCCACGAGCTTGGCCTGTTCGTCGCTGAGCTTCTCGAAATGCGAGAAGTCGAAACGGAAATATTTGTCACATACATATGAACCTTTCTGCTCCACATGAGTTCCGAGGATCTCGCGGAGAGCCTGGTGGAGAAGGTGGGTGGCGGTATGGTTGTTCTCGATCTGGATCCTGCGTTCTGCATCCACATGGAGGCTGAAGCTCTCTGTGCAGTCCGAAGGAATGCGCTCGGCGACATGGATGGTGAGGTTGTTCTCCTTTATCGTGTTGACGATGTTGATCTTTTCACCGCTTTCTGAAACGATGTAGCCGGTATCTCCTACCTGTCCACCCATCTCTGCATAGAACGGTGTGCGCTCGAACACGAGCTGGTACATGGTCTTGTTCTTCGCCTTGACGGTACGATGGCGGGTAAGCTGTACTCCTTCAAGCTCTGTCGCATCATAGCCGAGGAACTCGATATTGTCGCAGTGGGCGAACTCTACCCAGTCACCTGACTCGATGGCAGTGGCGTTGCGTGCCCTGTCCTTCTGCTTCTGAAGCTCTACCTGGAAACCTTCGAGGTCGATGGTGTAGCCCTTCTCCGATGCGATGAGCTCCGAAAGGTCGATAGGGAATCCGAAAGTGTCATAAAGCACGAATGCATCCTCTCCGGAAATCACCTTTGTCTCGGCTGACTTTGCCATGATGTTGTCCATCAGGCGGATACCTCTGTCGAGGGTGCGGAGGAAGGCCATTTCCTCTTCCTTGATGACACGCTCGATAAGTGTCTGCTGCTTCACGATCTCAGGATAGAACTCTCCCATGTCGTCGATGAGCTGCTGCACGAGACGGCAGAGGAAAGGCTCGTTGAATCCGAGGAACGTATATCCGTATCTGACTGCTCGACGGAGGATACGGCGGATGACATAACCGGCTTTTACGTTTGAAGGAAGCTGGCCGTCAGCGATAGAGAAGCTGATGGCGCGGATATGGTCTGCGATAACGCGCATTGCGATATCCTCTTCGGTGGTGTTCCCGTACTTATGTCCTGAAAGCTCCTCGATCTTAGCGATCATTCCAGTGAAAACGTCTGTGTCGTAGTTGGACTTCTTGCCCTGGAGAGCCATGCAGAGACGCTCGAATCCCATTCCTGTGTCAACGTTCTTGTTTGGAAGAAGCTCGAGCTCGCCGTTTGCCTTGCGGTTGTACTGCATGAAGACATTGTTCCAGATCTCGATCACAAGGTGGTGGTCCTTGTTCACGAGTGATGCGCCCGGAACGGCAGCTCTCTCTTCGTCCGAACGAAGGTCGATATGGATCTCTGAACATGGTCCGCAAGGGCCTGTATCGCCCATTTCCCAGAAATTGTCCTTCTTGTTTCCGAGAAGGATCCTGTCCTCAGGAAGATGTCTCTTCCATGCTTCCATAGCTTCGGTGTCGAGCTTCGTGCCGTCTGCCTCGGATCCCTCGAAGACTGTAGCGTAAAGTCTGTCCTTGTCAAGCTTGTAAACCTCTGTAAGAAGCTCCCATGCCCAGTCGATGGCCTCGTCCTTGAAATAGTCGCCGAAGCTCCAGTTGCCGAGCATCTCGAACATCGTGTGGTGGTATGTGTCACGTCCTACCTCTTCGAGGTCATTGTGCTTTCCGCTTACACGGAGGCATTTCTGGCTGTCAGCAACCCTCTTCCACTTTGCCGGGCTGTTGCCGAGGAACCAATCCTTGAACTGGTTCATACCGGCATTGGTGAACATGAGTGTAGGGTCGTTCTTCACGACCATAGGTGCCGAAGGCACGATCTGATGGCCTTTGGATGCAAAGAAGTCCAGGAAGGCTTTTCTGATTTCCTTTGAAGTCATATCTTTTTTGTTTTTATCTTCATTCCGGTTGCCGTTTATGCATGCTACGGCAAAATAACTCGCAAAAATACACATTTTTTATATAAAAGTCCATAGGAAACCATGTTTTCCTCATATACTATGTAAAAAATATTATTTTTTATAGAAGTGTCAGAGATTTTCGTTATCTTTGCCCGATATGTCTGATGATAAGAAATACGTATTTAACTCGAGAACGCTGTTGTATGAAGTCAAGAAACGTTCTCGCATGTCAAGATTCTTTGGCCCTCTGTTGTTCTTTGCGGCCAGTCTCGGCATGGCTGCCTTGTATTTCTGGATCTATGTGTCTGTTCTTGACCTGGAGCTTCCAAAGACGGCACTTCTGAAGAAGAAGAATGCTGAATGGAGTTCCAGAATTGAAGTCCTGAACCGTCAGCTTGACTCGTATGAAGAGGCGTTGGGCGCGCTTCAGATGCGTGACGATGATATTTACCGTTCCATCTTCGGTATGGATGAGATACCTGCTGAGGTCAGAAATGCCGGTTTCGGAGGTGTGAACAGATATGCTCATTATGATGATCTTGATGAGGACGGGCTTCTTAAGAACACTGCAATCAGGCTTGATGTCCTGACCAAGAAGACATATGTCCAGAGCCGTTCATTCGATGAAGTGGCACTCCTGTCCAAGAGGGCCGGTGATATGGCCATGTGCATTCCGGCTATCCCTCCTGTCAATCCGGATCCGTCAGTTTACAGGCTCTCCAGTGGTTTCGGATACCGTTCGGATCCTATCTATGGACGTTCTGCCTTTCATAAGGGTGTGGATTTCGCCATGAATCCGGGTAATCCTGTCTATTCTACGGGAGACGGAGTGGTCGAAAGTGTGAAATTCGAGTTCTTCGGTTATGGCAATCAGGTCGTGATAGACCATGGCTTCGGATATAAGACGAGATATGCCCATCTCAAGGCAGTCGGAGTGGTGGAAGGAATGAAGATAAAGAGAGGAGAGTGTATCGGACAGAGCGGAAATTCAGGAAAATCTTCAGGCCCTCATCTCCATTATGAGGTGATCTACAAGGACAGACCTGTGAATCCCGCCAATTATTACGATCTTTCAATTACTCCGGAGGAGTATGCGACAATGGTGCAGAATACTGCCGATGCTTCGAAGAACATAACGCTTCATCCATCGCATAGAAGAAAAGGTCGCTCATGAGCCGGTTTGAATACAATAACGAGGATTTCAAGTTCAGGAAGAAGAGGACATCAGTGTGGGCGGTCATGCGCAGGATACTGATGTTTTTTGTCGTAACCCTGTCCCTCGCGTTGGTGTATTACATCATTTTTGCCTTGGTGTTCAGTACGGATACGGAGCAGCGTCTGAAGAATGAGAACAGGGTGTATGCCCGGGAGTTTCCGGAACTTGAACGTAAGGAGGAGCTGATCTCGGAAGTGATCGACGGACTCAAGATCAAGGATGATATGATATATGAGGAGATTTTCCATACATCGGCTCCGGATATGAATCCTTTGAGGTCGATAGATTTCCTCAAAGGTATCGATTCTATTCCTGATAAGGATATTGTCAGCTATGCTGAGAGGAAGCTGGTTTCTGTAGTTGCGGCCGCGGATAGGGTGGAAGAAAACTTCGCAAGGATAATGCAGGTGGTCGGAGATTCTTCTTTTGTCATGCCGCCGATGCATGAGCCCATAAAGGATTTCTCTTTTGCTCAGACCGGAGCATCGGTCGGTGATAAGATAAATCCGTTCTATAAGGTGCCGGTGATGCATGGCGGTCTGGATATAATAGCTCCTGCCGGTGAGCCGGTATATGCGTCTGCTGACGGTGTCGTTTCTGACGTGAAACGTTCGAGGAAAGGACTCGGAAATGTCGTGACCATAGATCATGGCAACGGATATTTCACCCGTTATGCCCACCTTGCCGATATGGAGGCTGTGAAGGGAAGAAAGGTGCGTCGCGGTACCAGACTCGGCTATGTCGGGGTGTCTGGCAATTCGTTCGCCCCTCATCTGCATTATGAGGTGCTGAAAGATACATTGGTATTGGATCCGGTGAACCATATGTTCGCATCTGTGACGCCGGAGGAGTATATGAACATGCTTGTGATGTCGGTGTCAACCGGCCAATCAATGGATTAAGAGATATGGAAAAGTATTTGTACACCATCGGCGAAGTAGCCGGAATCCTGGGAGAGAGTACGTCTCTGGTGCGTTTCTGGGCCAATGAGTTCCCGAAATTCATCAAGCCGCAGAGAAATGCTAAAGGCAACCGCCTTTTCACAAAAGAGGATGTTGAGACATTCAAGCATATCCATGTGCTTGTGAAGGTGGAAGGACTGACTCTCGAAGGTGCGGCAAAAAGGCTCAAGGGCGACAGGAAGGAAGTGATCAACAAGGCGCGCGTGCTGGAATCGCTCAAGGCGATCCGTAAGCAGCTTGCTGAAATCCGCGAGGAGTTATGATCGTAAAGGATGTCATAAAGGTCATAGAGGATTTCGCTCCTCTTTCTCTGCAGGAAGGCTGGGATAACAGCGGTTTGTGCATAGGGTCTCCTGAGGCACCTGTCAGTTCGGTCCTTTTAGGTCTTGACTGTACGCCTGAGCTGGTTGACGAGGCTGTCGAGTGCGGCGCAGACATGATTGTAACACATCATCCTCTGATTTTTTCGGGCTTGAAGAAGATATCTCCGGATAACCCTGTCGGAGAAGCTGTCATAAAAGCGGTTAAAGCCGGTATCAGCGTCTATGCCGCCCATACCAGTGCCGACAAGGTCATTGCTGGTGTCAGTGGAGCGATGGCTGCAAAGCTTGGGTTGAAGGACGTGGAAATCCTGGACGAGGATGGAGATGGTACAGGTCTTGGCGTGGTGGGAAATCTGCCGGAACCAATGACTGCGGAGCAGGCGGTGGCCTTGGTCAAGGATAGATTCTCTCTCAAGGCATTGAGGGCTTCCAGGCCCGTAGGAGGCATGATCAGCCGTGTCGCTATGTGCGGAGGTTCTGGCGGTTCTCTTATCGGGGCCGCAATGAAATCCGGCGCCCAACTTTACCTCAGCGGGGATATTTCTTACCATAATTTCTTTACCCGTGATGGTTTCATGATCATGGATATAGGACATTATGAGAGTGAAATAGAGATAGTTGATATATTATTTTCTTTGATAAAGAAAAATTTTCCTACCTTTGCGGTTCGCATTACTCAGAATATATATAGTAACCCGATATTTTATTTTTAAGCAATATGGCTAAAAAGACTAAGAAATTCGAAACTCCTATTGACCAGAGGGAGACCTTCGTATCCATTCAGAAGAGCTTCGCGGATTCTGACCTGAGCGTCAGCGAGAAGCTTCAGACCTTGTATGCTCTTCAGCAGGCTGATACAGCTATCGACAAGATACTTCAGCTCAGAGGCGAGCTTCCTATGGAGGTTGAGGCTCTCGAGAATGAGATTGCTGAGCTTAAGGCAAAGTCTGCACGCCTTGCAGAGATCATCGATGAGTATGGCAAGTTCATCACTGAGAACAAGCTCGGCATCACCGAGTGTGACTCTCAGATCGAGAAGTACAAGGCACAGCTTGAGAATGTAGCCAACAGCCGTGAGTACGACTCTCTCAACAAGGAGATCGAGAACCAGGGACTCCTCAGGCAGATCGCTGAGAAGCACATCGCTGAGACAAAGGAGCGTATCTTCGACAAGAAGAATGATCTCGAGGTAGTCAAGGAGAAGATCGCTGTAAGGAACGAGGACCTCAAGGCTAAGAAGCAGGAGCTCGCTACAATCGTCGAGTCAACTTCTAAGGAGGAGGAGAAGCTTCGCGCCGACAGAGAGGCTTGCGCTGTCAAGATCGATGAGAGGACCATGAGTGCCTACGACCACATCAGATACAGCTGCAACAATCACCTTGCTGTAGTGTCTGTATTCAACGGAGACTCATGCGGTGGATGTTTCAATACAATCGCTCCTCAGAGACTCATCGACATCGCTTCAAACAAGAAGATGATCGTTTGCGAGTACTGTGGTAGAATTCTCGTAAATCCTGATTTCGAATAATCTGACTTATGGCTGAAGAGGGAAAGAAACGCTCAGTCAGAAGGAAGAATCCGTCAGTCAATTTAGATACGCTTGGGCTTGAGATGGGAAATATTCCGCCTCAAGCTCTTGACGTCGAAGAGGCTGTCCTCGGTGCTCTCCTGATCGAGCCTAACTGTGTTGACGAAGCGATGGATGAGCTTTCGTCAGGCTGCTTCTATAGCGAGAAGCACAGAATGATTTTCGATGCGATGAGTTCGCTCAACAATGAGCATGTCGCACTCGACCTTCTTTCCGTATCACAGAAGCTTAAGACCCAGGGCAATCTTGAGGCCATAGGTGGCACTATCACCCTCGCACAGCTGTCTCAGAAGATCGGAGCTGCAGCCCATATCGAGTATTATATCAGGATCCTCAAGCAGAAATGTATCCAAAGAGAGCTGATAACGGCTTCATATGATATCCTGAAGACTTCATACGATGAGTCCGTGAATATCGATGACCTTATCGATACGGCTCAGACCAAGCTTTTCGCTGCTATACAGAACAATGTGAAGAAGGATGTCCAGGAGATAGGTAAGGTCATAAACGATGCTCTCGAGGATCTTCAGAAACGTCAGGGATCGGAAGGACTCAGCGGCGTCCCTTCCGGCTTCCCTTCACTTGACAAGATCACCCTCGGCTGGCAGGCTTCTGACCTGATCATTCTGGCGGCACGTCCTTCGGTCGGAAAGACTGCATTCGTGGTCAACGTCGCCAGAAATGCGGCTGTCGATTTCAATATGCCGGTAGCGATCTTTTCGCTTGAAATGCCTGCAAAACAGCTCGCGAACCGTATGATGGTATCCGAGACCAAGCTCAGCGCAGACAAGATCAAGGGTGGTGTCAAGCTGCAGGACTGGGAATGGCAGCAGCTTGATATCCAGCTTAAGAGACTTTCCAAGGCTCCTATATATATAGATGATACACCTTCTCTTCCGGTGATGGAGTTCCGCTCCAAGGTGAAGAAACTTGTCAAGCAGAAAGGTGTACGTCTCATCGTTGTCGATTATCTTCAGCTGATGCAGGGTCCTGCGGAGCTCAGAGGAATGCGAGAGCAGGAAGTCGCTGCAATATCAAGGACGCTGAAGGCTACTGCCAAGGAAATGAATGTTCCTATCATTGCCCTTTCACAGCTTTCGCGTCAGTCAGAGAACCGTCAGGGCAGCAACCGACGTCCTCAGCTGAGCGACCTTCGTGAGTCCGGTTCAATCGAGCAGGATGCAGATATGGTAATATTCATTCATCGATATGATTATCAGGGACTTTCTGATAATCCTGATGATGTGGGAAGGACTCAGATCATCATTGCAAAGCACCGAAACGGTTCGATTGCCGATATCGACATGAGATTCCGTGCTGACGAAGTACGCTTTGTTGATGAACAGGAGAGTCTTGTGAATCAGGCTGATATGATGCCGGTCGCATCTGCGATGAATGACGAGCCTCCTTTCGGTCCGGATATGATGGGTCACATGCCGGCAAATGAATTCGGCATGAATGATGATTTCATGTAGCAGACGGCCTTAAGGTTTCCGGCTATGAAAATATATCAGACAATAGTTTTTTTCCTGTGTACATGTATGGCTTTACCGCTTCATGCACAGGATTATTCTGATTTAAAGGGGGGCGCTTGTGTTCCTGTAAGGACTGTCAAAGAGGAGAGTCTGGCTTTCCAGGACGGTGAAAGAATGGATTTCGTCCTTCATTACAAGTGGGGAGCAATCAATTCCGATGTAGGAACAGCGACTGTAACCCTTGAGGAAACGGCTTTCAACGGACATAAGGCTTTCCTATGTACGGCAGCCGGCAGGACGACAAAGTTTTTCGATCTTTTCTTCAAGGTACGCGAGGACTTCAGGTCATGGTTTACCAGAGACGGACTCAGACCTCTTAAGTTTACCAGAGACACCTATGAAGGAGGATATGAAGCAAAGAATACATATATATACGACTGGACTCAGCCGGATCCTCATATAAAGGCGGATGTCTATTCTTCCAGCAGGGGACAGCGTTCTATCGAGATACCTCTGACACCATGCACATTCGACCTTCCTTCGCTTTTCTTCTTTGCGAGAAACATGGACTTTGATGTTGTCGAGCCGGGCAGAAGGTATCCGATGACATTCGCTATAGACGACGATGTCTATAATGTGTATTTCATATTGTATGGCCGCGAGACAATAAAGGTAAAGGGACTAGGCACGGTAAATACCATAAAGTTTGCGGCAAAACTTCTGGAAGGAGAAGTGTTCAAAGGTGAAGAGGATATGCTGATATGGGTTACGGACGATGATAACAGGCTGCCGGTCTATTTTGAAGCTCCGCTTCTAGTCGGAACGGCGACAGGACGTATGACTGGCTATGACGGACTGAAATACCCGTTAACATCACTTGTTGAAACCAAAAAGAAATAGAAATATGGCAAAGAAAAACGAGATAGTCCATGATGGAAAGATCATAGACATTACCCCAGACTTCACTTCAGTCGAGATCGTTTCCTCTTCCGCATGCTCGTCATGTCACGCCAAGGGCTTGTGCGGAATGTCTGAAGAGCAGGAAAAGATAATAATGGTTCCGACAGATCCCTATACGTTGTATTCTGTCGGCGATCATGTCAATGTGAAGACAAAGATGACAATGGGGTTGAAAGCTGTGTGGATATCTTATGTGATACCATTGGCTATTTTAATGATTTTAATATTATCTTTGTCTGCCGTTATCGGTAACGAACTTCTTTTAGGATGTATTGCCGTAGCGGGAGTAGCTGTATATTACTTCATTATCTGGCTGTTCCGGGACAGGCTCTCGGATCAGTTCGAGTTTTATATTGATAATAACAACTAAATTATAGCTATAATGACACAAACAATCATCTGGACTATTGCAATCCTCACCATCCTCGGTGCGCTTCTCGCAGTGGTTCTCTACATTGTTGCTGAAAAGTTCAAGGTAGAGGAAGACCCAAGGATCGACGAGGTGGAGAAGGTATTGCCTGGTGCTAATTGCGGAGGTTGCGGACAGGCTGGCTGTCGTGCCTTCGCTCAGTTCTGTGTTGAGTCTTCTCCAAATCTTGACAAGTGTTTCTGTCCTGTAGGAGGAAATGACGGAATGCAGAAGGTCGCTGCAGTGCTTGGCGTAGAGGTGGCTGCAAAGGAACCTCAGGTCGCTGTCGTACGCTGCAACGGAACATGTGAGAACCGCCCTCGTACAAACGAGTATGGCGGATATCAGTCATGCCGTGTGAAGGCTGCCCTTTATAGTGGCGATACAGGCTGTTCATTCGGCTGTCTTGGCTGTGGCGATTGTGTCGCTGCGTGCCAGTTCGGCGCAATTTCCATGGATCCTGTCACAGGACTTCCTGTAGTTGATGAAGAGAAATGTACTGCCTGCGGAGCATGCGTGAAAGCCTGCCCAAAGAATATCATTGAGCTTCGCAACAAGGGCCGCAAGAATATGCGCGTATTCGTATCTTGCGTCAATAAGGACAAGGGAGCTGTTGCGCGCAAGGCATGCAAGGCTGCATGTATCGGCTGCGGCAAATGTGCGAAGGTATGTCCGTTCGAGGCAATTACAGTCGAGAACAATGTCGCATACATCGACTTCACAAAGTGCAAGCTCTGTAAGAAATGTGTGGCTGAGTGCCCTACAGGAGCTATCCATGCTGTGAATTTCCCTGTAATCAAACCGAAACCGGAAGCTGCTCCGGCGGCTCCAAAGCCTGAGACTGCTCCGGCGGCTCAGCCTGAAAAGAAGGAGGAATAGGACTATGATGAAGACATTTTCAATAGGTGGTATCCACCCGAGCGACAGCAAGATTTCAAAGGACTGCAAGATCGAAGTCCTTCCTGTTCCTTCAAAGGTATTCATTTCGGTTGCCCAGCATCTTGGTGCTCCAGCGACTCCGATAGTGAAAGCCGGTGATCAGGTGAAAGTAGGTCAGGTGATAGCCGAACCAGCAGGATTCATTTCTGCATATGTGCATTCATCTGTTTCAGGTACAGTTAAGTCTGTCGGACCACGCAAGGATCTGGCAGGAAACAATATGACCCATATCGAAATTGATGTCGAAGGAGATGAATGGGTAGAAGGTGTCGATCTTACCGATACTCTTATAACTGCAATTCCGGAAGATAACAAGGCAATTCTCGATAAGATCAAGATGTGTGGCGTCGTAGGTCTTGGTGGAGCTACATTCCCTGCACATGTGAAGCTTTGTCCGCCTCCGGGAAAGGTGGCAGAGTGCCTTATTCTCAATGGTGCTGAGTGCGAACCTTATCTTACTTCAGACAACCGTATCATGATCGAAAGAAGCAAGGAGATCGTGGTCGGTGCTGCAATCATGAAGCAGGTTCTTGGAGGTTGCAGGACTGTCATCGGCATTGAGGAGAACAAGCCGGAGGCTATTGCGGCGATGTCTGCGGCCGTGGCTGAACTTCAGAAGACTGCCAAGGGTTATGACGGTATTTCTGTGATGACTCTCAAGAAGAAATATCCTCAGGGCGGTGAGAAACAGCTCATTGACGCAGTCATGGGACGTCAGGTCAAGTCCATGGGACTTCCTATCGATGTGGGTGCTGTTGTTCAGAACGTCGCTACTTCCCTCGCCGTATATGAGGCTGTCCAGAAGAACATTCCGCTCATCACAAATGTGATGACAATCACAGGAGACTGTCTCCCTATGGATAAGCAGCACAACTACAAGTTCCGTATCGGTATGCCTCTCTCATATATCGCTGAGTATGCCGGCGGAGTACCTGCAGAAGCTGCCAAGATCATCAGCGGAGGTCCTATGATGGGTAAGGCGATAGCCAACATGGATGCGACTACCGTAAAGGGTTCGTCATCGCTCCTTTATCTGACTGCAGAGCAGACAGTTCGCGGAGTCGAGTCGGCTTGTATCCGTTGCGGAAAGTGTGCAGAGGCATGTCCTATGGGTCTTGAGCCGTTCCTTCTCCAGAAGTATGCCCGCAATAATATGATGGATGAGCTCGAGGAGAATGCGGTACAGGATTGCATCGAGTGCGGCTGCTGTCTCTACAGCTGCCCTGCAAACATTCCGCTTCTTGACATCATCCGTATTGCAAAAGGCGACGTCATCAGAATTATTCGAACTAGAAAATAACTAAGACATATGGATAAACTTTTGGTTTCACCGTCACCGCATCTCCATACAAAGACCTCTACGAAGTCTTTGATGCGTGACGTCGTGATCGCTCTGCTTCCGGCAGTAGTTGTTTCTGTCCTTTTCTACGGATGGTCGGAGCTCCTCGTGCTTGGAATGAGCGTTGCTTCATGCGTTCTGCTGGAGTACCTTATCACAAAATATCTTCTGAAGAAGACTTGTACAGTCGGCGACTATTCTGCAGTCGTGACAGGTATCCTTCTTGCTCTTAACCTTCCTGCCACAACTCCTTGGTGGATCGTATTCATCGGAGCGGTGGTAGCTATCGGTGTGGCAAAGATGACATTCGGCGGTCTTGGCCAGAACCTTTTCAATCCTGCAATCGTAGGCCGTGTGTTCCTTCTGATCTCATTCCCGGCTCAGATGACCGACTGGACCAGACCACAGGGCTTCATCGGCGGAGGTCTTGACGCTCTCTCGGGAGCTACACCGCTCGGACTTGCAAAAGAGGGCGGCGTCGCTGCCATCGAGGGCCTCGACTATATGAACATGCTGTTCGTGAATATCGGCGGTTCGGCCGGTGAGCTTTCAGCAATCGCAATCCTCGCCGGTTTCGTATATCTGCTTGCCCGCAAGGTCATCAAGCCTTACATCACACTCTCGATCCTGGCTACTGTCGCAGTGTTCTCAGGCATCTTCTGGCTGATCAACCCTGCTGAATATACCGATCCTGTATTCAACCTCCTTACCGGTGGTGTGCTTCTCGGATCAGTATTCATGGCTACTGACTATGTGACTTCCCCTATGAGCAATGTCGGAGGCATCATCTTCGGTGTCGGCATCGGTATCATCACCATGCTTATCCGTTACTTCGGCGCTTATCCGGAGGGAATGTCATTTGCTATCCTTATCATGAACTCTGTGGTTCCTCTCATCAACAAGTGGTGCCACGCTAAGAAATACGGGAGGGCATAGGCTATGGCAGTAAAATCATCATTCAAGAACATGACAGTGTGCCTTTTCACTATCTGCATCGTTTGTTCGGGACTTCTTGCAGGCGTTTATGCACTGACAAAAGCTCCTATCGATGCTGCAGCAAAGGCAAAGAACGAGGCTGCAATCAAGGAAGTGCTTCCTGAGACAGCAGTCACTATAGAAGAAGAAAGAACCGTTGAGTTCGAAGGCGCTTCATATGGATACAATCTCGCATACGATGAAGTCGGAAATGTAGTGGGTTGCGCCATCAATGTGGCTCCTGTAGGCTTCGGAGGCCCTATCGCCATCAAGGTGGGATTTGACATCAACGGTGTCATCTGCAATACAAAGGTTCTTTCGCAGGCAGAGACTCCAGGTCTTGGAGCAAAGTGCGTCGAGCCTTCATTCTCCAGCCAGTTCAAAGGCTGGAATCCTGCTGAAAAGGATCTTGCGGTAAAGAAGGACGGAGGTGATGTGGACGCCATCACAGCTTCTACGATCACATCACGAGCATACGCTGACGGTCTTCTTCTTGCAACCAAGGTGTTCCAGACCATTGGTCAGACCCCGATGCTCATAAACGAATAAGGAGGGAAAGAACATGGGAAAACTACAACTTATAACTAAAGGCCTTATCAAGGAGAACCCTACATTCGTCCTCCTTCTGGGTATGTGTCCTACATTGGCCACAACCACATCGGCCATCAACGGTATGAGCATGGGACTTGCCACCCTTTTCGTCCTCGTGCTTTCTAATATGGCGATTTCGCTCATAGCTCCATACATTCCTGACAAGGTGCGTATCCCTTCATACATAGTTGTGATCGCGACTTTCGTGACCTTGCTTCAGTTCGTGATGCAGGCTTATGTTCCGGATATCTATGAGACTCTCGGACTCTTCATTCCGCTCATCGTCGTAAACTGTATCGTCCTCGGACGTGCGGAGGCATTTGCAAATAAGAACGGAGTGCTTGATTCTGCATGTGACGGTCTCGGCATCGGTCTCGGATTCACATGCTCGCTCACTGTACTCGGTATGGTACGTGAAATTCTAGGAAGCGGATCTATCTTCGGATGGAAATTTATCGAAGGTGACGGTATTCTGGCATTTGTGCTTGCTCCAGGAGCATTCCTCTGCCTTGCATACCTGATCGTGCTGTTCAGGAAATTAACAACTAAAAAGGCAGAGTAATCATGGAATATATACTTATCATCATTTCAGCGATATTCGTAAACAATATCCTGCTTTCACAGTTCCTCGGAATCTGTCCTTTCCTCGGAGTATCGAACAAGCTCAGTACAGCGACAGGTATGTCGATGGCTGTATGCTTCGTTATCACTCTCGCTACTGTGGTTACTTATCTCCTGAACTCGCTTCTGGTGAAGTTCGGTCTTGAGTTCCTTCAGACCATTTCATTCATTCTTGTGATCGCTGCTCTTGTGCAGATGGTAGAGATCGTGCTCAAGAAGATCAGCCCTGCGCTGTATGCTTCCCTCGGTATCTTCCTTCCGCTCATCACTACAAACTGTGCTGTTCTTGGTGTGGCTCTGACAGTTGTCCAGAAGTCTTCTCCTTTTGCAGCTGCAGCGGACGGCATGATGAATCTTGGCGAGGCTACAGTATATGCTTTCGCTACATCTCTCGGTTTCGGCCTTGCAATGGTACTTTTTGCAGGTCTTCGCGAGCAGCTTTTGCTTAACGATGTGCCTAAGGCTTTCAAGGGCATTCCTATCGCTCTTGTTACTGCAAGTATTCTTGCGATGGCGTTCATGGGATTCTCGGGACTGGTTTAGAATTTATAATCAGTTAAGGCATAAAGGGTGATATTGTTACCGGCACCCCCGTCTGCCTGTCGGGACCTGCTTCCGCAGGCTGCTCGCTGCAAAAGCCCACTGGGCTTTTTGCCTTGGCGCTCGCGACCCCTAGCCGGGCGTGGCATGTCACCTCCGACAATGCTCACATTTTTCTATATATAATGTTCAAAACCAGACCCTTCGTTGGCGCTGGAGGGGTGAGAGATGTGTGGGTGTCATTCTGAGCGAAGCGAAGAATCTTTCAAAGAGCAATAAAAAATATTGTCATGAGTGCAGACAGTGCAAGAGAATTATTGGAAAAGGCGGAGGAGTTGAGGAGAAACTGCTGCTTCGGGGAAGCGATCAATTTCTATCGGGCGGCAGCGGAAGCTCCGGACGTCACGGACGAGATAAAAAGAAAATCCCTCGCATCGGTCGAGCTGATGCAAGAGATAAACGGCTTTGTAAATGTTGACCTTATGAATCCATAGGGTCAACATTTTTTTAGAAACAGTATCTGGCAGAGAGGGTCGGGATAAAACCTAGGAGCCCGCGGTTGTAGAAGCCTGTCTTAGGACTGTAGCTGACTTCGGAAGCCATGTCTATACCTTCGGCTATATGAAAGCCGAAATAAGGCCTTAAATCGACTGAAAGCTGCAGCGGGAACTCGAAGTTGTATTCAAGTCCGGCCTGTAAAGCGATTCCAAGCATGAAGCCGTGATTCTTTGTCTTGAACTTCAGATCGCCTGCCCTGTATGTGACATTGTCTCCGGTATAGCCCAGAGCCAGGCCGGGACCAGCGTAAAGGGCCCAGGTGCCATGGTCTGTCCATGCAGGACGGGCCCATACGATGTTGTACGTCGCTGCTGCCTTGAAACCGGCACCTGCATCTGTCCCGGAACCGAAGTCCAGTCCCATGTCTCCCTGAAGGAAGATGTTCCTGTTCAGGCTGTGCTGGTAGGAAGCATCAAGGCCTGTAGCTCCTATTCTGATACCTGCAGCTCTTGGCTGAGCAAAAGAAACAGCCGAAATGCCGAGAATAAGAGAGATGATGATGGTCAATCTTTTCATGTAAGTCCTGTTTTATTATCCATGTATTCTGAATCCGTGCCAAAGATACTAAAAAACAGCGACCTGTAAAGGCCGCCGTTCATCTTTATGTCCGTATGGATTAGAACTGGTAACGGATACCGAGACCAATGCTTGATGGATACCACAAACCGTGTCCGTTGAAACCGAGACCGATGTGCTGTCTGAAGTCAAGAGAAATCTGGAGCGGGAAGTTGAAGTTGTACTCGATACCTACCATTCCGGCTGCAGAGAGAGCAAGATAGTTAACCTCACCTACTGCGAGACCTACACCTGCACCAGGACCGGCATAGAAACCGAATCCGTTGCCGAACTCTGAAATCATGAAGTTATAGATACCGGTAGCACCTACATTGAAAACACCATCAACCAATCCAAGTCCGAGACCTCCGTCAACTTCGAGGAAGTTGTTGCCGAGAGAGTGCTGGTAGCTGATCTCTCCACCATTACCGATACGTACACCGAGAGCTCTTGGCTGAGCTGAAGCAGCTACTGCTAAACCAAGCACGAGAGCTGCTGCAAGAATGATTTTTTTCATAATGATTATAAATTTGGTTAAAGTTATAATTACTCGTCAAAGTACAAAGGTAGAAAAGTATCCCGTTTATGCCATATTTTTTTTCTTTTGGGATATGGCTAAAGTTTCCAGAAACTGAGCTTGTAGCTCTTTTCTGCAGCGACCTCAGAATCGTCCTCCATCGCTGTAAAGAAGTCGAATCCGGTAAGCTCTTCCAGCTCATCTACAGACATCGCACAGTTCTGCATATTGTCATTATAAGAACGGTTCTGCATCACGAAAGCTATGCTCTGCCAACGGTTGCCGTCATGGACCATCACAGCCTTGAAAAAGGCATCCGGAATCACTACATGGCTGTCACCGATGGTGCCGTATCTGTTCTCGCCGACGATGGGACCGGTCACGATATAGATATTGCCGAATCTTCTGGCCCATGTACGGCATTTCTTTTCAAGAGTATTCCACATTCCGTTGTTCAGTTCCTCGTCCTGAGGACAGCAGTTGGTGAAATGGAAGGTCTCCCACATGGCATCATCGCTCCAGCGGAAGTCTGCGGCAGGAGCAAGATGGCCTCTAGTCCAGCCGGATCCCCTGTAGTCATAGTCGTCAGGCTGAGGAAGCAGGACCCTGTCGTCCGGACTGAAGAATTTACCTTCCCTTACGGCATCTCCGTAAGTCTCTTCCTTGGTCAGCTCGTATGCCACCCATTCCGGGGTTTTTGTAACGGCATCATATGATGATACATAACCTTGATATTCGACCAGATAATCGGTGCTTTCTATCGCCGGTAATTCGATCCTGGTAGTGTCGATGTCCTGTGTGAATACGCATCCGCTGCATAAAATACCTGCGGCGATTATTGATATCATTCTGTTTTTCATATTTTTACGTTGTCTTTATTGCAAATATACCGACAATCCATGAAACCTCAAATGCTTTTCTTATATTTGTAGATGAGTTGGAAAAACACCGTACTTATGGAAATGGATGAGCAGAAGTTCAAGGTGATTTGCACTGAGGGCAGATCCCGTTTTCTATTAATTGATGCTTATGTAGTTGAGTTTGTTGTACGGAGAAAGTATGCGCTTTTCTGATATCTTCTCCCATGATATTTGCAGAAATTATTAAGTCTGTAATTTTCTTAATGAATTCTTCTGGTATGCATGGTACGTTAAATTGTCTAATCGCGTTACGCAGATTACACCAGTTAATTACAATGTGGTTAGGAGTTGTTATCTTAAGATCTGCTCTATCGGAAAATACAACTATTGGAATGATTCGGAAATCTCCGATTTCTGAAAGTAACTTTTTTATTGCCCTTGTATGGGAGAGATTTTGACGGATAGGATTTCTGAATTTATGTTGTTCGCTTGACCATCCATACCACCTCTTCTTTCCGAGTAAACTTTGTTTCCATTCTTCAGAGTTTTCATGGCCAAAAATCCATCCCTTATAGTTCTTTTTTCAATTACAAAGATACCATAAGGCGAGATTACAATATGATCTATCTATGTAGTTCCATATTGTGTTGGGAGCATAATGTCATTGAGAATGATATATTCCTTAAACAACCAATCTAGTTTGCGAGCAACTCGTTTTTCTCCCACTTTGCCAATATTTTCTGGAGAGGACATAATTATCCCCCAGACAGAAAGTCCGACAATAATGAAAAGAATGAGTATTCCACTAAACATTATAATATTGCTTTGCTAAGAAGGGATTTGATGTGTTTTCTTAGTTCAGGGTCTTCACAATAAACATAGCAACCCTTTTGGCCTCTGGTTAAAAGGGTTTTATATGTGTTAAGGATAAGCTGATGAGCTTTTGCTGGTGCGGCTGAACGTATTCCAGAAGAGTTGTCATCATTTGAGATTGCTTCTCTGTGAGTTTCAATTGACCTAGTGACGGGATTGTATGTAAGGTCTTTGCCAATGAAAACTCCGACATAGTCAAATTCAAGTCCTTGGGCTGTGTGAATGCAGCCGATTTCCTCAAATGAGTCAGGATTAATAGCCCATACTTTATCATTTTCAAGGTTCCATTTAGCTTTGAAGTTATCCTCAAGCATAACGTCCCAGTCACCTCTGCGGTGCTTTACATTCCAATCATAGCAATAACCAGCTACCATTCGAGTTTTATGATTCTCCAGATTCTTGACTCTGAGTGCATCCCTCATTTCGTTCGGATTATCAAATACCCTGAAATCAAAATTCAATTCAGAAAGGTCAACTGCAATGGATTCCTCATGGCGCTGCAATATTTCATCGACAAACTGGATGTATGCATCACTTCCATTACATCTGAATTGAGAAATGAGTTTAGTTTCATCTTTGATGACCAATCTGCTTCCGAGTTTTTCACACCAATGTTGAATCTCATCAATTGAACCAATATCTTTAGTTGTAACTGCTTGGTCCTCGTCAAGTAGGAAAATACTAAGCAAGGATGCATTAATACACTCCTTAACCTGGTTTTCTCCATTCCAATCGCCATACATTTTCTTGACAAGTCTATGTGCCTCGTCGACTATCAAGCAGTCGTAGCCATTGATATCGCATTTTGACAAGTTGAAAGGTGAGCGGAATAGTTGTTTGATATTGACTAGCTTCTTCGCATCAGACTTTGTCAACAACCTTAAGAAAGCCTCTCGCGGTGCGCTATTCTTTGTTACATAACTAGCGTTAAGACTCTGATTGATATATTCCATCAAAAGGTTCACGGCAAGTACTGATTTGCCGGTACCAGGACCTCCCTGTATGATGATAGTGCGTTTCTTCTTGTCCTTTAGACATTGACTCATTGTCTTGAGACACATATCAAAACATACAGCCTGCTCATCGAGTAACATGAATTCTTTATTACCCTTTACCATTGATGCTAAAGAATCCTGTAATGCCTTGGTTGGTCTTAGCCTACCATGATCAATCAGATAAAGAAGATCTCCTTTCGACGATTTCTTTGTAATATACTTTTTCACAAAGTCGGAAAAAGCCCCGACTTCATTTTTGATGAAGAATGGAGCAAGACCTGTCCACTCCTTATAAATCGGATTAGATAATGTCTGACGATATTCTGGCTGATAGTTATGTAAGTAAGCACAAGGTATCAAGCTTATATCCTCGTCAGTTAATGATTGTGAATAGTTTCGCAGGAAGCAAGAATAAGAATAGGCCTGATATGATGGGTGACAAACGATTCTGTCAGAATTTGCAACATAAGTCCTGACACAGTAATGCATATCATCAGCAACAACCTCTGCCTTTTGCCATTGTTTAAGTTCAACTATAACAATATTGTCTTTGCCGTAGTTGTCCGCTCCTGCAATGATGAAGTCAACGCGTTTGGATGTCAATGGTATGTTGTACTCAATGCATATTCTAACTTCATCGTCAATATCAGAGTCATCAACAATGTTGCGCATAAACTGCATCGAGTTCTGCCATGAAGAGTATTCTTTATCATGGCCAGCATTAAGTCCACGCATTTTAATTGCTTCCAATATCTTGTCAGCAATGCTATTATCCTTGACATCATTGACGAACTGTCGTTTGATGTCATTATAGACTATCATAATATTTCTGTTGATTTACCTTGCTGCCAACAAATTTAGAAAAATTCTGTAAATAGTGATTTGTAGTATTAATCAAAAGCATCGAAGATGTGACTGAAGGTGGCAAAAGATAGGAGTATAAACAACATTATGAGTAATAATCCCTGGGGAGTACAAAATAAATGCGTAACTTCGTATGATTTATTCCTAATCCCATGCAAGAACAGTTCTCTACAAAACGATTAGTAGACGGATATCATAAGGCCTTTATCGATTCTTCAATAGAGGCGGATTCTTCATATTCTCCTCAATTTATTTCAAATAGCAATGGTAAGAAAGTACTGACTGTTATAGAAAATGAGTTAAAAGGATGTGACGACCTGTTTATTTCTGTAGCTTTCATAACAATGGGTGGAATAGCTCCATTGTTGGGAACATTAAAAGATTTAGAAGACAGGGGTGCAAAAGGAAGGATTTTAACTACTGATTATTTGATGTTCAGTGATCCTAAGGCATTGGATAAGCTGAATGGATTGAGTAATCTAGATGTTAGAGTATTTAAGACAGCTGAGAACAATATAGGGTTCCATACAAAGGGTTATATGTTCCATAATAATGGAGACCTTAGAATAATAGTTGGCAGTTCTAATCTCACTCAGAGTGCATTGAGCACAAATCACGAGTGGAATACAAGAATGGTATCTACATCTGAAGGCCAATATGCTAAAGATATAGAATCCGAATTCAATAGTCTATGGGAGAGCTCTGTGTGTTATGATGAATATCGTGACGAATACATGGAGCTGTTTAATAAATCAAAAGAAGAACGTGCTGAGCTGAATAAGCTTACCAGAACTTTAGATCTTGGATACTCCAAAGTTTTGATCCCTAATAGGATGCAAGAAGAGTTTACCTGTAATATTGAGAAAATTATTCATGATGGCGGAAAGAGAGCGATGCTCATATCTGCAACGGGTACAGGTAAGACATTTGCATCTGCGTTTGCTGTGCGCAAGTTATTCTCTGATAATATATTAAAAAATAAGAAAGCTCTCTTCCTATCACATCGCGAACAAATAAATAAGCAAGCACTTAAGAGTTATAAGAGAATTTTCGGACAGCACATTCCAATGGAATTGCTTAGTGGAAATCAGAATGATGTGACAAAAGCAAAGAGTTCATCATTTCTATTTTCTACGATGAATATGATGGCCAAGGATGAGATTCGAAAACAATTCTCACCAACGGAGTATTCAATAATTATTCTTGATGAGTGTCATAGGAGTGGCGCAGATAGTTACCAGAAAATTATAGAATACTTTGAACCGGAATTTCTTTTAGGAATGTCTGCATCCCCTGAAAGAACAGATAGTTTTGATGTTTTCAGCCTTTTTGACCATAATATCGCATGCGAAATACGTTTGCAGCAGGCTTTGGAAAATGATTTACTATGTCCCTTCCACTATTTTGGTATTACAGATTTGGAGATAGATGGTGAATTGGATGAGCTTACAAAGTTTAATGTTCTTACTTCTGATCTAAGGGTAAAACATATCATTGAAAGAGCAGAATATTATGGATTTTCCGGTGAACGAGTTAAGGG
>JAZLAS010000006.1:0-19896 GCA_045613365.1 Candidatus Cryptobacteroides sp.
CCCCATTTCATAGGCAAGTTCGTTGACATATATCTTGTTGCCTTTGTTGCCCAGGTAGCTTTCTCCCCATCCGGCGAGAATGGCGGAGTACATTATGATCGCGAATATGAAGTTGAACAATACACCTCCGGCCATTACCAGAAGCCGCTGCCATGCCGGTTTTGTCCTGAATTCCCATGGCTGCGGCTCAGTCTTAAGATGTTCCGTGTCCATGGATTCGTCTATCATGCCTGCAATCTTGCAGTATCCGCCGAGAGGAAGCAGACCGATGCCGTATTCTGTCTCCCATCCGGCAGCCTTGGGGCAGATCTTTGTGAACCATTTCGATTTGGTGCTGAAGATTCTCTTGTCCCCCATGTCGAAGAAAAGGTAGAACTTGTCCACCCTGATGCCGAATATCTTTGCAAAGAAGAAATGGCCGAACTCATGCACGATGATAAGTATCGACAGGGCAAGTATGACCTGAAGTGTCTTTATAAGTATTGTCATTCGTTGTGTCTGTTAGAAGCTTTTTCTGCCTGCTGTCCTGTCTATCAGTTCAGCGGCTCTGGCTAAAGTTGTTTCGTTGGTGTTGAATATGGTTTCCAGATCTGGATCTGCTGCAAAATCCGCACCAGTCATACATTCCTCCACAATGTCAGTGATGTCATAGAAACCTATCCTTTCCTGAAGGAAGGCGGCTACGGCCGCTTCGTTTGCAGCGTTCATTATGCAGGCCATGTTTCCGCCTTTCCTCAGCGATTCATATGCCAGCCTGAGTGCAGGGAACTTTTCCTGGTCAGGAGCAAAGAACGACATGCTTCCAAGTTCTGCAAAATTCAGCTTGCGGTTGTCCAGAGGAAGCCTGAACGGATAACTGAAGGCGAACTGAATGGCTTCGCGCATGTCAGGGTGTCCCATCTGTGCTATGACAGAGCCATCTGCATATTCTATCATTGAATGTATGATTGACTCGGGATGGACTACAACCTGGATCTTTTCGCCCGGTGTGCCGAACAGCCATCTTGCTTCAATGATTTCAAGTCCCTTGTTCATCATGGTCGCAGAATCGATCGTGATTTTGCTTCCCATGTTCCAGTTCGGATGCTTCAAGGCCTGAGCACGTGTCGCCTTGGCGATGTCTTCGCGTGACCAGGTGCGGAAAGGGCCTCCGGAAGCTGTCAGGTGTATCTTTTCGATAGGAGCGCCGGCGGAGCCCATCAGGCATTGGAATATCGCAGAATGTTCGGAATCGACGGGAAGGATGCGGGCGTTGCATTTCTGGGCCAGGCTCATTACGATGCTGCCGGCAGCTACGAGGGTCTCCTTGTTGGCTAAGGCGATCGTCTTGCCGGCCTTTACAGCTGCAACTGTCGATTCAAGACCGCTGAAGCCGACCATCGACGTCAGTACTATGTCGATGTTGTCTCCGGCCACAAGGTCACATATGGATTGCATGCCGGCAAATACCTTTATGTAATGAGGCTTCAGAGCCTCGGCTACTTCGTTGTATTTATCCTGGTTGCATATGACAACGGCGTTCGCATCAAACTCTATGGCCTGCTGTATCAGCAGATCGGAGCTGTTGTTCGCTGTGAGAAGCTCGACTTCAAAAAGGTCCCTGTGCTGTCTGATGACATCGAGTGCCTGCCTTCCGATCGAACCGGTCGATCCCAATATGGCTATATGTCTCTTTTCCATGTCTTCCTGCTAGAAGTTAATATACTTTGTCGGATCGACAGTTTCTCCTTTGTGCCAAAGTTCGAAATGGAGATGGTCTCCTGTAGAAAGGCTTCCGGTGCTGCCTACCAATGCTATCGGAGAGCCTGCCGTCACCTTGTCTCCTGTCTTCTTCAGAAGCTTTTCGTTATGTTTATATATGGAGATGATGTCACCGTCATGCTGGACCTGTATGGTGTATCCTGCCTCGTCGCTCCAGCCGTCATAGACCACGGTTCCGTCCAGTACGGCCTTGACTACCGAGCCCGATGGGGCTGTGATGTCTATGAATGGATGGGTTATAGGGTCATACCCTTGAGATACGACACCTTTCAGAGGAGTGAAGAACATGATCCCTTCTATCGGAAGGCTTCTTTTTTCTCTGTCTGAAATTCCGAACTGTTCCTCTTCCTTGACATTCTGCCTCAGAATGGAGTCTTTGAGCGCGAGTTCCTTGAGGTCGGCAGCCGCTTTTTCAGTGCGGCTGGCATTGATGATGCTGTCGATCTTGAGCGGCTCCCGTCCTTCTACTGTCCTGCGAAGGTTTTCCGAATAAAGTTCCCAACGATATATTACATTTTCGAGCGAATCTATCCTTATGGCGTTCTGAATAGCTGCCCTTTTGGATCTTGCGTCGGGATATCCGGGGATAAATGTCCTTATGGGCGTGAATGCCACAAGGGAGAATACCAGTGCGGCAAATACTATTATCAGACTGATGGATACTGTCAGAAACCATGATTTCGTGAATCTTATGCTGTACAGGTGCTCATGCGTCTTGTCGTCAATGAGGGCGAGACGGAACTTGCGAGGTCTGTTGGGGCTGTTGTCTTTGCTCATAACTGCTTTTTTCTTAACTTTGCCGCCGTATGGACAGAATCGTGGGAATAGATTACGGAAGGAAACGTGTGGGAGTTGCTGTGAGCGACCCCCTCGGTATCTTTGCGTCAGCCCTTGAGACGGTACAATCTGCAAAGATAATAGAATATCTCAAAAAATATGCTGAAAACGAGAATGTAGTGCGTTTCGTTGTGGGGTATCCGGTCAATATGGATGGAGCTCCTTCCGAGGCAGCCAAAGATGTGGATACCTTTCTGAAACAGCTTGCAAAGGCCTTTCCTGATGTGCCTGTTACATTGGAAGACGAGAGATTCACGTCTGTTCTGGCCCATAGGGCGATGATCGACGGAGGTATGAAGGCAAAGGACAGGAAGGATAAGGAATCCGTTGACAAGATCAGTGCGGCCATCATATTGCAGAGTTATATGGATAAGCAGGCGGGAGGCGCGAAATTTGCAGTGGATCCTCTTCTTGTGCCGGACTCCATGTCCTCGAAAGTGACTAAGAAAAAGAGAAGATAATTCAGGAAAAAGATATGATATTACCAATTTATTTATACGGTTCTGAAAAGCTCCGCAATGTGAATGAGGAAGCGGATCTTCAGGATAAGGAAGGCTTGACAAAGCTCATCGCCGATATGAAGGAAACTCTTAAGGTGGCTGACGGCTGCGGTCTTGCTGCGCCTCAGGTGGGAGTGAATCTTCGTGTCGTGATAGTGGACGGAAGCGATCTTACCGACACATATGATTATCTCAAGGATTTCCGCAGGGTGATGATCAATCCTGTGGTGCTTGAGGAAAGTGAGGAGACCTGCGATTTTTCGGAGGGTTGCCTCAGCGTGCCGGGCATATATGCCGAAGTGACCAGGCCTTCGAAGATCAAGGTCGAGTATTATGACGAGAATTTCGAGAAGGTTGTGGAGGATTTCGACCGTTTCGGCTGCCGTATGGTCCAGCATGAACTTTCTCATCTTGAGGGAAATCTTTTTGTTGACAATGTGTCGCCGATACGTCGCAAGATGATCGCCCGCAAGCTGCAGGCTATTTCCAAGGGTACAGTCCAGACACGCTATAAATCCAAAAGATAAGATGGGAGCATTTCATGCATATGACATAAGGGGAATCTACAATGTGGATTTCGATAAGGAGACAGCCTATAAGGTGGGTTTCTTCCTTCCTGAACTGCTTTCTGCAGACAAGGTCCTCGTCGGAAGGGATGCTCGTGTATCATCTCCGGAGATACATGAATATCTTCTTGAAGGATTGACTGATGCCGGAGCGGATGTGTATGATATCGGACTCAGCACGACTCCTATGGTATATTTCGGTACTGCGAATTATGGATTCAAGGCTTCCGTCCAGATTACAGCTTCGCACAATCCGGCCGAATATAACGGTTTGAAGGTGTCTCGTGAAAATGCGCTCCCGGTAGGGTACGATACAGGCCTCGGCCAGATCAAGGAGTGGATCGAAAGCGGACGTGAGTGCGTGCCAGCCGCTGTCAAGGGACAGGTGCATCCTATGGATATAAAGGCTGACTATCTTGCCTTTCTCCTCAAGTATAAAGGGGATTGGTCGGGTCTGAAGATTGCCATGGACGTATCTAACGGTATGGCATCTCTTTTCGTGCGTGACATTTTCGGAGACCAGCCGGCTTATATCTATGAGAACATGGATGGCAGCTTCCCTAATCATGAGCCTAATCCTTTGGTGCAGAAGAATGTGGAGGACCTGAAGAAGCTCGTGGCTGAGACCGGAGCGGATATCGGAGTCATATTTGACGGAGATGCAGACCGTGTGATGTTTGTTGATGAAAACAGCAGGTTCATTTCGCCTGACCTGATGATTGCGGTTCTAGGACATTATTTCCTTGAAGAAAGGGGAGAGAAGGGATATATCCATCAGGATATCAGAAGCTCGAAGGCTGTGGGAGAGTATCTTGCACCAATGGGAGGAGTAATGAATACATGGAGGGTCGGGCGTGCATATGCAGCATTGAAGCTTCGTGAAATCGATGGCGTTTATGGAGGAGAACTTGCCGGACATTATTATTTCCGTGATTTCTTCTATTCTGACAGCGGACTTCTGGCAGCGATACTTATCATCAATGTCGTGGCGAAGATGAAGGCGCAGGGCGTTTCTTTGAGCCAGCTTATCGGACGTATCGAGAAATACCAGAATTCAGGCGAGATCAATTTCCGTCTTGAAGATAAGAAAGGTGCTATGGACGCAGTCCGTGACTATTTTATGAATGCTGAGCAGTCAACTGCTTATATGGATTTCGACGGTTATCGCGTCGAGTTCCCTGACTGGTGGTTCAATATCAGGCCTTCGAATACAGAGCCTTATCTCAGATTCCTGTGCGAAGCTACATCCGAGGAGCTGCTGAATGAGAAGGTAGCAAAGGTGAGGGAAATCCTGAATGAACAGTTTGGGGCGGAGTAGGATGAAGATGGGGTCTATGAAGAAACTTGTTATTTCTGTCCTGTGCCTGATGGCAGGGACCATTACTGCTGTGCATGCAATCAATCCTATAAGGATTGATACCAGCAAGACACATCTCATCATACCGCGCCCGGCTCTCGAGCCTCTGAAGTCTCTGATTTCATCTCCTTCAGATGTGGTTGATACTCTCGATACTGCCAATGAGCATGTCAAGGTCATTCTTCATGCTGATAATACATGGCATTATTATAAGACTCCTGATTTCCAGAAGGTTGCGGGAGTGTTTGACAGCCATTGGAGCGACAATACGACCAATCCTTATGGGATCGAGCAGAAGGACCTGCCTTCGGAGTGGGCCTTATGGCTTGTTGATAGCCTGGACCAGTATCACTGTCCTTTCCAGGGTTCTGTCTATTACAGAGGTAAGTTCGGTATCCGTCGCGGCCGTCGTCATCAGGGAGTCGATCTTCCTCTCAAGACCGGCGATCCTATCTATGCTACCTTTACCGGAAAAGTGCGTGTCTCTAAGTATTGGGGAGCTTTCGGCAATTTAATTGTGATCCGTCATGAAAACGGCCTGGAGACTTTCTATGCCCATCTTTCAAAAAGAAATGTCGAGGTAGGCGATTGGGTGAATGCCGGTGATGTGATCGGTCTTGGTGGCTCTACAGGACGTTCGACCGGCCCGCATCTTCATTTCGAGACCAGATATAACGGATTTGCATTCGACCCTCAGTGGCTCATCGACTTCGAAAAAGGCATTCTCCGGCATCGTCTGTTCGTGCTTAAGAAGAAGTATTTCAATATCTACAGCAACTACGAGCAGGACTTTGATGATGAAATGAAGAACGAGGAGGACGACAAGAAGGAAGATGCGGAAAGAGAAGCAATGCGCTGGTACACAATCAAATCCGGCGATACACTAGGCCGCATTGCCATCAATAACGGTACAACGGTGAATGCCCTCTGCCGTCTGAACGGCATCAAACCTACAACCACCTTGAAGATCGGACGAAAGATCAGAGTAAGATAAGCAGTCTGGCTTTCAGAATATATGACATCACCTCGGACGGAAAAACGCATAAAACCGCCCGAGGTGTCGTGGCTTTGGTGCTAAACAGGCAGTTTTCGGACAAGTTGGCCAGGAATTGTATCAAAAGTGTCCGAGTTGTTTGTCCTTAAAACAATGCAAGACAACGGCGAATCTGCTTTTCTCCGATATGAAGGTTTCGGTAGAGATGTTCGGCGATCTGCTGCTTTTCTTTTCGTGTGAGCATGTATATGGACGGTTTCCCGTATTTGGGAAGTATGTTTCTGTCAATTTCCATGCAGATGTCAATGTCGGAGGGCCTTCTGTAGTCAGCCTTGCCGCTTTCATAAATCAGCAGCCTGTCGTTGCTGTCTGTCTTAACTCCTGATTCGATTGTCGCGATGTTTATGGGCGCTTTGCCATTTTTGTCTTTCGCTTGCTCCGCTTCCCATTCTTTGGATGATTTCCGGCTCATGTACCAGTTGAATGCACGTGGAGTTACGAAAAGATTTTCTACTTGCGGAATGTCCAGTACGCTCTCTCGCAGGAAGACTCCGCTTTCGCTCATCTTATAGGTGTCGGGGTATTCTGCTGTCTTTCCAATAAACTGGCGGTAATGTCTTGTATCGATGAGTCTCTGGCAGGGAGTCTTGCCCATTTCCTTCATGAAGATTGCATTTGCCGAACAATGAGGATATGCATATGGGATCGGTGCTACACCATGATGCAGTGCATTTCGGAGAACATAGCTAGCAGCTGCCAGAAGATGATGGTAGCCGACCACTTCTATGGTGAAATGCATCTTTTCTCCTAGTTTGCCGGACCGGTGATACTTTCTGTTGAAATACATGCTGTATGACATCCGGAAGAAATACATCAGGCCCTTCGGAACCTCAGTCTGTGCCAGCTTGTGGCAGTGTGTGGACATGAAGGACTCTACAAGTCCGGCAGAACCGGTCTTGTGCAAGGCGATAGCGAAACAATTGAATCCTCTGTTGTAATCTTCAAGGTCTCTGAACAGGACCTCTTCTCCAGCCGACAGGCATAAATGGTAAGTCTTTTTCATATCATTATTCTTTTTCACGTTCTATCGCCTCAATCCTCCTTCGCATCCTTCTCACCAATGTTATGATATGCAAATGTATGAATTTCAATGCAAAAGTATGCATGTTTTTCTGTAGAAATCACGATTCTCAAACACCTCGGTCGGAATTTGTCGATAAAACGTCTGAGGTGTTCTCCAAAATGCTGTTTTCCCTGTTTAAGGCCATACCTCGGTCGGGAAATGGCATAAAAGCGTCTGAGGTGTATCAAATAAAAAAAAGACGCCATGCTAAAACCCGTGCATGGCGTCTTGAGTATCTTGAACCCGATAGGATTACTCCCATTCTATAGTCGCGCTTGGCTTTGGAGAGAGGTCGTAGCATACGCGGTTGACCATAGGGACTTCGGCAAGGATACGGTCGGTGATCTTCATGAGGATCGGCCATTCGATCTGCTCGATGCTTGCTGTCATTGCGTCGATTGTGTTGACGGCGCGAATGATGACAGGCCAGTCGTATGAGCGTGCGTTGTTGCGTACTCCTACTGATTTGAAGTCTGGAACGACTGTGAAATACTGCCAAACCTTCTTGTCGAGACCTGCCTTTGCGAACTCCTCGCGGAGGATAGCATCAGCTTCACGGAGTGCCTCGAGACGGTCACGTGTGATGGCTCCGAGACAACGTACGCCGAGACCTGGACCAGGGAACGGCTGGCGGTAAACCATTTCATATGGAAGTCCGAGCTCTACTCCACATGCGCGTACCTCATCCTTGAAAAGCTGCTTCAGAGGCTCTACAAGCTCGAACTGAAGGTCTTCAGGAAGGCCGCCCACGTTGTGATGGCTCTTTACCATCTTTGCAGTCTTGGTGCCGGACTCTACGATGTCCGGATAGATGGTTCCCTGTCCGAGGAAATCGATGCCGTCAAGCTTGCGTGCCTCTTCCTCGAATACGCGGATGAACTCTCCGCCGATGATCTTTCTCTTCTGCTCAGGGTCTGCGACACCTTCAAGAAGACCGAGGAAACGGTCGGTTGCATCTACATATATAAGGTTTGCGCTAAGCTGGTTTCTGAACACTTCTACAACGTTTTCAGACTCTCCCTTACGCATGAGTCCGTGATTTACGTGAACGCATACGAGATTGTCTCCGATGGCCTTCAGGAGCAGTGCTGCCACAACCGAGCTGTCAACTCCGCCTGAAAGAGCGAGAAGAACCTTGCGGTCACCTACCTGCCTGCGGACAAGCTCGATCTGGTCAGCGACAAAATTCTTCATGTTCCAGTTCGCCTCTGCCTTGCATGTGTCGAAAACGAATCCTTTGACAGCTTCCTTTACGGCGTTTTCATCATTGCCGAACTGAGCAAGCTTCACATCGCAGAGGGCTTTGTCATGACCGGCTGCCATTACAGGGAAGCCAGCCTCATATATCTCAGGAAGAACGTCGATTGCAACGCCGTCAATGACATTGTTAGGACCGCCATTGATGATGATACCCTTTACGTTCGGAAGAGCTTTGAGCTCAGCTGCGGTTATGTCATGAGGATAGATCTCGCTATATACGCCGAGTGCGCGGATGGCTCTGGCTACCACTGTATTCTCGTGGCTTCCGAGATCGAGGATTACAATCATGTCTTGTTTCATAGTCTCTTAAATTTAATTGTTTTTCTAAACAAGTCGCAAAAATATAAAAAGATTGGAAAATATTTTATAAAAATGCCTAATTTTGCAAATCTTTTTCGGCCGGACTTTCCGGTCGCGCGGCAGTATGCTGCCAAATGATTAATTATTAGGCTAATATGCAGGAAATCAGAAACATTGCGATCATTGCTCATGTTGACCATGGTAAGACTACTTTGGTTGACAGAATGATCTATCAGGCGCGACAGCAGCGCGAACAGGAGAAGCTGGGAGAGCTTGTCCTTGACAATAATGACCTTGAAAGAGAAAGAGGAATCACGATTCTGGCCAAGAATGTGTCAGTTGTATATAAAGGAGTGAAGATCAATGTGATTGATACTCCGGGCCATAGTGACTTCGGCGGCGAGGTCGAGCGTGTGCTCAATATGGCGGACGGCGTTATCCTTCTTGTGGATGCGTTTGAGGGCTGTATGCCTCAGACTAGATTCGTGCTGCAGAAGGCTATCGAGATGGGCAAGAAGCCAGTTCTTGTGATCAATAAGGTCGATAAGCTCAACTGTCGTCCGGATGAGGTGCAGGAGGAAGTGTTTGACCTTATGTTCTCGCTTGGGGCTACGGAAGACCAACTTGACTTCCGCACTATCTACGGAAGTGCGAAGCAGGGTTGGATGTCGTATGACTGGAAAGAGCAGACCAATGACATCACGGCGCTTCTTGATACTATCCTCGAGGAGATTCCGGCTCCGGAAGTCGCAGAAGGAACTCCTCAGATGCTTATCTCTTCATTGGAGTATTCTCCATATGTAGGACGTATTGCTGTGGGAAGGGTGACAAGAGGCTCTCTCCAGGCAGGCATGAACATAACCCTCTGCAAGAGATATGATATAATGCAGAAGCAGAAGGTCAAGGAACTCATGATCTTTGATGGTCTCGGAAAGGCTAAGGTGGAAGAGGTGCAGTGCGGTGACATCTGTGCCGTGGTAGGTCTTGAAGGATTCGAGATCGGTGACACCGTTGCGGATTTCGAGAATCCCGAGGCTCTGCCTCCGATCGAAGTCGATGAGCCTACCATGAGCATGCTTTTCTGCATCAACAACTCTCCGTTCTTCGGTAAGGAAGGAAAGTTCGTTACGTCAAGACATCTCAAGGAACGTCTTGAGAAGGAGCTTGAGAAGAATCTCGCCCTCAGGGTGAAGCCGGGCCCCAATGCTGATTCGTTCATAGTTTACGGACGCGGAGTCCTTCATCTTTCCGTGCTTATCGAGACCATGCGCCGCGAGGGATTCGAGCTTCAGGTCGGCCAGCCAAAGGTGCTCGACAAGGTGATCGGAGGACAGCGCTGCGAGCCTATCGAGATGCTGACCATCGATGTTCCGGAGGAATTCGTGGGAAGATCGATCGAGATGGTTACCCGCAGAAAGGGCGCTCTCATTCAGATGGAAGGCAGGGGAGACAGGACACATCTGGAGTTCGATATTCCTTCACGCGGACTCATGGGACTCAGGAGCAACCTTCTTACCGCTACCCAGGGTGAGGCCGTGGTTGCCCACCGTCTCAAGGGCTATGAACCATATAAGGGTGACATAGAACGTCGTACCAACGGCTCGCTCGTTTCGCTCGAGACAGGCCTTTCGGTTGCATATTCGATGGATAAGCTTCAGGACCGCGGACGCTTCTTCATCGAGCCTGGAGTAGAGATCTATGAGGGACAGGTTGTGGGTGAGCATACACGTGAGCGTGACCTTACCATCAATATCTGCAAGACCAAGAAGCTTACCAATATGCGTGCTTCCGGAAGCGATGACAAGGTTATGCTTCCGCCGCCTGTCGTTTTTTCTCTTGAGGAAGCTCTTGAGTATATTCAGGAAGATGAACTTGTTGAAGTTACGCCTAAGTCTATGAGACTCAGGAAGATACTTCTCAGCGAGCTTGAGCGCAAGAGAAAAAGTTCAGATATAAATTGCTAATAATAAAAGTTTTTGTTACCTTTGCGGGCTCAAATCTATTTATGGGTCAACATGAACGATAAATTTATAATACCTCTAAATGGATTGGCTGCCGGAGAGAATGATTTCTCATGGCATGCCGGCAAGGAGTTCTTCGATACTTTTGAGAATGCGGAAATCCTTGATGCAGACCTTGATGTGTCTGTCGTCGTGGAGAAATCCGGACGATATCTCGGGGTTGATTGCGAGGTGGACGGCACAGTAACGGTAGCTTGCGACAGATGTCTTGAAGATCTGGCCATGCCTGTCGAGGCGGATATCATGCTGAGCGTCAAATATGGAGACGAAGAGTCTTCGGAAGACCATCAGGAAGGAGAGAGGGAGATAGTCTTCGTGCCGGAAGGTGAAGCCGAGCTGGACATGAGTCAGATAATCTATGACTATGTATGTCTTTCGCTTCCGATGCAGCGTCATCATGAAGAAGGCGAGTGCAATCCTGACGCATTGAAGCACCTTGCGGGAGGTGAGCCGGTTGCAACTGAGGATTCGGATATGAACAATCCTTTCGCTGCTTTGAAGGACCTGATGAAGTAGAATATCGTCCCGAGCCTGTCGAGGGATGTTGTTTGAAGAAAAACAAATAAATTAAAAATATAGAACAATGGCACATCCAAAACACAAAGTCTCTAAGCAGAGACGTGACAAAAGAAGAACACATGACGTGGCTGTAGTTCCTACACTCGCTACATGTTCAAACTGCGGTGCTACTATCATGTACCACAGAGTATGTCCTGAGTGCGGCTTCTACAGAGGCCGTCAGATCATTGAGAAGAAGGCTGAGTAGTCTTCTTTTCTTTGCAATGGCCCTGTAGTTCAACGGATAGAATGGAAGTTTCCTAAACTTTAGATAGCAGTTCGATTCTGCTCGGGGCTACGAAAGGCCTGGCAATCATTTGCCAGGCCTTTTTTGTGCTTTGCTTATAAGTAAATTATGATTATCTTTGTATGTTAAACTAAATATTACCAGAAATGAAAAAGGTTATTGCTACTCCAGATGCACCAAAGGCGGTGGGCCCATATTCACAGGCTATCGAAGTGAATGGAACTCTTTATATTTCAGGTCAGATCCCTGTAAATCCTGCAGACGGCAAGGTTCAGGAGGATATCGTGGCAGCTGCTCATCAGTCTCTCAAGAATATCGGAGCTATCCTTAAGGAAGCAGGCATGACTTATGACAATGTTGTCAAGACTACTGTCCTTCTTGCAGATATCGCAGATTTCAAGGCTGTGAATGAGGTGTACGCCGAGTACTTTACAGGAGATAAGCCGGCTAGAGCATGTTATCAGGCTGCTGCTCTTCCTCTTGGTGTCAAGGTAGAGATCGAGGCTATCGCTGTTAAATAATGAACCGTAAATCCATCATAATCAGTCTGGTTGCTCTTGCACTGATGGCTCTTGGTGTAGGTGTGGCTGTCGCTGTGCTTTATTCTGATGACAGCGAGCCCGCAGCAAAGTCGGCTGTGCCGGACCAGGAACGCTATCTTCTGCTTCCTGCTGTGCCTGCAGACGCTGTTCTGGTTGCCTGCCTGTCTGACGCGAAGAAAGCCTCCGGCAATATCCTTTCCGGCTTCGCTTTCACCGATACATTGTCAGCTGCAATGAAAAGAGGTGGCATGAAGTCCATAGCTTCTTCTCCGATGACCGTATCCCTGCATTTCAGCGGAAGCCTGAGGCCTTTATTCGTATTTGATGTCGGCAAGGCTTCGCAGGAGTGTTCTGAAGATGCGTCGGAACTCATTGCAATGGCGGAAAGCATGGGCATGATGACGGATTATGTGGATTGTTCGTCTTTGTCTGGTTGCGGACGTGATATCTCCAAGCGTTCGCTTGTCGTGATTTCAGATTCTGAGGCTCTTTTGAAGTCTTCTGTCAGACATCTGGAGAAATCCATTTCTGTGATGGATGCCTCCGGTTTTGCCTCTGCATCTTCTTCTGTCACAGGTAAGGACGTGATTTTCTTTTCGAATGCACATTCGAAAATGCTTCTTACCGAGGTGCTTGCGAAGAAGTATCTTTCACATGCTTCTTTCCTTGCTGATTTCGCGGAGTGGACAGTCGCTGAGGTTACAAAAGCTGATGCATCAGGTACCTATCTTTCAGGAGCAGCCATACATTACAATGATCCGTCGGAGTACGTGAATGTGCTCGCCAAATCCCAGCCTTCGGTTTCCAAGGTGGCCCAGATGCTGCCTTCATATACTGTATCGGCACTTTCCCTTCCAATGAAAGGAGCAGATGGCTATATTGAGGCATACAAGACATATATGGATTCCAAGCAGTCTCTGCAGTCTTTCAGGAAAAGACATCGTGAGCTTGAGACGAAGACTGGAATCAGTCCTGAGGAGTTCTTCAGAAGGATTGATGTCAAGGAGGTCGCTCATGCTGAGTTCATGTCAGGAGGAGCGCTTTCAGAAGTTAACCTCATCAAGGTGGGAAAACAGGATACTGTCATTTTTGCAGGAACGGCTGGAAAGACTTTCAAGAATTATGTTCCTGCAGTGCATTCATGGCCATATGCCTCATTTGCAGCTTCTGTCTTTGGACGTGTATTCGAACTTCCGGACGAATCTTGCTTCACATATATGGACGGCTGGATCATCACCGGCAGTCTTACTGCAGTGAAAGAGTATGTGGAAGGCAAGACCCTGACATACAATCTTGTAGAATATATGGCTGATGCGGGTCAGAAGGATATGCTTGCCGCTGAAGCCTCTCTTGTATATTATTTTTCATTGACAGAAAACAGTAAGGGCCATTCTGATCTTTTCACTAAGGTGTTCTGCAATGCTCTGGCTCCCTTTTATGAGGATTGCGACTATTGCCCTTCGATCTTTACCGTCACATCGGAAAAGAACCGCATTGTCTTGTCGTGCCAGATGCCTAAGCTTTCGATGATTAAGACGAAAGCGCCGGAGTTTGAACGCGATACTACAGTAGTCGTCCCTGAGGGCCCGTTCCGTGTGAAGAATTCCGGTACCGGCAAGATGAATGTCTTCTATCAGAACAGCCATGGTTCGCTTTGCCTTCAGGAAGAGGGAGGAAAGGGACTCTGGGGTGTTCCTTTTGATGGAAAACTGTGCGGAACAGCTCAGAATGTCGATTATTATGCCAATGGAAAGCTTCAGATCATCTTCGGTTCAGGCTCGAAGATCTATATCATAGACAGGCTCGGCCGCTTTGTTACAGGATTTCCGATAGATCTTGGGAAAGATATTCTTGTCGGACCTGATCTGTATGACTTCAACGGTACGAGAGCTTATAACATCATGGTCCTGCATAAGGACAATACGATTGAAATGTATAATCTCAAGGGCAGAAGGCCTTCTAGCTGGAAGACAATCATCGCTCCTGAGACAATCAAGGGACTTCCTGAACGTATAGAAGTGGGAGGAAACACTTTCTGGGTAGTCAGGACGTCTATACAGACATTGATTTATCCGTTCAGCGGAGGTGAGGCGCTTACCCTCTTCAAAGGCGATCAGATGATCCGTCATGACAGTGAGGTAAAGGTTCTTGATGGTACTTCTGTCAGAGTCGAATGTTATGACGGCCAGAGCAGGACGGTAAAACTCAAATAGATACTGTACTTTAACTTAGAAACAATATGGAATTCACATCAGTAAACAAAACGTTTGAAGCGGCCTTCAAAAAGAATTGGGATCGCCCTGCGATATCGAATTATCATGGAGAGACCCTTCATTTCAAGGATGTCGCCAGGCGCATGGAGAAGCTGCATATCATGTTTGACGAGTGCGGCCTTCAGAAAGGTGACAAGGTGGCCATATGTTCACGCAACCAGGCAAACTGGGCGGTGACATTCCTTGCTATCATGACGCATGGCGCTGTTCCTGTACCGCTCCTTCATGAGTTCAAATCGGCTAATATACATCATCTTGTAAATCATTCGGAGGCTAAGATCCTTTTCGTCGATGATGTCATCTGGGAAGGCCTTTCAGAATCAGAGATGCCGGACCTACATGCCATCATTCAGGTGAACAATTTTAAGATCCTGTATGCAAAAGATGAGAATATCGTAGAGGCAAAGGCCCATCTTAACGAGCTTTTCGGAAGAAAGTATCCGGAAGCATTCCTGCCGGAATCCTTGAACTATTATGAGGATTCTGCAGAAGAGCTCGCTGTAATCAATTATACATCAGGTACATCGGGCTTCTCCAAGGGTGTGATGATTCCTTATCGTGCCATTTTTTCGAATATACAGTTCGGCCGCAAGGTGCTTCCGCAGCTCAATGAGAAGTCAAGAGTGGTTTCTATGCTCCCATGTGCTCATATGTACGGACTAATGTTTGAGGTGCTTTACGAGCTTTCTGTAGGCTGCCATGTACATTTCCTGTCACGTCTCCCGAGTCCTAAGGTCATCATGCAGGCTCTTGCTGAGGTAAAGCCGAACATTGTGATTGCCGTGCCTCTCGTTATCGAGAAGATATACAAGAGCAAGGTAAAGCCTATCCTTGAGAAAGAGGGTATAAAGTTCCTTATGAAGGTACCGGGACTTAATCAGGTCGTACTCAATAAGGTAAAGACAGAGCTTATCAATGCTTTCGGTGGTGAGTTCTATGAGGTGATCATCGGAGGTGCCGCATTCAATAAGGAAGTCGAGGCTTTCTTCAAGAAGATGGAGTTCCCTTTCACAGTCGGTTATGGCATGACCGAGTGTGCACCTATCATCACTTACGACGATTGGAAGGAGGAAAAGCTTTATTCATGCGGTAAAGCGGCTCCTAATATGGAGGTGAGGATTGCATCTGCGAATCCGTCAGAAATTCCAGGTGAGATACAGGTCAAGGGTGCCAATGTGTTCATGGGCTATTTCAAGAATGAAGAAGCTACTGCTGAGGTGTTTACTGAAGATGGCTGGTTCCGTACAGGAGACATGGGTATTCTTGATGCTGACGGAAGCCTCTTTATCAAAGGACGTACGAAGTGTATGATCCTTGGCCCAAGCGGACAGAATATCTATCCTGAGGAGGTCGAGACAGTAATCAACAGTCAGCCTTATGTGATCGAATCACTCGTGATAGAGGATAACGGGGGCCTTACCGCCCTTATCTATCCTGATTTCCAGCAGGGTGAGAAGGATGGAATGCCTCAGGAAGCTTTCGTTAAATATATGGAGGATACTCTTGCTGAGCTTAATAAGATTCTTCCAAATTATGCGAAGCTCAAGAAGATCGAGGTGATGTCCGAAGATTTCGAGAGAACACCAAAGAAGAGTATCAAGAGATATCTTTATCAGAGAAGTTAATATGAAGAAATTTGACCGCAGCTACATTCAGATGGCAGGAGTCTGGGCTCAGAACTCCTACTGCAAGCGTCGTCAGGTCGGCGCACTGCTCGTAAAGGACAGAATGATCATTTCAGACGGATACAACGGTACTCCGGCAGGCTTCGAGAACATATGCGAGGATGAAAACGGAGTGACGAAGCCATATGTACTGCATGCTGAGGCCAATGCGATTACCAAGGTCGCTAAATCCGGCAACAGCAGCAAGGACGCGACCTTATATGTTACTGCATCTCCATGTGTGGAGTGTGCCAAACTTATCATTCAGGCTGGAATAAAGAGAGTGGTTTATCGTGATGCATATCGTCTGACAGACGGAATCGATCTTCTTACCAGAGCTGGAATCGAAGTAGAACAGGTGGAGTAGGAATATGAAGCGATTCAACGACAATATCTTTATCGCACTCCTGGGCATCGTCCTGGGAGTGCTTATTACTATGGTCTCCTATAAGGCTCTGGAGCCGAAGAGAAAATTTGACGGTGACTACAACAGGTGGCGTAAACTGAATCTCATTCTTCAGGAGGTTGAGAGAAATTACGTTGATACCATAGATATGGAAGGAATGACAGATGCTGCGGTTTCTGCTGCTCTGGCCAAACTGGATCCGCATTCCGTATATCTTCCGCCTGTTGAGCTTACTGAATCGGAGACAGAACTTTCTGGTAACTTCGAAGGTATAGGCATTACATTCAATGTTCCAAACGATACTGCTGTCGTTCTGAATCCTATTACAGGAGGACCGTCAGAGAAAGCTGGCCTCCTTCAGGGGGACAGAATCGTGCGTGTGAATGATACCGATATAGCCGGTGTCAAGATGCCGCAGGACAGCATGATCAGGCTTATGAAGGGACCGAAGGGAAGTAAGGTAAAGATTACTGTCAATCGTGACGGAACTCTTATCCCATTTGATATCGTGAGGGACAAGATTCCTGTACATTGCGTCGATGCAGCTTTCATGATCGATGAGACGACCGGGTACATCAAGCTTTCAAAGTTCACCAGGACTACATATCAGGAATTCTCTGAGGCTTCTGAAAGGCTGCTTGAAAATGGCATGAAGAGGCTCATATTTGATTTGAGGGACAATTCAGGAGGATATTTCGATCAGTCGTGGAAACTTGCCAATGAGTTCCTTGAAAGGGGGGATGAAGTTGTCTATATGGAAGGAAGATATCGTCCTCGTCAGAATTTCGATGCAGATGGCAGAGGCCGTATGAAGGATATAGAGATATCTGTTCTCATCGATGAGGGCACGGCTTCTTCAAGTGAAATCTTTTCTGGAGCTATTCAGGACAATGACAGGGGAGTGATCGTCGGCCGTCGTTCATTCGGCAAGGGCCTCGTACAGGAGCCGATCAACTTTACTGACGGTTCCGGTATCCGACTGACTGTTTCACGTTTCTATACCCCTTCAGGACGTTGTATCCAGAAGCCATATGACAAGGACTATGCATATGACATCTATGAGCGTTATGCCCATGGTGAAATGACATCGGCTGACAGCATGAAGGTGGATACGACTGCTGTGTTCTACACAGTAAGAGGCCGCAGGGTATATGGAGGTGGCGGTATCATTCCGGACGTATTCGTTCCTATTGATACTACAAAGGCGACAAGATTCTATATAAATTGCAACAAGAAGGCTACTCAGATGCGTTTTGCTCAGAATATGTTCGATAAATACCGCGCATCTTTGTCTGGTATCTCAGATTTTGCACAGCTTGACAAATATCTGAATGGAATCGATCTGGCTTCTCAGTTCCTTGATTTTGCCGCTCGCGTTGATGGAATAAAGCCTTCGGAAGGTGAATGGGAGATGAGCCTGCCATACATGATGCCTCAGCTGAAGGCTCTTGTGGGACGTTTCTCCAAGCTGGGGGATGAGGCTTTTTATCGGTTCTATCTGCCTATAGATGATACGATTCAGGCTGCTCTGAATAATTCAAGCGTAGTGTATTGATCCGCATTACTGTGCGATGAAACGATAGACGATTTCTCCTGTCTGATTGGCAGGAGCAGTCTGAGATGCGGAGAATCTGGAAAGTCTGGCCGCACGTATTGCGAAGCTCCTTAGGCAATTGTCGCTTGAAGATATCTCTTCCATGACCTTTGCACTTACGACCTGACCTGCATTGTTTACTTTTATGATGACGGTTACATCGCCGGCTCCGTAGCAGCGGTATGCAGGAATCGGGAGATGGCTGGCTTTTCGTCCGTCTAATGTATATGAGAGTACGGACGGACCGCTGTAGGCTTTCTGCTGGCTGTTGTCAGGCTTTTTTTGATGAGGCATTTCTACAGTCTCGCTACGCGCATCTTCTTCAATGCCGTCTTTTTGCCCGTTTTTAAGCTCTCTGGCGAGTCTTTCGGCATCTTTGTACAGTTGGTCCGCATCGGTGCCTCGGTCGTCTTTAAGCTGTGCTCCTGCGTCAACTGCGATGTTTCTGATCTGACCGGAAGTCTGCTGTCTTGCTGCTGCAATCATTTCTTCGAGCTTCTGGCTGATGTCCTGCTTCATCACTTCCTCCTTTTCCTTACGCTCTATTTCTTCCTGCTTGGAAAAGTCAAGTACGAAACTTTCTTCACGCCTGAGGGTCGAATCTATAGAATATAACAGCAAGACAATAATCACCGTGAGATGGAATATCACGGTGAGATAAAGTCCTGCCTTATTTTCCTGATTGCTCATTGATTCTTGACTTTGTTCAGAATGACAGTTGGCTTATTGTTTCTTGCAGCTTGCCAGTGATTTCTCTATCGTAGCAGATATCACGTCGATTGCAACCTTGTTATGGCCACCCTGAGGAATGATTATATCTGCATAGCGTTTGCTTGGCTCAATGAACTGCAGGTACATCGGCTTGACAGTTTTAGAGTAACGTTCTATCACCCAGTCAACTGTTTTTCCGCGTTCAACTATATCGCGCGCCATTACTCTCATAAGTCGGTCGTCATCATCAGCATCCACGAAGATCTTGATGTCAAGCAGCTTGCGCAGCTTCGGATCCGTGAAGATGAGAATGCCTTCAACGATGATCACGTCAGAAGGTTTTACTGTGACAGTCTCTGTCTTGGAGCGACCGCATGTTATGTATGAATATACAGGCTGCTCGACGACCTTTCCTTCGCGCAGCTCCTTGAGCTGCGCTCTGAGAAGATCGAAGTCTATTGAATCGGGATGGTCGAAGTTATGCACCCTTTTCTGCTCCTCGGTGTAATGACTGAGGTCTTTGTAATAAGAGTCCTGAGGTATAACTACCACATTCTCCTGGAGCTGTTCTGTGATGGCCTTGACTACTGTGGTCTTGCCTGATCCGGATCCTCCGGCTATTCCGATTATCAACATATTAGTATTCTGCGTTCTTTGGAGTACGAGGGAAAGGAATCACGTCGCGGATATTGGACATACCGGTGACGAAAAGGAGAAGACGTTCGAATCCGAGGCCGAATCCGCTATGAGGGGCAGATCCGAATCGGCGTGTATCAAGATACCACTCAAGTCCCTTGCGGCTCATTCCGAGCTCCTCGATGCGTCCTTCGAGCTTCTGGAGTGATGATTCACGCTCGGAACCACCGATTATCTCGCCGATCTTAGGGAAAAGTACGTCCATTGCACGTACAGTCTTTCCGTCTTCATTCTGCTTCATGTAGAATGCCTTGATATCCTTAGGATAGTCTGTAAGGATCACAGGCTTCTTGAAATGCTTCTCTACGAGATATCTCTCATGCTCGCTCTGGAGGTCGGTACCCCAGCTTACAGGATATTCCCATTCTACACCGGCAGCCTCAAGGATCTTGATGCCTTCTGTGTATGAAAGGCGTACGAACTCTGTATCGGCAACTCCTTCGAGTCTTTCAATGAGTTCGTTGTCATATCTGTCGTTAAGGAACT
>JAZLAS010000007.1:0-9365 GCA_045613365.1 Candidatus Cryptobacteroides sp.
GCCTCCGACTTTGACAAGGCGATAGAAGAGATAATTTCGCGATTGGAATATATAGAGGATGTGGGACTCGGATATCTCACTTTGGACCGTACTTCGAATACTCTTTCCGGAGGAGAAAGCCAGAGAATCAATCTGGTGACAGCATTGGGCAGCTCTTTGGTCGGATCCCTGTATATTCTTGACGAACCTAGCATCGGCCTGCATCCGAGAGATACACAAAGGCTCATAGCTGTGCTTAAGAGACTTCGTGATATTGGAAATACAGTAATCGTGGTCGAGCACGATGAGGAGATAATGCGTGCGGCGGACCTTCTGATAGACATAGGACCTAAGGCCGGCGTACATGGAGGAGAAATTGTATTCACCGGAACCATCAGTGACGGTGTCACAAGTGAAGGCAATGAAAGTTCGCTGACATTGCAGTATCTGGGTGGCAAGAGGGAAAGATATGCCAGAAAAAAACGTACCTGGGACTATTCCATCGTTGTCGAAGGTGCAATGGAACATAACCTCAAGGATATAAATGTCAGGTTCCCTCTAGGTGTTCTCAATGTCGTTACCGGTGTCAGCGGCAGCGGAAAGTCGTCGCTTGTAGGTGATGTGCTTTATCCGGCATTGTACAGGCATCTGAATCAGGCAGGAGCGGCGCCGGGAACATTCAGGGGACTGTCCGGCAATCTGGACCGTATAACCCAGGTGGAGTATGTGGACCAGAATCCTATCGGCAAGAGCTCGCGTTCCAATGCTGTGACATACCTTAAGATATATGATGACATCAGAAAGCTGCTTTCCGATCAGCAGTATGCGAAGATGAACGGATTTACTCCGTCTCATTTCTCTTTCAATATGGACGGGGGACGTTGTCCGGAATGTCAGGGTGAGGGCTTTGTAAAGATCGGCATGCAGTTCATGGCGGATGTGTCTATGGTGTGTGAATCTTGTGGTGGTAAGAGATTCAAGCCGGAAATCCTTGAAGTCAGATATAAGGGGCTTAATATTGACGACATCCTCAATATGAGTGTTGAGGAAGCTATGGCATTCTTCGGAGCGCAGGAAGATCCTGTCGCATTGCGTATTGCAGAAAGACTTCAGCCTCTGGTTGATGTGGGCCTTTCGTATATTAAGCTCGGCCAGAGCAGCAGTACGCTTTCCGGAGGTGAAAGCCAGAGAATCAAGCTGGCATACTTCCTTTCGATGACTGATACGGCAGCGAGATCGAAGCCGCAGAGGATATTGTTCATCTTTGACGAGCCTACGACGGGATTGCATTTCTACGATGTGGAAAAGCTCCTGAAGTCATTTGACGCACTGCTTGCGAAGGGGCATTCAATAATTGTCGTCGAACATAATGTCGATGTCATCCGCTCGGCTGACTGGGTCATAGATCTGGGGCCAGAGGCCGGAGATGCTGGAGGAAATCTTGTGTTTGCAGGAACTCCGGAGGATCTGAAGAACTGTCCGAAGTCATATACGGCTGAATATCTATTATAAACAAAGCATCCTCATTGACAGGCTCTCCTGCACTCATATAGATGAGGCCTCGCCCAGGTTTCATGAGTGTCAGGACTGCACCATGTCCGTCAGGGTCGACTCTGTAGTCGTATATGCCTCTCTTCTTGTCATCTTCCATATATTCTGTTCCGACATCGAACGATGCGCTTTCCGGTGTGAATTCACACCAGATGTGAATTTTGTCGCCGATGTATCCCTGAATGTAATCGGAAGGATATTGCTTGAATGATACAGGTATCCTGTCGGTAAGTCCATTCTTGTCAACTCTCCATCCGTCATCAGACAAACCGTCATCTTCCGGGCATACGGTAATTCTATAATGTGAGTTCCGTTCTATGTCAAGACTGCCCTGACCGTCTCCAAGATAGAATCTGTATATAAGCGGTTCCAATGAATATCTGTCTTTAGACATATAGTCCACTTCCATCTCTATGTACGAACAGACCGAGGCGTCGGGAGATGTGCGGCCTTGCATATTCTCCATCATGTACAGAGCAATGTTTCCGCTTTTCCCGTCCTTGCCGCTGATATTCAGCTCTGACGTTTCCAGGTCATTTCTGCTGAATCCTACAGTATGACACTGCTCGTGTTTCTTCACTCTGTTAGGGACAAATACGTTCATCATTTTAGGACAGTTGCAGATCTTGACATTCCTTACATTCATCTCGATGTCTTCGGATAACCGGCTTCTGTCCATCCTTATGTCTATCTTTGCCATAAGCCTGTCAAGCATAAGGTTGACAATGCCGTCTTCTCCTATCACGATGTCGTCTACGGCTGCATACATCGGTATGCCTTCCTGATATTCATCAGGATATGCCATATGAAAGGTAACCTCGTCAAGTTCCCGGAGATGGTCTGCATATACCTGGTAGCCGAAATTTGCGCATGCCCTGAAATCGTATGATTTACCCTTTACCAGAGTAAGTTCTGCTGAACTTCCGGCTTCAGGAATCCATATGCATTCCTCTGCATTTCCCATTTCATCAAAGACCATGAGACTGATGTCTGTGACCTTGTCCTCCTCCGGATCCAAAGCCTTTGTCATGAATCCGTCCGTTGTGAATATGACCGTACATCTGGTCATATCTTCCTGAATCACAGGGGTACATGCCCATGCGGCAGTGATGAGCCCGATCAGAAGACCTCTTCGTATTCTTCTTTCCTTTTCCATTCCCTGACCTCCATTCTGATCCCGATGTTACCAGTCTCTATGGCAGTGTCCGGATCTGCCGATCCTTTCCTGGTTATCACGATATCGTATATATATGTCATGTTCCTTCCGATTCCCCGGTGTTCCGATCCGGCATCCATATTGACTTCTATCGGCCAGAACCAGGTCTCGCCTCCTACCTCTCCTTCAATAACAAGTCGTGTGAAAGATGTACCTGGACCTTCTGATTCCGGATGGTTCGGGTAGCAAATCAAAGCAGTTCCGCATTGCATCGTTTCACTCCCGATAGTACCTAATGTGTCTATGATCAGGGATCTGTCGGTAAATCTGCTTATGTCATCCTCCGAGATACCTCCTCTGTTGACATACCTTTCCGCGTAACCGCAGCTGCCCCATATCGGGCATGTCGCGTTTACGTTGGTGAGATATACCCGAGCATTCCTGATATTTTCTCCCTCGTATGCCCTTCCTGTGAAATCACAGGATATGGTCCTGAGAATGACTGCGCTATGCAGCCTTTCGAGTGACAGGCTATGTCCTTCTTCTCCGGCATTTATCTTTATACTTCCGCTCAGTACCGGACTCTCTCTGACTTCGTTTTCCAGATCTGCCTTCATTTCGGTCAGTGATGACAGAGATGTTACCTGCATCCAGTCCTCGCGTCTGAAGTTTGAGTTGGCGCAGGCCATGATGATCTTCTGCCCGTTTTGCGAAGATATGTCAACGTTCCCGGAATCAGGTTTTTCAAACCTATGGTAGCAGTCCAGCCTGTGTAGCGGGTCGTCATTGAAAACCAGAACCTCCAGAGTCAGCATATCAGTTCCCTTATCTTTGTCATGGACTGCGAGCTTCACCGGCCCTATATGATTGGCGTGGCCGGTAAAGCTGCCGTCCTGATGCAGGGATTCACATCCGTGCAGCACCGGGATGAATGAAATCAGAATGCCCAGAATGGACTGACAGAACGTCCGTAGCAGGAAACCTGAAAGAGTGATGAAAACAAGTGATGTGAAATGTCCCCGGTGTCTATTCATATCTGTCTTTTATTTGAAATGTATAATTGATCCATATTCTGATTCCTTTTGGATCCAGCCTGCCAGCAGTTATGCTGCTCAATATTCTGGCTTTGTATTCAGCTCCTGCCGCAAGTCCCCGCCAGATGTGCATTCTGTATCCGGCACCGATGGTGCAGTCGATGCCTGTCCCGCTGCCGAATCTTAGCCCTGTGGATATGAAAGGACCGTTCAAGGATTCTCGCGTCCAATATCTGCATTGCAGACATCCTGTATAGAATTCGTCTGCCTTTGTCGTCGGAAATTCCACGAATCCGAATTCGTCTTCGTGAATTTTTTCAATCTCACTTTTGCCATTATATAAGCGTGTGAATCCGACTCCGCTGCCGGCGCTGGCTGACCAATGGCTTCCGAATGCATACTCAACTTCGATGTCCGCCTTACCTGTAAGAAATCCGCTCATGCAGATTCCTGCCGAACCTTGTCTGCTCTGACAGAATCCGCTTCCGACTCCCAACAATAGAATGACTGTCGTTATCCACGCCCCTTTCATCTTTTTTCTGCAAATCTATATGCGTTTCATCTTACGACGGAGCGATTTTAAAAAAAGAAACATCAGATTTTTCTTTTTCTTAAGATTTAAAATTTATTTTTAACGAAAAAACACTTACTTTTGAAATATAAAGAATGGATGTATGAAAAAGGTCTGTGCATTGACGATGGTCAGAAACGATGATTTCTTTCTGAAACGTTGGGTTGATTACTATTCAGCACAATTAGGTGCCGCAAATCTATATGTCTATTTTGATGGTGAAGACCAGAAGGTTCCGGAGTTCTGCAAGGATGTGAATGTCTGTGTCCGTCCACGTGTCGCCGGCCTGGTTGCTGCTGCTGACAGGGGTAGGATAGATTTTCTTTCATCCCAGGCCGCAGAACTACTGACCCGTTATGACATGGCGATAGGTACTGATGTGGATGAGTTTCTTGTGGTAGATCCTGCCATTGGAAAATCTCTTGTTGAATTTTTGTCATCACAACCTGACAGGGTGTCTTATTCCGGTCTTGGAGTTGATGTGGGGCAGCATTTGGAAAAGGAAGACGAAATAGTTGATGGAAAGACTTTCCTTGAGCAAAGACATTTCGCCCAGTTGTCCACTCGTTACAGCAAGTCTACTGTCATTACCCGTCCTGTGGCATGGGGGTCAGGCTTCCATAGGGTAAGAAACAAAAATTTCCACATAGTCAAGGATCTGTATCTTTTCCATTTCGGATGCGTGGATATGAAGAGGCTGGAGGCTAAATTCGTCGATCCGGATAAGGTGGCAACCGGATGGTCCCGTCATCTTAAAAAGAGGGCGAAGACCATATTCAATGTAACGGAGGGCAAGGAACGGGCTTGGGACAAGTGGATCAAGGCTGCAAGATTCATTCAGAATTATGTCCGTCCTGTTTATGCCTGGAACAAGCCGGCCATGTTCAATATGAAGATTATAGTGAGAATACCTGAAAGGTTCTCAAAAATTATTTAAACGAATGAGTGAGAATATTATGCCGATTGATGTTGTCATAACCTGGGTGGATGGCGACGATTCTGAACATAAAGCTAAAAGGCGTCGCTACAGCAACGCAGATGAACTTGTGAATGATGATGTCGGAGGAGATATCCGTTTTACCAGCATCGGAGAGATCAATTATTGCGTGGCGTCCATATTGCGTTTTGCTCCGTTCGTGCGCAAGATATTCATAGTGACTGACAATCAGGATCCATGTCTTGATGATTTTCTCAATCAGCATTTCCCGGACAAGAAGACCGAAATCGAGATTGTAGATCACAAGGTCATATATCGAGGCTACGAGTCTTATCTTCCTGTGTTCAATTCATTGTCAATCGAGACGATGCTTTGGCGAATTCCGGGACTCTCGGACCATTTCGTGTATTTCAACGATGATGTGCTTCTCTCTGCACCGGTGCAGCCGGAAGATTTCTTCATAGGTGACAGTCTTGTGTGCTATGCTTCAAGGCGCAGCTGCAGCTGGGCAAGATTTCTCAGATGGGCCAAGCACTTGAAGAGAGGACATAAGACCTTCGGATTCAAGGACGCTATGATCAATGCGGCAGATCGTGCCGGCATATCGTCACATTTTCTCAATCTGGGCCATACTCCTCATATCGTTCTCCGCGATGTTCTGGAGACATTTTATGAGGAACATCCGGATGCCCTGGTTGCTAATATGCAGCATAGATTCCGGGAGCCGTCTCAATTTAATCCTCAGGAACTATGTTACCTCCTTGCAGAACAGCAGGGTAGAGGAATAGTGAAATCGAAGAAGGGAGTGTATCTGTATATTTATCCGAAAAACAGGCCTGGATATGTCGATGCCAAGTTAAGGAAATTCGATGCCGCTCCTGATGCGAAGTTCTTGTGCATCAACTCAATAAGCAACGCAAAGCCTGAAGAACTCGAAAAGATTCTCCATTGGCTTGACAGAAGATTGCATCTCGTGTAGTCGTCATGCCAGTATTCCAGTTCTCTTATACCTATAAAGTAAGAAGCCGACCCAAAAGGGCCGGTTTCTTGCGTTCTATAGGTGGCATTGAGTTATCGGAAGGCCCCGCCAGAGTTCCGCTTCGCTCCATCCACCCTTCGGAACTACGTTCCTTCGGGAGCCGCTCACGAGGCCGCGGCCGGCCACGCTCTGGCAGAGCCTTCCGACAACTACACAGCGAGCATCAATGCTGGTTTTTCAAGAATAAGTACCATACTTTGAGCCTGTTTCTGCTTTGACTTGGCCTTATAAGCAACATACTTCCTGAGGTTATGCGCCAATGACACTAACCCCCATTCCACTTTTGTCTTCCTCGTTGATTTCAGATGGAACCTCTTGAAGCCGTGGTTGAACTTTATGCTTCCAAAGCAGGCTTCCGGTTCTATCGGTCTGTTGCTGCGGTGCATCAGGCCACGCTGACTTGTGAGCAATGTTTTTGCAGAGCTCTTGTATGAGTTTGCCTTATGATTGACCTCTATGGTTCTTCTGTCGCATTTGCCGCTGTAGCACATTCCACGCAATGGACATTTCGAACAATTGGCAGCTCTGTATACTGATGTGTGTGATACATACCCAAGATCTGATACGGTCTTCTTGTCTATAATATGCTCCATGTGCTGTCCCATAGGGCATACGTAGAAGTCCTGCTCCTGATTATAGAACATGTTCGCCTGATGGAAAGGATTCTTCAGGAACTTGCGCTTCATCTCCTTATGGAACATATTGTACTTCACGTAAGGTGTCATGCCGTTGGCAAACATGAACTCGTAGTTCTGCTCGCTGCCATATCCTGAGTCCGCCACGATTTCACTACTGTAGAAGCCGAACTTGTCATAGAAGGATTCCAGGAAAGGGATAAGAGTGCCATAGTCAGTAGGTCTCCAATACAGATCATAGTTGACAATGTATTGATTTTCAGTGGCTATCTGTACATTGTAACCAGGTTTGGTCTGACCGTTGTTCATTGCGTCCTCCTTCATGTGCATGAACGTCGCATCCGGATCAGTCTTGCTGTAACTATTTCGATCGCCGAGTATCTCAAGATGCTTGTCGTACTCATCCAGTTTGGGAAGACTCTCCTCCTTGACCTTGCTTACAGCCTTGCGAAGTTTCTTGTCTGCGACGCCTTCCTTCTCCATTTTCTCTATGATGCGTTCTGTTCGCTTTTCAAGATCCTCCTTGGTGATTTCCTCTTGAGGTTCATTAGAGTTTTCTTCGTCAAGAACCGCCTCTGCCTCTTTCAGGATTCCATCTACTTTGGCTATAAGTTTAGCCTTGTTCTTCTCGACAGATCCTTTCCAGACAAAGGTGTATTTGTTTGCCACAGATTCTATCTTCGTACCATCGATATACTGCACGTCCAGAGATATGAGTCCTTCGTCATGAAGTAACTCGACAACCTGATGGAAGATAGACTCGAAGCGTCCGTCAGCAAGTCTCTCGCTTCTGAAGCGGTTGATTGTCCTGAAGTCCGGACGACTCATTCCGCTCAACCACATGAAGAACACGTTTTCCTCCAGCAAAGAAGCCATGCGACGACCTGAATAGATGTTTGTCAGATAGGCATACACGACTATCTTGAGCAGCATACGAGGGTGATAGCTCGTTGTGCCGCCTCCTTTGTAGGTGGATTCGATTTCGCTTATATCGAAGTTGTCAAGGATTGCGTTTACGGTGCGTACCGGATGATTTTCCGGAATGAAGTCACCAATGCATGGCGGAAAAAGAAAATAATCGTTTTGAGTATACGATTTATATAGTACCTTTGTCATCGTATGGATTGTGTGTTTGTTTTCGCACTTCAAATATACAAAATACTCCATACAAAAGCAATAGCTATTCCTTTGATTATCAAAAGAATAGCTATTTTATTTTAGGCTGCACTGCTGTAGTTCAGGAGGGTAACATAAGGAAAACCATGGCCGCCCGTGGCCTTGTGAACGGGAGGGACCCACAAAGTGGGAGGGATTTAGTTTTCCGTTGTTATCCTCCTGAACTTCTCCTCACCACCCACAAAAAACAGAAGCTGACCTTTTGGGTCAGCCTCTTTTTCTTTGCCTATAAGGAAAGGTAGGCCCGATTACCCTTTTATGATGTTATCAGCCATTATGCCTATGAGTCTTTCGCGAGCCTCGACACTTGCCCATGCGACATGAGGAGCCAGCCTCATTCTTTCAGGATGTGCCATCTTCAGATATGGATGATCTTCAGGAATCGGTTCTGTAACAAAGACATCCATTCCTGCACCTGCAATCACACCGGCATCAACGGCTGCAGCAAGTGCTGCCTCGTCTACAATGGCACCGCGTCCCATATTGACAAGAAAAGCGGCAGGTTTCATCATTGCGAGCTCCTTCGCGCCGATAAGGTTCAATGTCCTGTCGTTCAGAGGAGCATGGATAGAGACAATATCAGACTCCGCAAGCAACTGCTCCAACGGCAGGCATGGATAATCCTTGCAATGTCCTGTACCGGAAGTAGAGAAGTAGCAGACCTTCATTCCGAAAGCCTCGGCAATGGAAGCCACCTTGCGGCCTATATTGCCCATACCGATGACACCGATTGTCTTTCCAGCTAGCTCACACCAGTTCCAGTTCGGATCTGTAAACATCCCGCTGCGGGAATATCGGCCCGACTTCACGCTCTCGTCAAAATAAGGAGCACCTCCTACCAAAGAAAGGATATGCATGAAGGTGGACTGCACTACCGAATCTGTGGAGTAGCCTACAGCATTGCGGACAGGTATTCCCTTTGAGGCAGCATACTCGACATCAATGTTGTTCACCCCGGTTGCAGCAATACATATGAGCTTGAGTCCGGGTGCCGCATCAATCAGTCTTTTATCTACAATGACCTTATTGATAAGAAGAACATCGATATCCTTCACTCTCTCGAGAGCTTCTTCAGGAGTAGAACTTTCATAACGGACGAATTCGCCCAGACGCTCAAACGGCTCAAAAGAGACATTGCCCATAGTAGCCGCATCAAGGAATGCAATCTTCATGATACCGGAAATTTTCGTAAAGATATAAAAAAGGAGGAAGAATCCGAAAATTCTTCCTCCTTTCCGCATGTGCCCGAGATAGGAGTCGAACCTACACGCCGTGAAGCACTCGCAC
>JAZLAS010000008.1:0-29299 GCA_045613365.1 Candidatus Cryptobacteroides sp.
AAGAATTTTCATAGTATTTCAGCTCCAAGTTTAAGATTACATGAGAAATTGACATGGGCCGAAATGAAACAAGGAATCAGCTCACGCCAATTCCCTGATGCGAAGATACGAATTTTCCTAGATTTGGAGAAAATCTTGTATCTTTGTGACCATGATGCTTCCTAACGGAATGTATTATAATTCGCAAATGTCCGGATCTATGCTGATAGTGTAGATTCGGACTCTTGTTTCAAGGTGTTGCAAAATATAGGAAACTTCTAGGAAACTTTTTAAAGCAAAACCGCGTCCTAGGTATCTAGAACGCGGTTTTTTGAGGTGCCTAGCGGAATCGAACCGCTGTAGCAGGTTTTGCAGACCTGTGCCTAACCGCTCGGCCAAAGCACCATTTCCCGTTTGGGATTGCAAATATAGGGACTAAAAACGGATTTGCAAAATTTATTTGAGATTTTATTCCATCATCTTGAAATAGCTGTATAGAGCCCAGGCATGAGGAAGAGAAGAATATGCGGTATGAAGACCGATAGTCCTGCCGTCGATCAAATCCTGCGATGTCCAGCAACCTACCCAAGTGTCAGGGAAAGACTCAGCAAGCTTGTTGAATGACAACGATCTGGACAATGAGCTTGCATCAATCCTGTCAAAATCTGCGACTCCTGTTATGATCTGATACATATATGAGATCCGCATACCGTCAAGATTATCCGGGAATTCGTCCAGATAAGACTCTCTTTTCTCATATGTCGGAATTGCTGGCATATGTGTCAGATATGGTCCCGGAGCATATTTTCCAGCTGAATGGTCTTCGAGGAAAGCCTTTTCCAGTTCCCCATGATAACGTTCGATCGACTTTATGAATCTTTCCGAGCCTTTGCCGGATATCTTTAGCTGCATGGCAAGATTCGGAAGGACTGACGCAAGAAGAGCGTAGTTCTCATGTGAGCGCGAGTTATATGCATGGCGGTCTGTGAAGAAATGAACATCATATTCATCCGTTCCCTTTCCGACTTCATCACGAAGATAAAGGAAATATCCCTCAATCATCTGAAGCACAGTCTTCTTCAGTCCGCTTCCGACAGGATAGATGTCCACCCATTCGTCAAGGAAAGCATAGTCATCTGTAATGCGGAGATATTCTGAAACCACATGAAGCATTTCGGCCTGGATATCTCCGTCAAGCATAGTTTCCGGTACCAGATGGCCATAACCGATATTGCCGGCAGAAATCCTTCCGAGCATATCCGAATGCTTCATGACATACCTGATTATGGATTTCGCCAGATCCTTGTTCGCATAGCACATCGGCAACGCTGCATGAAGATGATTTACATTGGAGAGATTTTCTCCATATCTGTATGTGCAATCCCCTCCCTGAGGAATGAACGTCTCCTTGAAATAGCCGTCATACATTGCTGAAGCTTCGAGCATATGTGAATTCCAGTACATTTCCCTCCTTCTGACATTGTCCCTCTCATCTGAAAAGTCAGGAAGATTTCTTTTCCATAACGAAGCATATGCGCCGTACTGTCCCCTCTCAGCCTTCCTGATCATTTCTTCAGCACGCTTTTTTGTCTCGGAATCTGCCATTCCGATCACAGCATAAAGCACACGTGTCTCACCGGAACGTATCTTCACATCATTCATCATCACATGCACACCATCCTCCAGGATCGAAAGGAATCCGTCCGGAGAATATATGAAAAGATCCTGAGGATCCTCTTCATGAATGAAAGGCATATCGGGCAATGCTGTCCTGTAGAAGTCCTGCGCATGGGTATCATACGTAACGTTTACACATCTGAAAGACACATCTGTATGATATGAATACCTGAAAGGACGTTCAGCTTCCGGAATATACTGGGTATTCACCGGCACGAAAGAAGGTAATACAACCTCATCAAAAGTCAGTTTTCTGACACTGGAAGAAGTGTTCCTGATGGTAATGGTAAGAAGAAAACAAGGATTACCTTCATTGATGTTCTCCGAAGGCATTACAGATATCATTCTCGAACATTTTATACCGCCATCAAGAGTATAGTCATATCTTGTGAATCCTACACCTGACTCTACAACATACTTTTTACGGTCAGAACCGATACTCTTGTTTCCTATAAGTTCAGTACGCTTATTGTCGATGACTATGGCAGCCTTGTTCGCACCATAATCCGAAACAGACGGATCTGCATTGAAACGAGCCCATACACGTTCTCCGGAAATCAGCTGATAAACACCGCTGACATGTGTAAAAAGATTGATCCTGTAATTGCCGAGCAGGAAGTACGGATCACTGTTCATTCCCTCCACATCGTATGCAGCCGGGCCTTCATACCTGATATATGGCAGACCGGCCGGAGTGTCATTCCATTTTCCTACCGGAGCAGCAAATGCTGAAAGCGAAAGAAGCCCTGATATCAGGGCTGTAAGAAATATCTTTATTTTCATGAGAAACTTATTCGACATATAAAAGCAGACCCTTAAGATACTCTCCTTCAGGGTGATATATATTCACAGAATGGTCGCATGGCTGATTGAGGCGGTCAAGTATGCGTACGCTTCTGCCAGCCTGAGCCGCAGCCGAGAAAACAGCAAGAGCAAACGCTTCCTTGTCAACAACCTGAGAACAACTGTATGTGAAGACGAAACCACCTGGGGCAACCTTGGAGATAGCTGCGGCGTTAAGACGCTGATATGCCCTGAGTGCATTCTTGAGCGCACCCCTATGCTTTGCAAATGCAGGCGGATCTACAATCATGAGATCATACTTGCCTTCAGGTACTTCTTTCAGATAATCGATGGCATCGCAGCAGAGGCTGGTGTGGACAGACTCGTCGAAACCGTTCAGAGCGACATTCCTGTCAACCATCATCATGGCTTTCCTAGAGCTGTCAACCGAGTCCACATGCTTGGCTCCTGCAGCTAAAGCATAGATTGAGAAGCCGCCTGTATAACAGAAGAGATTCAACACATTACGCCCCTTGGAAAGGCTGCCGACCAAAGCTCTGTTCTCCCTCTGGTCAAGGAAGAAGCCAGTCTTCTGTCCCTCAGTCCAGTTGACCATGAACTTATGCCCGTTTTCAAGGACAACCTGCTCATCATCATTGAAATCTTCACGACGATACATGTAACCGTCAATCAGTTCCAGTCCAGCCTTATATGGAGCAGTGCCGGAGCTCTTGTCATACACGGCTTTCAATGTAGGGCCATATACCTTCTGCAAAGCCTCAGAAATCTGCTTCTTGGCACGGAACATTCCCACCGAATGTGCCTGCATGACACATATTCCGTCATAATAATCTATAATGAGACCCGGAAGGTTATCTCCTTCTCCATGGACAAGTCTGTAGCAATCCGTTTCCTTGTTTCCATGCAATCCGCATGAAACCCTTACCTGCAAAGCACGAGAGAGCATCACTTCCCAATAATCCGGACGGAGAGCGCTATCGTCAAAACTCAATACACGAACAGCGATTGAACCTATCTGGTAATGGCCATAAGCCCAAAAAGAGCCGTCAGAAGCATGTACAGCGACGATTTCGCCCTCTGCAGGATTGCCCTGCACTTCCGCAATGGCTCCGGAAAACACCCATGGATGGAATCTTCTCAACGACTCCTCCCTTCCTTTTCTCAATATTATCTTTATCATAACTTTTCTTCTTCTTTCAATGGATTCTTCTCCGATTTCATCAGCTTCAGATACATCTCGCGACATACCCATGCATCAGTAGCAGCATACTTGCACTGTGATTCGGACAATGTCTCAGCCTCCCAATTTGAAAGCTGCTGTGTCTTGGAAATGCGGAATCCGAGAATGATGGCTGCCATCTTCTTCACGCTCTTGTCTCTGATACCGTAATCGGCAATAATCTTCTGCAGATCCACAAATCCGTCTGCCTGAAAATCGCGCAACTTCTGAAGTCCCCTGATATCATCATGGATTGCTGCTCCGATCTTGATTATCCTCTTATCGGCCAGAATGCCACAGAGCCTCTTATGCATACCAATGATCCCGACCCTGAAAAGGAAAGCCTTTCCTGGTCCGGACAATTGGAGAAGGGACACTCCATATCTGGGCTGGTTAGGTCCGAAGCAAGGACGGGTCTCTGTGTCAAATCCGATCACCTTCTGGGAACGCAGGTAAGCGATCGCCTTATTAAATTCCGGACCGACTTCATCTATGACCGTAATCTTCCCGGGAAATGAAGCATATTCAAGTCCGTTAAGCTGTTCGGAAGTTATAGTTTCAATATACATAATACCATCTAATCTATTGAACTGCTGTTACTAAAAGAACAACAGCTCCCTATATTTAGGCAAAGGCCACATTTCATCATCGATAAGCATTTCAAGATTGTCAGCACTCAATCTGACTTTCTCCATCATATCTTTGACCTCATGAGAGTATGCCTTTGCCCTTACAGCAATATCCTCTATTCTGTTGGCTTTCTTTCGTGCTTCCACAAGCGATTCCACATCTGAAGACACACTGTTTATATAAAGGGAAATCTTCTTCAAGGTCTCAACTTCGGATGCACAATAAGTCATATACTCGTCACCGAAAATATCCTTCATTCCCTTGACATTCTCAATCAGGATATTCTGATACTTCACTGCAGCAGGAATGACATGGTTAAGACACATATCTCCCAAGATACGAGCCTCGATCTGTAGTTTCTTGACATATGTCTCGTTAAGGATTTCAAATCTGGCTTCCACCTCGTTAGGTGCAAGGACTCCGAGTCTGTCAAAAAGCTCTACGGTCTGCGGCTCGTGATAGACTTCATATGCCTCAGTAACATTCCTTACAGCCTTGAGTCCTCTGGATTCTGCTTCCGCTTCCCACTCCTTGCTATATCCGTTTCCTTCAAACATGATATCACGCGATTCGGTGATGAACCTTCTTACAACAGCCATGACTGCAGAAGAACGTACCTCTCCAGCTGTTTCAAGTGCATCAACATAAGCCTTGAACTCATTCAGACTCTCAGCAACGATTGAATTGAGGACATATACCGCAGAAGCCACATTCTGAGAAGATCCGACTGCACGGAACTCGAATCTGTTACCGGTAAAGGCAAACGGAGACGTCCTGTTCCTGTCGGTATTGTCAGGGAAGATTTCAGGAATTGAATTGACTATCTTGATAGACTCCTGGCTGGACGCCACGGATTCCTTTATATCCTTCATGTTCATGATTGCCTGAAAAACCCCGTAAAGGGTTGATCCTGAGAAGACTGACATCACGGCAGGCGGTGCCTCATTACCTCCCAGACGATATGAATTACTCAGTGTAGCTACTGATGTCATCAGGAGATGATGATGCTTATGTACAGCCCTCAGTACAGATGAATAGAATGAAAGGAACTGTAGATTCTTGGTAGGAGTCTTTCCCGGAGAAAGCAGGTTGACGCCTGTATCCGTAGTAAGAGACCAGTTGCAATGCTTGCCGGAACCGTTCACTCCGTCAAATGGCTTTTCATGGAATATTACCTTCAGACGATGTTTTTCCGCAACCTTCTGCATGATGATCATGAGCATCATGTTCTGGTCAATGGCCTTGGTAGCTTCGCAGAATACAGGTGCACATTCGAACTGATTCGGAGCGACCTCATTATGCCTGGTCTGAAGAAGGATTCCAAGCTTATATGCCTCAGTCTCAAAGTCTTTCATGAAAGCTCTGACGCGGGAAGGGATAGCACCGAAATAATGGTCCTCAAGCTGCTGGTCCTTCGCTGAAGTATGACCTATCACCGTCCTTCCTGTCAACACAAGGTCAGGACGTGCATTATACAACGACTCGTCAACAAGGAAGTATTCCTGCTCGATGCCGAGATTGACCTTGACCGATCTGACATTCTCATCAAAAAGGCCCGCGACTGCTGAAGCAGCCTCACTCAAGGCATGCATCGATTTCAGATTCGGAACTTTGGTATCAAGAGCCTCACCGGTATATGAAACGAATACAGACGGAATACACAATGTACCGTCCATGACAAAAACAGGAGAAGAAGGATCCCAGGCTGAATAGCCTCTGGCCTCGAATGTATTTCGAAGACCTCCGTTAGGGAAGCTGGAAGCATCAGGTTCCTGCTGGACAAGAGCACTTCCGTTGAATTTCTCAAAAGCCTTACCATCCTTGAAGGATATGAAGGCCTCATGTTTTTCTGCAGTGGAATCAGTCAGAGGGTGAAAGAGATGGGTATAATGAGTCGCTCCCATTTCCATTGCCCACGCCTTCATGCCGGAAGCGATCTCATTAGAGACTCCCCTATCCAGCTTGGCACCGAATTTCACCGATGCAATGACCGCCTCGTATGCCTGCTGGGACATATAACCACGCATCTTGTCAAGATCCAATACATTCTGTCCGAAATATTTGGAGACAGGTCCTTCTTCAATATAAAAACTACCTGTCTCATGCATCGAAGCTTCGTCCAAAGCTCTTTGTCTGAATGTCGCCATATCAATAAAGCTATAATTTGTCAAGTTGGGCACAAAGATAATAAAATCCATTGAGAGTTTATTTGAAATTTCACTATCTTTGCACGCCTTGAACGACAAGGTCACGGTTTTGAAGTTAAATAATACAATATATGGCGAGTATTTCAGAAAAGGCGCAGCTGATGCCTGCTTCAGCTATCAGAAAACTTGTTCCATTTGCTGATGCAGCAAAGAAACAGGGAGTCAAAGTATATCATCTCAATCTTGGACAGCCGGACATCAGATCTCCGAAATGTGCTCTAGATGCAGTCAGGAACTATTCTCAGGAGAATGTTTCCTACTCTCATTCAGCCGGTCTCATGGAGCTTCGCAAAGGTCTTGTTGAAAAGTACTATAAAAAGATTGGAATAGACATTAATGTCGATGAGCTCATCGTGACTGTTGCCGGAAGTGAAAGTGTGAATCTTGCACTCGAGATCGCATGCAACCCTGGCGATGAAGTGATTGTGCTTGAGCCATTCTATACAAATTACAATACATTCGCATTCATGAACGGCCTTACATTGAAGGCCATCCCTACAGATATCAGGAACGGTTTCCAGATCCCTCCTATCGAGGAATTCGAGAAAGCGATAACAGACAGGACAAAAGCCATACTCGTCTGCAACCCCGGCAACCCTACCGGAACACAATATTCAAAGGAGAGCATGCTCGCACTCGGAGAGATAGCACGCAAGCATGATCTTTTCCTCCTTTCCGATGAGGTTTACCGTGAATTCTGCTATACTGACGAGCCGCATTTCTCAGCGATGAACATTCCTGACCTCGACCAGAACGTAATCCTCATTGACTCAGTATCAAAGAGATACAATCTTTGCGGCGCACGTATCGGTTGCATAGTTTCACACAATAAGGACGTAATGGCTGCAGCAATGAAATTCGCTCAGGCACGTCTATGTCCTCCTGTACTCGGCCAGATGGCATCGATCGGCGCTCTTGATACACCAGACGAATATTTTGAGGCTGTAAAGGAAGAGTATATCAAGAGAAGAGATTTCATGATCGAGGGTCTCAACAGGATGGAAGGAGTGTTCACACCTCTTCCGATGGGAGCTTTCTATACGATCGCCGAACTTCCTGTTGATGATACTGAAAGTTTTGCAAAATGGATGCTCGAAAATTTCAGAATAGACAATGAGACAACGATGGTCACTCCGGCAGCATCATTCTACAAGACTCCAGGCAAGGGAAAGAACCATGCGCGCATTGCATATGTACTCGAGATCGATGAGATGAAAAAGGCTCTTCACATTCTTGAGGAAGGACTCAAGGCATATCCGGGAAGAACGATCTAAAAAGAGGGTCCGATAGTCCCCAAAACAGTAAAAACACAAATGTTAGTACCTATAACATTTGTGTTTTATTATTTAATATTCAATTCATCAAGTATTTCAGGAAGAACTCTAGCATATATATGTTCTTCTTCGGTATAATGGCTGCCTTCATAAAGAATGAAGGTAGTTCCGAAGTACTTTTTCCATGATCTGACGCTGACAACCCCTGTCTTTCTGTAATGGTCTTTTGTACCGATGAAGGCAAAGAAAGAGTCATCGCTTCCAGCATATGTAGAATTCTTCAATGCAGCTTCCACATGAGCTTTGTATTTCCTCAATACCGCCGTGGAAAAATGAAGTCGCTGCCTGTCCCCCTCCCTAGGCTTATATATTCTGTCGAAAAGCCATGTCACCCCGGGTATCCATGTGAGATGTGAAAGGAAATGAAGGAAATATGGTGCATTGAGAGCCGGAGAAATCAGCAGATGTGGAATCCCCTTGATCCGGATCGCATGGACAGCTCCTAAAGACTCTCCTATGAGCAGGGCCGGCTGCAGTTCTTCGACCCATGTACGGATCTGTTCGTGAGCAATCTCAGGATCGAAGTCATATGTCCGGACAACGATATTGACCTGATATGAGGAATATGCTTCAGAAGAGAAGAATTCCTGAAGAATCGATGGAATCCTGCTGTCTCCACCGCCACCCATACCATGAATATATAGGACATTCACCATAACCATGGCAAAGTTACCATATTTTTGTTATCTTTGCATAATAGGCTTTAAAATTAACATTAACATTATAAGCTATGAACATCAGATCTATCTTTTCAGCTGCAGCTTGTGCGCTTATTGCATTTACAGCTTCAGCACAGCAGGGTCCTAAAGCTCCTGAATATGAATTCACAGTAGTGAAGGAAAACCCTGTTACATCAATCAAGAACCAGTACCGTTCAGGTACATGCTGGTGCTACTCTGCCCTTTCATTCATCGAATCTGAAATCCTCAGGACCAAAGGTCAGGAAGTGGATCTTTCAGAAATGTTCGTCGTAGGTAAGTCGTATCATGACAGAGCTGTGAAATTTGTTCGTCTTGACGGTCATCTCAATTTTGCAGCAGGAAGTTCTTTCGGTGACGTTCTCCATGTAATCAATGACTACGGCATCGTGCCTCAGGAAGCATATTCAGGATTCAACTATGGTACAGAGATGCCTGAGCAGAGCGAGCTTGATGCAGCTCTTGCCGGCTATGTAAATGCTATCGCCAAGAATCCTAACAGAAAGCTTACTACTGCATGGCTCAATGGATTCGATGGTATCCTCAATGCTTATTTCGGAGAAGTTCCTGAAACCTTTACTGTAAATGGAGCCGAATATACTCCTGAGTCATACAGAGATGCACTTGGTTTCAATTACAACGACTATGTGAATCTTTCTTCATTCACACACCATCCATTCTATGAGCAGTTCATCATTGAGGTTCCTGACAACTGGAGATGGGATTCAGCATACAACCTCCCTATCGATGAGCTTATGGAAGTAATGTACAATGCCATCGACAAGGGCTATACAATTGCTTGGGGATCGGACGTAAGTGAGAAAGGATTTACACGTGACGGACTTGCTGTAATGCCTGTTGAAGAGAAGAAGGTTGTTGCTGGTTCAGACCAGGAGCGCTGGGTAGGCAAGGCAGCCGACCAGCCTAAGGAAGAAGTAAAGGCTGAACTTCCTAAGGAAATGGAGATCACTCAGGAGATGCGTCAGGAAGGCTATGACCGCAAGACCACTACTGATGACCACGGAATGCATATCTATGGTGTAGCAAAAGACCAGAACGGAAACAAGTATTTCATGGTCAAGAACTCATGGGGCGAAGCCGGCAAATATAAGGGTGTATGGTACGCATCTGACTCTTTCGTCAAGTACAAGACCCTCAATATCGTCGTACATAAGGATGCTCTTCCAAAGGACATCAAGAAGAAGCTCGGCATTAAGTAATTTCCATTGACATGAAAATTGTCAAGCATATACCTAATACTATCACATCCATGAACCTGCTTTGCGGAGTTCTGGGTGTGATAAGTACTTTTGAAGGAAGATTTGACCTGGCATTCTATCTGATGCTTGCCGCAGCTGTCTGCGATTTCTGCGACGGCTTAGCCGCAAGGCTTCTGAAGGCATATTCAGACATGGGAAAAGAGCTGGATTCTCTTGCCGACATGGTAAGCTTCGGAGTTTTGCCGTCCCTGATGATGTATGGACTCATGACAGACATACATGGGAATGCGTTCATTTGTTGCATTCCATTGCTGATTGCCATTTTTTCCGCTCTCAGGCTCGCCAAATTCAATATTGATGACAGGCAGAGCGACAACTTCATCGGTCTTGCAACTCCAGCATGTGCCATGATTTGCGGATCATTCACTTACTATGTAAGCAATGATCCGACAAGTGTCCTTTACAGCTGGGCAGGAAGCAGCTGGTTCATCCCGACAGCATCCGTTATCCTGTGTTATCTCCTCATAAGCGAGATACCGATGTTCTCGATGAAATTCAAGAAAAACATCAAATCGGGAACCCCTATCCACAAACAGCGCATCAGCTTCCTCGGAGTAATATTCGTTGCATGTCTTCTGACTCTGCTTCTTGGACTGAACTGGTCAATGATCGTACTCCTGACATTTGTATCATATATAGTAATGAATATTGGAGTAGCTGTTCTTTTCAGAAAGCGATAGTCATCACCTATATATAAAAAATCAGCTGCGTTCATGAATGAGCGCAGCTGATTTTTTATATCGCCAAACTATTAATAGTTTGTCGGATGGATCATGAAATAGCTCTTTGCATGCTTGCAGACAGGGCAGATTTCTGGAGCCTTCTTGCCGACAACGATATGTCCGCAGTTAGAGCACTCCCACATCATATCCTCGTCACGAGAGAATACAAGTCCACCTTCTACATTTGCAAGAAGCTTGCGATAGCGCTCCTCATGCATTTTCTCGATTGCAGCTACTTTCTCGAAGAGTACAGCGATTTCATCGAATCCTTCCTCACGAGCTTCTACTGCAAAACCAGCGTACATGTCAGTCCACTCATAGTTCTCTCCCTCAGCAGCATCAAGAAGGTTTGTAGCTGTATCCGGCATTTCACCACCATGAAGAAGCTTGAACCAGATCTTGGCATGCTCCTTTTCATTGTTGGCAGTCTCCTCGAAGAGCTTTCCTATCTGAACATAACCGTCTTTCTTAGCCTTTGAAGCGTAATATGTGTACTTGTTGCGAGCCATTGACTCACCAGCGAATGCAGTCTGAAGATTAGCTTCAGTCTTTGTTCCTTTCAATTCTTTCATAATATTTAATTTTAAAAGTTGTCAATCTATTAGGTTATATAATTGCATTATTTATGCAAAAATAATAAACTATTTCGTTTTTCGTACAATTTTATAACCGATTGCCGCAATAATGATTGACATAAAAGGCGACAAAAGATTGAAAAAGCAGTAAGGGAGGTAATCCAGAGTAGGAACTTTCAACACAGTAGCCTGGGTCATACCACAGGAATTCCATGGAATAAGTACTGATACTACCGTAGCGGAGTCTTCTACTGAACGGCTGAGAAGTTTGGATTCGTATCCTCTTTCCTTATACAATCTCTTATACAGGCTGCTTGTAAGTATGATCGAAAGATACTGGTCACCTGTTATCATATTCGCAAATATACCGGTTGTGACAGTAGAAGCGACCATGCTGACACGGCGTCTGATATATCTGGTAAGCATGTCTGTCAGACTCTTGAGCATGCCGCTTCCGACAAGAGTACCTCCGAACATACCGGCAGCTATGATAAGGAATACGGTGTTGAGCATTCCTGTCATTCCTCTGGTTGCGATCAGGTCATTCAAAGCTACATTTCCTGTATCGATCGCTGTCGATCCATAATAAGATATCATCAGTCCTTTGAACCCTTCTGTGAATGACAATCCGTCAAATGAGGTAAAACCAGCACCGGTTGCAACAGACTCTATGATATGTGGCTGAAAGAAAAGAGCTGTGATTCCGGCTACGAGTGCAGCAATGAAAAGTGTCACGATAGCAGAAACCTTCTTTACAATCAGCAACGCAGTAAATACAGGCACGAGCAGCAGCCATGGGGATATGTTGAAGGCTGACTTAAGATCATGCGAAATATCAGCCACATGAGCAGCTTCAGGCAGGTCATGCATGAGGCTGACAACAAGGAAGATGATCAATGTAATGATGAATGAAGGGACTGTAGTCACCATCATGAAACGGATATGCGTGAACAACGGTGTACCTGCTGATGAAGATGCCAGAACTGTAGTATCTGACAATGGAGATACCTTGTCACCGAAATATGCTCCGGAAATGATGGCTCCTGCGATCCAACCGGGCTCATATCCTTGTGCCGTACCGATACCGACCAGAGCGACTCCCACCGTAGCGATTGTGGTCCAGGAGCTGCCGGTCATGACAGCAATAAGAGCACATATGATACAAGTGGCAAAAAGGAATATCTCCGGAAGAATTACCTTCATTCCATAATAGATCATCGTCGGAACGACTCCGCTGATCATCCATGATCCCGATACTGCACCTATCAGGAGAAGAATGATGATCGAGGTACCTACAGCCGTAATATTGTCAAGCATCGATTCTTCAAAGACCTTCCATGGAATCTTATAAAAGATCATTGATATTGCTACAACTACAGCAGCACCGAACATCAGGGCGACCTGACTTGCACCTGACAAGGCGTCTGTCCCGAAAACGACGATCACAAGAAACAAGGAAGCAATCAGAAAAATGAATGGAATCAGGGAAACCCACCAGGATGGCTGTCTTCCCTCGTTAAAATCTGTCATAATCAATCCGTAACTAACACTACTATAAAAATCACGCGAAATTACGAAAAATGCAGTAATTACGCTAATTTTGCATGAATTATGGTAGCAAAAACTAAAAAGAAGTCATCCTCAAGGACGAGAAAAGCTTCTTCCCGCAAGAAGAAGAGAAAGACAGCCAGAAAGGAGATACGGATAGGGATATGGACAATCACCGCTATTCTGGCAGGGTTATCCATTTTTTTGTCATGGCCGTTCTTATCCAAAAGACATGCAGGTGAAAAAGGCGCCGCACTACCTGATGGGGAATATGTCTATGGTATGGACATTTCTCATTTCCAGACAGACATACAATGGGATTCGCTCATGATTCTTTCCGGCAAAGACAGAAAGACCATAAAATCTCCAAAACACGCCAAGGATATCCGTCCTGTTTCCTTTGTCTTCATTAAAGCAACAGAAGGAAATTCCATGAAGGACAAACGATTCAGCAAGCATTGGAAGGAAGCGGGAGAAAGCAATATCAGACGAGGAGCGTACCACTTTTTCCGTTCTTCCAAGGATCCAGGACAGCAAGCCCGGAACTTCATCAGGGCAGTCGGCAAACTCAGATATAAAGACCTTCCTCCTGTACTTGACATCGAGACAATACATTCCGGATGCTCACGCAAGACACTGAATGTCAAAGCCTTGGAATGGCTTAAGATTATAGAGAAACATTATGGAAGAAAGCCCATTGTATATTCGTCGTCATCATTCATAGAGGATGTTTTATGTGACGAGATCAAAGAGAACTACCCTATCTGGGTCGCACATTATGATGTTGACACTCCGAGATACAAGGATTGGGACTTTTGGCAGTTTACAGACAAGGCTTTGGTCCACGGAGTAGAGGGACATGTTGACCTCAATGTCTGCTCAACAGAAACATTCAGGAATATGCAATAAGAAAGGCCGCTCCTTATCGGAACGGCCTTATTATTTTTACTCCGGTTCGGAATTACTTCGCGATTACGCGAGCCATCTCGAGAACCTTGTTTGAGTAACCCCACTCGTTGTCATACCATGAAACAACCTTTGCGAAGTTAGCGTCGAGGCTGATACCAGCCTTAGCGTCAAAGATTGAAGTATTTGAGCAACCGCGGAAGTCAGTTGAAACAACTGCGTCCTCAGTGTAACCGAGAATACCCTTGAGCTCGCCCTCTGAAGCAGCCTTCATAGCAGCGCAGATCTCAGCCATTGTAGCCTCCTTCTCGAGAACTACAGTAAGGTCAACAACTGAAACGTCAGAAGTAGGAACGCGGAATGCCATACCTGTAAGCTTGCCGTTGAGAACAGGGAGAACCTTACCTACTGCCTTAGCAGCACCTGTAGATGAAGGAATGATGTTCTCGAGGATACCACGGCCACCTCTCCAGTCCTTGCGTGAAGGACCGTCAACAGTCTTCTGAGTAGCTGTTGCAGCGTGAACTGTAGTCATGAGACCCTTAACGATACCGAACTTGTCATTGAGAACCTTAGCGATAGGAGCAAGACAGTTAGTTGTGCAAGATGCGTTAGAGATGATATCCTGACCAGCGTAAGTCTCGTGGTTTACACCGTAAACGAACATTGGAGTAGCGTCCTTTGAAGGAGCAGACATGATAACCTTCTTTGCACCAGCCTCGATGTGCTTGCGAGCCTTAGCGTCCTCAAGGAAGAGACCTGTTGACTCAACAACAACCTCAGCACCTACCTCGTCCCACTTGAGGTTAGCTGGATCCATCTCTGCAGTAAGGCGGATTCTGTTACCGTTTACTACGAGAGCGCCGTCTTCAACAGCAACTTCACCCTTGAACTGACCGTGAACTGAGTCATACTTGAGCATATATGCAAGATACTCTGGCTCAAGAAGGTCATTGATACCTACGATCTGAATGTCGTTTGCGAAATTCTCAACAGCTGCACGGAAAACCATGCGGCCGATACGGCCGAAACCGTTAATACCTACTTTAATCATTGTTTAATTAATTTTATATAAAGTTAAACTTTAAATAGTCTTTGATGTGAGTGGACTCATTTCCACAAAATCGATGCAAATTTAGAAAAATTTATGAATATAATGCTATCTTTGTATGAAAATTAACAGAAGAAAAATGCGCATATTAATAACCAACGATGACGGATATCAGGCTAAAGGCATAAAGGTGCTGGCCGATATAATGAAAGAATTCGGAGATGTAACTGTGATTGCCCCTAAGCATCATCAGTCCGGAATGTCCATGGCCGTTTCGATCGGCTTCAAGCAGATAGCCCACAAGAACTTCGGCAATGGCTGGCATTATGTTGATGCAACGCCGGCAAGTTGCGTTAAATTCGGCCTGAACGCGATGTTTCTCAATGACTTTCCTGATGTAGTAGTATCAGGTATAAACCATGGTTCAAATGCCGCTACAGCCTCTTGTTATTCAGGCACATTGGGAGCCGCTGAAGAAGCGGCGCTGAACGGAATTCCAGCCATAGGCGTTTCGCTCGACACTCTGGATCCTGATGCAGATTTCAGCGGAGTAAAGAAGTATTTCGGAGAGATCTTCAGGAAACTGATGAAAGATTATCCATCAAGATACGGGGTATTCTATAATGTCAACTTCCCTGATATTCCGGCAGATGAAATCAAAGGCATAAAGGTAGGCTCTCAGGGCAAAGGCAGATGGATAAGGGAATTCAAGGAATGGGATCTCGAGCATTACGCCAAATACGGAATAACTCCTGAAATGCTCGGTCAGAGCTCACATCCTGTTCTTGAAGATGGAGAGGAGCTTTACATGATGGTAGGAGATTTCCTTGATGATCCTCGCAACACTCCGGAGGCGGACCATCTCCTTATCAGCAACGGTTATGTCAGCATTGTAGCGCATAATGTTGACAGTACTGATTACGAAGAATGTGACAGACTCAGGCAGAGTTTCTGAACATAAACCGCTCTATAAATGAAATACTACATCATAGCAGGAGAGGCTTCAGGTGACCTTCATGGTTCCAACCTCATGAAAGGGATTTATGCAGAAGATCCCGATGCAGACATACGTTTCTGGGGCGGCGATCTGATGAAGTCAGTCGGAGGAGAACTTGTACGTCATTACAAAGAAGGTGCGATCATCGGATTTGTGGAGGTCTTTGTAAAGGCCAGAATGCTTCTTGGCAATGTATCATTCTGCAAGAAGGACATCCTGGAATGGAAGCCGGACGTCGTCATTCTCATCGATTATCCAGGCTTTAATTTCAAGATTGCCGAATTCGCTCACAAAGCAGGATTCAAGGTATTCTACTATATTGCCCCAAAGGTATGGGCATCACGTGAAGGCCGGATCAAGAAGCTCAAGGCTTATGTTGACAAGCTGTTCATAGTCTTTCCGTTCGAAATACCTTATTTCACAAACAAAGGTATTCCGTTCATATACAAAGGAAATCCGCTTATCGACGCGGTGGATGGTTCCCGTGCAATGAATGAAACGAAACAGGATTTTCTAAAGCGCAATTCTCTTGAGGACAGACCCGTCATTGCAATGTTGGCAGGCTCACGCAAAGGTGAAATCAGTACCATGATGCCAGTCCTGACCGAGTTCGCCGCTAAAATGAGGAAAATTCCACAATATACTGATTATCAATTCATTATCGGAGGCGCACCAGCCCGTACCATGAGCGATTATGAGCCATGGCTGACGGAAGAGAACAGGAAATACATTCATGTATTGTTCGGTGAGACCCAATCGATAATCCGCCATGCAGAGGCTGCCGTTGTGAATTCCGGGACCGCATCTCTTGAAACAGTCCTTTTCAATACACCGCAGGTCGTAGGATATATCGGCAATCCCCTCACCTATCAGATAGCCAAACGGATAGTGAAGTTGAAATACATAAGTCTCGGCAACCTCATCATAGACCGAGGCGCATTCAAGGAATTCATTCAGGATGACTGCAATCCCGATATGATTCTTTCGGAAATCCGCTCCCTGCTGGAAGATGATTCATACCGTACGAAGATGCTCTCCGACTACGCAGACATCCGAAATGCTCTTGGAGGTTCCGGAGCGTCTGCCGCTGTAGCAAAAGCCATGTTGGAAGAACTGAAGAAATAAACGATCTGATACGATAAAAAAACGGTGCGACAGTTTTTGAATTTCTGTCGCACCGTTTTTTATCAAGTATTAAAAGTCGTAGCCTTTAAGAAAAGATGAGTAAGAACTCCATTTAGAAATATAAGTTTCAAGTGAAGCAGTAGGAACGAAGAATGAAGGATTGTTGCTTACACTAAAAACATTATTTCCTATTGCAGGTGGAGTCTGGGCCTTGATGTACATTTCTGCCAAGTTTGTACAGTTTCGGATTGCGTCATTGCCTATCGACAAAATTCCTGTACCGATAGTTACTTTTGAAAGTAATGTACAGCCGTAGAATGAACGGTAACCGATGTAATTTACATTATCAGGAATGACAATTTCTGTGAGTTTAGTACATTCCTCAAATGCATAGTCACTGATATTGACTACACCTGTACCGATGGTTACGTCAACAAGATTAGTACAACCGGCAAAAGAATAAGAGCCTAAGGTCTCAAGTCTGTTACCGATGACAACCTTCTCATTAGTGATTAATCCTCAGAAACACAATAAAAAAAACGCCAGAATCAGATTCTGGCGCCAAATATCATTGAACCTATGCGAACCATGGAAGAACCGAGCTCAACCGCTATCGGATAATCATCGGACATTCCGATGGAAAACTCGCAGAAGTCGTCTGCCAAGGATGGATATCTGGAACGGCATGTATCGTAAATCAAACGTAAGGAAGCGAAGTCTTTGCGAATGACTTTGGGATCATCAGTGAATGTTGCCATGCCCATGATACCTTTGAAGCAGATATGGCCATAATCTGATGAATGATTCAGGACATCATAAATTTCCTCCGGAGAAAAGCCCTGCTTGGTTTCTTCCGCAGCGACATGAGGCTCAAGCAACACATTTATCTTCTTGTCATTCGCCATTCCCCATGAATTAATCGCCGACAGAAGACGTATTGAATCAACAGACTGTACCAGAGACACATACGGCAATACCATCTTGAGCTTGTTCGTCTGAAGATGGCCGATGAAATGCCATTCCACATCTGCCATATGATCTGGTTCTCCCCTTTCGATACGTTTCTCCTCGATCTGTCTGACCTTTGCAGCAAGTTCCTGCGGACGGCTTTCTGCAAAGATTCTCTGACCAGCAGCATAAGCCTCTTCTATCGCTTCAAAAGGGTGGAATTTGGAAACTGCCACCAACTTTACAGTTGCTGGCAGTTCACTATTCAATTTCTTGATAATATCACTTATCATTTGCGTTATTATCTACGATTTTTCTGCTGCTGTTTCTGCATCTGCTCCTGCATCTTCTGAGCCTCCTCAAGCCTCTGCTGCCATTTTGACTTCTGCTTTGGCTTGTTTGCATTCAGCATCATATCTGCTCTTACCTTCTCTTCTGTAACCACAAACTTGCGGATATACCATGTCATGACCATGGTAATGATATTTGAAAGGAGGTAGTAGTAGCTGAGGGCAGCCGAGAGGTTGTTACAGATGAAGAACATCATGATCGGCATAAGCCATACGCTCATGAACTTCATTCCGGCCATGTTCGGATCATCAGACATCTGAGACGAAGTCATCTTTGAATAGAAGAACATGGTCAAAGCCATCAGAAGTGCAAACAATGAAAGATGATCTCCGAGAAGAGGAATATTAATACCAAAATCCCAGATCGAGTCATATGCACTGAGGTCATCCGCCCAAAGGAACTTCTGCTGACGCAGCTCGATGGAAGCCGGGAAGAATCGGAACATCGCAAAGAGGATAGGCATCTGGAGAAGCATCGGGAGACAACCACCCATAGGGCTGATACCTGCCTTCTGTTAAAGGTCCATCATTGCCTGCTGCTTCTTCATCGCATCCTTCTCGTTCGGATATTTCTGATTAAGCTTGTCAACCTCCGGCTTGATCACCTGCATCTTCGCAGAAGACTTGTAGGACTTGATGGTAAGCGGAGAAATGATAAGCTTGATAAGGAGAGTCATCAGAAGGATCACGAGACCGTAATTGCTGATGAATCTGCCAAGGAAGTCAAAGCATGGAATGATCACAAGGCGGCTGAACCAGCCTACAAGCCAGCCACCAAGAGGAATTATCTTCTCATATTTCAGATCATAGCTCTTGAGTGTACGGTAGTCATTCGGTCCGAAATAGAACTCATATGGTATAGTAACATTATCGGATCCTGGCTGGAAGTCTGAACGGATATGTGCAGAACAAGCCATGAGATTGCGTGAAGGATCGTCCTCCTGGAAATATTTCACGCTGAGATCGGCAGAGGCAAACTCGTTGCCTGAAGTCATGATCGCAGAGAAGAACTGCTGCTGGAAAGCGAACCATTTGAATTTTGTATCAACACGCTTGCTTGCATCACGTCCGCGGCCGATCTCTTCCGGCTTCTTGTCACCGGAGAAATAATAATCAAGCTTGGAATACTGCTTTTCATTCTTATAGCCCTTCTCAAGGCGAGGAATGATTACAGACCAGTCGATATCGAGCATAGACACATTGCGCGGAATGATTCCGTCCATATTGACAAAGGAAAGTTCATTCTGCATCATATAGCTACCCTTTGAAAGAGAGTATTTCTGCTGGATATACCCACCTTCTGCGAACGGGAGCTGCATGACGATAGTCGAATCGGTATGCTCCGCCACCTGGAATACGAAATCCTTTGTATTGATGTTCTCACCTGCGAATATGCTGATACCCATCTGGCTCATCTCAGGCTTGATAAGATAAAGATCGGTGCTGTCATATGACTTATAGTCATTTATCTTCACAGAATAAGGCTGTGCACCTCTTGTAGTGAATTCAATCTCCACCTTATCATTAGAAAGTCTATAGACCGATGCATCAGCAAGCCTTGCCTCAGTAAGAAGGCTGTCCTTGTACGCCGGCATATTCTTCACCTTGACTCCGGCCATCTCGCCGTCTGTCACAAGGCCTTCAGCTCTCTTGACAGAGTCCAAAGCCATCGCGACCATCTGCTCTGCCCTAGCGATGGAGTCAAGCTGTGCCTGAGCTTCCATCTGCTTGTTGTACTGCCTTGACTGATACCATGAAAATCCCATCATGATAGCAAAGATCAAGACGAATCCTGTCAAATTACTTTTATTCATCTATAGTATAAAATTGTTAGACAAACTGACGGTGACCTTTTCGGCCACCGCCATTATGATTATTCCTGTTCTTCAGCCTCAGCGAGAACTCTGATCTGCTCTGCAAGAGCCTTGAGTTCCTCTTTTGACTGAGCGATTCTTTCCTGCATCTGCTTTACAAGCGGCTCGGAATTCTTGGACATCGAGAAGAATCCGATATTGTTCTCGTATGTCACGATATCCTGCTCAAGCTGATTGTACTTCTGGATAAGCCTGTCCTTTTCAGAAAGAGCCGGTTTGGCACCACGGCCACGACGGCCTGCACCGCGTCCTGAATTAGGGAACTTAAGATTCAGAGCTTCCTTGTAAGCCTGTGCGATATTGTCCTTTTCCTTGAAAGGAACGAAGCCGATTTCCTGCCATCTCTTCTGGAAATCCTGCATTGCAGCAGCATCAGACTCATCATTCTTGATTTCATAAGCCTTTATTTCTTCGATAATACGCTGCTTTGCCTTAAGGTTGCCATAGAAATCGTTCTCAGGCTTGGCATTCTTGTCACGTTCTGCAAAGAACTCGTCACATGCAGCACGGAATCTCTTCCAAAGCTGTTCTGATTTCTTGCGTGGAACGGCACCGATTTCCTTCCACTGCTTCTGGAGATTTATGAACTGGTCAGTCGCCTTCTTCCACTCTGTGCTAGACTTGAGAGCCTCTGCAGCCTCACAAAGAGATATCTTCTTCTCAAGATTGGTATTGATGCTGTCCTTATACTCAGTATAGAAGTCGCGCTTGCGTCCATAGAACTTATCGCATGCTGCACGGAAGCGGTCATAGATCTTCTGATTGTCTTTCTTTGATGCGAAGCCGATAGTCTTCCACTCCTTCTGTATATCCTCAATCTCCTTAGAGACAGCATTCCACTCATTTGAGTTCGAAACCTCTCTATCAGCAATTTCCTCTACCTTCTCGCAAAGAGCGGTCTTCTTTACAAGATTCTCAGCCTGCTGATCCTTAAGTCCTTCAAAGAATGACTGATATTTCTTATTGATCACAGCTGTAGCAGCCTTAAATCGGTCCCATATCTGGTCTCTGTATTCCTTAGCCACAGGACCGAACTCCTTCCACTGCTCATGAAGCTTCTGAAGGTCACGGAAAGCCTCTACTACATTAGGATTTTCGGCAAGCTTCTCGGCAAATTCGCAGAACTGCTCTTTTGCCTCAAGATTCTTCTTGAAATCAAGATCACGAAGTTCACGGTTTATCTTGACCATATCATAGAACTGCTCTACATAAAGCTGATATGTCTCGTTGATATTCCTATAGCTCTGAGCAGGAACCGGTCCGATAGCTCTCCAACGGTTCTGAATCTCACGGAATTCAGGGAATGTCGCGTTTACATCCTCCTGTTTTTCAAGGAGAGCCTTAAGATCAGCGATCACAGCTTCCTTAAGAGCAAGGTTGCCCTCTCTTTCTTTCTCAAGTGCCTTATTGTACTCGGCACGTTCTTTCTTATATTGATTATAAAGGTCCTTGAAGCCTCTTTCAACCTCTGCAAAAGGATTCTCGCTTACGGTGTCCTCTACAGGAGTCTCGACAGTTTCCTCTGTTTCAGCAACAGGCTCAGACACAGTATAGCCGGCATCTGCCTTCTCTTTCTGGAGCCTCTTGTAGAATGCTGACTTGATAGCCTCAGCTTCCTTGGACATTTTCATTCTTTCCTCGTTCTGAACAAGTTCTTCAAAGAGCTTGATAAGCTCTGCAAGGTTCTTCTCAGAATAATTTACAGCTGGCTCTGCAGTTTCAACAGGCTCAGCCACTACTACATCTGATGCCAATGCAACATCAGGGATGATCTCTTCACTCATAATAATGGAGTTATTGGTTTATAAATTCGTACAAGTCGCAAATATACCAATTTTTTAGTAAAACTCACATCAAAATGCTATTTTTGCAGAACGAAAAAACTTTTTGAAACATTTTATCATGAGAATAGACATAATTACCGTCGTACCCGAACTCCTTGAAAGCCCGTTAAGTCATTCGATAGTCGGCCGTGCAATCAAGAAAGGACTGGTAGAGATCCATATCCACAACCTCAGGAAATACGGGAAAGGCCCACGCCAGCAGGTTGACGACTACAGCTATGGCGGGGATGCAGGCATGGTCATCATGCTTGAGCCGGTATTCAATATGATACAGGAGCTGAAGGCTGAAAGAGAATACGATGAAATCATATACATGTCACCTGACGGGGAGATCCTCAATCAGGGCATAGCTAACGAGCTTTCTCTCAAAGAGAACATCATTCTACTCTGCGGCCATTACAAAGGGATAGACCACCGTATCCGAGAGCATCTGATCACCCGTGAGATATCATGTGGAGACTACGTACTGAGCGGAGGTGAACTACCGGCAGCAATACTTGCGGATTCAATCATCAGGCTCATTCCAGGAGCACTCAGCGATGAAACTTCAGCACTCAGCGACAGTTTTCAGGACGGCCTCCTCTCCCCACCCGTATATACAAGGCCAGCTGAATTCAACGGCTGGACTGTACCTGAAGTATTGCTGAGCGGAAATCCGAAACTGATACGCGCATGGCAGGATGAGCAGGCAATAGAACGTACAAAACGACTTCGTCCTAATCTTTTGTCTGAATAAAAGTGAAAATTATTTGCAAATATCAATTTAATATCTAAATTTGCATTCGACATAACGATTTAATGTCAATCAGACGTTTCTAACCACTAATAATTAATCATCCCAAAAGGGAATACACTACACTACTAACTAACCGAAAAAGCTCGCAGTGATGCGAGCTTTTTTACTGGCACAAAAATTAAAACATTATCTTTGCATCAAAATAAATGAACATGGAAGAAAACATACAATATTACGACACATACGAAGAGAATCTCTTGAGAGAGGTTCTTAAGATGTGTACAAGCCTCGGCATGCTTGACGGAGAGCTTCTTGCATCAGAAGACATCGACCTCAAATGGAAGGAATGGGCTCCGGAGTACATCGCAGTCGCACTCCCTGAAGTGAACAGTTACCCGGATTTCGCGATAGCATGCGCCGGTTATGCAGGAATGGCTGCCGCACATTGGTGGGATCAGGACTGGGGACGTCATCATGGAGCGGAATTCGCCAGTCTGCTAGGACCGAGAGGATTTGATGACATGGATGAGCACATCGTACAGAACGTACTCGGGCTCACCCTCGACTCAATTGAAGCCAAGCAGATAATGAACATACTTCTTTGCTGCGCGCAGAAAGCGGCCACCTTCATCAGACATGAACACATCGAGCACCAGACAGTTAAGGCATTCCATATCTTTGCACGTACCGTCCGTGTAATGTACAAGACAGGCGCTGCACTTGAGCTCAAACGTCTGGGGTATAAGTTCCACAAAGTGGATCTGAACCGGAAGATGCCGTCATAGCATCATCATTCAGCATTTATCTTAAGAAGATATTCTTTTAAAGAAGACCATTTATAATAGGGACCCGAGAAAGCTTCCAAAGCCGGAATCGTGGTCTCTTTTTCATTGTAAAGGATCTTGGTCAGAACATCTCCGGACTTGTTCCGATAGAAGACCATCTGGATATTGGATCCCATACAGATGAAATCTGCAGCGTCCCATCTTCCGTTTACCTCTTCAAAACCGAGCTTCTCGTGCATGCCTTCAATTCCGATATGGGAGATCAGAGGCATCAGGGTGACATCATGTCCGAAACAAAGATCTGCCGCAACATCACTGTCCTCCTCAAGAGCCGCATCAATTTCCGACAGGATCACATTCAGAAGCGGGCTTGCCACCCTAGAAGCATAATCCGGAAGTTCTTTGGAATTTGCATATGCGAGATAGAAGCGTGCATTTCGCGCTTCCCAATTCTTAACCAACTGTTCGTCAGGGAAATAACCGAGAAGGCATGTCCCATGATCTGTCAGATGGCCCATGCACGAGAGCTGATATAGCCTACGCTCGAACACATATGGGTCTCCGACCACATCAAGAATCTTGTCAGGATCATTGAAAAACACGGATATAAGTCTGGCAGGATCAGACTCTGATCTGCGGAATTCCATTTCCTTATCGCCAGACAATATCAGTCCCTCCTGAACTTCAGGGTGGTATGCTATGTATGAATAATATTTTGCTCCTGTCACATATGAAAACTCCAACCCACGTGAATGCTCAGCCAGAGCATCCGTCATATTTACCATGCTGATGATACATCTGGGAGAAGTACTTGTAATGCAGTCAACCTTGTTCCTTCCTGACTTGCCGTCAAAGACTTTCGGGAAATTCAGAGCCATTCTCTCACCGATTCCTCTGTGTTCAAGGGCACCTTTAGTGGTCAGCATTCCTACCATACCCTCCTGTTCATCAAGGACAGCCTTGAGATCAGCCCAGAATTTCCTACCTGTCTCAGTCAGAAGTCCGCAAGAATCAGCCATTTCAAAAACAGGGCGCACGGCACCGGTCTCGACATCCGAAGACATATATCTCGAGCCATGACGTCCGTAATGATTGATATAGAAAGGCTTGAATCCACGAGGAGCAGGAGTCTTTGCCGTCTCATGATATTCATAAGGAAAAAGATTGGCTGCGGCTCTTGCAGGGTCCTCTACGATAGTCTTACGATACTCCTGAGAGAAAGCACATAGAGAAACAGCTAACAGTCCGAGGACAGTAAGGAATGATTTTCTCATAACGTCATATAATAATGCCCATTACTTCTTTTCAACCAATCTGACCTCATACAGCTTAGGCCAGTTCTTACCCGTAAGATAAATCTTGCCTGTAGCGGCATCATAAGCGATTCCATTAAGGACATCTGTATTTTCAGTATGCAGATTGTATGGAAGCAATCCCCTGCAATCAATGACTCCTTCTACCCTGCCGTCCTTAGGATTGATGATGACGATTTCATCAGCTGTATAGACATTTGCCCAGACCTTGCCATCGATATATTCAAGTTCATTCAGGAATCGTATAGGCCTGCCTTCCACATTGACCAATACCTTCCTGTCCAATGCGAAATTTTCATTCATGAAATAGAGGTTGGCACTGCCGTCAGAAGCAATCAGCTGCTTTCCGTCAGTCGTGATTCCCCAGCCTTCACGAGGATATTTCCATGTTGACTTATATTCAAGAGTCTCAGCATCATAGATGAATGCCAATCTGCTTTCCCACGTGAGGACATAAAGATTCCCGTCCCATATGACAGACCCTTCGACAAAATATTTCTTATCAAAATCAAGCCTTTTCAAGGCTTTTCCGGTCTCCATATCCACTTTTCTCAAAGTGGACTTGCCATGCAGTCCGGTACTTTCATACATTTCTCCCTCATGTATGAACAGTCCTTGAGTATAAGACTCGGTATCATGCGGATATTCCGCAAGTACTTCCAGCCTGTATTCCTTCAAAGGAGCATCTCCGCAGGCTGTAAGGAATATCGATAAAAGCAATGCTGTCACATGTTCTCTCATTTATGCAATAATCTATATTTAAGCTACAAAAATAGAGAAAAAAATCTTCTTGGAGAAATCTACATAAAGTGGCAAACGCTTATCTTCAAGTCGAAAATATCCGTCTGACGCTGACAAATATAGATAAAAAATCAAACTTGCAAAAATTATCATTATCTTTGTATGATAATAAACAAACGACATGAATACATATTATATAATAATGACGTGTATGGCTGTCATGGCCGTCATAGTTTTCGTAGCACTTTTCTTCTTCAAGGCAGGCTACGGATATCTTTCCACGTCAAACTGGGGCCCGAAGATAAGCAATAAGACCGCATGGGTGCTGATGGAGGCTCCTGCATTCATCTTCCTGCTTTACTATACTGTAAGGTTTGCACTTTCCGGAGCTGACACTGGCAATTCTAAGACTGTTCTCTACATCATGGCCGGTTTCTATCTCCTGCATTATTTCCAGAGGTCCTTCATATTCCCGATGATGATGAGGGGAAAGAGTACGATGCCCGTCGCCATAATGCTTATGGGATTGGTTTTCAACACATTGAACGCATATCTTATCGGAGGATGGCTATATTCTGAAGCCCCATCAGGACTGTACGGAACAGACTGGCTGTACAGTCCTCAGTTCATCATAGGAACAATAGTATTCTTTACCGGCATGGCGATCAATCTTCATTCAGACCATGTGATCCGCAATCTCCGCAAACCAGGTGACACAAAACATTATATACCACGCAAAGGATTCTATAAATACGTGACTTCAGCCAACTATTTCGGCGAATTTACCGAATGGATCGGTTATGCAATCCTTACCTGGTCGCCTGCAGGACTTCTTTTCGCGATATGGACTTTCGCCAATTTAGGTCCACGCGCGAAGTCACTTACAGAGAAATATGAGAAGGAATTCGGTGAAGAATACACTAAACTCAACAAGAAACATATTATACCGTTTATCTGGTAATGAGCGAATTATTTACCCCATATAAGATCGGTCCGATCGAGCTGAGAAACAGGACTATCAGGTCAGCAGCATTCGAAGCGATGTGTCCGGGACAAAGGCCATCAAAGGAACTGTTCGATTATCATACAGCTGTAGCACGTGGAGGCATAGGCATGACTACGGTAGCATATGCTGCCGTATGCAAGAGCGGACTGTCATTCGAAAACCAGCTCTGGATGCGCGAAGAGATCGTGCCTGAGCTCAAAAAGCTTACTGACGCGATCCATGCGGAAGGAGCTAAGGCATCGATTCAGCTTGGACATTGCGGCAATATGTCACACAGAAGCATCTGCGGTTGCATGCCGTACGGAGCGAGTCGTGGCTTCAATCTATACTCTCCTACATTCGTTCAGAAAATGAACATGGAGCAGATAAACGAAGTGGCTGATGCGTACGGAAAGGCTGTAGAGCTTGCAATTGAAGCAGGATTCGATGCGATCGAGATCCATGCGGGACACGGATATCTGATTTCACAGTTTCTTTCGCCATATACCAATCACCGTCGTGACGAGTTCGGAGGAAGTCTTGAAAACAGAATGAGATTCATGAGAATGTGCGTCAGCAAGGCGGTAGCAGCCGGCAAAGGAAAGGTAGCCTTGTTCGCCAAGCTCAACACACGCGCCGGATTCAAGGGCGGGCAGGAAACTGATGAACTCATCGAAGTGGCACAGGAACTCAGAAACCTCGGAATCGAGTCCATAGTACTCTCCGGAGGATTCGTAAGCCGTCACCCGCAGTATGTGATGCGCGGACAGTTCCCTGTAAAAACAATAGTCCATTACTTCCCGTGGAGCAAATGGTGGCTCAAGCTCGGAGTGACACTTGCAGGAAAGATCGTAGCTCCGACTGTACCTTTCAAGAAGCTCTTCTTCATGGAAGATGCCTTGAAATTCCGCGAAGCCATGCCAGATTTCCCATTCGTCTATGTGGGAGGTGTAGTTGACCGCAAGAGCGCCGATGAAGCGGTTGAAAAGGGATTTCCGATGATACAGATGGGACGGGCAGTCCTTGAAGACACTGATTTTGTAAATAAGATGAAGGCTGATGAGAATCATTGCAGCGGTTGTACGCACAGCAATTTCTGCATCGGCAGAATGTACTCGAAATCGATGCAGTGCCACAAGCATTGCGAAGACATCACTCCGGCTCTTGTAAAGGAAGTCGAGAGAATGAACAGGCAGAATGACGAGATGGAGCGCAAGCTCGGATATAAATAGTTCGTTGACATATTAGGTAGAACGCTTCTGTCGCGGCCGGCATATGTCGGCTGAGGAAAGTCCGGACTGGGAAGGGCGACCTGCTGTGGAAAGCACAGATGGGAGTAATCTTATGAATGCCGTAACAGAAAACAAACCGCCCGCAAGGGTAAGGGTGAAACCGTGAGGCAAGAGCTCACGACGTCGTATGGCGACATATGGCGGTGACGGCACCAGGTCCAGCAAGACCATGTATACTGGCATTACCTGAAGCTTCGGCAGAAGGTAGAAAGGGCTGCCCGCTCTTTGTCAGGGGGTAGGTTGCGAAGATAAATGACAGATTAAAACAGAAACCGGCTTACGGTTCTACCTAACATACAAAGGGTTGGTGAATGCCAGCCCTTTTTTGTTAAAAAATAGACTATTATTTTTGTCTGAACCCCTTGCAGAGTCAAGCCGGATTTGTTATATTTGCATTCCGTATGAAAACGGGATTTGATAACGAAAAGTATCTCAGGATACAGTCTGAACATATCAAGAAGCGAATCGCTCAGTTCGGAGACAAGCTTTACCTCGAATTCGGAGGTAAATTATTTGATGATAACCATGCCAGCCGTGTCCTGCCGGGTTTCAAGCCCGACAGTAAGCTTCAGATGCTTACTCAGCTCAAGGACGAGGCAGAGATCCTTATTGTGATCAGCGCCAAGGACATTGAAAAGAACAAGGTCCGCGGTGATCTTGGCATCACATATGACGAGGACGTGCTCCGTCTTCGCAGCGAGTTCGAGAATGTCGGGTTCTATGTGAGCAGCGTCGTGATGACCCACTACAACGGTCAGGCCAGTGCAGATGCTTACAGGGCTCGTCTCGAGCGCAAAGGCATCAAGGTCTATTATCATTATACAATAGAGGGATATCCAAACAATGTGGCTCTCATCGATTCTGACGAAGGATTCGGAAAGAATGATTATGTAGAGACCACAAGGCCTCTCGTAGTGGTGACTGCACCTGGTCCGGGTAGCGGCAAGATGGCTGTCTGCCTTAGCCAGCTCTACCATGAGAACAAGAGAGGCACCAAGGCCGGTTATGCCAAATTCGAGACCTTCCCGGTATGGAACCTTCCTTTGAAGCACCCTATCAACATCGCATATGAAGCCGCTACAGCCGACCTCAATGATGTGAACATGATCGACCCGTTCCATCTCGAAGCATACGGCACCATAGCAGCGAGCTACAACAGAGATATCGAGATATTCCCTGTACTGAATGCGTTGTTTGAAGGCATTTACGGTGAAAGTCCGTATAAGTCACCTACAGACATGGGAGTGAACATGCTCGGATTCTGCATGAGTGACGAGGATGTATGCTGCAATGCAGCAAGAGAAGAGATCATCAGAAGGTATTATTACGCCCTCTGCAATCTTGCGGAAAAAGGAAACAACGAACACGAAGTAAACAAGATATCGCTTATCCTCAAACAGGCGAAGCTTACCACAGAATACAGAAGGACCACGGTAGCTGCAAGAGAGCGCAAGGAACTTTATGGAGTGCCTACTGCTGCAATCGAGCTTCAGGACGGAACAATCATCACATCTCAGACCAGCTCGTTGCTCGGTCCAAGCGCCGCTCTCATACTCAACGCTGCAAAACATATGGCTGGTATCCCACACGACGTGAAGCTTATTCCGGAGGAGATGATAGAGCCGATCCAGAAGACCAAGGTCGACTACCTGCACGGTCACAATCCAAGACTCCACACC
>JAZLAS010000009.1:0-13702 GCA_045613365.1 Candidatus Cryptobacteroides sp.
TTCCCCCAGGACTTGACCGTAGCAAGGGTAGGAGGTCGTAGCGGTGCGATGTAATCAGCTTACCCTTTTTTCGTTTATACAGGCCATAAAAAATCAGCCCCGCGCAATACGAGACTGATTTATTGAAATCCTTATATTGTCCGAGATTATATCTCTTCCTCCTCTGCCAATGTTATATGGATATCCCTGAACTTCATCGAAGTCATGCAGAGAAGGGCTCCAAAACAGATCAAGCCTACTCCGGTAATCACAATGACTGTCGCAACTCCGGCACCGAAAGGATTGATGAGCACCATTATGGACAGAAGGAGCAGCATCACACCTCCGAAGATAGTCATCCCGCTACCTCTCAACCTGAAGTTCTCCATATCTCCGCCAAAGGCAATTATTATGAAGCTGTGATACATCATCCAGATTCCAAGCATCACTGGCAGGAGGACAAGCGTGACATTAGGATAAATGCATAAAAATACGCCGAGAAGGATATCCAACACACCTCCTACAACCCAATAGCTTTTCATTGCAAGAAAGTTGGTACTGGTAGTAGCGACTATCAGCTGTGCAACTCCCACAAGAAGTACGATTACTCCCAGGATGATGCTCAATGCAACATAACTCTGGATCGGGAAGATTAAAACTGAGACACCGGCAATAATGCATAACAGTCCGGCAAGACCGATAAGCCACCAATGTTTGATAACACGGCTGGCTTTTCTGACCAAATGTTCAAAATGACGTTTCATAACACTAAGTTTAACTAACCGAAGGCTCGGATGTCAACATTCGTGCTATACTATACCTATGGATATAAAAAAGGCCAGTCCCTTCATAGGACCGGCCTTTCCTTTTCAGCTTATATGTGATTAAAACATTGCCTTAACCTGGTTGTATACGTTTTCAGCTGTAAAGCCGAGTTTCTGGTCAAGCACCTTATATGGAGCAGAGAAACCGAAGCTCTCAAGGCCGAATACCTTGCCGTTGGCACCTACAAGGCCCTCAAGATTGACAGGAAGTCCGGCTGTAAGTCCGAAGATCTTTGCGCCGCACGGAAGGATTTCCTGCTGGTATTCCTTAGGCTGGGTGCGGAAAAGTCCTTCTGAAGGAACGCTTACAACACGTACCTTCATGCCGTCTTCGCGGAGAAGTGCCGCACCTGCCACGAGAGTCGAAACCTCAGAACCTGAAGCTACGAGGATCACGTCAGGATTCTCATCTGAACCGGCAACGATATATGCACCCTTTGCAGCCTGAGAATAATCTGTTCCTTCAGGAAGCTGCTCTACATTCTGGCGTGAGAAGATCAGGGCTGTAGGAGTATCAACATTCTCCATAGCCATCTTCCAGCACTCTGTAGTCTCTTCTGTGTCTGCAGGACGGAGAACGAGGACTGAATTCTTTCCATGGTGATTCTTGAGCTTCTCCATGAGACGGATCTGAGCCTCCTGCTCCACTGGCTCATGTGTAGGGCCATCCTCACCCACACGGAATGCATCGTGTGTCCAGATGAACTTTACAGGGATCTCCATAAGAGCTGCCATACGTACAGCCGGCTTCATATAATCAGAGAACACGAAGAATGTACCGCATGCTGCAATCACACCTCCGTGAAGCATCATACCGATACAGCAGCATGCCATTGTAAGCTCAGCCACTCCCGCCTGGAAGAATGCGCCGCTGAAATCGCCTCTTACAAAAGAAGTCGTTTCCTTAAGGAAGCCGTCTGTCTTATCAGAATTAGAGAGGTCCGCTGAAGCGCAGATCATATTAGGCACCTGCTTTGCAAGCTGTTTGAGCACAGCAGCCGAACCGTTTCTGGTAGCGTCTCCCGGCTTCTGCTGCACAAGCGACCAGTCGATCTTCGGAGCCTTTCCTGAGAACCATTCTGCCTGAGCAGCCGCCTTCTCCGGATTTGCCTCAGCCCACGCTGCTTCTTCTGCATGACGCTGAGCCACGATAGCCTTGAGCTCCTCTTCACGCTTAGCGTACATCTCCTTTACCTCATCATAGATCACGAACGGATCATCAGGATTTCCTCCGAGATTGATTATCGTATTTCTATATGCGTCCCCTCCGAGAGGTGCTCCATGGGTCTTGCAGTCTGCCTCGTAAGATGTATTATCGGCTTTTCTGGCTCCTTTTCCCATCACGCACTTACCGATGATCAGGGTCGGAGCATCCTTTACAGCCTTAGCCTCATCAAGAGCTTTGCGGATCTGATCGCAATCGTTTCCGTTGATGGTGATCACATGCCAGCCCCATGCACGATATTTCATGGCTGTATCCTCTGTCATGACATCGCGGCACTCGGTAGAAAGCTGGATATCATTCGAGTCGTAGAACATTATGAGGTTGTCAAGACCGAGGTGGCCTGCTATACGGCCTGCTCCCTGTGATATCTCCTCCTGAATGCCACCGTCAGAAATATATGCATAAATGGTTTCCTTCTCGAATGTAGGGTTTGCAGTACGCGCTGCAAGGAACTTTGCCGCAATCGCCGCACCTACAGCAAATACATGTCCCTGTCCGAGAGGGCCTGAAGTATTCTCGATTCCACGTGCGAAGTCAACCTCAGGATGGCCTGGTGTTGGAGATCCCCACTGGCGAAGCTGCTGAAGCTCCTCAATAGAGAATTTTCCGATAAGGGCAAGCTGAGCATAAAGCATCGGAGCCATATGGCCGGGATCAAGGAAGAAACGGTCACGTCCTTCCCACTTCGGATTTGCCGGATCATGCTGAAGATACTCAGAATAAAGCACGTTGATGAAGTCTGCACCACCCATAGCACCACCCGGATGGCCTGACTTTGCTTTTTCCACCATTGAAGCCGCCAGAATACGGATATTGTCGGCAGCAAGATTCATTACTTTAGTGTCATTCATAATATAGTGTATTGTTATTTCCGAATATCTTGCGAAGATAAGCAAATTAATGTTTTTCCACAAGATGTAATATATTTTGACTACATTTGTACGATTAAAGACTAACCCTAAATTAATCGACATGGACCAGCAGACCAGCAAAAAGTTCAATTACTGGCAATGGAGGACCCTCATTGTCCTTATGGTAGCCTACATTCTTTATTATTTCCTAAGGAAAAATTTCAGTGCAGCGCTGCCTGCAATGCAGGAAGAGCTCGGGATCACAAAGCTTCAGCTCGGTATATTCATCACTCTGAACGGCATCATCTATGGCTTTTCACGCTTCATAAACGGCTTTATTGCAGACAGATGCAGCAGGCGTAAGCTTCTTGCCGGAGGACTTGTGCTGTCTGCCGCAATCAACTTTGCCATCGCATTCAGCCCTAAGCTGGACGGAATGTTCAATCTCCTTGATGCAGAAGGAAAGGCAACAATGGGCCTGGTATATCTCATCGGTTCGCTTTGGGTGATAAACGGATATATTCACGGTATGGGCTTCCCTCCATGCGCGAGCCTCATGGCCCACTGGTTCAGGCCTTCAGAACTGGCGACTAAACAGTCCATCTGGAACGCTTCGCATTCCATCGGAGCGGGCCTTGTAATCGCGCTCTGCGGCTGGCTTCTCTCACGTTTCGGAATGTCGGCATGGAATCTATGCTTTGCAATTCCTGCAGCCATAGCCTTGATCGGAGCGATCGTCGTATTCTTCACCCTCCGCGACACACCTTCTTCGGTAGGTCTTCCGGAGGTAGAGGAACTGGATCATAAAGGAGAAGGAAAGCACCCTGAACAGGAACTGAAGGGAAAGGCATACAAGCATTTCGTAAACAAGCTGGTCTTCAGGAATCCGATCATATGGATCCTTGCCCTCACGAACTTCTGCGTATATGTGATACGATTCACAATACTCGAATGGGGAACATCATTCCTTACCCAGTACAAAGGATTCGAGATTGCATTGTCTGCCAACATTGTCGCTATGTCAGAGCTCGCCGGCGGAGTGCTTGGAACATTGGCAGCCGGTTGGTTTACAGACAAGTTCATGCATAACAGGGCTCAGAGGACATGTCTTATCGGTACAATAGGAGCTACCATATGCTTCCTGCTCTTCTGGAGGACGCCGGCAGATGCCCACTGGTTCTTCAGCGCCCTTCTCATATGCCTCTCTGCATTCTTCATATATGCTCCGCAGGCCCTTCTTGGCGTAGCTGCTTCACAGCAGGCCACCAAGAAAGTATGTGCCACAGCAAATGGAATATTGGGAATTTTCGGATATGCCGCAACGACCATTGCCGGTATAGGATTCGGATATCTGGCGGACAAGTTCGGCTGGAATTCTGTATTCATCGTTGCCATCATCTTCGGAGTCATCGGCAGTCTGATCATAGCAACTCTTTGGAAAGCGCCGGCCGATGGTTATGATAAAGCCGAAAAGGTCATGGCGGAAATCCAGGATATGGAAGAATAACAAAAAGGGCGGCCCGTCGGGTCGCCCTATCTTTATCAAGAATTCTCCTGATTAAGCATTGAGAGAATAGTACTCACATGACTTTGAGCCCTTTACCTCAACCTCAGTGTTGATCTTACCCTCACGAGCAAGCCAGCCAAGTGCAGTATAGAACTCTGCGCTGCCAAGACCTGACTCCTTCTTAAGCTTGGTCTCAGTCATCTTACCATTTGTGTTAAGTACATTCCAAAGAATGCCTGCGTTGTTTCCAATGTTGTTGATTTCCATAATCATCAATCTGTTTAAATTTGTTACTTCTCGGACGGACCATTCCGTCCACACTACTACCAACGTTTTGTATTTCGGCTGCAAAGATAAAACAAATATTTTTATAACTCATTTTAACACAATAAGTTAAGTTTAAGCGTAGCAATTTTGATTTTTCATCGCAAAAGCACAAGGCACTTACAGAATATTTCAAAATAAAGACTTTTGCTTACAAATCATCAATTTATTGCAGATCAAATATTTTTTACGATTAATTCGTTTTTTTCATATCTTTGAATAAAATTTCACATATGAAAAGAGCATTAATCACCATTTTAAGCATCATCTTGCTTATAAACAGCATTCCGTCCTATGGCTGGGGTGCCAAAGGGCATGACATCGTAGCTGCGATTGCAGAACAGAACCTGACAAGGAAGGCAAAGAAAGAGATAGACAAACTGCTCGGAGGCAAGTCCATAATTTACTATTCCTCATGGATGGACAATATCCAGAATTCCCCGTACTGGCTGAACGGATACAACAAGACAAAGACCTGGCATTATGCCAATGTGGACAAAGGCTTCACATATGAGACAATGACCAAGAACGAAAGCGGTGACGTTGTTACAGCACTTGACAGACTCACTGAAGAAATGACCGCCAATTACGACAATCTGACCGACAGCATGAAGGTGGATTATCTTAAGATGATTGTCCATATGGTAGGAGATCTGCATTGTCCGATGCATGCAGGCAGGCTTTCGGACCGCGGAGGCAATCAGGTAAAGGTAATGTGGTTCCGAGAAGAGACCAACCTCCATTCGGTATGGGACAGCAGGATCATCGAATCCGCACGCAAATGGAGCTACAGCGAATGGTGCGAGCACCTCGACCGCACAAACAGGAAATACAAGAAAAGCGTGATGCGCGGAAGCTACGAAGAGTGGTTCAGCCAGACAGTCAAGAGCGCTGCAGAAATATATGATTATGTGGAAAGAAGCGGCGAAATAGTACCGGTGCTTTCATACCAGTTCGTATATGATTTCTCCCCTCTCCTTGAAGAGCAGCTTCTGCTGGCCGGTTACAGACTGGCCTACGTGCTGAACAGCATATTCTAAACAGAAAGGGACTTCCGGCCGGAAGTCCCTTTTTTGAGCGGGTAACGGGGGTCGAACCCGCGGCCCTCGGCTTGGGAAGCCGATGCTCTACCACTGAGCTATACCCGCAAAAATCAATGCAAATATTGCAAATTTCAAGCAGAATACAAATCAAATCGGCCTTAATTCATCTGAAACGGTTCCTTTTGCAATAGTTATCACTCGTACTGACGGGACAGCATCTCCGATCTGGAATGCCACTGAAGTCGTCGTTCTTACCGGCATACCGTTATATTCTCCCTCAGCATTATTATGCCTATGACCGGCATAGACAGCTGACACCCCTGTTCCCTCGAACAGATCGAAATACTCCTGTCTCTTATCCTTCTGGATCTGGAAATATCCGTCTTCCTCATCGATTGAAGACATGAAGAACGGATGATGAGCAAACACAATGGATACTTCATCTTCCTTCCGGAGAACCTCTGACAGCCATTCCTTCTGTTCAGCCTCTCGCGGATCATTGTATTTTATAAGGTTGGAATTGATGCCTACAAGCCTCACTCCCCTTTCCACAAAGACGAACCGGTCTTCTCCGTAACGGCTTGCGAATGGCGTAGAATCGACATTTCCCTCGCTTATGACCACGTCATGGTTTCCCGGCAGATGGAATACATTGACCGACTTGTCTATACTTGAAATGATCTCGGCAAAAGCAGTCCATTGATCCTCGTCAGCAGCACGGTTGACCTGGTCGCCGGTAAATACTACAGCATCAGGCCTGATGTCATTTATCATCTCCACCGCCTTCTTCAGACATTCCGACTCATATGTAAGGTCATTTACATACTCAGTTCCCTCCTTCTGACTTACGTCGGCAGCGGTAAATCCCAGCTGGGCATCAGCCACCTGGACAATAATATAAGGGTCAGACGAACATGCCGTAATGACAGCCGCCATGACTAGATAAAGAATCCGTTTCATGATTTATCTGATTGAAATGCCTTTCCAGCTTGACGGAACAGGAGCTTCGACAGTCATCTGTTCCTTCTTTACAGGATGTACGAAAGTAATGCGGCGTGCATGAAGAGAGATGCCTCCATCAGGATTTGAGCGCGGAGCGCCATATTTAAGGTCTCCCTTGATCGGACAGCCGAGATTCGAGAGCTGGCAGCGGATCTGATGGTGACGGCCGGTCAGGAGCTCGACCTCTACAAGCCAGTAACGGTCCGTCTTGTCGATCTGCCTGTAATTAAGTTTTGCAAGCTTCGCGTCCTTACGGGCAGAGCCGGGACGGCATATATATGATTTGTTCTGCTTTTCGTTTCGCCACATCATGTCTTCCAGACGGCCTTCCGAAGGCCTGGGTTCCGCACATACCAGCGCCCAGTAGAACTTATGCACATCAGAGTCACGGAACATGGCATTCAGACGTTCAAGGGCCTTGGAAGTCTTTGCCAGGACAACTATACCGCTGACCGGACGGTCCAGACGATGAGGAAGGCCCATGAAGACCTGTCCCGGCTTGGCATCACGCTGCGCGATGAATGCCTTGTATGTCTCGGTCAGAGGCTCATCGGAAGTCTTGTCGCCTTGGACGATTTCCCCCACCTTCTTGTTTATCACAAGAAGATGATTGTCCTCATAAAGTATTCTTGATGCGAGGTCATTGAATTCCTCGGCTGATAATTGACGATATATCATAATATTTGTATGGATCCTCACGTCGCTGCGCTCTTCTGGATGACAACAACGGACACAAAAATAGTAAATATGTCATTATCCCGGATGGAATGTCACGAAAAAACTGACATTTTGACATACATTTTATCCATGTGGCGATTGGCACAAGTTTCGATATTATCCCGGTCGTCATCAGGGACGGCCGGATGAAGATCCTTCACTCCGTTCAGGATGACAGATTCACAGCCCACCAGATGTCATTCTGAGCGAAGCGAAGAATCTTTAAACAGAAGAATAAATTTAAAAATTATAGGAATTATGGGAAAAATCATTGGAATTGACCTTGGAACCACCAACTCATGTGTGGCAGTGATGGAAGGCAACGAGCCTGCAGTCATCATCAACAACGAGGGACAGAGAACAACTCCTTCAGTAGTGGCTTTCACTGACGGAGGCGAGAGGAAGATCGGTAACCCTGCAAAGCGTCAGGCTATCACCAACCCTCACAAGACCATCTTCTCCATCAAGAGATTCATGGGAGAGAAATACAGCCAGGTAAGCGGCGACATCGCACGCGTTCCATATAAGGTAGTGAAGGGCGACAATGACACACCACGTGTCGATATCGACGGCCGCCTCTACTCACCACAGGAGATCTCTGCAATGATTCTCCAGAAGATGAAGAAGACTGCAGAGGAATATCTCGGACAGGAGGTTACAGAGGCTGTCATCACAGTTCCTGCATACTTCTCTGACTCACAGCGTCAGGCTACAAAGGAAGCAGGCCAGATCGCAGGACTCGAGGTAAAGCGTATCATCAACGAGCCTACTGCTGCAGCTCTCGCATATGGTCTTGACAAGCAGAACAAGGACATGAAGATCGCTGTATATGACCTTGGTGGCGGTACATTCGATATTTCAATCATGGACCTCGGAGACGGCGTATTCGAAGTACTCTCTACAAACGGTGACACTCACCTCGGCGGTGACGACTTCGACCAGGTTATCATCGACTGGCTCGCTGCAGAGTTCGCTTCAGAGAACGGCGGAATCGACCTCAAGAAGGACCCTATGGCCCTCCAGAGACTCAAGGAAGCTGCAGAGAAGGCAAAGATCGAGCTCTCAAGCCAGACTTCTACAGAGATCAACCTCCCTTACATCATGCCTGTTGACGGTATGCCAAAGCACCTCGTGAAGACCCTTACAAGAGCTAAGTTCGAGCAGCTCGCAGACCACCTCATCCAGAGGACTGTTGAGCCATGCCGCAAGGCCCTTCAGGACGCAGGTCTCAACGCATCAGACATCAGCGAGGTTCTCCTTGTAGGTGGTTCGACACGTATCCCTGCTATCCAGGCTGTGGTTGAGAAGTTCTTCGGCAAGGCTCCTAACAAGAGCGTGAACCCTGACGAGGTCGTTGCAATGGGTGCAGCAATCCAGGGCGGTGTGCTTGCAGGCGATGTGAAGGACGTACTTCTCCTCGATGTGACTCCGCTTTCACTCGGTATCGAGACTCTCGGCGGTGTGATGACAAAGCTCATCGAGGCCAACACAACAATCCCAACAAGAAAGTCACAGGTGTTCTCTACAGCTGCTGACAACCAGCCTGCAGTTGATGTACACGTTCTTCAGGGAGAGCGTCCAATGGCAAAGGACAACAAGCTCATCGGAAATTTCATCCTTGACGGTATCGCACCGGCTCCAAGAGGTGTACCACAGATCGAGGTTACATTCGACATCGACGCAAACGGTATCCTCAACGTGTCAGCAAAGGACAAGGCTACAGGCAAGGAGCAGAACATCCGCATCGAAGCATCGTCAGGACTTTCTGACGCCGAGATCCAGAGGATGAGGGATGAGGCAAAGGCTAACGAGGCTGCTGACCAGGCAGAGAAGGAGCGAATCGACAAGATCAACAACGCTGACGGAATGTGCTTCCAGACTGACAAGAACCTCAAGGAGTACGGCGACAAGATCCCGGCAGAGAAGAAAGCTGCGATCGAGGAGGCAAAGAACAAGCTTCAGGAGGCTGTGAAGGCACAGAACATCGCTGACATCGACAAGTACAACGCAGAGCTCGAGGCAGCATGGCATGCAGCTTCAGAGGACATGGCGAAGGCAGCGCAGGCTGGCCCTCAGCCAGGAGCGCAGCAGGGCCCGTTCAACGGCCAGGCAGGTCCTCAGGGAGGTTCTGACGACCAGGGAGTTGACGAGCAGTAACAGTCACATGTTTCATTGATGCAGAAGAAGCATCATTGATTATCAATACATTATGAAAAGTGCGCTACAGGCAATTGTAGCGCACTTTTATTTTAATATATTACCAGTCAATAAATTACATGGAAAAACTCCTATGAAACTTTATTTTTTGCTTTGAGACAGGTTTTACATATCTTCGCAGACAGAAAAACGAAGACCATGAGAGGATTTATTACCATATTGCTGGCGGGATTTCTGCTGGTGGGATGTGCAAGAAAGGAAGATGTTCAAGAAAAGGGACATGTTCCCCGGTATTTCTGTCAAGAACATGTCCATGTACACTTGCTTCACTATGCTTTCTTACACTAGCAGCCGAAAGTAGCGGCATTATAAGTGCCAGTACAAGAAATATGAATTTGTTTTTCATCGTTACAATAGCAATTCTTAGGCATAAGTCTCACCGTAAAAAACATTGAGGAAAGGGGTCCCTACTTGTTCGAAGCGGCCTTGGCCTTTCTGCGGGCTGTCAATTCGCGCTGGAAGGCCCTGGCGTTCTTCAGATGCTCACTGTATGTAACGGCAAATCTGTGAGTGCCGTCAAAAGCAGGACTTGCGCAGAAATAAATGTATTTATGATCTGCCGGGTTGAGAACCGCATCAAGACATGCTTTAGGCGGAGCGTTGATAGGAGCTGGAGGCAGCCCCACATGCATATAAGTATTGTATGGAGAATCTACAGCAAGATGTTTCTTGAGGATACGGTCAAGCGTATAGTCATAGCAGAAAGCTATGGTCGGGTCGGCCTGCAGTTTCATACCCATCTTATAACGGTTGAGATAAACGCCGGCTATGACCGGATACTCGAAAGCTTTAAGGGTCTCACCTCTTACGATTGAAGCCATCACCGACACTTCCATCGGCGTGAGCCCCTGAGCTTCAGCCTTTGCCAGTCTTTCATCAGTCCAGAACCCGTCATACTCCTTTTTAAGACGGTCGAAGATTTCCTCAATGGAAGCAGTCCAATACATCTCATATGTATCCGGAAGTATCATTGCAAAGACATTTTCCGGAGTGAAGCCATATCGCGCAAGGAAATCCTTATCGTCAAGAGCAGCTGCCACCGATGCAGAATCAACCATCATCTGAGATCCTATCCTCTGTGCAATCCTGTCTTTCTTACGCAATGTTCCTGATAAAGTAAGATTCTGAGGAGTCTGCCAGCCGAAAACAAGCATTCGTGCAACATATATGCTGGTCGCAGACGGTTCTATGATATATTTTCCAGGCTTGATATCACTTGCCACCTCCATCTTCTTGAAGGTACGCGCAAGGCTCTTCGGACGTATGGTACCGGCACCGGCACAAATGGAATCCATCACCTGCTGAGACGACATCTCCGGACGGACATAAAGTACATATTTCTGCGAAAAGTTAGGCTTGCGGTTATCAATATAATACCTTCCCGCAACAAAGCCGGCACATGCTGCCAGCACTGCAGAAACTGCCGCTACCGTTAGTATGATCTTCTTTTTCAATGACATATATACGCTATTTTCTCAACTTGACAACTTCTCCCTCTCTAAGAACATGATCCTCAAGCATACTGTTCATCTTGCACAAATGTGATACCTTGACGGCATATTTCTGAGAAAGTCCCCAGATACTTTCTGTTCCTTCAACTACATGCATGTTCATGCCGGCAGGAGCCTGCTTTTTCTTTGCCTGCAGATATACGATAGAACCGGCATCAAGGACAGGTTCAAGATCCAGATCATTATATTTGAGGATTTCTCTCAGGAAAAGTCCGTAGGATTTCGCTATGCTAGAATATGTTTCACCTTCAGCAGCAATGATATACGGCACTCCGTTAAGAGAATACAACTGGCGCGACAATGGGAAACGGAACACTTCCCTTCCGTCAGACGGAACATATTTCTGAGGGACCTGAGGTTCGAGACGCTCTTTTCTCTGAGCCTTACGCTCGGCCCTTGTAGGCTTTTTCACAACTACAGGCTCTGTTTCTGCTACGGTTTCATCAGTCAGAGCCTCAAGGTCAAATCTGTAAAGACTATAATCCTCTATCAATTTGATGAGTTTCTGAGGGTAAGCCGGATCTGTCGCATAACCGGCCTTTCTAAGACCATGCGCCCAGCCTTTATAATCTGTCGGATCAAGATTGAAAAGGAACTTATACCTGTCGCGAAAGCGAAGGAAATCAGAATGGTCACGGAAAGATTCCTCAGGAGATTCATAACTGCGGAAACACTCGCTTTTACGGTCATCGTCATGATACAGCTTCCTGCCGGCCCAATTATGACACTTTATACCGAAATGGTTGTTTCCATACATCGCTAATTCAGAAAGTCCGTATCGTGACTCGAGCAGACCCTGAGCCAAAGTGATGCTGGCTGGAACGCCGCTACGCTGCATTTCTTCTACAGCCAATGCAGAATAACGTTCAATATATCGAAGCTGAGGAGTCTTTTCAGTCTCTGCATACAATCCGGCTGCAGCCAGAACACATACAGCAAAGGTCAGTATAAGTTTTCTTTTCATAAAGTTTTCACATATTCTGCGAATATACAAAAAATTCATTAAGAATGCTCTTAAATCAAGAGTCAGTGCTTCATTGAAGTCAAAGGAATGTCAATGACATCCATATCATGAGTCAGCTCCGCAGCGGGAAAGACCGACCGGAGTTCTTCCAGGAAAAAGTCTATGGAAGGATAGCGTGAAGAATAATGACCTACTATAAGCTTACCTACGCCAGCCTCAAGTGCAGTACGCGCAGCCTGCAATGTAGTCGAATGATAAGTCTTATGAGCCATTTCGGACATTTCTTCCGGGAATGTGGCCTCATGATAAAGCAGAGTCACACCTTTCAGCCAGCCGGCCAGCTCAGGGAAAGGAGCCGTATCACTGCAGTATGCATAGCTTCTGGGAACATACGGGATATAGGCAGCCTCTTCATTCCGTATTACAAGAGGGTCACTGCCATCATCAGAATGTCTTACGACATCCTCTCCCCTCTTCAAAGTACCTATTTCCGAAAGGCTGAGTCCGTACTTCGAGACAGCTTCCTTATGGACATTATGAGGCGGCATCTTTTCCCTTATGATAAAGCCGTATGTCGGGATGCGGTGATTGAGCGGGAAGGCCAGCAGTTCCACAGTCCTGTTCTCATACACGACTTCAGGGCTTTCCATTTCCAGAGCCTTGTAATTGATCTCGAACTTGACTCCCTCACCGAAATGGGACATGAAGAAATCCAGAACAGGGCGAAAATCCTCAGGGGCATAAATATTGAGCGGTGCCGAGCGACCTAACATTCCCATTGTTGACAAAAGGCCAAAAATTCCGAAAAGATGGTCTCCATGAATATGAGACAGGCATATGTGTTCGATCTTCAGGAATGATATGCCGGCCTTTCTCATCTGCATCTGAGCACCTTCACCGCAATCTATCATAAACAAGCGCCCACGTACATCCAGTACTTGGGCGCTTGGATATCTTTTTGTAGTGGGCAGGGCCGAAGCCGTGCCCAATACATTAAGAGTGAAATTCATTATGAATTACTTGTTCTCGAGCTGGCTCTTGAGAGCTGCAAGTGCATCGATATCACCAAGAGTTGTCTTCTCGATGTTAGAGTTGATCTTCTTTACAGCCTTCTTAGTGTTGTCAGCCTCAGTAGCAGCACGCTCAGCGCGAGCCTCTACAGCTGCAGCATAAGTCTTGGCGTGTGAAAGAGTCACCTTCTTTGCACTGCGCTTGAGCTCAGTAACCTTGAATGAGAGAGTCTCGCCTGATACAGGCATCTTGCCGTCTTCCTTAACAAGCTCACGGTTGAAGCAGAATGCATCTACGTCACCCTCAAGCTCTACGACAGCACCCTTCTCATTAACTGAAGCGATCTTAGCCTCAACTACAGTACCTACAGCATACTTAGCCTCGATCTCATCCCATGGGTTAGGAAGGAGCTGCTTGTGGCCGAGTGAAAGCTTGTGGTTCTCCTCGTCGAAGTCAAGGATAACAACCTCGATAGCGTCGCCAGCTGCTACAAGCTCAGATGGATGCTTGATCTTGTTCCAAGAAAG
>JAZLAS010000010.1:0-86994 GCA_045613365.1 Candidatus Cryptobacteroides sp.
CTTGAGTTCGTGGGTGAGATGCTTCGTAAGCAGGACCTTATCCGTTGGAATCTCCTCGGAGACAAGATCGATGCTGCCAAGGCTGAACTCAAGGAGTGGATGGATAATGCCGGTACAGAATTCGGTCCTGCAGTATGGTACAGATATGCTGCTGACGGATCTATAGAGACTTACGGTTATAATGAAACAGCAACGACTGATGCTGCGCCAGCAGGAGACGGTTGGGAGTGTTATACAGATTCGAAGGGTGCTGTTGCAACATACTTCAAGTTCACTTCAGAGGATACAGGTGCTTATAGCGAATCAGCTCAGAAGAAGCTTGACTCTTTCTATGACAACGATCCTGACACCAAGCAGTGGTGGCCGATTCCAGAGGCAACTCTCGTGAACAGCCAGGGAACACTCTACAATGACTATGGTTTCTAATCTTTACCAAGATAAATGAACAACAATATGAAAAGAATATTTTCTGCAATAATATTGGGAGTATCCCTCATCGCCTTCGGAGCAGCTTTCTCAAGCTGCACCGAGGAGATGGTTGACATCAATGACGAGATTGCTCTCGGCCGATGCCTTACTCCTACCGAACTCTCAGCCAAGGTCATCAATGGCGAGTTCATCGAATTCTCCTGGACCAAGTCCAAGGGCGCTACAGAGTTTGTTCTTGAACTCTACTCTGACGAGCAGATGTCAGCTCTCGTGGAGAAAATCACAATTCCGGCAGCAGATCTTCCATATACTGCTGATCTTGAGGCTGATATGACTTATTATGCACGTGTGAAAGGCGTCAATGCCGAGGGCCTTGTCGAGGACTCGCATTGGGCTGTTTTCGACCGCGCACTCCAGACATATGCAATCAAGTCTTCACTCAATCCTGTGCTTGTGGACAGGTCTGAGACATCAATCACAATCAATTGGACAAAGGATCCTGAAGTAGATCATATACGCATTACTCCAGCCCTCAATGCTGAGGAGGATTATACACGCTTTGATGTAGATGCTGCCGCAGTAGAGGCTGCACAGGTTGAGGTTACAGATCTTAACCCATCAGTAAACTACACTCTCGCAGTACACTTCAAGAGTGCACAGCGTGGTACAGTTTCAGCATGGACACGTCCTTCAATCGAGGGTGCGACTGAAGTCGCTACTTCAGAGGCTCTCATCCAGGCAATTGCTGATAAGGCTGCCGTTATCAAGGTTGCTTATTCCGAGACTCCATATGTTATTGGAAATGTAGTTCTTGGTGGCCCGGTGGCAATCTATGGTGACGCCACTGCTGAAGGCGCTCAGCCTACTATCCAGGGTGCTCTCAAGATCGGTGCAGATGTAACAAGCATCCATCTCGAGGCCCTCACATTTGACGGACTCAGCTCAGCTGACACTCCTCATAACCTTACTTTTGATGCAGCAGCTGCAGTAGAGAACATCACAGTCGTAAACTGTAAGCTCAACAACTACCTCCGCGGTGTCCTCTATGAGAATTCAAAGGGCCCACAGGTCGGCTCGATCAAGTATGACGGTGTTGAGGTCAATAATGTAGGCGGTGACGGTGGTGACTGCTTCGACTTCCGTGGCGCAGCAACCGTAAACAGCATTGAATTCATCAATTCGACACTCAATACAGGTGCCCGTACATGGTTCCGTATCGATGCCAAGGCAGTTCTCGAGTCAATCAAACTGACTCACTGTACATTCAATAACCTTTGCTTTGCAAACAACGGCAACAACAACGGTATCTTCAATATCCGTGCTGTCAATGCAGCAGGTGTCGCTCCGACATTCGTTCTGACACACAACGTGTTCCTCAATATGAACGATGACAATAAGAGATGCTGCCTCATCGCAAAGAACTCTACTTCGGCATTCCCTACAGAGCTTGCTGACAACTTCTTCTATAACTGCTACGACAGATTCTTCGTCGCTCAGAAGGATGGCTCATCACTTTCTGGCGATGACCTTAAGGCTGCTGCAGATGAAGGACGTGCACGCATTATTGTAAACGGCAGTGTTGAACTGGATACCGATCCATGCGTTGACAGTGCACGTGACAAGTACAATGTGATCAGCAAGGAAGTCATTGAAGCAAATGCCGGTGACCCAAGATGGTATGCTGTCTATGTTGAGATTCCTGAAGACCTTACTCAGGAGGTGACAGCAACAGGAAAGATCTGGGATCTTACAGATGGTCAGACATTCAAGAAGATGGCTGACAAGGATATGGTTCGCGACGGAATCCGCTTCTTCGTGAAGAACACTCCGATCAACTTCACTAAGGAAGGATTTGAGTTCTCAGGTGAGGCAACAATCGGTGAGGACGGCGTCCCTTCAGACGGAGCAATCGGAATCAAGGTGAATGAGCCGGGTTCTATGATCATCTCAGTCGCTGAAGCAACAGGCCATTCAAATCTTACAGTGAGCCTTGACGGAAAGGTTTCTGCTTCAGTTCCTGCAGGCGCAGAGTACCAGAAGGTTACATTTGCAAATGTTTCAGGAGAACAGATGATATATATCTATGGCTGTCATCCGGCAACCATGACATTCCTCCAGTGGACTTCTGATGTTCAGGTACTTGACAAGGTTCTTGCAACTCCTGTTGTTAAAATCAACAAGACTACCGTTAACGAGCGTGCAGAGGATGAGATTACCCTTACATGGAATCCTGTTGACTACGCTGCTTCTTACAATGTTATTGTTGATGGAAAGAAGAAGAATGTCACAGAAACAACTTACACATTCAGCACTGCAACTTATGCAGTCGAGGAGGCTGGCGGTGATTTCGCTATCCAGGTGACAGCAGTACCTGCGGAAGACGATTATACTCGCGTAGAGTCTCAGCCAGCTGAGCTTTCATTCCATGTGAATGTTGTTCCAGATGAACCAGGTGTTAAGATCGTAAGATATGACCTCACTTTCCCTGAAGGTGGAAATGCAGAAGAAATGTATGTCTGCGAGAACAATGCAGGCTTCTATGTACATACAACCGGCGGTTGGGTAATTGATAAGAACAGTCAGAAGTTCGCTGTTGTCGGCGGTGCAGAGTATGATCAGTATGAAACCCGCCTCAAAGGATCAAAGACATCTGACAGCAAGACTATGACCATTACAGTGCCTAATGACGGTGTTCTTTATATCGCAGCTCGTTCAGCTAACAGTTCTGCTACTGACCGTACTATGGCATTGATGCAGAATGGAACCGAGATACTTGCTCCTACTGTAATCAAGGATGAAGATAAGTTTGCTGTAGGAGATGTCTCTGCATTCCCATATACAGTTGTCAATGTAAAGGCTGGAGAAATTCAGGTTGTGCTCAACAATGGTATCAACTTCTACGGTATCAGATATGATGCTACAGAGGGTTCTGAGGCGGCTAAGGTTGACAAGGTTTGGGACTTCTCTGCTCCAGAGTGGGTTGATCTCATGACTGGCAGCGGTGTTGCTGCGAATACAAATGACAGCAATTGGAACCATGAGATAGACGGTCTCAAGGTCGTTTCTGGCGGCGGTACTATCAAATGGAATTTTTCAGGAGAGACCTATTTCTGGCAGCCGGGAGGCAAGAGCGACGGTACTACACGTTACTTTGAATACACAACAGATGTGCCAGGTATCCTTACCGTCTATTCTTCAAATACCGGCGGATCTGAGGATCTCACACGTATGGTGACTGTAAAGGTCGGAGATGCCGATCCGGAGTCTCTGCCAGGCGGTACACCATCAAGCGCTGAACCTACCAAGAATGATTTCACAGTAGGTGCTGGTACGATAAAGATATATCCTACAGGTAATGCACTTCGTTTCTACAAGATAGAGTTCCACTCTCTATAACAGGTAGTGTAATATATAACCGTGGTGGGTGCTCGTTGAGCAGCCACCACTTTATTTGTTATACGGTATTTATTCGAAAAGATTGCGCTTTGGGAGTTTGTCGCCGTATAGCTCTCTGCATTGCTTGAACAATGCGTCTGTCTGACGCGCCTGTCCGGGACCTCTCCATGTGCTGGTGTTGGTGATCATTATCCAGCATTCTCCGTCTGGAAAATATTTTACAAGAGCTGTTGTTCCGGAAAGGGTTCCGGTGCGGCTCCAGCCTTTTTCCGGGTCGGTGTCATTCCACCCCAATGAGTAGGTCTCCTTGTCGAAATATTCTGTCATCTGTGCTACAGCCTCAGGAGAAATGATATCTTCCACTTCACGACGTCCGTCGATTGATGCGACAAGACGAGCGATCTCGGCAGGGGAGCCACACCATGCTCCGGCGCCGGACAGCAGAGGTATGTTGTTGCCTCCGTAGCAACGTTCCACCATGATGCCGCTTCCTGTGTATTCCTGGACGAATTTGCCGTCTCCTTCGTGGGTGTAGTATCTTACTTCGTTTTCGATGCGATCGCTGTAATATGAGCCTGCTATGTGCATGTCAAAGCAGCCGGCAGGCATCAGCACATCTTCACGTATGAACTGTTCATATGTCTTTCCGGATACTTTCTCTATGATTTCCGATAGAAGCAGATATCCGAAGTTTGAATATCTTTCCCATTCGCCCGGCATGAATCTCAGATTATGGCCCAGGACGAGCTTATAGAAATCTTCCTTTACAGGTGGATGGTCAAGCTGCATCTGGTGCATGACATCTTTAGAGGAGAACAAAGGGTCGCGATAGAATCCTCCCTGATGTCTCAGCAGATGTTCCACTGTGATCTTATGGTAATTCCTGTCTTTTATTATTGAATTGAACAGTGAATCATTGAGTATTCCTGAAGGACCGAATACCGTATCCTTTATGCTCAATGAATCCCTGTCTTGCAGTACCATGATTCCTGCAGCAGTGATGAGCTTTGAAACGGATGCCATACGAAGGATATGCGAAGGCTCCATTTCTTCCTTCTCTGCTTCGTCAGCCCAGCCATAACCCTTGGCATATAAAAGAGAGTCATTGCGCATGATTGCCAGGGAAGCTCCCTTCATATGCCATTCACGCATATATCTTGTGACTTTTCTATCCAGGCCCTCAAGCTCCGGAATCTCCGACATAGCATTGCACAATGTGTCGTTAAGATAAATCCTTGGGCCCTTAAGCGGCTCTGGCTTCGGGAGGGGCTTGTGTATAATCATGAAAGCTGTCGCAAGTGCGGCAGCTGTCAATGCGATTGTCATTATTGAAAGTGTCTTTCTCTTCATTCTGTGTGTCAAAGTTTTCCTGTTTTTCTGGCAAAGTCAATGATGAAATCTGCAGTTCCCTCTATTCCCAGAATACTGGAATCGATGCAGATATCATATGTAGAGGCTACTCCCCAGTTTCCGAAAGTGTAGTAGTTATAGTACTCCGCTCGGTCTTTATCCTTCTTCTCCAGCATATCCAATGCTTTTTCCATACTGATACCGGCTCTTTCGGATACTCTTTTTGCCCTTTCTTCTGCCGGACAGGTAAGGAATACATCAATAACGCAGTCCATATCCCGAAGTATGTAATCCGAACAGCGGCCGACGATGATGGCGGAACCTTGCTCTGCTATCTTCCTGATAGTCTCGCTCTGCATCTTGAAAAGCCCTTTGTCGCTCATGTAATTCTCTGTGTCGGAATAACTTCCTGCAAATATTGAGGAGAGCGAGAAGAATCTTCTCTTTTCGTCACTCTGAACGAACAATTCAGCACTGAAACCGCTGTCCTTAGCTGCTTTGGAAATCAGTTCGCTGTCATAAACAGGTATTCCCAGCTTCTTTCCCAATGCATCTGCAACGCATTTTCCGCCGCTGCCGAATTCTCTTCCGATTGTTATGATGATCTTCTTGTCCATAATCTTGTCTATAACTGGCTGCCTAATAATGATGAGTCTTCTCCGTCCTTGAGCTGGCTGAATTTCTTGAAAAGTCTTCCGAGCATGAAGATCGTCAGAAGGGTCGCGAGAGCGTCTGAAATAGGGAAACTCATCCAGACTCCGTTCGCACCGAACCATAAAGGAAGTAAATATAGGAGAGGAAGAAGGAAAAGAATCTGCCTTGAAAGTGATAGAATCACTGATTTCTTTACCATTCCGAGGCTTTGGAAGAAGTTTGTCGCTATCATCTGGAACCCGACGATAGGGAATACCAGTACGTTAATCCTCAATGCTTTTGCTGAAAGTTCTACCAGTTCCTTGTCATGCGTGAATATGCTTACAGCGGTTTTCGGGAAGAACATTCCGAAAATGAAGCATAGGGTGGTCATGACCATCGCAAGCTTGGCTGTTTTCCAGAACACTTCCTTTACTCGTGAGTATTGTCTGGCGCCATAATTATATCCCGCAATAGGCTGCATTCCCTGATTGAGACCCATGCATATCATGATGAACATGAAGATGAAACGGTTGCATATTCCATATGCTCCGATGCCGAGGTCTCCGCTGTATTTACGTAGCTGCTGGTTGATGAAGAGGGTTACCAGACAAGCTGCGGCGTTCATAAGGAATGGTCCCATACCGATTGACAAAGAGTCTTTTGCGACCCTCATGTCAAGCCTCAGGATGCCTTTCTCAAAATGGAAAGGACGTGTCTTGTCATTGAAATGGTGCAGTACGACTAGCATTGCGATTGTCTGTGCGATTACTGTTGCCCATGCCGCTCCTGCGATGCCCATATCCAGCACGAAAATGAATATCGGGTCAAGAATCGTGTTGAAAACTACTGTGAATATGGTCAGTCCCATAGCTTTTTTCGGATTTCCTGATGACCTCATTGCCGCATTCAGGCCGAAGTAAAGGTGAGTCACGACATTTCCGATCAGAATGATGGATATATATTCCTTTGCATAAGGTAGCGTGTTCTCGCTGGCTCCGAAGAAATATAGGATCGGATCTATGAATGCCAATGCTAAGACCATGAAGATCAGTCCGATGATGATGTTGAGACTGACTACATTTCCAAGCACTTTATTAGCTGCCTTGTAGTTCTTCTGTCCGAGAAGTACAGAAAGCATGGTTGCAGCTCCGGCACCTACCAGGGTACCGAATGCTGTCGATAGATTCATGAGGGGGAACGTCACGGCAAGGCCGGAAATGGCGAGCGGACCTACTCCTTGTCCGATGAAGATGCTGTCCACCATGTTGTACAGCGAAGAAGCTGTCTGCGCTATGATGGCCGGCAACGCATATTGTTTGAGCAGCTTGCCTATCTTTTCTGTTCCGAGTTCTAATGGTACTGCTGATCTTTCTGCCATCCTAGTCCTCCGGTTCAGCTACAATCTCTATTTCGAAGATAAGAGGAGCATATCCGGGAATGCTTGCTCCGCTGCCGCTATATGAATAACCAAGTGGAGAATAGAATATGCCGAGTCCTTTTTCCATAGGATGCATATGCCATAGTGTTCTGGCAAAACCATCGACTACAGAACTTGCGTTTGTTCCCATCTTGATGTCGCTGACTTTTTCGCCCCATTTGATCTTTACCGGTTCGTAAGACCTTGTGGCTGAGTACAGACCGTTGTCTTTTGCAACTCGCTCGATAGTAGTGTCAAATACAAGCCCGTTAAGCAGTCTTCCGGTATAGTTGATATAGATGCTTGTGTCGCTAGGGAATTTCTCTGTGCTAGGATCTGCTGTAAGAGGCTGATAATAGAATCCTGTGGTGTCGTTCACCATCTTGTCATTGAAGATGGCAGGATTATCTGCAATGTACTTCTCGATCTGTGCGATTTCATATTTATTTATGCTGTCGGTATAATCCTTGACATAAATATCATAGATCGTATTTGAATTAGATGAAGAATGTTCCAGATATTCCTTCTCGCTGTCATATGAATAATATGTCATGAGCCAGCTCGGGATGATGACTTTTCTGTGTCCTCCTGCCCTCATTCCTACCAATGCTTCTGCGAGACCGGCGTAAATGGTGTTCTTCATGGTGGTCATCACCTGAGGTCCATAGTAAGTCGTGGTATCGTATTCTCCCAGCATCTTTGCTGTCTCCTTGCCGGTATATGAGGTGATCGTTCCGTCAAGATCTGCGATAGTATAATCTATGATCGCAAATCCTTCGTCCTCGACTTTGGCACCTGTACCTTCCTTGTCTTCAATTATATAGATACCGAGACCTGTAGGCTTCACATTCGGATGATTGATTTTCATCCATGCGTCGAAATATCTCTTGTTAGCTTCGTTAGCTCCTGGCTGTACTGTCTTTGCGCAACCGAATATTCCTATGAAAAGAATAAGATATGCTGCAGTCTTAATAATCTTCTTCATTCTTGTTTTATGACGTTTAACCGACAAAGATAATAAAAAATATGTTAGACGCTAATCATTTGAAACGCCTACAACCCAAATCTTGAATGCCAGCGCGGAATTTGCAGGAATTATGCCAAACGTACTGTTACCGAATGCATATTTGCCGGAAAACAGGATTTCGCATTCTTCTCCTGCCTTTACACCGATAATTCCGTTATATAAACCTTCTATCAGTTCTGTTTCTGCCAGATTGATCTCAAACAGCGAGTAATCCGGATCGGTCAGCACAAAGCCTGAACTTTCGGCAGTCTGCTGATGATTCGTGACGAACAGGTTCTTCTTGTCGATGTTTCCTGTGAAACGGTATCCGGCATAATAGAATGATACCGAACCGTTGCTTTCAAGTTCAGGACCTTCGCCTTCAACCTTTACCAGTCTGGAACTGCCGTTATTATATACGACTCTCATCGTGTCAGCCTTGTTCTTTGTTATATATGAATCTATCTGTGATTCCTGCTTGTTGTATCCTTCTTCAAGCTTTTCCTTCACGCAAGAGGTTCCGGCTATGCAGAAAACGGATAATATCAGTATTTTAATTGTTGTCTTCATTTCCCGATGTAAAATAAGCATGTGTATGTGTTTCTATGTATCCGGCAGCATCTTCAATGCAACTGATGTCTTCCGGTATGTTCAGCTTTCCTCCTGCAGCGTTTTCGTGACCACCTCCGTTGAAATATGATCTTGCGCAGGTGTTTGCTGAAGTTCCCTTCTTGGATCTTATGGATACCCTGACTCTGTCATCTTCTTCTTTAAGCAGAAGACTCATCCTTACGTCGGCGATTGAAAGAGGCATGTTGACAAATCCTTCAGTGTCACCCTCCTTTACATCATATCTCCTCAGGGTTTCCTTGTCAAGCACGATGTATGCCACTCCGTCCTCTGTAATGGTCAGCAGGTCCTTCATCATATGGCCAAGTATCCTCAGACGGTTCTCGCTGTATTGATTGTATAGCAGGGACAGTATCCTGTCTCTGTCAACACCGACAGCAAGCAGGGAGGAAGCCATTCTTAACGTGGAAGGAAATACGGAATTTGCAAAATTGTTTGTGTCTGTAGTCATTCCAGTCATCAGCGAGGTCGCAGTAGGGCCCGGCAGTGCAGATGCATCATGTGCGACAGGTGATGTCTCCATAAGTATCTGGTACAGAAGCTCCGAGGCTGAGGATATTTCTGTTTCGGAGAATATCAGGCAGAAAGCTTCCCTGTCCGGTGAAAGATGGTGGTCGATCAGAACCTTGTCAGCTTTAGAGGCTTTGAGGGAGGCCTCCAGCTTCCCTGTCCTGTGGAATGCATTGAAATCCAGACAAAAAATGAGGTCGCTGTCCCTTATCGCGGTTTCCGCTTCGTCAGGACGGCTTTCATATATGATGATGTCCGCTGTGCATATGTCTTTGCAAAGGAAAGAAAGGTAGTCCGGAAAATTGTCGTTAAGAACAATCTTGACGCTCTTTTCTCCGCACATACGTAGGTAATGGTATAATGCGGTGCAGCTGCCGATTGCGTCACCATCTGGCTTCATATGGGTGACTATTGCAGTCCTCCTTGAAGATGCTATGATGTCCTCAAGCCTTTCTATATTAAAGGAATTCAAGTCTTCCATTTCGATTCTGTCAGTTTTTTCGGTTGCAAAATTACAAATTATATTGCATTTCATAAATCATTTTTCTAACTTTGTCCGTTGTTTTGGAAAGAAAAATATAAACACTAAAATAATGGGTTCAATAATTAAAAAGGTTTTTACCTATCTGCTTCTCCCGGCTGCTATTGCGGGATTGACTTATCTTCTCGTTCAGAGTATTATGGAGCCTGTAAGGTTCAATAAGCACAAGGATTATCGTTCTGAGATCGCAGTTCAGCGTCTGAAGGATATCCGTGATCTTCAGGTGGCTTTCAAGAATGTGAATGCTCGCTATTCTTCGACTATCGACTCTCTTATCCAGTTCTACAATGAGGGTAAGATGCAGATTATTCTTCAGGTCGGATCAAAGGATGACTCTCTTGCTATGGCTCATACCGACCAGATCAAGAAGAAATTCCGTGGTCTCAAGCCAGATGCTCTCAATCAGAAGCTTCATGAGCTTTATCTCGCCGGTGAACAGAATCTCGTTTTCCAGGTAAAAAGTGAGATCGCAGTGAAGGATACTCTTTTTAATGACCGTCCGAACTTTATTGTTGACTCACTCGCATTTATTCCTTTCTGCGGAGATTCCATCATCATGGAGTCAACTATCAAGAAGGTGTCAGGTGTGAATGTACCACTCTTCGAGGCTAAGATGCCTTATAAGAGCCTTCTTAAAGGCCTCGACAATCAGCTTCGTATCAACCTCGATGCAGAGCGTGAGGATAAGGGACATTACAAGGGTCTGATGGTTGGTAGCATCGATGCGCCTAATAACAATGCAGGAAACTGGGAGTAGTCACCGACTATGACAAATATGAAAAACAGGATATCCATTCAAGTCGGCTTGAGTGGATATTCTTTTAAGATACAAGCCGATGATTCTGTGCGGAGATCCGACTGGTTGGGGGCGGAACGTATTTTCACCATGCCTGAGTTCCAGAAAAGGTATGATGATGTGGAAATATCGCTTTTCACTCCGAAATTCACATTGATCCCGTCACATTTCCATCATCCTCTTCATGTCAGACAGGCTTTGAATGATGTCGTTGATCTCGCCGAATCTGACATAGTGGATTTTGTCGAACTTCCTGAGCTCGCTGCTGTTCTTGTCTATTCCAATTCGATCGGTGAAACACTCTCGAAAGTGATTTCCGAATCCGTACTCAGAACAGACGGAACCAAGGCTTCGCCGCTTCCGGAGATCTATTATATGCTTAAGCAGCTTCCTGAAATTCAGGATTATAACAAGATCATCGCTTCGTATGACGATGGCTATGTCTATCTTGTGATTTCTCAAGGAAAGAGTCTTCTGCTCTGTAATTCTTTCCAGGCTCCGGATTTTACCACTGCTGAGTATTTCATCTTCATGGCTATGAAGAAGCTCCAGCTGAATCCGGAAGTATCTTCAATATGCTTCAGGACGAGTCTTGATGAAGAGCAGCAGATGTCCCTGTATCGTTATTTCAAGAACGTAGAGCAGCTGTAATCATATGAGAATAATTGGAGGAAGGCTCAAAGGCAAGAGCATTTTGCCGCCACAAGGTTATAAGGCACGTCCTACTACGGATTTTGCAAAGGAAGGATTGTTCAATATCCTTAACAATGAATATGAAATGGAAGGTTTGCAGGTTCTGGACCTTTTTGGCGGAACCGGTGCCATTTCATATGAATTCGCTTCCAGAGGCGCTTCTCGTGTATATTGTGTGGAGATGCTCCCTCTTCATGCGAATTTCATAAAGTCGCAGGCGGCGAAATTCGGTATGGACAATCTGACGGTAGTACGTCACAATGTATTCGAGTTTCTCGAGATCTGCCGTGAGAAATTCGATATAATCTTTGCGGATCCTCCTTATGCCCTTGATGACCTGGCGACTTTGCCGGATAAGGTGTTTGCTAAGGATATCCTTCATTCTGGAGCGTATTTTATCCTTGAGCACCCTGATGAGTTCGATTTTTCCGCTCACCCATACTTTCTTAAGGAAAAGAAGTACGGTAATGTGCATTTTTCTTTTTTCGAGAAACCTTAATTCTTAATTTTGCAACCTGAACTGATTTGAATATTATGAAAAGACTATGCGTTATTACATCGCTGATGCTGATTACGGTTTTTGTAAGTGCCCAGACTGCCAGGAGTCTGTTCTGGAGGAGCGATTCGCTTCAAGTAAGTGAAATCGTATCCGAAACCGGAGATCAGTACAGGAAAGTCGGTCATCATGGACCTGCAGTCGAAAACAGCCATATGGCTCTGAGGATATATTTCAATGATAGCGGTGCGATAGATGTATATTCGAAATCAGGCAGGGGGATGGATCTTGAGAGATATCTCTGGTATCCTTCAATGCAGCAGCAGGAACATGGTGCTGGTTGCGATGCATACATAGTAGGCAAGACTGTAGGTCTGGGAGGAATAAGCCTTTGGGACGGAGAGAATGAGGTGAAGCTTGTGGCAACAAAAGGGCGTACGGCGCGGGTCGGTGATACAAAGAAGGGCTCATATGCAGAGATGATAGCTTATGGTGTGGAATATAAAGGGGAACTTGTTGATATTGCTGTCAGAGTGGATGTCACAAGTAAGGACCGCCATGCGACAGTGACAGCTTCTGAACTTTCCGGTAAAAAGGTGCAGTTCCTTACCGGTATCAATTATCATGAAGGTAACAAGGTGTCATATGGTGACGGATATATAAGCATATGGGGAGTTCATCCTGCAAAAGAAGTGTCCTTTCCGATCGGAGCAGGAATGTTTTTCCCGGTCAAAACTTTCCCTGACACGGAGAAGACAGACGATATGGTCCGTATCATATCTGTACCGACAAACAAGATAAAGACGAAGATAGTGGCAGCCTCATCTAAGGAGGCAGAACTCAATAATGCAAAACGTTTTGATGCATATATGACTGAATGATGTCATTTAATATAATGTAGTGTATAATGAACTTTAACCTTAAAGAAGTATTCCAGCCCAAGCTTTTCGGGCTGTTCAAGAAAGGTAAATACGACAGCAAGACATTTACCTCGGATCTCATTGCCGGCATAATTGTCGGCATCATCGCCCTTCCACTCGCGATAGCATTCGGTATCGCCAGCGGAGTGACCCCACAGCAGGGTCTCATCACCGCGATCGTGGCAGGTTTCCTCATTTCATTCTTCGGAGGTTCCAATTTCCTTATCGGAGGACCTACCGGAGCATTCATCGTGATTGTTGCGGGCATTGTGGGCCAGTACGGCATGCAGGGACTCATCATAGCTACCATCATGGCCGGAGTCTTCCTTGTCCTGATGGGAGTGTTCAAGATGGGAGTGATCTTCAAGTTCATCCCTTATCCTATCGTGGTCGGTTTCACCAGCGGTATCGCCCTCACCATCTTCTCTACCCAGATGAAGGACTTCTTCGGTCTGCCTCTCGATCTCGCGGTTCCTGCCGGATTCATTCCTCAATGGATCTGCTATTTCCAGAACATAGGCAGCATAAACTGGGTCGAGCTGCTGATGAGCATTGTGTGTCTTGTCATCTGCTTCAGCTGGGGCAAGGTGACCAAGAAGGTGCCTGGTTCGCTGATCGCGCTTATAATAGGTACTCTCGCTTCAGTGCTTTTGAGCAGATTCGCTGGTGTCGAACTGGCTACCATCGGCTCGAAGTTCCCAGAGCTTGCAAACGGCCTTCCTATGCCTAAGCCTGTGGCTCCGGAATTTGATTATGAGACCGTCAAAGGCCTTGTCTCACCAGCATTCACCATTGCTATCCTTTGTGCGATCGAGTCACTTCTTGCTGCGATGGTTGCTGACGGTGCTACAGGAAAGCGTCATCATGCCAATACAGAGCTCATCGGACAGGGTATCGCAAACATAATCACTCCGCTTTTCGGAGGTATCCCTGCAACCGGAGCGCTTGCCCGTACAATGGCCAGCATCAACAATGGCGGAAAGAGTCCTGTGACAGGTATTATCCACGCTGTGGTACTCCTGCTCATCTATCTCTTCCTCATGCCGTACGCGGTATATATCCCTCTCTCATGCCTTGCCGCCATCCTGGTCCAGGTTGCGTACAACATGAGTGAGTGGAGGACATTCAAGTATCTCCTCCGTGGCGGCAAGTCTGATGTGGCGGTGCTCCTCATCACATTCTTCCTTACCGTGATCGTTGATCTTACAGTCGCTATCGAGGTGGGTGTCGTACTCGCTATCGTGCTTTTCGTCCGTCGTGTCATGCAGACATCGAATATCTCAGTCCTTGACGGACATCACCTTGCTGCGACTGAAGATGACGAAGTCGCATCTATGGAAAATACCGATATGCTTGATATTCCGGAAGGCGTTGAGGTATATGAGATTGACGGACCTTTCTTCTTCGGACTTGCCAGCCGTTTCGAGGAGCTTGAGCAGATGAAGAAGCCTGGTACAAAGGTACGTATCATCAGGATGAGGAAGGTACCTTTCATAGATTCTACAGGAATCAACAACCTCCGCAACCTCTGCGAACGTACTCATAGGAGGGGAGTGACCGTGATCCTTTCCGGTGTGACCGAGAAGGTGCATGCGTCTCTCGTGAAGTTCGGTGTCGATCTTGAGATCGGTCCTGACTGCATCTTCCCTCATATCGTTCCTGCCCTTGAGAAGGCAAAAGAACTTGCACAGAAATAAAACAACGACCATATGTATATTAAAGAACATGGCCTTTATGTGGCGCATGGCCCGAATGGCCCTATCTCGATCTGCGGAAAGATGGCAAACCGCCACGGACTTATCGCCGGTGCTACCGGAACCGGTAAGACCGTGACCCTTCAGGTACTTGCAGAGACATTCTGTCAGGCCGGAGTACCTTGCTTCATGGCCGATATGAAAGGTGATCTTTCCGGTATCAGCCAGACAGGTGCAATGAGCGGATTCATCGAGAAGAGATGCACCGAGTTCGGTATCGGGTCTCCTGAATTCGGACCATGCCCGGTCCGTTTCTTTGATGTCTATGGAGAGCAGGGCCACCCTATGCGAACGACTGTCTCTAATATGGGCCCTCAGCTTCTTTCACGACTACTTCAGCTCAATGAGACCCAGGAGGGTATCCTCAACATCGTGTTCAGGATTGCCGATGACAGAGGCCTCTTGCTTATAGACATGAAGGACCTTCGTTCGATGCTCAACTATGTGGCGGAGAATGCCAGGCAATATACAGCTACATACGGAAACATCACGGCTCAGAGTGTCGGAGCCATCCAGCGTGCATTGCTGACTCTTGAGAATCAGGGCGCGGACAAGTTCTTTGCAGAGCCTTCTTTCGATATCTATGACCTTCTCCAGTGCGAGCAGGGCAAGGGAGTGATGAATGTTCTCGCTGCGGACAAGTTGATGCTCAATCCGAAGCTTTATTCGACCTTCCTTCTGTGGCTGCTCACCGAACTGTATGCTCAGCTTCCTGAAGTCGGTGATATGGAGCTTCCAAAGCTTGTGTTCTTCTTTGATGAAGCACATATGCTTTTTGACGAAACTTCAAAAGCTCTTGTGGATAAGATCGAGCAGGTTGTCCGCCTTATCCGAAGCAAGGGAGTAGGTGTATATTTCGTGACTCAGAGCCCGACAGATATACCTGAGGAAATTCTCGGTCAGCTTGGAAATCGCGTGCAGCATGCTCTCAGGGCGTTTACTCCAAAGGATCAGAAGGCAGTGAAGACTGCTGCCGAGACATTCCGTGAAAATCCTGCTTTCAAGACTGCGGATGCCATCATGGAACTCGGAACAGGTGAGGCACTTGTGTCATTCCTAGACGAGAAGGGTGCTCCTTCGATGGTGGAGCGTGCGAAGATTCTTTTCCCTCTCAGCCAGATCGGTGCAGTAACTGAGGGCCAGAGAGGTCAGATCATCAACCAGTCCCGTCTTTACGGAAAGTATGACAAGGTCATTGACCGCGAAAGTGCATTTGAAGTGCTTATGGCCGAGGCAGAAGAAGCTTTGAAGGCAGAACAGGAAGCGGCTGAAGCAGCAGCTGCCGCAGAGGCAGAAGAGAAGGCTGCAAAGGAAGAAGCCAAGTCAAAAAAGAAGTCCGGAAAGGGCGTCTTGGGCGGAATCCTCGGAGCCGTCCTCGGAGCAGCCGTAACCAGTGTTACCAGCTCTATCGGTACAGAAGTTTCTAAGAAGGTTACCGGCAAGAAGTCCAAGACCACAGCCAAGGACATCGCCGGCAAGGCAGTAGGCGCAGCCACAAGAAAGCTTACCAGAACCGTTCTCGGTACTTTGCTGAAGTAATGGCTTTTCGGGCCAATAGGAAAGAAAAGGCTGTTTCTTTCCTATTATGCCGTTTTAAGCTGTTAAATGCCAGGAATACATAGTCAAGAGGGAAAAATCGCGTGATTCTTCCTTCTTGACTTTTTGTTTTGCTTTTTCTGAAAGGTTTTGAATGTTTTTGATAGGAGTTTTTTCTTTTTCTGAAAGGCTTAACGGATCCCTGAATGTACTTTTGGACAAAAAAGTATGATAGGGAATTATCATTTATGCATTTCGGGAGGAGATAGCGTCATCTTCCGCAGCGAGGAAGACTACGTCAGGGGATTCAATATTCTAGCTTTAGCTGTGGCTGAAACGGACTCGCAGCTTTATGCAGAATCAATCATGTCAACACATGTGCATCAATGCGTCCGCACAAAGGATATATATGCCTTGGCATGCCGATTCTGGAGATCCTATACCGTATTCTTCAATAACAAGTATGGCAGGAAGGGCCATCTGGGAGGCAAGCCTTTTATTGTAGAGCTGGACGGATTTTACCATTGGCTTACTGCAATCTGTTATGTTCTGCGTAATGCCGTCCATCATGGGGTGGCTCCAACACCTTTTGCATATCGCCATTGTTCTGCAAATGCATTCTTCCGGAAAGAAACCGGCAAGATTGAACTGAATGACCTGCTTCCTCGCAAATCCTTCTATAAGCATCTGCCCAAAGGTGTTTCATGCCCTGCCGGATATAAAATGGACAAGTCGGGCCTGATTCTGCGGGATTCAGTTGTTGAGGTTGTTGATGTGGAACACCACTTCTCCACAGCCCGTTCATTCCTTTTTTATATGAATCGGCTTTCCGGTGAGGAATGGAAAAGAGAGCAGGAGAAGGATAGGTGCGGACTGCCTCCGGTTACTTTGGAAACCATAGAAGGCAGGTCCTCTTTTCAGTCTCTTTCAGAAATGCTCACTAACGAACATGGCCGTTTTAACTCTAATGCAATGTCAGACATCGAATTGTGCACTATGATTGATCAGCAGGTCCTTCCGTCGTTAGGATGGAATTCCGTTTATGAACTGACAGACAAGGACCGGCTCCTTGTCATGCAGATCCTTATCGAAGACTTTTCGCTACCGGCCCGTCAGGTGCGCCGTTGTCTGGCTTTAGCGTGATCTTGTTCTTTGGGATAGATTCCGGGTGTTCGCAAAAGGAAAAAATCCGTCATTTCTTACCTCTTGGTAGCTGAAAATGACGGGAAATATTCAGAAATGCCGTGCAAAAGGGAAAAATACGGCAATATTTGCCTGTTGCAGATTTACATAAGCCATTGGGACATGTCCTGTCCGGCGGCAATGGCATTGCGGATGATGGTTGACGAAATGTCAACCATTTCTGCATCCATGATGGTTATTCTGTAGTTAGGGTCTTCGTTAAGCAGGTCTTCCTTGATAGAGAAGAGGTCGAATCCTTTGCGTGGATATACAGCTACGCCATATTCCTTGAGGATACGCTTGTAATCGCGCCATCTGCGGATATCCGCCAGGTTATCTGCGCCCATGACCAGGGTGAAGATGCTGTCCGGTTCGCGTTCGCTTAATGCATCCAGCGTCCTGATTGTATAATGCGGCTCTGGCATATTCAGCTCGATGTCATCCACTTTTACCTTCATGCCTTTATCGGCTGGGGATATTTCTGTCATGTCGCCTGCACATTCTCCATCAGATAAGGACTCTGTGAAATGTCTTCTGACAGCCTGCACGGCGGCATCGAATCTGTCTTGTCCGCTGGCGCTGTCAATTCCTTCCTTCAATGGATTCTTCGGCGAGACGATCAAATATACACTGTCAAAGCCCCCTTCACCGTTCAGGTATTTCATGATGGCAAGATGGCCTATGTGCAATGGGTTGAATGAACCGCTGTAAACTGCTATATTCATGGCGTGTGCGTCATTGCCAGTTCCAAAGGACCGTGGCAATCCATATTTACTTCTTAAGGAAATCTCCTACTATGTTTTCAGCCTCAGCGAGAGCCGTCTGAAGGTCGTCATTCACTAATACATAATCGAATTTCCCTGCAGCGAACTCCATTTCTGACTCCGCTTTTGCAACTCTCTTCTCGATAGCTTCCATTGTATCTGTGCCACGTCCGATAAGTCTCTTGCGCAGAATCTCTACTGATGGTGCCTGAATGAATACAGACAGAGCTTGTTCACCGAAAATCCTTTTCAGATTAACTCCACCCTGAACATCTATGTCGAAAACAATGGCATTGCCTTTTGCCCAGATACGCTCGACTTCAGACTTGAGAGTGCCATAGAATGAGCCCGGATATACTTCCTCGTGTTCAACGAACTTATCTTCTTCTATCATTTTTCGGAATTCGTCAGCAGAGAAGAAATAGTACTCGATTCCGTGCTTTTCCTGCCCGCGAGGGGCTCTGGAGGTTGCCGAAATGGAGAATTCGAGGTCATTACGAATGCCTAGGATGTGGTTGACTATTGTGCTCTTGCCTGCTCCGGACGGTGCCGAAAATATGATTACCTTGTTGCCCATATGTATTTATGAATAATCTTTTGATTGATAAGTTTCCAACTTGTTTCAATATTCGGCAAAAATAACTATTTTTGCAAAGATTTTGACTAAGGTAAACGATTTTTAAACAATTATAAGATTATGATTTCTTACAAGGAACTTGGCCTCGTGAACACAAAGGAAATGTTCGCTAAGGCTATTGATGGTGGCTATGCCATCCCAGCATTCAACTTCAACAACATGGAGCAGCTTCAGGCTATCATCTCAGCAGCAGCTGAGACTAAGTCTCCAGTAATCCTTCAGGTTTCAAAGGGTGCTCGTCAGTATGCAAACCAGACTCTTCTCCGTTATATGGCAGAGGGTGCTGTAGAGTATGCTAAGGAGCTTGGTTGGGAGAACCCTCAGATCGTTCTTCACCTTGACCATGGTGACTCTTTCGAGACTTGCAAGAGCTGTATCGATATGGGCTTCTCTTCAGTTATGATCGACGGTTCACACCTTCCATACGATGAGAATGTAGCTCTTACAAGAAAGGTCGTTGACTATGCACATCAGTTTGATGTAACAGTTGAGGGTGAGCTTGGAGTTCTCGCAGGTGTTGAGGATGAAGTAAGCTCAGACCACCACACATATACTAAGCCAGAAGAGGTTGTTGACTTCGTTACTAAGACTGGTTGCGACTCTCTTGCTATCTCTATCGGTACTTCACACGGTGCTTACAAGTTCACTCCTGAGCAGTGTACTGTAGATCCTGAGACAGGTCTCCTCGTACCTCCTATGCTTGCTTACGACGTTCTCGAGGGTGTTGAGAAGGAACTTCCAGGATTCCCTATCGTTCTTCACGGTTCTTCATCAGTTCCTCAGGATGAGGTCGCTACAATCAATAAGTACGGTGGAGCGCTCAAGGCAGCTATCGGTATTCCAGAGCCATGGCTCCGTAAGGCAGCTGAATCTGCAGTATGCAAGATCAACATCGACTCAGACTCACGTCTCGCAATGACAGCTGCTATCCGCGAGGTATTCGCTAACAAGCCGGCAGAGTTCGACCCACGTAAGTATCTCGGTCCTGCACGTGACAACATGAAGAAGCTCTATATCCACAAGATCGTCAACGTTCTTGGTTCAGACGGAAAGGCAGAGTAATTCTTTGGAATAATATATGAAGAAGGCGACTAAATCATACTTAGCCGCCTTCTTTTTGTATATACTTCCTTCGAATATCAGTCACATGCAATACATAGAAAAGGCTGGTTAAAAAGTCAACCTTTTTAACCAGCCTGAATCATATCCGACCGTTGTCGATTAGAGCTTTGGACCAGCTGCTACGAGAGCCTTACCGAGGTCGTTGCCAGTGAACTTGTTGAAGTTCTTGATGAAGCGGCCTGCGAGATCCTTAGCCTTCTCCTCCCACTGGCATGCGCACTCGTAAGTGTCGCGTGGGTCGAGGATTGCCGGATCAACTCCTGGGAGTTCTGTAGGAACCACGAAGTCGAAGTAAGGGATAGTCTTGGTAGGAGCCTTGTCGATAGAACCGTCGAGGATTGCGTCGATGATTCCTCTTGTATCCTTGATAGAGATACGCTTGCCAGTTCCGTTCCATCCTGTGTTCACGAGGTATGCCTTAGCACCAACCTTCTCCATTCTCTTTACGAGCTCCTCACCATACTTTGTTGGGTGGAGTGAAAGGAATGCTGCACCGAAGCAAGCAGAGAAAGTAGGAGTTGGCTCAGTGATACCGCGCTCTGTACCTGCGAGCTTTGCAGTAAATCCTGAAAGGAAGTAGTACTGAGTCTGCTCTGGAGTAAGGATTGATACTGGAGGGAGAACTCCGAATGCGTCAGCTGAAAGGAAGATAACCTGCTGAGCGTGAGGACCCTTTGAAGGAACAGCGATGTTGTTGATGTGGTTGATAGGGTAAGATACGCGAGTGTTCTCGGTCACGCTCTTGTCAGCGAAGTCGATCTTGCCGTTTGCATCAACTGTAACGTTCTCGAGGAGAGCGTCTCTCTTGATAGCGTTGTAGATATCTGGCTCTGACTCTGGGTCGAGGTTGATAACCTTTGCGTAGCATCCGCCTTCGTAGTTGAATACGCCCTCGTCGTCCCAACCGTGCTCGTCGTCACCGATGAGGAGACGCTTAGGGTCAGTTGAAAGGGTAGTCTTACCTGTACCTGAAAGACCGAAGAAGATAGCTGTGCTTGTACCCTCCATGTTGGTGTTTGCAGAGCAGTGCATTGAAGCGATACCCTTGAGTGGGTTGTAGTAGTTCATGAGTGAGAAGATACCCTTCTTCATCTCACCGCCATACCATGTGTTGAGGATAACCTGCTCGTTAGTCTTGATGTTGAATACAGTAGCAGTCTCAGAGTTGAGTCCGAGCTCCTTGTAGTTGTCAACCTTTGCCTTTGCAGCGTTGAATGATACGAAATCAGGCTCGCCGTAGTTTGCAAGCTCCTCATCTGTAGGACGGATGAACATGTTCTTTACGAAATGTGCCTGCCATGCAACCTCCATGATGAAACGTACCTTAAGACGTGTAGCCTCGTTGGTACCGCAGAATGTATCAACTACATAAAGCTTCTTTGCTGTGTTGAGCTGCTTGATGGCCTTTGCGCGGAGGTCAGCCCAAGCTTCCTCAGAGCATGGCTTGTTATCATTCTTGTACTCCTCTGAAGTCCACCATACAGTGTCCTTGCTAGCCTCGTTCATCACGAAGAATTTGTCCTTAGGAGAACGTCCTGTGTAGATACCTGTCATTACGTTGATGGTATCAAGCTCTGTAAGCTGGCCTTTCTCGTATCCCTCGAGACTTGGATCTGTCTCCTCGGCGAAGAGAACCTCATAAGACGGGTTGTGAAGAATTTCCTTCACGTCGGTAATACCGTACTTGGTCAAATCAATTGTGCTCATAATTTTTATAAAATATTTAAGGTTTAACTCTTTTCTTATATCTCTGCAAAATTAAACTTTTTTTGTGATTAGACAAACTCCACAGCGATTATTTTACTACATTTGTTGTGTCTTTGCATTATGTTGTGACGAACATTGAAATCTTGTGGCGACTAATGGAACATAAACATCATCAAAATCCGATTGATGTCCTTCAAGAGTACTGGGGATATGAATCTTTCCGTCCAAAGCAGGAGGATATAGTGAAAGCGGCTTTGGAGGGAAAGGATGTTCTGGCCATATTGCCTACAGGAGGAGGAAAATCGGTGTGTTTCCAGGTTCCTGCCATGATGCGTGAAGGGATTGCCATAGTCGTTACACCGCTCATCGCATTGATGAAGGACCAGGTCCAGAATCTGGAAAAGAGGGGAATCAAGGCTTTGTGCGTCAATGCCGGCATGGGACGAAGAGAGGTAGAGCTGGCACTCAACAATGCCGCATACGGAGATTTCAAGTTCCTTTATGTCTCTCCGGAACGTCTCGGTACCCGCCTTTTCAAGAACTATGTACAGGAAATGAATGTCAGCTTCATCGTCATTGATGAGGCTCATTGCATATCTCAGTGGGGTTATGATTTCAGACCGGATTATCTTCAGATCGGCAAGTTGCGTGAGATAGTGGATGCGCCTGTCGTAGCTTTGACAGCGACAGCGACTCCTGAGGTCGCGGAGGATATAATGGAACGCCTCGGCTTTGAAGACAAGCTTCTGATAAAGAGCGGATTCGAAAGGCCTAATCTTTCTTACATCGTCAGAAAGTGCGAGGACAAGCTCGGACAGTTGATGAGCATCTGTACAAGTGTTTCCGGTACAGGCATAGTCTATGTCAGAAGCCGGAAGAAGACTGAAGAACTTGCTTCTTTCCTCTCATCAAACGGTATTTCATCGTCATTCTATCATGCCGGTCTGGGACCTGATGCCAGAGCAGACAGGCAGGAGAAATGGAAGAAAGACCAGATAAGGGTGATGGTCTGTACAAATGCTTTCGGAATGGGCATAGACAAGCCTGATGTGCGTTTTGTCGTGCATTTTGATGTTCCGGACAGTCCGGAGGCATATTTCCAGGAAGCGGGCAGAGGAGGACGTGACGGAAAGCGTAGCTATGCTGCTTTGCTGTGGAACGATACCGATATAAGACGGCTTCGTCAGATTGAAACCGTTTCGTTCCCATCATTGGAATATGTTGAAGATATATATCATAAGGTACATATATTCTATGACATTCCATATGATACCGGTGAGGGCCGGCAGCTTAAATTCAATCTGGAAGAGTTCTGCAGCCATTTCAAGCTTCAGAGACAGTCTGTCCATTATGCAATGGTATATATAGAAAGGACAGGGCATTGGACATTATCCGAAGATGTGGATATATCTACAAAGATACAGATAATGGCAGACCGTAATGACCTTTATGAGATCGATCTCCCTGATCCGAAAATGGCGGTACTGCTTGAAACGATGATGCGCCGTTATACAGGTATATTTTCATATCCTGTGCCTATTGATGAAGAGTACATGGCTTCAAAGATAGGCGAGCCGGTTCCTCAGCTGCGTCAACTGCTTTACAGACTTTCTCTTGAGCATGTTGTAAGATATGTCCCTTCAGACCATGCTACGGTACTTTTCCTGCATCATGAACGTCTGCGTCCGAAGAATCTGAATCTGGATCCTGACAGATACGCATTTCTCAAGGAGGCCAGCTCAAGACGTACGCAGAAGATGATTGACTATGTGTCTGAAGAAAGCATCTGCCGCAGTTCATACCTCCTCGGATATTTCGGGCAGACTGATGCTGATGACTGCGGGACTTGCGACATCTGCCGTTTGTCAGCACCGAAGAAGGAAAAAGACCTGTCTTCCGGACTCATCTCTTTCATAAATGAGGATATGTCAGGAAAATATTCTTCTGACGACGTGATCAGGCATTTCTGCGGACCGTCAGGAATGACAACAGAAGATGTTTCTGCTGTTCTGCGGCGTCTGATCGATGAAGGGAAGGTTCCTGCACCGGGACTATGATGACCTATGCGGATTATTCTTTTTTCGGACCTCGTCCATAGAAGTCAAATGCGATTCCTGCATTGATCGACCATACAGGGGCCATTCCTTTCATAAGATTGGTCCTGGCTGCGTAGATCTTTGTCCTTATTGCACTTTCGTTATATGTCAGAGGGGAGAGTGTCCTCGAGAATTTCCAGTTCAGATTGATTCCGGCAAGTATCTGCAGACCTCCCATGTTTGTGCTGATCTTCTCATCTTCTTCCTGAAGATCCTTGCTGAAGATTGATGCTCCGACTCCTACGAACGGGCATACCTTGAGCCATGCCCCATCATATACCGCATATCCGTAGTCTAGGTCAATGGATGTGTGTCCGCAGTTTTCACCGGCAGGCCATATGATATTCTTGACGCTTTCCTTATATCTGGCTTCCATAGGAATGTCCTGACGTATTTTTCCTCCTCCGGCTTCCATATCAATGATGAAGTGAGAACGTTTGTAGCTGAAAAGGAGGCCTATGGTCAAGTTGTGATGAGGCTTGAGTAGTTCTCTCCCTGCGCCAGTGAATATTCCGGTACTGTATCCGATCTGGTAACCGGCCCCCCCAATTCTTGAGTTTCAATTCAGGAATCGAATCTGAACATGTCTCTGCAAGCTTAGGCTCGATCTCTTTTTCGTATCTTTCGATTATGCTGACATCATCTCCGCCTTTAGATTCTTCAGCCAGCTTGATTATAGTATTCAGAGCCTTGTTTGTGTAATGCTCGTAAATATATGATTTACTGTAATTTGAGTTTGAATTCAGATCTTTCTGGAGATCCTTTCTGGTCGCTTCCGCAATGTCCAGGATCAGCTGGTTGTACCTGAGCAGCCTGTCCGAAATATATTCTGTCCTTACCCATGTGTTGCTCTTGTCAAATGCAGTACGGGTAACATACTTATGATATTTCAGATTACCATGTTTTATAGTCTTGTATTCGGCGTGGTAAATAGGGCTGAGATAGCTCCTGCCTTCTCCTTCGAAGCTTCTTTTTTCAAAATCCTCCCATGTGAGTTTCCCTTCGTCCCAGTATCTCATGCTTGATTCAAGGTTCTGTGCTTTGGCGGAAATGATGGCGACGGCAAAAATGATGATTGCAACAGTTCTTTTCATAGCTTGTGTCTTGTTTCTTGTTTCGATTATTAGACGTCGGATATATAATAAAGTACTATGTCAAATATCAATTTCTGTGTTTTTTAGACAGTTTTCTGATAAGCGGTCCTTGGAGCTCCGTCTGCAAGCCTGATTATTCCGCAACGTTTGAAGCCGTATTTCAGAAGAATATGGTGCATGATGACATTGTCTCTGTGTGTGTCTATGCGGATAGTGCAATGTGCTTTGCCTTCGGAGCAAACTACCAAGTGATCAAAAGCCCAGTCGAGCATTCTGCGCGCTGCATCAAGTCCTGGCTTTGCAGCAGCTATCCTGTGAATTACATGATAGGGATTTTCCTCCGGCCACTGGCATTCCTGACTCATTGTCTCGTCAGTAAAGATCTTAGCATATGTAGGATCCGGACCGGGTATGAAGGCCATTGTAGCTGTTATTTCATCACTGTCGCACAGAACAATGCAAGTCCCGTTATCGATGTCTCTCCTGACTATCTCTTCCGATGGATAGCTTTCGTTCCACTGATGAAGATTGCCGCATCCCCTCATAGTCTTACGGGCTGCCATAAATATATCCATCAGTACCGGCAGGTCTTCGTATGTAGCTTTCCTTATATGCATGATCATTCTATGATCAATCCGTCATATGCAGGGAGAATTCCTTCAGGAAGCTCGCAGGCAAGCTCATTGTAGCATGGAAGCTGATGGGAAAGATGTGTGAGCCATGAATGTCCGGCACCGACACGGCGGGCTACTTCTATCGCTTCTTCCAATGAGTAATGAGAGATATGCTTTCCATATTTCACGCAGTTGATGATGAAATGATCCAGTCCATGAAGTTTCTCGAACTCTTCATTTGGAATGTGGTTCATATCTGTGCAGTAAGCAATGTTGCCGAATCTGTATCCGAGCACAGGCAGTTTGTAATGCATACCTCGTATCGGAATGATTTCCGCAGTCCTGACAGGATCGTCTTCACCTGCTATTGTATGAACATATCCTTTCCCAGGCTCCCAGGAAAGAACTTCGTAAGGGCCTCCGCAGCTGATCTGAAACGGTTTTTCATCAATGTTATGGACATGCCATTCCGGTGCTCCGGGATATTTCTTTTCTGCAAATGCATATGAATACTCAAGCCTCAAAGAATCTTCTACGTATTTCTCGCAATAAATCTCTGTCGCTCTTTTTTCTATGTAGTTGAAGGCTCTTATGTCGTCAAGCCCTCCTGTGTGGTCCTTGTGATTGTGAGTCAGAAGAATGGCGTCCACATGGGAAATGCCTTCACGCAGCATCTGCTGTCTGAAGTCAGGACCAGCGTCTATAAGTATGGTCATGCCTTCATACTCTACCAGCGCACTTGCCCTCAGTCTCTTGTCCCGAGGATCCCGGCTGCGGCATACTTCACATCCGCATCCTATCATCGGCACTCCCTGTGAGGTACCAGTCCCTAAAAATACAAGCTTCGCCTTTTTCATTGCATGAAATCTATAAAACGACATCCACGATCTTTCCGATAAGATCCTTGTCATACTCCCGGCTTACCCTGATATAGTTTCCGCTATAGCCTTCCATCATACTCTTCCTGTCAGTACTTTCGAACAGGACCTTTTCTGCGACTCCTTTGTTTGCATCAATGAACTCCTTATGAAGTTCCGCACAGAGAGCTTCAAGCATCTGTACCCTTCCGGTCTTGATGCTGTCCTGTACCTGATCCTTTCTTTCGGCAGCCGGTGTTCCGGAGCGGCGTGAATACGGAAAGATATGAATGAAAGCTGGGCGCACCACATCACGAAGGAAGGTGTATGTCTCCATGAAGAGCTCATCAGTCTCTCCCGGAAAACCGACTATGACATCAATTCCGAAGAATACCTTCGGACCTCCCGGCCTTTCACTTTTTTCTCTGATATACTGTATCTTACGGGCAAAGGCGGCAGTGTCATATCTTCTTCCCATCTCGCGAAGTATCGTGTCGCAGCCGGACTGAAGAGGAATGTGGTAATGAGGAAGGAATTTTGTCCCTGACGTAATCCAGTCGATCATCTCTTCGGTCAGAAGATTAGGTTCGATCGACGATATCCTGTATCTCTCTATGCCTTCCACCTCATTCAGCTGACGTATCAGATCGAAGAAAGTCTCTCCGGTACTTTTTCCGAAATCTCCGGTGTTAACTCCAGTCAGCACTATTTCCTTAATTCCTTCAGAAGCGATTGCCTCAGCCTGTGGAATGATTTCGGAAATAGGAATGTTCCTGCTTTCGCCACGGGCATATGGAACAGTACAGTAATGACACTTGTAGTCGCATCCGTCCTGTACCTTCAGGAAAGATCTTGTCCTCTCGCCGCTTGAGTAAGCAGGGAAAAATGTTTCCAGACCTTGGCCGCAGCAATCTTTACCATGAACGGCAGATAGTATCTCCGGTACTATCCTGCTTTTTTCTGTGGCTCCGAATACTTTTGTAACTCCTTCTATGGCTTCTATTTCGGCCTTTTTCAGCTGAGCGTAGCAGCCGGTGACGAAAATGTGGGCATCAGGCGAGATGCGGTGCAGCTTACGTATGATGTTCCTGCTCTTCTTGTCGGAATGTTCAGTTACCGTGCAGGTGTTTACAAGGAAGACATCTGCTCCCTTGCTCCACGGCACAGCCTCGAACCCCTCTTTCAGAAGTCCTCTCTCATATGTGGAAGTCTCAGCATAATTCAGCTTGCACCCCAATGTTATAAATGCAATTCTATAGCTGCTCATAGTCTGGCAACATCAGTCTGATGGTACAACGTTACTCTGGACCATTGTGCCACACCGTCCACGGGCGGCTTCTTCTTGGAAACCCTTACGGAGAAAGAAACAAACTGCGGGAATCTCTTTTCAATCTCCTTGACGATGCGTCCCGCTACATTCTCCAGCAGCTCCGAAGGAATCGACATTTCATATGCCACAAGCTCATAGATTTCACCATAATTCACGGTGTCTTCAAGGTTGTCGCTTTCTGCTGCCGCCGAAAGGTCCATCTCTCCACGGAAATCTACAGTGAAGCTGTTACCTCTTACTTTTTCCTGCTCGAGACAACCATGGTAAGCCTTGAACTCCATGCCCTCAAGCTCTATTGTTCCGATGTTCTTCATATCTATGCCAATATCAGGAAAACACAAGGCCTTTTACCGATCGTAAGACCTTCCTTCTTCCATTCACTTACTTTCTTTGTCTTGATGTATGCATCCGGCATTGTGATGTTTGCTGCAACACATACCCTTGTGGAAGCCCCGCACACTGCCAGAATGTCCGCGAAAAGCGAATCGTTCCTATAAGGTGTCTCGATGAGTATCTGTGTCTGGCGGAGCTGTCCGGAAATCTTTTCAAGTGTCTTGAGCCGGCTTCTTCTTTCATCTGTCTTTGCCGGGATATATCCGCAAAAGGCGAATGACTGTCCGTTAAGGCCTGAGGCCATAAGCGCCAGCATAAGCGAAGATGGGCCCACTGCAGGAATGACTTCAATACCGTTTCTATGGGCAAGTGCGACAAGCTGGGCACCAGGATCGGCTACGGCAGGAAGGCCGGCTTCGGAAATGAGCGCCACATCATTGCCATTATCGAACAGCTTTATGTACCCTTCGACTGTCGCCTGGTCTGTATGCTCATTAAGTTCATGGAACTCAAGCTCTCCGATTCTTCCTTTAAGCCCAGCCTTTGACAGATATCTTCTGGCTGTCCTGACCTCCTCCACTACGAATGTCCTGAAACCTTCCAAAGATCGCAGTACCGGACCCGGAATCACTTCTGCCGGATCATTTTCTCCCAATGGAGAAGGAATGAGAAATAATTTTCCTTTATTTTCCGTCATTTCCGTTTTCTGACTTTTGAGGTTCTCCCCCTGTTATTCTTATGCTTACTCTTTCTGATTCGAGAAGCGCCTGTTCTTCTGCTCTTCTGGCTTCCTGCCTCTTGGCCTTGCTCCTGAAGATGTTGCGTATGAATTGACCAAGACTGTTGAATTCGGTCTGGTACGACAGACCTACGCCATTCCTTTGCGAGTTGTCCAGATAATTGGTGTACTGGTCCGCCGAATGAGAAAATATGTTAAGACGCAGTGAACCGGATCTGTCGATCTTGATTTCAATATCAAGGTCTCCTACCACATCGCTCTGTGAACTGCTTCCTCTTTCTTTGTTTCCGATATTGCCGTTGACACTGACTCTGTTGTTGAACAGCTGTGTCGATACGGCTACGTCGAATATGTCGGTTCCTCTGTTGTTTGACTGATATTTCAGTCCTAGGTCAAGAGGTATGTCAAGTTTCTCGAAAATGTTGTTCAACTGGTTGGCGAGGGCATCTGTCACCAGCGAAGAAGAGTTGTTCGCGATACCTGACTGCTCTTCAGGCAGGAAGTTGTTAGTGACGAGAAGGGACAGGAACTGCTTCTGTACTTTGTCTTCAGTGCTGAGTGCATTGTCAACTCTGGCCTTGGTCATCGGGTCAAGGTCTGGAATCTCTATCGAAAATCCCAGTCTTGGGTTCTTCAGCTTATCTGTGATCTGAATACCGCAGAGAATGTCTCTTCGGTTACCGACAGAAGTGGAGTCTGCCAGCAGCGTTCCAAGCGAAGCCTTGGTTGCATATGTCGCCGCAATGTCAAGGTTACTCTCCATGATGTCGCCGCCGAATGTTATCTTGCTTTCAGGCTGAATCTGGAAATCCTTGCTGACAAGGCCAAGCGCTGCGAATCTGTAGCTGCCTCCTGTAAGTGTGTATTCTCCGTTGATGTTGAACAGGTCTTCACCTACCTTCAGCTCGACCAGACCGTTTCCTCTTCCTGAAAGAACGTTTCCGCTTGCCTTGTCTATTTCAACGAAGGCTTCTATGTCCGGCGAGGTGTTTACCCTGATGTTTACAGTGAAATCACTTGCTTCAGCTTCATTGCTCTCAAGCTGTTTCATCATTTCCACATATGGGTCGATATAGACTTTCTTCACGGGCTCTGTGAACTTGAGAAGATTTGTCCCACCGGCAGTCGCTCCGAGACTGCTTACCGGTATGTGGAGCTGTCCTTGTTTTGCTGTCACTGCATCGACGTTCAGTAACAATGAATTTACAGGGCCTGTAATGGATACGTTTCCGGTAGCGAATATGTTTCCATAGAACACATCACCCATTTCTTCACTGAGGTTGATGCCTTCTATCTCATTGACCTTGACCCTTGTATCGAAGCTTATGTCACGGAATCTGTTCCAGTTGATGCAGCCCGATAATGATCCCGTACCGTTCAATCTGTCATGAATGCTTATCTCGTCGAAATAAACGCCTGTGTCGTCAATATGGAAGCTGCCGTCTGCAAAATACGGAACATTCGTATATCCTATCCTGAGCATGGCATTGTCCAGTCTGGTGCCTTCGCTGCTTATGGACATGTTGTCGAGAGGTCCGGAAAGAATCACATTTCCTGATACGCTTCCTCCCAATTCGCTGAATATGTCTTTCAGAAGAGGCTCAGCATATTTTGCAGACAATCTGTTCAATGATGCTACTGCTTCAAGCATTCTTGTCTTCGGACTGAGCTTTGCCATTATGTCAATGTTGCTGCTCTGGTCCAGAGTGTTCTTCAGCCTGATGTCATATCTCTCGAACTCCTCGTTCCATAAGCCTGTAAGTGCAAGTTCTCCGATCTTTTCTTCGGCAAATGCCGTGGAATCACAGATGATGTCTGCTCTGATGCTGTTGTGTGTTATTGGAGAATACAGATGGACACTGCCTGAAGCAGCTCCCTGAAGTCCGAAGTGTCCATTGAGCAGAGGATTGATCATCGAAATATCGAATCTTTCAAGATTGAGGTGAAGTGTGTCTGTCCTTTCGGCAGATGTGCTTCCCTCCAGCCATAGCCTCTGATCTCCGTTTGTCATCTCGAAACCTTGGATGTCGATATTCTTTCCTTTGAGCCTTATGCTGGATTCCAGAATGTTCCATTCGGAAGAATTCACGTATAAGGCCGAAGGAGATATGTTGAGGAACAATGACACCTCATCGTCTTCTCGTCCGATATCTCCTGTTATGACCAGTTCGCCTTTGTTGACAGGCTCGCTGTCATTGTCATAAGTGAACCTTGCTCCGATATGGTCGTCGTGGGCCAGAAGTTCAAGCCTGTCATTCACGATGCTGAGCGATGACACCTGTATGGAATCACAGGTCATCTCACCTTTGAGCTGACCGTCGGCGTTGCTCAGCCCGATGTCAAGATTCTTTACGAACTGTCCTTTCTTTGCTATTCTTTGTGACCTGAGAGATGCGTTGAGCAGACCTTTGCTGTCGATTGCAGCCCTTATGGAAGTGTTTTCGTCTATATACATTCCAGGCATTATGAAATTCATTAGGTCCATGGAATTGCTGAAATCAAACTTCACTTCATATGAGTTGCCGTTCCAAGTATATTCAGGAGATTTGAACAATGACGGGAGTTCCCTCCTGAATGAAATGTTTACAAGGTCGTTCACGAATCTGGAAACAGGTGCGCTTCCCTTGAATGTGCCGTTGGCGAAGTCAGACTTGAAGGTGATGTCGTGGCTGTTCTCCTTGTTATGGAAGTTAAGGCCTATCTTTCCTATCATGTGCTTGCCGAGTCTGTTCTCGAGCATGACGTCCGTAATGTCAATCTTTCCGCTCAATGTACCATCCGCCATTTTTACGAAATTGACGTTGGAAGACAGATTGAAGTATGATTTGCCTCTTTTGTCTATGTTGATTGCGTTGAGGTTTGCATCGCCCACATGAAGTTCGAAACCGTAAACGGCATCTCTTCCTTTCGGAGCAAGAGACATCGCACCTCTGAGCATGAAGAACAGGTTAGGGTCATGGCATGTAATCCAACCGTTGAAGAGATTGTCTGCCAATATTCCGGTAGCTGAAATACCTTGATAATCATACCCGTTTATGTGCATTCTGTCAACTGAGAGGTTCCTGATGTTGAGTTCCGGTACTTCGGTCAGCTTGACATCCAGCTTCGTGTCCAGAGTAATCTGGCGGATCAGTTCCATGCCTGTAATTCTTCCTATGTCAAGGTCATCTGTTGATATGTTGCCTGAAATGCTGATCGGAGTGCCGACATCTATTATATTGCTTACCTTCATGTCGGCATCAATACTACCGGCTAAGGAACCGGCTGAAATACTTGCGTCGAAGTCATTAAGAAGGCCTTTGGCGGTTCCGTCCAGTGTGAACAGCAGCCCTTTCCCATATCTGCTCAGGTCGAGTTCTCCATCTTTGATCCAGGCGCTCAGGAACTTTCCCATGCCGTCAAGGGTGAAGAGACTTTTGCTGATGGTGGCATCGAGCATGGTGTTCTCTATGTCAGGTATTCCGGCCATACGTCCGTTTACCGTAGTGGAGAACCCTCCGTCATCTGTCGCAATCCTGATATTGTTTATCTTGAAATTGTCAACGTATCCGTAAACATTGCCGCTTATCGAGGCCTTGATCGTATTACCTTCGAGCTGTGGGGCGAAATACTTCAATGTCTTGAAATCGAGTATTGTGTTTTCGAGATCGCCGTCCAGCTTGACTTCCGATATGAAGTTCTTGAATGCCTTTACATTTTCGTACAGCATCATGAATACAGGCAGACGGATATCTGACCACTGGTCAACTATATGGAGGTCCTCAACCAGAGTGCGACCGTTTCCTACCCTGGCTTTGCCGGTTATCGAATTTGCCTTGAAACCACTTTTCTCTTCGAATGACAGGCTGTTGAGAGTACCTGACATTACACCTCCTTTGAACTGAAGCTCTTCTGCGCTCAGGTCGATATCCTTGATGTCCAGGTCATTCCAGTTTATGCCGCCGTAATACGGTGTCTGTTGCGAACCGTGATTCTTCATCGCGAACCCCATGTCCAGGATCTTCACGTCCTTGATATGGAAGATCTCCTTGTTGTTGACAGGCTTTTTCTCCTCAGGCTTTTTCAGACGGAATATTCTGGACAGGTTGTCTGTGGACTTTTCTGCTGCAGATTCATCAGGATTATCTTCAAGCACGAGGTTCATTTGAGCCCCGTTGATATATGCGCGGTCCAGATGAAGTCCATCCTGCCTTAAAAGTCCTGAAAAAGTGAATCTGGCAATTATATAGTCAGCACGGAAAAATGTGTCAACAGGTTCGGCTGAAGGATCGGCTACGTTCAGGGTGGGATTTCTGTCTATCACCGAGACATTCTTCAATACGAGTGTGGTGAAAGGCTTGAGATGTATCTTTTCAAAGTCAATTTCGGCGTCAAGCTTGTCGTCCAGCGTTTCGACGACTTTGCTTACGATGGCGGTCTGTACCTGTGGGAGCTGAATTGCCAGAATTCCCGCAAGTATAATAGAGGCTATCGCGACGAATGAGAGCCAGAATATTTTAAGTACTCTTTTTATGGCTTTGAAAGTTAATAATTGTCCAACTTGCAAAAATAGTAAAAATATCGGATAAAATCCGTATTTTTGCGCCTTGTTATGCAGCATCAAATTGCTAAATTTGTACCATTATGGCAGACATCATTTTAGGAATAGAATCTTCATGTGACGATACTTCAGCGGCGGTTATCAAAGACGGATATCTTCTGTCCAATGTACTCGCTAGTCAGGACGTCCATAAGGCATATGGCGGAGTTATTCCGGAGCTGGCATCAAGAGCACATCAGGTTAATATCGTACCGGTTGTGAGTGAGGCTATTGCGCGTGCGGGCATCCAGCCGTCAGATATTACGGCGATTGCCTTTACTAGAGGCCCTGGACTTCTTGGCTCGCTTCTCGTAGGTACTTCTTTCGCTAAAGGCCTTGCAATGGCTCTGGATAAGCCTCTTGTGGAAGTCAATCATCTTCAGGGACATATCCTGGCCAATTTCATAAAGCAGTATGATGCTGAAAACCGTCAGCCTGAGTTCCCATATCTATGCCTTCTGGTTTCCGGAGGTAACTCTCAGATCGTGCGTGTCGATAGTCCTCTCGAGTATGAGATTCTTGGTCAGACCATAGATGATGCGGTAGGTGAGGCTTTTGATAAATGCTCGAAGATGATGGGACTTGGATATCCCGGTGGCCCGGTCGTTGACCGTCTTGCAAAGGAAGGAGACCCGTTGAAATACAAGTTTTCAAAGCCTCACATTCCTGGATTCGATTACAGCTTCAGCGGTATAAAGACCTCGCTGCTGTATTTTGTCCGTGACCAGATGGCCCTCGATCCTGATTTCATGGAGAAGAACAAGGCTGATATCTGTGCAAGCTTCCAGAAAGCGCTCATCGATATCCTTATGGATAAGCTCATAAAGGCAGCTAAGCATACGGGTATCAAGCAGATAACTATAGGTGGAGGTGTGTCGGCCAACAGCGGCCTTCGTGCCCGTATAGAGGAGGAAGGTCGTAAAAGAGGTTGGGCAACCTTCCTTCCGGAGTTCAAGTTCACAACAGATAATGCGGCTATGATAGCTATTGCCGGCTGGTTCCATTACATGAACGGTGAGCGTGCCTCTCTTGATGTCGCACCTGTCTCTCGTCTGGCCGAATTTTAGGATTTCATATCCTTCGTTGAAAGAAGGTATGATGTAGAAGAAATAGAGCATTGCGATAGCAAGTCCCTTCCCCGAGGGAAGGGATTTAGGGAAGGGGTAACGTAATAGGATTTCATATCCTGTCCACCCATGAAAAATGTACTGTCATATCCTTCGTTGAAAGAAGGTATAATGTTGAAGATATGAAAGAAATCGAAGTAACCTGTAAACTAGGTAAAGAACTGACGGCTGATGAAATCCAGACTGCGGCCGTAAAGGCTCTGGGCGTTTCCCCAAAGATGAAGCAGCAGCTGAAATACCGTATCATGCGTCGTTCCATTGATGCAAGAAACGATATCCTGTACCGTTATAAGGTAGAAGTATATAAACCAGACGAGGTCATGGCCGAATATGTTCTGGAGGAATATAAGGAAGTGTCATCGGCTGAACCGGTAATCATCATCGGTGCTGGACCTGCAGGTATGTTCGCTGCTTTACGTCTGCTGATGAAAGGCCTCAGACCGGTCATTCTTGAACGCGGAAAGGATGTCCATGCCAGAAAGTTCGACATGGCGAAACTCTCACGTGAGGGCGTGGTCAATCCGGATTCGAACTATTGTTTCGGTGAAGGAGGCGCAGGTACTTTCTCTGACGGAAAACTCTATACCCGTTCCTCGAAGAGGGGAGACATTCGAGAAGTGCTTCATCAGCTGGTGAGATTCGGTGCGGACCCATCTATCCTTATGGATGCTCATCCACATATCGGAAGCGACAAGCTTCCTATCGTAGTGGAGAATATTCGCAAGTGTATCATTGAACATGGTGGAGAGTATCATTTCGACTCTCGTGTGACAGATATCGTGAAGAAGGCTGACGGAACGTTTGATGTCACTGTCAATGAGGGAACGATCTATAATTCACGCAAAGTGATTCTTGCTACAGGCCATTCTGCACGCGACATCTATGAGATGTTCAATCGCAAGGGCTGGGAAATCCAGGCTAAAGGATTCGCTTTGGGAGTCCGAGTCGAGCACCCACAGTCTCTTATCAACAAGATCCAGTACCATGGCAAGTATCAGCCGTACATGCCTACTGCTGAATATTCTTTCGTTACTCAGGTTCTTGAAAGGGGAGTCTTCTCATTCTGCATGTGCCCGGGAGGTATTCTTGTACCGGCAGCGACTGCGGAAGGAGAGCTTGTCCTTAACGGTATGTCCAATTCGCAGCGTAATTCGAAGTGGGCGAATTCAGGAGTAGTGGTGCAGATAGAGCCCGAAGACTTTCCTGAATATGCTCAATATGGTCCTCTGGCCCTGCTCAACTTCCAGAAAGATGTGGAAAAGAAGATGTTCGAATATACAGGCTCCTTGAAAGCTCCTGCTCAGCGTATGATGGATTTCTGCCGCCGTATCCCTTCAAGCGGACTGCCTCAGACATCTTACCACCCTGGTGCCGTGAATGCTCCTCTGCATGAGCTTTTGCCTGAGCATGTCTCTCTGAGACTTAAATATGCCTTCCCGGAGATAGGCAACAAGAAGATGCATGGATACTATACCAATGATGCTCTGCTTCTTGGTGTGGAATCCCGAACATCTTCTCCTGTCCGCATTCCTCGTGATCCTGAGACACTTGAGCATACTCAGATCGCTGGCCTTTATCCATGCGGTGAAGGTGCCGGATATGCAGGTGGCATCGTTTCATCTGCCCTTGATGGTATTAATTGTGCGGCTAAAATTTAGCGTGTCCGTTAAGTTGCTGTGCTTTAATCTTTTATGATTTGCTCCTGCCGCCAAAGGGGAGCAGAAGGTATTTGTAAGTTGTTAATTGATAAGGATTTATGCGTCGCTTTTTTTGTTTACTAGCTACTTTTTTGTGTTCTGTGGCCATACATGCACAGAGCCAGACACTCCGTGTTGACTATGTCTTCTCCGGAACTGATAAGGCTACGGAGATTTCGCTTGACAGGCTTTATTGCTTTGACGGTTGGGCCGGCCGCAGAGTGAATCTTGATGAAGTGCCGGTAAAGGGAAACGGTCAGATATGCATGACGGACATCGAGACGGGGAACATACTCTATAGGCAGGCATTCTCGACTCTCTTTCAGGAATGGAAGACCACGGAGGAAGCAACAAGAATACGTAAGGCTTTTGAGAATACCTTCCTTCTGCCTATGCCTTCTTCAAAGGTGAAGGTGAGGGTAGAACTGTATGATTTCTTTGGTAATGTGTGTGCATCGCTCAATCATACGGTTGATCCGAATGATATCCTTATCCGTCATATTGACCCTGTTGCAGCATCTCACCGCTACCTTTTGAAGAGTGGAAATCCTGAGGATAAGATTGATGTGGCAATCGTAGCGGAAGGTTATACGAAGGAAGAGGCAGGGCAGTTCTATGTAGATGCACAGGCTGCAGTAGATGCAATATTGGCACATGATCCTTTCGCAAAATACAAGGATCGCTTCAATTTCGTGGCCATCGCCCTGGAGTCTGAAGATAGTGGGGTGAGTGTGCCACGCGAGGGCATCTGGAAGGAAACGGCTGTAGGCTCGAATTATGACACATTCTATTCCGACAGGTATCTGACTACATCCTGCGTCTGGAAAATGCATGATGCGCTTTGCGGCATTCCATACGAACATCTTGTAATCCTTGCAAATACCGATACATATGGCGGTGGTGGAATCTTCAATTCATATACTTTGACGACAGCCCGCCATTCTGCCTTCAGGCCGGTAGTCGTGCATGAATTCGGCCATAGCTTTGCTGGCTTGGCGGACGAATATTATTATGACGACCAATTTGTGGAATACTATTATCCGGATATGGAACCGTGGGAGCAGAACATAACGACTCTATATGACTTCGAATCAAAATGGAATGACATGCTTCCTAAGGTCGTGCAGATTCCGACCCCTGTCGAAGGTGATGTATGGAAAAAGATTGCCGAAGGCGTTTCAATGGAGTCTCAGATCGGAGTCTATGAAGGAGCCGGATATCAATCCAGAGGTGTCTTCAGACCTTATCCGGATTGCAGAATGAAAACAAATGCGGCCGAAAGCTTCTGTCCTGTGTGCCAGAGAGCTATCGCCCGCATCATAGAATTCTATACGGAATAGGCTACATCTTGGAAACACTTTCCGTCTTCACTTTGAAGAAATTGTTGTTTCCTGTGTCCATGAGACGGTATTCATGGTGATTTCCCCATGATGCCGGCTCATCTTTTATGACCATATCTTCGTCAGTGTCATTGCTGACATAAGGTGATATCTTTTTCTGCCATTCCTTTATTCTCTGTACACTGGCATTCATATGGAAAAGAGAATTGGCAGGATCGGTCAGCTCCATGAATGCATTTTTATACATTTCCCTGAAATCCTCGAATTTCATCAGTCTTTCCATAAGAAGTCCGGAATCTCCCCAGTTATATGGGTCCTGTCTTCCTGAGTCGCTCAAGACTCCGCAATTCAGGCTCGTTCCCAAAGTGTTGTCATAATCATATGGAAGAAGATAGACCTTGTAGTCGTAAAGATCGGTGGAGTTGAAATAAATGTAGAAGTTGTTTCCGTTGTTCCAATGGTCGTCCCACATGCCTACAGCAACATTCACGGCATATGTCTTCAGCAGAAATTCCACATCGCATACTTCATTTATCCATTTATAGAAACTGTCTTCGCCTTTGCCTGCCAGCTTGAGGATGAAATCCTGAAGCTGAGCTTTCGCACTTGCAAAATCCTCCTCGTCTCCTTTGAATTCGTATGTGTAGTTGACTCCATTGTCCTGATCCCAATTGAATTTCGCTTCGTCCGTATTCCTCAGGTCAGCCATGCCTCCGGTACCATATACGCATTTCCACAGATAGCCTTTGTCGTTCTCGAACATGCCTGGTATCCTTCTTTCAATGAATTCGTCGTCAATCGGCTCTATCATATTATAGACTCCATAATAGGCTGGGGCTGCATCTCCTTCGATATCAAGCCATAAACGGCAATATGATGAAAATGCGCTTGTCCATATGCCGTATCGTCTGAAGAGGTCGTAGCAGTAAAGCTCGCGTACATAGCACGGGTCATCCTTGAACCATTTGAGATTCACCTTCCTGATGCCATGGATCGTGTGCTCTGAATCCTTATGGTATTTTCTGAAATTGATGCCGAAATGACAATGGTGCCAGTCCGGATTGACGGAGTCATGCTTCTGTCCGCCGTTTCCTTCAGGCCTGCGCCTTGATGTGTTGCCTCTCAGCCTGACACCTCCATCTTCAATGAAGATGGTTTCATCTCCTTTCCTGTATGTGAAGTCTGCATGGAAATAGTCCACATTATGAGAAAATTCGTCATATCTCGCAAGCAGCTTGTTCCATTCCTCTTTTGTCATATGTATGGTTATCTCGGGAATGACGCTGTCGTCCCATACATATGCAACGCCCTCGTCTCCTGTGCTGGCTGCCGTGAATGGTATGATGCCTTCTGGGACCGGTTCCGGTTCTGGTTCTGGTTCTGGTTCCGGATTCTCTTGCTCCGGCTTGAATTCATCAGCTCCGGGGTATCTGTCGATTTCGTCGCAACATATGATGGCTGACAAGCATATAAGCAAAGTGACAATCTTCTTCATCGCTCAAGTCTTTTTATCCAGTTTACGATATCATTCAGAACTTCATCTGAAATGGTTTCTTCTATACGTTGATATTCTTCCGGTCTTCCTGTCCTGCAATGCTGGAACAAATGGTTCAGCCCCGGATAGGCCTTTATCATGTTTTTGTCTGAAGGCTGCAGCAGATTCCTCAGCACTTCCAGGTTCTTATCAGAAATGACCTGCATGTCCATTTCTCCATTCAAGGCCATGACCGGACATTGAATACGTGATATGCTTTCCGCAGGATCAAGACCTGTAAAATGATCAGTCCAAGGATCATTACTGTTAAGAACGGCATGCAGATTCTTTCTCATTCCTTCAGGGAGTCCTGCTGACAGGATATCAAGCTTTTCAGCTGTCATGGCGCTGTCTGTGAGGACTTCCTTGAGGGCTCTGCAATACCTGTTTACGAGTTCTTCCGGAATACCTCCCGTTATCATAAGCACCTCATTCTGTGCTGCAAGGATTTCTGCCCCGCTTACAGCACCACCGGCAAGACTGATTATGAAATCAGGCTCACCTTCTCCTGCAATCAGAAATGCAATGGTACCTCCCTCAGAATGGCCTAAAATTCCTGTCTTGCCAAACTCTTTCCTGGTTTTAAGGTATTCCAGACCCGCTTTTGCGTCTTGCCTGAAAGTTTCTGTCGTAGCCTTGGATACATCTCCTGTGGAATTTCCGACCGATCTGTCATCATATCTGAGAGTTGCGATTCCGTTTTCTGCGAAATGATCGGCAATTACAGCAAACGGTTTGTGCCCGAAGATCTCTTCATCGCGGTTCTGCAGACCGCTGCCGCTGACAAGAAGAATGACGGGAGTGTCATGAGAGTGATCCTGAGGAATGGCAAGGGTGCCGCTTAAGAGGGCTCCATCGTAAGGATTGGTGAATGTGACCTCTTCATTTTGATATGCAAATGGAGGAACAGGAGTCTGAGGACGTTTCATTTCCGGATTCCCATGCTTCAATGATAACGGGAATTCCAGACCGTTCTGCCGGAATTTCCCAATCAGTAGCCCGAACATCATGCTTCCTTCGAAACCGGCATTGAGTGATGGAATTTCTACCTTGACCTTAGTCGGGCTTGATTCCATAATGTCTGCCGGGATATTGTATGCCATCTGGTCAGGACTGTCGATACTGCTTCCTTCCGGATCCAGATGAAAAACCAGCATCAGCTTCTGCCCGGAGATTTCCAGCTCGCCATGCCATGTGCCGTCAATCGCATTCTGACCCATAGCGGTTAAAGAAGAAACCACCAAGGCCAGAATGAATGAAAATGTCTTTTTTGTATAGCTTCGGATCATGGTATAAAGAATCGGATGTGCAAATATAAACATAATTTACATCATGTTCCATACCGCATTCTCTACATTGTTGTTCTTTTTTGAATTCATTTTTCCGAAATTGAACGATACGCTGAACATGACGAAACGTCCTAGCACATTGCTATAGATGTCTTCTGTGTATTCTGCTGAGGTTGAGCGCCTTAGGGATTTGGTCTGGTTGAGGATGTCAGCTGCTTTAAGACTCAATGTAACAGCCTTTATGCTCTTGCTGACACTCATGTTCCAATTCCATTCGGGACTTCCGTATCCGGGAGCATATCCTCTGTAGAACCTGTATGTGAGGTCGCTCTTTATTTCCCAGTCCTTTCCGGGCTGATAAAGAACTTCGCAGAATATCCTGTTGTTCCATGTGTTCATGTCAGTTGTCGGATCCAGTGAATATTTCGATATGTAATTTGAAACCGAACCTCCGGCACTTATATCGAGCTTTTCGATGCTGTACTTAAGTTTTGCCGAACCGCCCCAGCCAATAGTGCTTGTCCTGCTTTCGCCAAATCCGCTTTCTCCGCTGTAAAAGCGGCTTCCTTTGGAATCTCCCCAGAAATTCTCCATGAATGATGTGTAGTCGAAGCTCTGTATATCGAGTCCTTCCAGCTTTCTTGTTGCCTGATAGCTGTAATTTCCTGTGTATGATGAGTTTCCTGTGAGAGAAAGCGTGAATTTCCTTTCTTTTCCCAGCGGCCTGTTGTAAGATACGTAAACTGATCCGTTGGTCTGAGGCTTTTGCGAATTGACGGGCACGGAATATCTGATGCCACCTTCATCAATCCAGCTTGCATATACTGTACTTCTTGCAGATAAAGAAGCATTCAGATATACGGAAAGGAATGAGAATGTCTCACGGTTATTTGCAGATATGGAAGAGTACAGTCCATGCTGGAAGGATGGCTTCAGCCAGATGTTGCCGGTCGAGATGCGTATAGGATTGGTAATGTCCAGCGAAGGGGTGAGCTGAGAATAAGACGGCTGGCCGGAGTATCCGTAATATCCGGCATACATGCCGATACCGTCTTTCTCATACTCATAATATGCGTATGGTGACCAGTTGTAGAGCCACTCTCCTTTTCCTGTCCATGTTTCATTTCCCATTGATATGGCATGCACTTCGTTCTTCACCATGTCGGCTCTGACGCCCAGCTGGACAGTAGAAGTGTCGTTTTTCCATTGAACTGAAACGGCTCCTGCGTTAGTCTGATAGTAATTGTCTGATACAGAGGAATAATAAGCGTTGTATGATCCGTCCGGATTTGTTGCATCCTTGCTGTTTTCATTTGCAGAATAGCCGGAGCCGAAAGAACCTTGTATCGTCCATTTCTCTGACAACGGCTCGCTGTATGTGAGATTGCAGTTGATGGAATTGCTTTTGAGATCGGAATCATAACGCAGGTCCTTGACCGTATTCCCGGTCTGGTTCAATACTTCTGACAGGTCCTTGCTTTCTTTGTCCTTACCGGTTATGCTGTAGTATAAGTGAGCTGCCAGCGTCCTGTTCTTCTTGCCGAGCTGCTTGAAGCCTCCGTATATCATTCCGTCTGCTGAAATTCTTCTGGAAAATGATCTGGAAGAGGCTGAGGAGCTGTTTATGAAATCATTGTTGCTGGTCGAACGTGAGAAATTGGTTGATGCTATGTCCTCTGTGGTATATCCTATGTTCTGTCTGAAATGGAAGTGATACTTCTCATTGCTCTTGGAGGAAATGCCTATTGTGCCGTTCAGGGTATTCTGTTTTCCCTCAGCCGAATATCTGCCGTCTGTAAGAAGATCGGGGCCGTCGTTCTGGTATGAGGTCCTTGCAGAGCTTTGCGCGGCTTGTTTACCATTGTTCCCATATGTAACGGATACATTAGTCTCCATGCCCTTGATACGCTCTGTGTTATAATTCACTCCGGTCTTTGCCACCCGGTCAAGGCCTCCGATGCTGTTGAAGTCATCTGCCGAAGCATTGCCTCCATAATACATCACCATGCTGCTTCCTGGCTCAGTGGCATTATATGCATTGCCGATGAAGACAACCTGATCCTTTTCCTGATAACCCGTTACCATCGCATTGCCGTTATACAGCATTCTACGGTCGTCTATCAGGTCATTGTCATCTTTGCCTGTCAAGGTTGCACCTCCTCCTATCTTTGCATTTCCGTACCAACCTTTCTGAAATTCTTCTTTCAGCTCGACATCAAGGACCTTTTCCTTGTCATCTTTACTTACTATTCCGGAAATTGCGGCTTCGTCCTTTGTCTTGTCAACGACTTTGATCTTATCTACGATCTTGGCCGGCAGACCTTTGAGAGCGGCTTTGGAATCATTGAAGAAGAATGTCTTTCCTCCTACTGTAAGCTTGTCAACCTTTTCACCATTCAAGGTAACGGTGCCGTCATCGTCAACTTCCATACCGGGCATTTTCTTGAGGAGATCCTCCAGCATGGCATTTTCTCCGACTTTGAATGCTGATGCATTGAATTCTATCGTGTCCTTCTTTACGGAGATGGCATTGCCGACTGCCGATATTGTAGCTGCATCAAGAAATTCAGGGTTTTCCTCCATCTTGATTATGCCGGCGTCGTACTCCCAACCTTTGAAGGTGTAAGTCTTCTTATATGGCTTGTATCCGATGATTTCCGCATTCAGTTCGTATTTTCCCGTCGGAACTTCTTTAAGGACAGCATCTCCTTTGTCGTCAGACAGGGCGAAGTGAGTGATGGTGGTATCTCCGTCAGGAATCAGATAAACGGAGACCCAAGGGATCGGATCAGAGGTCTTGGAATCTTTCAGGGTAAGCCTTACTTCCAGATTTCTGTTGCGCTGAATCATGTCATATGATATGATTCTTTGCGCATTCAAAGAAAGAGCACCTGCAAGAAGCAGGCACACGATGATCAGTTTAGTTTTCATTGTCTGTGGGGAGTGTAAGTGTCAGTCCGAGGGTTATTGGAGGACGAGGGTCATGATGCCGTTCTTGTCCGGAAGTAATGTGAGAACCATTGTCTTATCCGTGTATCCGGAGACTTCCCAGGTTCCGTTGATGACAGGGCAGTCGATACTTATCTTTTTCCCAGAAACAGAGTAAGACATGTCATAATAGTCTTTTGATGAAGAATTGCTTCGTTTCTGTATCATCTGACCGGACTGTCCGTCATTGAATTTCAAGGTTACGGTTGATGTTCCGGTCACGACATTGCCCTGCATGCTTTGGTATGTACCCTCCCATTTTGTTCCGGGAAGAACGTCCGCCTTGAATTCCGCGGTTTTCTCATCAGGGTTGCATGCTGTGAATGCAAGGGCAGCAAAAATGATTGTCAGGATCTTTTTCATTGTCATTTATTGTTAAGTCCGTATTATTGAAGATTGATTTGTGCAAATGTAGTATAATGTTTTGATATATACCTCATGTGGCGGTCAATCCTTTATCAAACCCTGTGCCAGAAAGGAATATTTGGGAAAAATCAGGGTATGGATACAAAAAAAGGGAAAGCTTGATACATCGCACCGCTACGACCTCCTACCCTTGCTGCGGTCAAGCCCTGGGGGAATTCGGAGGGAGCTGGTCGTGTATGACTTTCCCGACTGCAAATGTACTTATTTTTTTTGCGATTGCAAAAAAAATCGTCATTTATGCCTTCATTTGAAAAATCAGATGCTGTCAAAAATGAGTGGCAGTATATCGTCAACTCTGGAGAATTTCCAGATTCGTCCGGAACCGACAAGAATGATGGATATAGGCTTGCCACCCTTTGTCTGATATTGGGCCATGACCTGACGGCATGCTCCGCATGGGGTCGCGGGATTTTCGCAGATCTGTCCGTTCTGGCTGGCAACTACTGCTATATCCGTGATGGCGTTGTCTGGATAAGCCGCTGCTGCATAGAACATTGCAGTCCTTTCAGCGCATGTACCGGAAGGGTAAGCCGCATTCTCCTGATTGGATCCTTTGATGATCGTGCCGTTGTCAAGACGTACTGCAGCTCCTACATTGAACTTAGAATAAGGAGCGTATGAACCAACGGTGGCCTGGATTGCCGCTTCTGCGAGTTCCCTGTCGGCAGTATCGAGCTGGTCGATCGATTCATATTCCAGATAAGCGATTTTTATTTCTTTGCTTGTCATAACAGTTCAATTAAATTATCTTTGCAGACTTCACAAATATAATGCTTTTTTATTGAAAATGTCTCATAATATGGCAGATAACGGACAAATTAAGGTGTGTATAGGACTTTCAGGAGGTGTTGATTCCAGTGTTGCGGCTCTTTTGCTCAAACAGCAGGGCTATGATGTCTTTGCCTTGTTCATGCAGAACTGGCACGACGCTTCGACTACGCTTCATGGAGACTGCGAATGGGAAGAAGACCGTTTCGTGGCTGAACTTGTGGCCAGGAAGATCGGGATCCCATTCTATTTCGTGGACCTTAGCAAGGAATACCGCCAGCGTGTTGTCGATTATATGTTCGATGAATATGAGAAAGGAAGGACCCCCAATCCGGATGTCCTATGCAACAGGGAGATAAAGTTCGATGCATTCCTCAAATGTGCAAGGAAACTAGGAGCCGATTACGTAGCGACCGGCCATTATTGCCGCAAGGAAACCATCGAGGGCCCGGACGGCCCTGTATATAGGATTCTAGCAGGAACGGATCCGAACAAGGACCAGAGCTATTTCCTCTGCCAGCTTACTCAGGAGCAATTGTCTCAGGCGATGTTCCCTATAGGTGATATAGTGAAACCTGAGGTAAGAAGGCTGGCTCATGAAGCGGATCTCCCGTCTGCGGACAAGAAGGATTCACAGGGAATATGCTTCGTCGGAAAGGTCGATCTGCCTACATTCCTCCAGCAGAAACTGAAACCATGCGAAGGTGATGTGGTGGAGGTTTTTGATGAATACTATGCTGATGATGAGCACTATGCATTCCTTAAGGCGACTTTGGATTCATTGCTGAAAGACGGGGGAGCGGCGAAGATGATTACGGATTATGTGTCTGAAGACAAGGCCTTGCCTTCGGATAATGAAGGTTGCCCTTTCGATATGGACAAGATATCTGCTCTGTCAGACGACGATTTAAGACGCCTCTCTGAACCGGTAAGATATGATATAAGATTCGAGACTGAAACTTACAGGAGCGGAAGGAAACACATCAAGAAGACACGCTATAAAGAGAATCCTTTCGGAAAGATAGTGGGCAGGCATGATGGGGCCCAGTTCTATACCATCGGCCAGCGCAAGGGCCTCAATATCGGAGGTCATAAGGATTCTGTTTTCGTCATTGAAACAGATATTCCTCAAAACATAATATATGTAGGAGAGGGACATACTCATAAAGGCCTGTCACGCAGCTGTCTGAGGATCGATCCTGCTGAGATACATTGGATAAGGCCGGATCTGGCTATGGAATCTGGTGAAATGCGCCGTTACAAGGTGCGTATCCGCTATCGTCAGCCTCTTCAGGACGCTACTGTCATCATGCGTGATAATGGTCTGTACATGCTGTTCGATGCACCACAGCGTGGTATTACGCCGGGTCAGTTTGCAGTCTGGTATGACGGAGATGAGATGCTTGGTTCTGGAGTCATCTAGACAAGCTTCCTGAAGCATCGAGGAAGTGGGGACGAAAAGTCCAGGGTCTGTCCCGTCCATGGATGTATGAAAGAAAGGATATGAGCATGAAGGGCCAGACGGCCTAGAGGGTTGCTTCTGGCTCCGTATTTCCTGTCACCTGCGATCGGATGTCCTATCCATTCCGAATGTACTCTGATCTGGTTTTTCCTGCCTGTTTCCAGCTCGAACTCTACCATCGTGTATGTCGCCCCGTCAATCATGCCTCTTTTGAGTGACCGGCAATGGCTAGAGGCAAACTGCCAGTCTTTTCTTGGTGGCTTTTCTGGAGTGTCGTTCGGAGCAAGGGCATAGCAGTGTACTTTCATCGATTTAGGATTCTCATATAGCCATGTCTCTATCCAGCCTTCTTCGTCCGGTATATTTCCTTCAAGTATGGCTGTGTACTTCCTTGCCTGCACAGCTTCGTTCCAGTTCGACTGCAGAGCCTCTTTCGTGTCGGAATCCTTGGCAAAGACAAGAAGTCCGGACGTGTCGCGGTCAAGACGATGCACGATGAATACTCTGCCGGCATATTCCGTAAGCATGGAGTAGGCTGTTTCTTCGCCTGGCCTGCCTGTGGACATGCTCAACAGGCCGCTTGGCTTCTCCACAACGATAAGCCAACGGTCTTCGAAGATGATCTTAAGGTCTTCTTCGCTGCTATGTCTTCTGTTTTTGCCCATTCTTATGATTTCCTGGTGCAAAGCTAACAATTATTTTGACTATATTTGCAGAATGTCGGACAGCAGATTGACCATATGGGATCCGTTGAGGAAAAAGGAGGTGGCGCTCACTCCCGAGGAGAGGGTACGCCAATGGTGTATCGGTGTGCTTGCCGGGCAGCTGCATGTGCCTGCCCACATGATGATGAGCGAGGCTGGCTTCAAGTTGGGAAGCAAGCAGTTCCGTGCGGATATCATAGTGTATGACCGTAAGGCTCAGCCGCTTATGGTGGTTGAATGCAAGAGGCCGGAAGTCGAGCTTACCGGTGAGGTGCTGGACCAGGCCATACGATACAATATGGTGCTGAATGTGAGGTATATAATGATTACAAACGGGACCAGAACTTTCGTCTGTACCAGGAAGGAAGATGGGTTTGCATTCATAGAAAAGGTCCCTACTTATAATGAGATGATATGTCAGCAACAATAACTCAAGGCTTTCTTGACCATAAGATATTTTCCATTGTTTCGGAAGTAGCTGCCGAGAAAGGCGTAAGAGCCTTTGTCATCGGAGGCTATGTACGTGACTGCTTTCTCGGACGTCCGAGCAAGGATATAGATATAGTGGTAGAGGGCAGCGGTATCGAATTGGCCGAGGCTGTTGGCGAGCGTGTTCACAGCTATGTGTCCGTATTCAAGAATTTCGGTACTGCGATGCTCAAGTTCAAAGGCATTGAAGTGGAATTCGTCGGTGCTCGAAAGGAGTCATACCGCAGGGATTCACGTAAGCCTATCGTAGAGGACGGTACGCTGGAGGACGATCAGCTCAGAAGGGACTTTACCATCAATGCAATGGCCTTCAGTCTTCAGAAGGAGGATTTCGGAGCATTGGTGGACCCGTTCGGAGGCATCAGAGACCTTGCTGCCGGCATAATCCGTACTCCGCTGGATCCGGATACCACATATAGTGATGACCCTCTCAGGATGGTCCGTGCCATCAGGTTTGCAACCAAGCTGACGACCGCTCGGCAGACATTCACCATAGTTCCCGAGTCGCTTGAATCCATAAAGAGAAACAAGGACCGTATGGAAATCCTTTCCAAGGAGAGGATTGTGGAGGAACTGAATAAGATCCTTGTGACCCCAAGACCTTCCATCGGATTCAGGCTCCTTGATGAGACCGGACTTCTTGAATATGTCCTTCCGCAGCTGGCGAAGCTTAAAGGTGTGGAAACTGTTGAGGGGAAGGGACATAAGGAGAACTTTTCTCATACCCTCGAGGTTCTTGACAATGTCGCTGCTGCTGAAATGCAGGCTATCGCTGAGGGTACTTTGAAAGATTTTGTCTTTGAGGATGGCGTGGAGGTAGAGAAGGTGCGCACCGAGCCGAATGTATGGCTGCGATGGGCTGCTCTGCTTCATGATATTGCAAAACCGGCTACCAAGAAATATGATCCTGCCTTAGGCTGGACATTCCATGGACATGAAGTGGTAGGGGCAAGGTGGATTCCGAAGATTTTCCAAGGACTGAAGATGCCTCTGAATGAGAAGATGAAATATGTTCAGAAACTGGTAGGACTTCATCTCAGACCTATAGCCCTTGTAACTGAGGAGGTTACGGATTCAGCTGTGCGCAGGCTTCTTTTTGATGCCGGGAATGATATCGACGATCTCATGCTTCTGTGCAATGCGGATATCACTTCCAAGAATCCTCGTAAGGTGGCGCGTCTGCATGCCAATTTCGAATTGGTAAAGACAAAACTGGTCGAGGTAGAGGCAAAGGATGCGATCCGTAATTTCAAGAATCCTATTACAGGGGATTATGTCATGGACCTTTTCGGTATCGAACCTTGCAATACCATCGGTGTGCTTAAGGAAGCAGTGAAGAATGCGATTCTTGATGGTGATATAGAGAATTCCTTTGAGGCGGCAGATGCTTTCATGAGGGCTAAGGCTGCCGATATGGGACTGTTTCCGGTTAAATGACAATATGTATATGTGCTCTGTGCTTCCCGTCTCTCTGTCGGGAGACGCCTCTTAGCCAGGGACATGCCGCTGCCTCACATATACATATTGCTAATTGAACATATGGGAATTATCGCTAGATATATATGTTATATAAGGGATATCAGGAGATATTCCGAGAGGACTGTGACCTTATATGGCGATGTCATAGCGGATTTTGTGAGTTGCGTAGGGGAGGGGAATGATATGACCGACAAGGAAATAGTCGAGGCCATGAAGGTGCCTGTTTTGAGGGATTATGTGGTTGAGATGGTTGAAAGGGACTTGTCCGCAAAGACAGTCAGTCTTCATATGTCGGTCTTGAGCGGGTTCTGCCGTTTCCTTATGATGAATGACCTTCTTGCTTCCAATCCTGTGAAACTTATCTCAAAACCTAAGGTGGAAAAGCGGCTGCCCGTGTTTTATAGAAAGGAGGCTATGGCGGAGTATTTCTCGAAGACCTCATGGCTTCTGGAACGTGATGAATTTGACTTTCTGCTGAACAATATAAATACAGAAAGCGGAAAGGAACAATATGGGTCGTTTCTGGGCCGGCTTATCATCTCCATGCTTTATTCGCTTGGTCTGCGAAGAGCCGAACTTATCGGCTTGACAGTCGGAGATATCGATTTTGGCAGAAAAGTTGTCAAAGTGAGGGGAAAAGGAGATAAAATGCGAGAAATTCCGCTGATTGTTTCATTATCTGAAGAAATATTGTTATATTTGGAAGCAGTTGAGGCATTGTGCGGAGGTAAAAGGTCTTTGAAAGAGCCGCTCCTTGTCACTTACATGGGTAAGAAGCTTTATCCGATGTTTGTGGACAGGGCAGTCAAGAAGGAGCTGGGAGCGCAGAATGGCATTACCGGACGTAAGTCGCCTCATGTACTGCGTCACTCTCTTGCTACCGGACTGATGGATGAGAATACCAATATCAATTCCATAAAGGAACTGTTGGGCCACTCGTCACTGGCTACGACTCAGGTCTATACCCATAGCAGTGTTGCCCGGCTTAAGGAAATTTATAAACAAGCCCACCCAAGGGCAAAAAACGGAGGTAAACATGGAGATTAGAGTTCAGAGCATCAAGTTCAATGCAGATCAGAAACTGTTGGACTTTATCGAGAAGAAGTTCTCTAGGATCGAGAAATTCTATGATGCAGTAACAGGAGTGGATGTGGCGCTTTCATTGCTTCCAGACCATGAGAACAAGAATGTGAAGGTTCAGGTGAGTATTCCTGGCAGCACGATCGTGGTCGAGAAGAATGCGAAGACCTTCGAAGACGCAGTAGTTGACTGCGCCGACATTCTCAAAGAGAAACTTGTGAAAGTAAAGGAGAGAAGAGCTGAATAACAGCTTAAGATGAATCAATAGATTGAGGATGACTGATAAGTGTCGGTCATCCTCGTTTTTTTGTAGTTTTTCCTCTGCCTTGTCGTCTAAAAGTATTATATTTGTCAGATTATGGCTAAAGGATTTGCTGAGACCGATTCCCTTTGCAGGGAAATTGTCAAGGACGCCCGCAACGGCGTCTTCAAGCCGGTTTATCTTCTAATGGGAGATGAACCGTATTATGTCGATATGGTATGTGACGCCATCCTGGAACATTGTCTGGACGAGAGTGAGCGTGACTTCAATCAGACCGTATGTTATGGTGCGGACGTGAATGCCGATGCTGTGATTACGGCTGCCCGTCGTTATCCGATGTTTGCGGAACGCCAGCTTGTGGTCGTAAAGGAGGCTCAGATGATGAAGACTCTTGAGGAACTGGCAGTATATTGCCAGAAACCTTTGGAGTCAACAGTTCTGGTAATCGCTATGCATGGCGCGAGTGCAGACAAGAGGAAATCATTGTATAAGACCGTGTCGAAGATGGGAGTTGTGGTTGATTCTCAGGCTCTCAGGGATTATGAGATGCCGAAATGGATATCCATGTTCTATCAGACAAAAGGTTTGAGGATAGCGCCTGATGCTGCGGCTTTGTTGGGAGAGCATGCCGGTACCGATCTCAACAAGATTGCTATCGAAACGGAGAAGATGCTGAAGAATCTTCCGGAAGGGACTGTCGAGGTAAGTGCTGCTGACATAGAGAAGAATGTGGGTATCAGCCGTCAGTTCAGCATTTTCGAGCTGACTAGGGAATTGTCCATGAAGAATCCGGCAAAGGCATTGCGTATTGCTGCATATATAGGCTCATCCGCTAAGTTTGCCATGCCTATGGCAGTTAGTGCCTTATACACCCATTTCTACAGGATATTGAAATACGGAGCGCTTCTGATGCAGACTCCGAGACCGGCTAACGATCAGAAATCCAAGGTGCTTGGCGTGAATCCGTATTTCTTCAGCGAGTATGATACGGCTGTGAGGAATTATCCTGTAAAGAAATGCATGGCAGTGATTGCGCTGCTGAAGGAATATGACTATAAGGGAAAAGGCGGTGATGTAGGAGAGGCTTCTCCCGCTGAACTTATGGTCGAAATGACTGCGAAAATTTTAAATATGTAATATAAAATGGGACTTATTCAATGTAAAGATGTCTGCAAGAGTTTTGGTGAGAAGATTGCTCTTGACCATGTGTCTGTGGACATTCCGAAAGGAAAGATTTTCGGTCTGCTCGGCCCTAACGGAGCTGGAAAGACAACGTTGATCCGTATAATAAACAGGATCACTATCCCCAATGCCGGCGAAGTGCTTTTCGACGGCAGACCTATCACTCAGGACGATGTCGAGAAGATCGGTTATCTGCCAGAAGAAAGAGGATTGTACCGTAAGATGAAGGTAGGCGAGCAGGCTATGTATTTTGCCCAGCTCAAAGGTATGAGCTATCGTGATGCCATGACGGAACTGAAGAAGTGGTTCGTGAGATTCGGTATCGAGAGCTGGTGGAACAAGAAGGTCGAGGAACTGTCCAAGGGTATGGCTCAGAAGGTTCAGTTCATCACTACTGTGGTGCATAAGCCTTCTCTGCTTATTCTTGATGAGCCTTTCTCAGGCTTTGATCCGGTCAATGCGCAAGTCATCAGGGAGGAAATCCTCAGGCTCAAGGCAGAAGGCGCTACCATCATTCTTTCGACACATAACATGGAGTCTGTCGAGGAACTGTGTGACAATATCGCATTAATCAATAAGTCCCATGTAGTGATCTCCGGTGGTGTTGATGAGATCCGTCACAAGTATGGCAACAATAATGTAGAGCTGATATATACATCAAAGACAAGTGTGACTTCAGAACCAGGAGTGTTCAAGGTTCTGTCTGATCAGGACGATTCAGGACGTCATACTGCCGTGCTGTCTCTTGCTGAAGATGTGACTGGCAATGAGGTGCTTAAGGCGATAATCGCTCAGGGCATTACTGTAAACTCATTCAAGGAACTCGTTCCGCGCATGAATGATATTTTCATCAAACTTGTAACAGAGGGGGAATAAGCTATGAAATTCAGAAATATAAAGACCATCATTTCGCGCGAATATCTTACCCGCGTAAAAAAGAAGTCATTCCTGTTGACAACATTCCTGGTGCCGATACTCTTTGCGGCTATCTGTATTCTTCCGAGTGTCATCATGTTCATGGCGAAGGATACCGGAAAAAAGGTTGCAGTGGTGGACCAGTCCGGTATAGTGATGCCGTACCTTGTCGATACTGATGCGGTTGAGTATGAGGATTATTCGGCTGAACCTGTCGATACGATGAAGGCGAGATTCGAGTCTCTTGGCCTTGATGCCCTTGTGGTCGTGTCTCCGATAGATTCGGCTGCCAGGACAGTGAGCGTCGCTTCCTATTCACCTAAACCTCTCAGCATGGAATTGAAGGAGGGTGTTCAGTCAAAGGTGAATGATGCTGTTGAGGATTATCGTCTTGCTCTTTATGACATTACAGACCTCAAGCAGATCATGGAAGACGTGAAGTCCGATGTTTCGATGGCGACATATACTTTGGACGAGTCTGGTGAAGAGAAGATCACATCTTCAGAAGTGTATATGATCATTTCAATGGTGCTTTCGATCATTATCTACATGTTCATCGCGATGTTCTCGGGTATGGTCATGCAGAGCGTGATCGAGGAGAAGTCGAGCAGGGTGGTCGAGGTGCTTGTGTCGTCCGTGAAGGCTACCGAGCTCATGTTCGGAAAGATCATCGGTGTTGCATGTGTGGCTTTGACCCAGTTCTTCCTTTGGATCGTGCTTACCTTGCTGCTTGTAGGCGGTTTCTCTGCTTTTGTAGGCTTTGATTCTCTTATGGGAGATCCTGCCCAGACCGAGCAGATGATGGAGATGACCGCTCAGATGGGAGGTGTGGATGTAGCTGATATGACTGCTGCCATGGCTGAGGAAGAAGGCCTGGGCGCTGTTCTAAGTACGCTCAAGGATATCGATTGGGTGCAGATGATCCTTGCCTTCATCGTTTATTTCGCCCTCGGTTATCTGCTTTATGCTTCCTTCTTTGCCGCTATCGGCTCTGCAGTTGAGAATGAGGCTGATACGAATCAGCTTCAGATGCCGGTGACCGTACCGCTGATGCTCGCTTTCTTTGTCGCCATTTATGCATTCAACGCGCCTGACAGCCCGATCGTGTGGTGGTGTTCGATGATTCCGTTCACTTCTCCTATCGTGATGCTCGCGCGTATTCCTTTCGGTGTGCCGATGTGGGAGCTTGCGTTGTCAATCGTATTGCTGCTGGCGACATTCGTGGCATGCGGTTGGGCTTCGGCGAAGATTTATAAGATCGGTATTCTGATGTTCGGTAAAAAGACAACGTTCAAGGATTTGTGGAAATGGCTTAGGCAGAATTAGTATGAGGAAGTTTGTTCTATTTATATGTGCTTTGATAGTTGCTTCGGTGGCTGTCGCTCAGGAGTATGAATGGAGGCATGTCGCGATGGACGGCAGCAGGACAGGTTGTGTCGCTCCGTCCAAGGATAATGTTGACGAGGCAGTAGGAACCTTTAAAGGCTGCAGATATATTGCTCCGAATGGGAAGAAATATGCCAGAAACTCTATTGTCGGAAAGACTGCACGTGTGGTTATTGATGCTCAGCCTGCCATGGCTCGCGTGAAAGACGTGATTGGTTATTCTACCGATGCTATGGAGGTTTCATATCCTGAGAGTGCTCTTTCAAATTGGTTTGTAGATATCGTCATGGCCAAAACACAGCAACTTGCAGGGAAAAAAGTCGATATCGGAATAGTAAATTTCGGAGGTATCCGAATAGATATGCCTAAGGGAGACATCATACTCGATGACATGCTTTCAATGTTCCCTTTCAAGAATCAGCTTGTGTACGTCGAGCATACCGGAAAGCAGATCAGAAATATTCTTGAGAGTATGGCAGCGGGGCGTTTCCAGGTCCTTGGAGGCGTGCGAGTGGTGGCTGATGGAGGCAAGCTTGTGTCTGCAGAAATCGGAGGCGAACCGATTGATGATGAAAAAGTTTATGGACTTGCGACCATATCTTTTCTCCTGGGAGGAGGTGACGGCCTTTCACTTGAACAGAATGCACTTTCCGTTACTCTTTTCGAGCAGGAGGATATTATCGATGCGGTACTTGATTTTGTCTGTTCGGAGACAGCTGCCGGAAGACCTATCGAGTATAAGAAAGACGGCCGTATAATTGTTAAAGATTTGAAGGAGAGAAGAAAATGAAAAGACTGATAATGGTTCTATTAGCGGCATCAGCTGCGTTTATGCTTGATGCACAGGATCTTGTTATCCTTCATGTGAATGATACCCACAGCCATATAGATCCCCAGCGTTCCGGTGATTATAAGGGAAGGGGAGGAGTCATAGAGCAAGCTGCTTTCATTGACAGCGTCAGATGTGCGGAGGGCAGACGTAATGTCCTGCTTATGCATGCAGGTGATTATGGGCAGGGTACATCTTATTTCACAGAACTGGGAGGAAACATCGAGATAGACGTCATGAATGCGATGAAGTTCGATGTCGCATGTCTGGGTAATCATGAATTTGATAATGGCATCGATGAACTGGCCAGAAGATTGAAGAATCTTAAAGCGGAAGTCGTATGTGCCAATTATTCATTTGAAGGAACTGCCTTGGAAGGCCTCGTAAGACCATATGCCGTGTTGAAGAAAGCCGGTAAGAAGATAGGTGTCATCGGCCTTCTGACTGATATAATGAGGGTTGTTGACCGAGATATAGCGATGACCTTGAAATATATGGATCCTGCAGCAGTAGTCAACTCCTATGCTGCTTTTCTGAAGAATGAAAAGGATTGCGATATGGTCATATGCCTTTCGCATCTCGGCTATGGTGAAGATAAGGAGCTGGCGTCCAAGACGCGTAATGTCGATCTGATCGTCGGTGGCCATTCTCATACACTTCTGCATAAGAAGCAGGTCGTAGAGAATCCGGATGGAGAGGAAGTCGTAGTAGTGCAGAACTGGAAGTGGGGAATGAATGTAGGATACCTTGAAATTGATTTCTGATGGAAATTGCGGAACTTATGATAATAGCGGTGGGCGTCTCAATGGACGCCTTTGCCGTCTCGATATGCAAGGGACTGTCAGTGCAGCACTTGCGCCCGAAACATGCCGGGCTGACTGCTTTATGGTTCGGAGGCTTTCAGGCATTGATGCCTCTGGTAGGATTCTTTCTAGGAGTAAGTTTTGCTGATTTTGTCTCGAGTGTGGATCATTGGATCGCCTTCATCCTTCTTGGAATAATCGGTGGAAACATGATCAAGGAATCTTTCCATAAAGAGGAATGCTGCAGTGTGGATCCTGACTTTTCATTCAAGACCATGCTTGCCATGGCCATTGCTACCAGTATTGATGCCTTGGCTATCGGAGTCTCTTTTGCCTTCCTGAAGGTCAACATCTGGCATGCCATCCTTCTGATAGGCATCACTACTGCTCTTTTTTCCGGAGTCGGGGTATATATAGGCAATGTCTTCGGGAACCGTTACAAGTCTAAAGCAGAATTCGCAGGTGGCTTCATATTGATTGCCATGGGATTGAAGATACTTCTTGACCATACGGTTCTTTAGAAAGTGTTTCAGACTTCAGTGCCGGCTAGTCCTTTACGGTATTCTCTCGGGGACTGGCCGGTATTTGTCTTGAAGAAGCGTCCGAAACTTGACTGATCGGGGAAATGCAGTCTGGCGCTGATCTCCTTCAGCGTCAGGTTCAATTGTTTCATCATGAAGATAGCCTTGTCTATGATGCTTCTGTTTATCCATACTCTTGCAGAAGAACCGTCAAACTCCCTGATGATCTTTGACAGGTAATCAGGACTTATTGACAATGCTTCAGCATACCAGTTCACGTTATGATGCTCTTCGCTATGTCCGTCAAGAAGGTTGCTGAACCGTTCACGTATAACCTCGTGGTGCCCTGCGTTGATTATTGACTCTCCATGAGTCTTTCGCCTTTTGTCAGAAATGTTGAGCAGAAGGTTGTGGACCTCATTTTTGATCATTATCGGTCTGTAATAATGCGAGGTTGCTTTCGTGTAAACGATGATACGCTCAACCGATCCTTTAAGAAAATCGAATTCTTCCTTGCTGAATTCCTGATATGGAAATTCTTTTTTCAGCTGGATACTGATCGGGGATTTTCGGGTTGTCCTTATTTCATTCTGAAATTCAGGTGAGAAGACAAGGTGCCTTCCTTTTATGTCATTACTGACTCTGATGTTTCTGACGATGTCACCTGCTGAAAGATGGATACTTGACATAGGTTTCATATAGAAGATCCTGTGGTTTACGTCAATAGTCAATTCTCCATCTTCGAGTATGAACAGATGGTAATTGTGAAGCTTTATGGGGGCTTCAAAGCTATCAGATGCATCAATATTGTAGATGATTATTCTGTCTTGTCCGAATTCATTGAAAATATGTCTGTCCATGGGTTTGTCCGTTTTCGTGACAAAAATACAAAAATGTCTGAATAAATACGGATTTTGCCGATTTATAATCGGTTTATGCTATTTATTGGAATTTCCTGATTTAAGAACTTTGCAAAAGTTAAATAATGGATAGAGACGCTACTGAGACCTGACTTAAACTATTGACTTCAATCTATACTTTTCAATAGATCGGTATATCGTAATAGATTAGTCTATATCCAACAATGGCCGTCGTGACCTGTGAAGGATGCGACGGCCTTTTGTAAAATAAAATGAGACTTCGCCGCTCACGCGGGGATGCCTCATACTAACCACATAATTAATAACACTAAAACTAATAACCATTAGAGCTGTGAGAGTTTCAGAATAACTCTCTGATCAACTCGTGTGCAAAGGTATAGCGTTTTTCTGGACCTGCATAATAAATCCTGTTAAGTTTTTGTTACATTTGCATTTCAAATATGAAATGACATGGATAAAAGGATACTTGTAGTTGATGATGAAGCAGGAATAAGGGAAATCCTTCAATTCAATCTGGAAGCTGCGGGATTTGAAGTCGATTGCGCATCATCAGCTGAACAGGCCCTGGAGATGCTGAATCCGGATCATTGCATGATATTGCTTGACGTGATGATGTCCGGCATGTCGGGCTTTCAGATGGCTGAAGTATTGCGCAAGGAACGCCGGAATGACATACCGGTGATATTCCTGACCGCAAAGACCGAGCAGAATGATCTTCTGACAGGCTTTTCTGCAGGAGGAGATGATTATATCCCCAAGCCTTTTTCCATACAGGAAGTCCTGGCGCGAGTAAAGGCTGTTCTTAGGAGAGTTTCAACAAAATCCGGAACGATAGCATATATTGAATCCGGTGCCGTAAAGATTGATGTACAGTCGAAAAATGTATATGTGGAAGGCGAACTTACGGTATTCTCCAAGAAGGAATTCGAGGTGCTGACTCTGCTCGCATCACACCCGGGTCAGATATTTTCCCGTGAAGATATAATTGCAGAACTGTGGAAGGACGCTCCATATGTCCTTGACAGGACCGTAGATGTCCATATTGCCCGCATCAGAAACAAACTTGGTTCATGCAAGGGCTATATCGTGAACCGTACTGGATACGGATATGTATTCAACCCCGTTAAATGATGATCTGGATTTATATATTGATCGGAGTACTCTTACTCTCCGTTGTCGGCTTCATGGCTTGGAAGTCACATAAGACCGTTTCTGAAGCTGAAGCACGTCAGAAATCGAAGCTGAAGAAGCAGATGACCAGTAATATCGCTCACGAACTCCGTACTCCCGTGACGAGCATAAGAGGCTATCTGGAGACTCTTATAGCCTGCCCTGATATGAAACCTGAAAAGAAGCAGGAGTTCATAGAGAAAGCGTATAACCAGACATTGCGTCTGTCAGAACTGATTACGGATATGGCTCTTATCAGCAAGATGGAGGAGAAGTCGGCGAAATTTCAGAAGGAAGATATCGACCTCTTTGACATATCAAATGAAGTCTTTGAAGAATTCGGAGAGAGGATTGTCGCTCAGAGGGTACAGGTGGAGAATCTTCTCGAGCCAGGTACAGTCTTGACAGGAAACAAGACGCTTGTATATACTATTCTAAGGAATCTTGTTGAAAACAGCCTGAAATATGCAGGAGATGATATCACGATCCATCTCGAATGTTATAGCTCTATAGAGAAATATTGTTATATCACATACTATGATACCGGCGAAGGTGTTCCTCAAGAGCACCTGGATGAAATCTTCGAGAGGTTCTACCGTATAGAAGAAGGCCGGACACGCGATGTGGGCGGATCCGGCCTAGGGCTTTCAATCGTGAAGAATGCAGTGAAGTTCCACGGAGGAGACATTCGTGTGATCAACCGTCAATGGGGAGGACTTCAGTTCTTTTTCTCTCTCCGCAGGCATGCGGATTGACAATTCCATTACATTCCTCTTTGTACGTTGCTGTCATGGCTGATGTCATTCAGCTCAGCATCGCCGTAATAAATCAGCTTGCTGGCACGTGATACGTCATATGTCAGAGTCTTTGCCGCATTTACGATTGCTTTGCTTGAACCGATCAGCAATACATCCACCTTGCGTGCAATGAGGTGTTCCGCTTCAATTTTTGATGCACCTGAACATTCAGCAGAAAAGAGGTCAGCCTCACCTTCAAGTCTTGCTTCTGATGCACCTGAACATTCGATAGAGCATTCGTCATAGCTTCCTTCAGCTTTGAAATTGCATGCTCCGCTGAGGTCTCCATCAAGAGATAGAGTGTTACCGTGGAAAATGACTTTACATGCACCGCTCATGTCGATGTCTGCATCCTCATCAAAATTTCCGACTATGAAAGCGTTTGTTGCGCCGCTGCAGTCAAGGTCCAGAGATCTTCCGTTTATGTTGAGTTCTCTCATCTTTGCAGCTCCGGAAAGATCGATGTTCAGCTCGTCTGCCTTGAATTTTCCTTCAAACTCTGCAGATGCAGCTCCGGAAAGGCTGATGTTCACGATCTTGTCCATTTCAATGTAAACCTTTACTCCGGAATTTCTTCCGGTCCTGAGCTTCAATGGCAGCTCCTTCATTTCAAGAATCAGAGTACCTTTTGCTCCTGAATGGCTGATTTCCATGTACTTCTCAAACTGATCATCATAAACAACCTTGACTTTGTCGGAGTTTCCTTCACTTACATGGATCTCGTAAGCATGACCGGCTTTGATCGATCTGATGTCGCTGAAATCATAAATCTTAGTCTTTTCTACTGCGTTTGCACTGAAAACTGCAGCAGCCGATAATGCGAAAATCAAAAATAACTTTTTCATAAATCTATCTGTTTTTCTGTTCTGTTGCATCACTGTCATTAATTAGACGCAAAACCAGCCGGTTTGTTGCACAAATTCTTAATTATTTTTTAATTTTGGAAAAAATCGATACAATGAAACATTTCACTGCTTTTATCTTTGCCTTGTCTGTCGCATTGCTCTCTTATGCTCAGAATGCCTCTTATCCATATCAGGATCCATCCCTGTCACCAGCAGAAAGAGCTGAAGACCTTTTGTCAAGGCTTACCGTCCAGCAGAAGATCATGCTGATGAATTATGAGTCTCCTGAAATCCCAGAGTTCGGTATCCGCAAGTACAATTGGTGGAATGAGGCCCTTCATGGTTCGGCGCGCAACGGACTGGCTACGGTATTTCCACAATCCATCGGAATGGCTGCCAGCTGGAATGACGCGCTTCTGAAGCAGGTGTTCGAGGTAGCTTCAACAGAGCAGAGAATAAAGTTCAATCTGGCTCGCGAGGGCGAAGGAGTTAAACGTTATCATGGTCTTACGGTATGGACACCTAACATCAACATATTCCGTGACCCGAGGTGGGGCAGAGGACAGGAAACCTATGGCGAGGACCCTTATCTGACAACCGTAATGGGACGAGCTGTTGTAAGCGGACTTCAGGGTGATACCTCCCATGTGTATGACAAGCTGCATGCCTGCCTGAAGCATTTTGCTATCCATAGCGGACCGGAATACGAAAGACATATCTTCAATGTGGAAGACCTTTCATGGCGCGACTTGAATGAAACTTATCTATATGCATTCGAGCGTCTCGTCAAGACTACGGATGTGAAGGAAGTGATGTGTGCGTACAATGCATATGAAGGCAAGCCATGCTGCGGAAGCGATAAGCTTCTTATAAAGATCTTGCGTGAACAGTGGGGATTTGATGGCCTTGTCGTGACAGATTGCTGGGCAGTACGTGACTTCCATGAAGAAGGTTGTCATAATATTTTCCCGAATGACCCGGCATCGGCTTCAGCCTTTTCTGTCCGCAGCGGAGCCGATCTGGAATGTGGAAGTTCTTTTCCGTCGCTTATAGATGCTTATGATGCTGGTAAAGTTACCGATGAGGATATCGACAGGGCAGTTTTCCGTATTCTTAAAGCTCGTTTCGAGCTTGGTGAGATGGATCCAGAAGCAAGTGTTTCATGGAACTCGATCCCTCGTGAAAAGCTTGCTTGTGATGAACATCACGCTCTTGCGTTGAAGATGGCACGCGAGACTATGACCCTCCTTCAGAACAGGGGCAATATACTTCCGCTGAAAAAGGCTGCCAGATATGCTGTCGTTGGCCCTAATGCTGCCGACTCTCTTGTCATGTGGGGGAATTATAATGGTATCCCTCGCAAGACTACGACGGTTCTTGAAGGTGTGATGGAGAAGGTGGGAGCAGAGAATGTCGTCTATTCACAGGGTTGTGATATTGCAGCGAAAGCTGATGATGAGGGACAATACAGCGAGACGGAAGGCAACTATCATGATGAGGCTCTTTCAAGAGATTCCGGGGCTTCAGAGGCTTCAGAGGCTGGTATTGTTGACCTTTCCATATTCGATGATGTAGATGCGATAATATTTGTCGGAGGACTTTCTCCAAAACTCGAGGGCGAAGAAATGAGGGTCAACTTCGAAGGATTCAAGGGCGGTGACAGAACTTCCATCGAACTTCCGGAGACTCAGCGTGCATATATAAAGGAACTGCAGAAGACAGGTAAGCCGATAATATTCGTGAATCTTTCAGGATCTGCTGTCGCCATGACACCTGAAGCTGAGATATGTGACGCCATTCTTCAGGCATGGTATGCCGGTCAGGCAGGAGGAGAAGCTGTCGCAGATGTCCTTTTCGGCGATTACAATCCAGCTGGAAGACTTCCTGTCACATTCTACGCATCAGATGCTGATCTTCCTGATTTCGGTGACTATGATATGCCAGGCCATACTTATCGTTATTTTAAGGGTAAGCCTCTCTTTGCGTTCGGACACGGACTCAGCTACAGCAAGTTCAGATACAGGAGAGCAAGACTCTCTGATGGAGTTCTGAGGATAAGGGTCAGGAATACAGGAAAAGTGGATGGCGATGAGGTCGTCCAGGTCTATCTGAAGAAAGCTGATGACGCAGATGGCCCTTTGATGAGCCTCAGAGGATTCAAGAGGGTGCATGTGAAGGCAGGAAAAAAAGCTGTCGTTGAAATCCCTCTTTCAGCTGAAAATATCGACCTTTTCAATCCTGAAACAGGAAAGATGGAAGCTGCGCCCGGAAAATATATCGTTTATTATGGAGGAACATCTGACATCACAAAGCTTCGAAAGCTCAAGGTGTCATTCTGAGGAGCACGGCGACGTGAGAGCCTTATATATCGTTGATATCAACGATTCCTGACAGCACTGCGAAAATCGTCAGTTTCCCGAGCGATCGGGTCTGGAGTTTTTCGCAGATGTTGTTTCTATGGAATATGGCGGTAGTCATGGATACTCCCAGAGCTTCGCCGATCGCTTTGTTGGTAAAGCCTTTTGTCATCAGCCTAAGAACTTCCTTTTCTCTTGAGGAGAGCATTTCTCCTTTGTTCAGTTTCCCGCTAGCTGACTGCTGGACGTCATATCTGCTTATAAGCTGGATCCTCAGAAGCTTGCTCATCAGTTCCTGCTCAGGAAGAGAAATGTCCAGCACTTCAAATCCGGCCTTTTCAAATTTACGGTCAGGACCGACTGATATGACCGTTGTATGGTTTTTTAGGGTTTCGAACTCATCAACATGACTGAAAAGGATGTCAGAATGGACGAAAAAGTGGACGAAATGTCTGTTCGAGTCTTTGATGAAGCTATCCATGGTTCCATAGACAAGAACCTCTACATTATTGTATGTGTCCCAAAGAATACTTCTCAACGCCATACTGCTGAGAGTGTTGGAATCAATTATCGCCAGGCAGGGATTCATGGGTCTATTTCCTGTTTCTTATCATTGAGAATACTATGAGGATCGGGAATATCTCCATGCGGCCGAGGAGCATGTCCATCGTGAAAATGAATTTCACTACAGCCGGAAGTGAGGCATAATTGCCCATTGTTCCGAGTTGGCCGATTCCAGGGCCTACATTACCAAGAGAAGCTACAGTGCCTGAAAACGCTTCTGAGATGTCAAGACCGCAGATCAAAACAATTACGAACGAAAGGAAGAGCGTGATGATGTAAAGTACGATGTATAGGAAGACGGATGATACCGCATCTTCGTCCAGAACCCTTCCTCCTACTTTGGTCCTGAAAAGCGAACTTGGGTGGAGGCGTTTCTGGATGTCTCCGTATGCGGCTTTCAGGGAAATGAACATTCTGTCGGCCTTGATTCCTCCAGTCGTCGAGCCGGAACAACCGCAATGGAATGCGGCTAAAAGAAGGATTGCGTTGGCTAGAAGAGGCCATGCCGTGTTGTCTGCCTGTCCGAATCCGGTGGTACTGATGAAACTCACTGTCTGGAATGTCGCATCAAGCAGCGATTTTCCCCATGTCTGGTAGCCTCCCTGAATCTTCAGACTGCATGCTATGATTATGCTGAAGACTGCAATGACATAGATATAATATCTGGTGATGGGGTTCACCAAAGGCTTCAGCGAGCGTTTGGCCACGACGGTGAAAAGGACTCCGAAATGTAGCGATGACAATATCATGAATAACGTGATGATGATGTCTATCGCTGCAGAATCATAGTGCATTATAGATGCGTTCTTCGTACTGAAACCTCCTGTAGCGACGGTACTGAAGGCATGGTTGACAGCGTCAAAAAGCGTCATTCCTGCCGCCCAGAGACATAAAGTCTCAGCTATAGTCAAGCAGATGTAAACGCTCAACATTACCCTTGCTGTCTTTCCTGATTTGTACTTGTATCCTTCCTTCGAAAGAGACGATAGTTCAAGATTCGTCAGGCGCAGTTTGAAAGGACTGGAGTCGGGAATCAGCATCAGCAGGAATATGATCACTCCCAGTCCTCCGATGAAATGTGTCGATGATCTCCAGAACAGCAGGCTCTTCGGCAAGGCTTCAATGTTTGTCAGGATTGTAGAACCTGTGGTAGTATATCCGGAAACGCTTTCGAACCATGCGTTTGCGAGCGTGAATTCTCCTCCCCAGAGAACGTACGGCAGCATACCGAACATGAATGACAGCAGCCATGAAAATACTATGGTCAGATATCCGGATCGTAGTCTTGTCGTAGGTGTGCCCTTTACGAAGATGAAAGGGAAAATGCCCGTGATGGCTGTCACGAGAAAGCTTATTACCATCGGCGTCAATCCCGAATCCATTCCGTTGAAGACAGCTACAAGAATCGATATGAGCATGAACAAGGCATTGATGAGCAATGCCTTTCCGATGTTTGTCGATATTGCTTTGACTGACATTTTTCTGCGGTCTGGTTTTTGTCCTGCAAATATATAAAAAAGTTCTTTTTTAGCTTGTTTTATTGATTTCTTTATCTATATTTGCATTGTGATAAATTTGAATTATTCAAATTTATTCCTGCTATCCTGATTATTGACAATTTAATTGATACAATTATGATTTCACAGAAACTCCACGCTGCTATCAATGCTCAGATCAATGCAGAACTTTGGTCTGCTTATCTTTATCTTGCTATGTCTCTTGACGCTGAGGCAAAAGGTTATAAAGGCTTTGCCAACTGGTTCTATATCCAGTTTCAGGAAGAACAGGCACATGCACGCATCTTCATGAATTATCTCAATTCACGTGATGCAAAGGTTGAGCTTCTCCCTGTCGAGGCTGTACCTTCAACTTGGGATAGCGTTCTCGATATGTATAAGAATACTCTCGAGCATGAGAAGAAGGTAACTTCCCTCATCAATAACCTTGCTGCCATCGCTGATGAGGACCGTGATTTTGCGTCGATCAACCGTCTTGTGTGGTTTATCGACGAACAGGTTGAGGAAGAGGAATCTGCACGCGATATGATAGCTGCGGTAGAGGCTGTTGAGGGAAATAAGTATGGTATGTATATGCTGGATAAGGAGCAGGCTTCACGCGTTTATAACGTACCTTCTCCTCTCGCAGCGTCAGCTGAATAGTCATTTCATTCAGCTTTGATGAACGGATTTTCCGGATCATCCGTACCCAGATAGAGAGTGGCATTGCATATCTGTATGCCATTCTCTTTTCCATTTTCGCTTATGTACCATCTTCCGTCTCCTAACGGGCACAGTCCGGTGCTGCCCCATTTGAAATGCCATGCCTTGGCTACATCAAGCTGGAGATGTGATTCTGTATCGTATGGAACATCTTTAAGAACAGCGGAATAAGGGACTGAGTCAATGTCGATTGCAAACAAGTCATAGTTTTCATACTGTGGCTTGTTTCCTTTATATACGGCAAGGTACAGCATTCTTGAAGCCTTGTCATATGCCATGTTCTGTACTCCGTATCGTGTGTTTCCGGTATGGATAAAATATTTTCCTACCGGCTTGCTGAGGTCTTTCAGTGAATAGCATATGATTATGTTATGGTCATTATCCGTTCTGGCATTGTCTCCATATACACCATAAGCTACGTATAGATGATCGCTTCGCTTTTTTCCGCTACCGAAACCTGGACCTATAGTGATGCCGTCGATGCCGGAACATCCGTATCTGTGCTCGATTTCTTCGCCATCGATTGTTACGCTGGCCATATAATCTTCTACAGCATCTTCAACCCTGTGAAGCGTGAATACCTCTTCAAACGGCATCTCCAGACCTGTGATCTTGTCAACATCTATCTCGGCTATGAAAAATCCGCTTTGATTCTTCTGATGCTCTTCCTCACCCAGACTCCGGGCTATGGCTCTGCCTATTTCATCATTCTTGATTTCAAGCGATGCATATGCTTTCCTGCCTTTCGCGTCGAAGGTCATGGCTCCCAGATGTCCGTTTATGCCTGTGACAGAGCCGATGATGTTACCCTCAAGGTCAGTCTTGAAGAAAGCACTTGTAAATGAACAATACATGCAGTCATTCTTCTGGTCAAGAGCTATCCCTTGTACATGGAGGCTGCCTCCTTCAATCCTTATTATGTCAGGATAATTCTTCTGGCACCCTATGAGAATGAGTGCGAATATCATTAATACCGCTTTCTTCATCTAGTAATCATATGAGTTTTACATGACTGCAGTGGCCGACAATGTCACCCAGTTCGTCCATTTGCTCTATTGTCATACCCTCAGGCTCAAATCCCATGTTCTTTGCTGCAATGTATATCTGAGCTGCCTTGTTCAGCACATCTACCTGGTCGAAAGCCGAAATTATGTCGGTGTCGATTGCGAATACTCCATGCTTCTCCCACATTGCCACATCGTAACCTTCATCGATGATCTTTATCGTTTCATCTGCAAGATGGATGCTTCCTGGTGTCATGTATGGAACCATTCCCAGTCCTCTCGGACAGAATGCCCTTGTCTCTGGAATCATCGACCACAGAAGCTTTGTAGCGACATCCTTTGCCATGAATGCCTTATTGTGTGTAAGAGCCACGAGTTCGATCGGATGAGTGTGCAGGGATGCACGGTAAGGGGATCCTTTGCCAAGCAGATAATCGTGGACACTCAGATGGGCAGGAAGTTCGGAAGTTGGCTTTACATTGCTGTCGGCTATTATTTCATAATGAGCGCAGTCGTCCGTGATCCTGATGATCGATCCGTTCGCCATAGGATCTTTGGCCAGGTCTCTCATTCTTTTCTGCGTCCCTTTGCAATAAAACCAGCAGCCTTTAAGATTAGGCAATACTGTGCCTATCTCCTTAGGTTCGCTGATAGCGGACATGGAGACCATGTCCGCATCAATATGTTCCGTGATGTTCAATGTTATATTGCCGCCGTTTCTTTCAGCCCAGCCTTTTTCCCAAAGATAACCGGCTGTTTCGGCGACTTCCCATACAGCCTTGGAAAGGGCTGCACGTCCGTCCAATATGGATTTTTTCATGAAATATTCTTTAGTTATAAACTTATTTCAGAAGTTCAGGAAGGAATGAACTCAGTATCAGGACTGCAATACCTGCTATAAGTACCGCTATCGTTTTCTTCGAGCAGCCCTTCCATTCCTTGAGGATTATGCCCCATACGTTCGAGAATGTTACGTTCAGCGCCATAAGTATGCACCAGCTGAAGGTGAGAAGGGCAGGGGAACCGGCCAGGAATCCTTTTCCAAGGCTGAGGCCGAAGAACTGACTGTACCAGAGTATGCCGGCAAGAGCGCAGAACAAGATATTGGAAGCCCAAAGCTTTCCGTCCTTGTAGTCTGAGAAAGTCTTGTTCTTTCCGTTCTGGTACAGGCAGTAAACAGCATTTGTCACGAATCCTCCAAGTGTGACCATGAATGTAGCAGGAAGACTCTTGAAGATATCTGCTGTTTCATCTCCGAAATTAAGGGCCTCTCCGAATCCGAGTCCTATGTTGAAACATGCACTCATAAATCCGGCAAGCAGTGCCACTGCTATGCCTTTACCGAAGTTGAAGTCTTTTACCGCAGCCTTCTTTTCCTCCTCGGAAAGGCTTGAAGATTTCATATGTCCGGCAATGCCTATGATTGAGATTCCTAGCAAGGTGACGATGACTCCGCTGATCACAGCTCCGGTCAGTTCACCAGGACGTCCTAAAAGCAGAGGAGTCAGAATCGTGCCGAGGCCGGCGCATGTACCGAGAGCTATGGATTGTCCCAGTGCAACACCGAGGTAACGCATCGAAAGACCGAATGTCAATCCGCCTATTCCCCATAATACACCGAATACCATGGTAAGTAGTGATTCCTTAGGGTAAGATGCATAGAGCTCCCACAGGCTTCTGCCTTCCGGAACAGCCAGCAATGCACCTAATACAGGGAAAATAAGCCATGCGAATATTCCTTGTATGAGCCAGTAGCTTTCCCAGCTCCATTTCCTAATCTTGTTTATAGGGACATAACTGCTTGACTGGCAGAATGCTCCGATGGCTATTATAAGCAGACCGATAATGATCTTCATATCCTGTTATCTTTTAGATTGAACTTCCTTTTCGTATTTCTGTATTTCTGTAATGAATGCGTTTCCGACAGGGACATTGTTCCTTACGCAGAATTCATCATATACAGCGTTCCATGGCAGAGCCTTGCACTCTTCGAGAATTGCAAGTACCTCGAAACTCTTGCCTTCAAGCTCATATCTGCTGATGAGCTCCTGCGGCTCGAGGAGAGCCTTGAGCATACATTTCTGAGCTGCTCTTGATCCTGTAACATAAGCTCCGACCCTGTTCATCGCTCCGTCGAAATAGTCAAGACCATAGTGAACCCTCTCGAGAGCTCCTGCACGTACTATTTCAGAGAATAAGTCCTGAGTGTTGTCATCCATGATTGTCACATGGTCGGAATCCCATCTTACCGGACGGCTTACGTGAAGCATGAGCTCAGGCACGAAATTGAGAAGTGCCGATACTTTGTCAGCCGGACTTTCTGTAGGGTGATAATGACCTGTATCGATTGTAGGGATTATCTTGTTTGCTGCAGCATAGGCTGTGTAGAAGTCGTGCGAACCTACTGTGAAGCTTTCGAGGCCGATGCCGAATACCTTGCCTTCCACGCAGTCTTTCATGTACTGCTTCTTTTCTGTGAAGATCTCGTCAAGAGATTCCTTGAGCAGCCTTCTGTAAAGCATGTGGTTCACGGAAATGTCCTTGCAGCCGTCATGTACCCATACGTTAAGGATGCAAGGGTCGTTCTGTGCCTTACCCATTTCATCTGCGATGTCGCGGCATCTTCTGGTATGTTCGATCCAGAAATCGCGGATTCCTTTGTCTGGGTTTGAAAGCGACAGATTGCCGCTCTTAGGATGAGAGAATGAGGTGGAGTTGAAGTCCAGCTTGGTGTCGTTCTCCTTTGCCCATTCCATCCAGCTTCCGAAATGCTCTGCAGTAACCTCGTCACGGTCAACGACCTTACCCTGGAAATCTCCATAGATTTCATGCAGGTTAAGTCTGTGGGTACCTGGAATAAGACTTTTTGCCTTAAGAATGTCCTGGCGAAGTTCATCAAGGTTTCTTGCGGCACCCGGATAGTTGCCTGTAGCCTGAATTCCTCCGGAAAGTGCTCCTGCCTGGACTTCAAAACCTTTAACATCGTCTGCCTGCCAGCAATGCATGCTCAGGTGGAAATCCTGAAGCTGTGCCAATACTTTTTCAGTGTCGATTCCAATGGCCGCGTAACGCTCCTTGGCGATTTCGTAGGCCTGTCTTGTCAAAGAGTCATTCATAATGTAAGTCATTTATTATATTTTTTCTGAATATCCTTGAATCTTTCGTATTCAATATCCCATGCTTCACTGTCCTGAGGCATATAAGTCAGTGTGTCTGCAGTGGCTTTGGAAATCTGACGCATCTCTGCTATCGAGTCAACGGCACCGTTGGCTTTAAGCTGCATGAGCACATTCCCCAATGCCGTTCCTTCGACAGGACCGCATATTACAGGCATGTCAAGGCAGTCTGCTGCATATTGCATCAGATATCTGTTCTGTGAGCCACCTCCGATTACATGAAGCTTTCTGATAGGGAACGGTGACATTCCTTCGAGCATCTCCACAACCTGACGGTATCTGAGAGCGAGGCTCCTGAAGATGCATCTGCAGTATTCTGCATGGGTTTCAGGTTCTTCCTGCCCTGTAGCTCTGCAGTATTCTCTGATTGCAGCTGTCATTGATGCCGGGTTTGCGAAGCAGGCTGCGTCCGGATCGATGATGCTAGCGAAGTCTGTCGTGTCGCAAGAAGCTGCGAGTTCGGCAACTGATTCAGGAGCGTCCTTGAATTCTTTTCTGCATTGCTCGAACAGCCAGAGACCGCATATGTTCTTAAGAAAGCGTGTCGTCCCTTCAATGCCACCTTCATTTGTGAAATTGTTGCTGAAGCTGTCGTTATTTATGATCGCGTCCGGGGTCTCGATGCCGAGAAGTGACCACGTACCGCAACTCAGATATGCATATTCCTGATCTTCTGCAGGTACTGCAGCAACGGCAGAACCGGTGTCGTGGCCGGCAACGGCAATAACCTCGACGTTTCCCAATCCGGTGAACGCTTTCGCATCCTCTGTCAGGGTGCCGACAACAGTGCCGGGCATTGTCATGACACCGAACTTCTCTCTAGGGATTCCCAATGTCTCAAGTATGTCTTCATCCAGATCCTTGGTATCAGGATTGAGCATCTGCGAAGTAGAAGCAACGGTGTATTCGCATATGGCCTTTCCTGTAAGCATGAAGATCAGAGCATCAGGAATGAAAAGTATCTTGTCTGCATGTTCCAATGCCTGGCATCCGTTCCGTTTCAAGGTGTCAAGCTGGAAGAGGGAGTTGAAATCCATGAACTGTATTCCGGTGCGGTCATATACATCCTTACGGCTCATGCGCGAGAAGAATTTCTCCTGTGCTCCGGTTGTGTGAGGGTCACGATAGCAGTAAGGCAGTCCCAGAAGCTGTCCGTCCTTACCGAAGTATGCAAAATCGCAGCCCCATGTGTCGATACCAATGGAACTGATAGCTGTGCCGGTATCTGCTGCAGCTTTAAGTCCTTTAAGAATTTCATTATACAATGCTGCAATATCCCAGAAAAGATGGCCTCCGACAGGTATCATCGGATTAGGAAATCTGGTCAGTTCCCTCATTTCTATTCTGGTACCGTCATATGTCGCAAGGATAGTTCTTCCGCTGGTTGCGCCCAGGTCTATGGCAATGTGGCTGGTCATGGTTTCGAATGGTTATGATCTCGGGTAACAAATATGGCTTTTAATATAAATAAATATGCTATGAATTGCATTTTTCAGTATTTGATATTTGCTAAATCTGTCATTGTTTCAGTGACTCGCCTTGTGTGTGCTTCCTGTAATGGATCGGAGTCATGCCGGTCAGTTTCCTGAATACTGTGAAAAAATAATCCTTGTTCTCGAATCCCAGTTCATAAGCGATTTCCTTCACTGACATGAAAGTGTTAGTCAGCATTTCCTTTGCAGTCTTGATCTTTACTTCCTGAATGAATTGTGACGGAGCGAAACCTGTGTATTCCTTGAATGTCTTGCGGAATCGGGAGTAGCTCATGCACATCATCTTGGCAAGATCTTCAGGACGTATGGTGCTGATGTTTTCATGGATTGTGATCTTGGCTTTGTTGATCTGTGCAGCTACATCGGAACCGATGAAACTCCTGTTCTTGCTCAGGTAAACGGCCATTCCTAGCAGATTGCATGCTATTCCGGACAAAGCCTGCTGGAAACATGCCTCCTGAGCCTCAGCAATGATGATCGCTCTTTTGTACAGGGAGATTATATCTTCGTTCAGACCGACTTTAAATATTGGAGACTCTTTTGAGAAGAATCCTTTTTCAACCCATTGGTCTATGATGTCTCCATTGATACCTATCCAGTACTCGTTCCAGCCTGTAGAGGGATCCGGACAGTATGAATGCCATTCTCCCGGGAACAGAAGAAAAAGGTCTCCTTCGTTCACTACATGCCTGCCGCTTGATTCGGAAGCGAATATACCTTTGCCTCTAGTTATGTAAAGCAACTGATACTCGTCAAGCACTCTGCCGTTGGTGGTGTTGAACAGATATCTCGTCGGGTGATTCTGCGGTGGGTATGCTTCGCTTTCTGATATTACTTGATTTCCGACAGAATTGATGTATAATCCCCATTTCTGGTCGGAAAGATTTGTCATAATGTACTTGCGGCGGGTTTGTGTCTTCATTGTTTTAGTGTCAAAAAGTATAGTTTTACAAAAATACTTAAAAATTTGATATTACAATGGCTTTTGCTGACAAATAAAAGAAAAACGGCCCGAAGGCCGTTTTGATTACTCTATGTATTTTACTTTCCCCGGGTCGCGAGGCTTTGCTTCGGGCATTTCATCAGGATAACCCATGCCGATGCATATGATCGGCTTGTAGCCTTCGCTGAATCCGAGCCTGTCCAGAGCTGCAGGAGCATTCAGAAGGAAACGTACCGGACTTCCCAGGCAGACTGAGCCGACTCCTAATGACCAGCCGGAAAGCATGATGTTTTCTGATAATAGTCCGCAGTCGATCGGCGAACAATCGTATGACGGGTCGTTTGCGATGAAGATCATGGTCGGCGCTCCTCTGAAGCATCCTTTGACCATTCCTGGGTCAACTTCAGGATTGCCCTCTGACATAAGGCTGATGATTTCTTCCATTACAGCGGGGTTGTCAATAACCCTGACTTCCCATGACTGCTTGTTCATTCCGTTCGGAGCGTTGATGCCGCATTCAAGAATCGTATCCATTGTCTCGCGTGCTACAGGCTCAGGCTTGTATTTACGTATGCTCCTGCGTGCCATCATGTTTTCGATGACAGCATTTTCATGCTCTGAGACTTTCTGCTCTGTATTCCCGCCACAGCATCCGGAAAGAGCAACGGCTGCCAATGCGCCGCAAAGTAAATAGTTAAGTGTCTTCATAGTTATATGATTTAATGATTGTTTCCGGTTTTCAATGTCAGGAGGGTGATCTCCGGCATGGCTCCTATCCTTATAGGGATGATGGTTTCTCCCAGACCGATGTTCACATATAGATGACAGCTGTCTTTTACATAATGTCCGCTGTGCTGCCTGAATATATATTTGCTCGGTTTCCAGCCGAATAGTGTGAACTGCATTGCATGGGTGTGGCCGGAAAGCATCAATGGATATCCTTTCCCGATCACTTCCATTTCCCAGTGCATCGGATCATGGCTCAGGAGTATCCTGAACATCCCTTCTGTCCCTTTCCCTGCTTTTTCAAGGTCGCCTTTTGATGGGAAATGATCGGATGGAGTCGTGTTCTCGACGCCGACAACCGCTATTGAATCCAGCCCTCTGCTTATGATCATGCTTTCATCCAGAAGAAGATTCCAGCCAAGAGCCCTTTCCTTGGTTATGAGATTGTCAACGCTGTCCTTCTCTTTGATCTTCGGATCTGAATATATGCAGTAATCGTGGTTCCCTAGAACGGACATGACTCCGTCCTTAGTCTTCATACTGCCGAGAATTTCTGAAACTCCGTCCAGCTCGGAAGAGTTCATAGTGATAAGGTCTCCGGTAAAAGCAATGAGATCGGGCTTCAGGCCGTTGATCTTATCTACGGCCTTCTTGAGCTGTTCCGGGCGATTGCCGAATGACCTTGCATGGATATCTGATATATGTACAATCCGGTAACCGTCGAATTCCACCGGCAGGTCTTTGAATGCGATTTCAAGATCATTGACCTTGTAGATGTTTCTTTCTATAAGGATGCCATAGAGCATCATGACCGGCGGAATGGCCAGTGACAGGAGTCCCCATAGAAAAGCCTTCCTGAAGGATATTGAGGTCATGAAATGCAGGATTCCGCTGACCGATACATTAAGTATTGTCAGCAGAATCCAGCTTATAAGCAGAATGACTAACGTGGATAATGATTCTATCGTCATGTGGATATATATCTTTTGACGATACAATTTTACGAAAAAAATCGCACATTATGACTGTCTTATGATGCAAATGCACTATGATACATGTCGATGATTCCTGAAATTGAATCTTCAATGTTGTATCTTCTTGCTGAATCCGCATATGATTGCCCCATTGCCAGCCTCTCTTCAGGATGCTCTATCCACCAGTCGATCCTTTCTGCCAAGGCTCTGGCGTCCTTCTCCGGGTATATGCTCCTTCTGTCCAGGGCAAATTGAGAAGTCGCTGCAAGATAGCCTTCCGCTATGACCGGTACGACACCTTCCCTGATGGCTTCCAGGCATGACAGGCCTTCTACTTCAACAGTCGCGCAATGAACGTTCAGATATGCCTTTTTTGCCAGTTCCTTCAGCTCTGCCGCATCATAGAAGCCGAAGATGGCTTTATGTTTCAGTATCCCTTTCATTTCAAGATCTTCAGCTGCCTCCTGATATTTCTTAAGCAGGGGACCTTTCCCGGCAAAGTGAAGCTGTATCTTGTCGGAATATCTGGAATATTTCATGGCTTCCAGCAATGTCATCTGTGATTTTTCATGTGCAAACCTTCCGATGCAGAGAATGATGATAGGGTCGGTCTGCGGGACAGTTGCCTTGATATGTCCTATAGGGATATCTATTCCGTTGGAAATCACCCTCATGCGTGCCTTGAACCCGTTGTCTGTAAGATGCCTTTTCACGGTTTCGGTCGGACAATGGATGTCGCTGCAGTAATCGTATGCTCCTTTTCTCCAGAAATACATAAGCAGGTCATTCAGGAAATTGTCCTTTCTGTCGATCAATGCATTGAACAGTATATTCTGGCTGTATAGATGGAATGTACCTACAATCGGCTTTCCTGCCTTGTCTGCAATTCTGGCGGTAGCCGCTTCCAGAGGAAAACCTTCCTGAAGATGTATGAGGTCTGCCCATTCGACAGCTTCGGTGATGATATCCCTGTCGATTTTTGCAAATCCGTAACTGTGAGACTTGATAAGTGCATCAAAAACGGGAAATCTGAAATGTTCGAGAGGGTAGTCCGGCTGCGGACCATTCTCATCTGCATTCCTCGCTGACATCAGTCTTACATCTATTCCTGCTTCCTTCAGCCTTGGGACCAGAGACTTGATGACTGTATGAAGACCGTTGCCTTTCGTGAATGCATCATTGCACACTACTAATACTTTCATGATGATGATAGTTTGGTTCTTTTTTCCGACATATCCATTTTCATACCATTTATCCATATGGAAAAGCGGACTTATAGGTTTTGTTTCTCATTTTGATTATTTTTGCCGGGATTATGGCAGAAGAATTTTCATATATGATTCCAACCTCTATCAAGGAGGTAAAGGCTCTTGGCTGGGATTACATCGATGTGATCCTCTTTACCGGTGATGCTTTCATCGATCACCCTTCTTTCGGTACGGCTGTCATAGCACGATGGCTTCAGAAACATGGTTACAGAGTAGCTGTAGTGCCGCAACCGAACTGGCGTGATGACCTTCGTGATTTCCGGAAGCTGGGTGCCCCCAGACTGTATTTCGGAGTCAACAGCGGAGCTATGGATTCCATGGTGAATCATTATACTGCAGCCAAACGTCTCCGTTCTGACGATGCATATACCCCTGAAGGAAAGGCTGGACAGAGACCTGACTATGCCGTTACGGTCTATACTAAGATCCTTAAGAAACTGTATCCGGACATTCCTGTAGTGATAGGAGGAATAGAAGCTTCGCTCAGACGCGTTACGCATTATGATTATTGGCAGGATGCCCTCAAACCTTCAATTCTTGTCGATAGCGGGGCTGACTGGCTCTGCTACGGAATGGGAGAGAGGACGATGATAGAGTTTACCAGAGCTATTGAGGCTGGACGTAATGTAAGTGACATAAGGAAGATACCGCAGCTGGGCTTCTATATGGACGGAAAATGCAGGCTCAGGGAGGCTGTGATCCTCAATTCGTTCGAACGTTGCTGCAAGGATAAGATCGCTTTCGCGGAGAATTTCCATGTGATCGAGACATATGCCAATATGCTTCAGCCGCCGGTCCTTGTCGAACCGGTAGGGAGTGGCTATGTGCAGATAAATCCGACCTGGCCTCCGGCAACTCAGGAAGAGATGGATTCATTCTGGGACCTTCCGTTTACAAAACTTCCGCATCCGCGCTACAAAGGGAAGCATATCCCTGCATTCGAGATGATCAAATTTTCGATAAATACACACCGTGGTTGCTTCGGAGGCTGTAATTTCTGTACCATAGCAGCCCATCAGGGCAAATTCATCCAATCCAGAAGCGAGGATTCTATCATCAAGGAGATAACTGCACTTGCCGGACTTCCGGGATTTGCGGGCAACATCTCTGATGTGGGAGCGCCGACGGCCAATATGTACGGCATGAAGGGAAAGAATCCGGAGCTATGCTCGAAATGCCGCCGCAAGTCATGTCTGTTCCCGAGCCCATGCAGGAATATGGACCGTTCTCACGAGCGTCTGCTCAAGCTTTATGAGAGAATCGCCAAGGTCAAGGGAATACGCCATGCATATATAGGCAGCGGAATCAGATATGACCTTTTCCTGGATGAAAAGGGCTTCGTCGATGAAACTTCATATCCGTATCTTAAGGAACTTATCCTGGAGCATACTTCCGGCCGTCTGAAAGTGGCTCCTGAGCATACGGAGGACTCTGTACTTAAACTTATGGCAAAACCTTCCTTCAGATTGTTCGAGCGTCTGCGTATAGAGTTTGACAATATCGTAAGAAGCAGTGGCAGGAAATGTGAGCTGGTGCCGTATTTCATATCCGGACATCCCGGTTGCGGAATGCGTGAGATGCAGCGTTTGTCGCGTACTCCGGCATTGAAGGGACTGTATATGGATCAGGTGCAGGATTTTACCCCGACCCCTATGACAACGTCTTCTGTGATGTTTTATACCGGTCTTGACCCTAAGAATCTCGAGAAAGTGTTTGTAGAGAGGAACATAGATAAAAAGAAAGAACAGAAATCATTCTTCTTCCGTCGTGGCAAGTAGATTTATTTTGATAAAAAAGTGCTGTCAGTGTTGCTCAATTAAAAAAAATGTCCTACAATTGCATCATAATTCAAGTGCAACCAGAATAAAGTTAATATAGATATGTCAACAACACCTAAGAGGAGAGCGGTATGCAGCTATGAGAATATGTCGGAGGAGCTGGCAGCCGCATTTGCAGAGAAGTATCCGAAGGGATATAGCGATTATTTCCCTGATCTCGTCAAGTATGACAAGCCTGATGGAACAAATTTCTATGCCGTGACAGTAGAGATTCCGGATGCTATCTATCTCGTGAAGATCAAGGTAAAGACTGATGATGCAGAGGATCTCGAGCGCTGGCTTGATGGAGATGATGGTGATGATTCAGACGGAAACGATGGCGAGAGCCTTCCGGATGACAACATCTCACAATATTCAAACGGTGATGATGACGGAGCAGATGGAGAATAATCAATCGAAATGATATATGGCCGACCGGTTTTTCCGGTCGGTTATTTTTTGCCTAATCTTTCGAATTTCCTATCTTTGCATATTCTGACCTGAAAGACATGCGCAGTAGAATAGTTGTTAAAGATATATTGGCTCCGCTAAGACGCCTGCTGAAGAAACTCTCGGAAAGGGACGTGATGATCATCCTTGCTCTTTTTGTAGGTATCTGCTGCGGTCTGGCTGCAGTCCTTCTGAAACTGTCCATTGAATTCATTCATCATTCTCTCACTTCGTGGTTCGACCATGAAGCATATAATTACCTTTATCTGGTATATCCGGGCATAGGAATGCTGGTAGCCATGCTTTTCGTGAGATATGTGGTGAAGGATAATATCGGCCATGGAGTAACCAAGGTACTTGTCGCAGTTTCAAAGAACGATTCGAAGATAAAGCCTCATAACATGTGGTCTTCGATGCTGGCTTCATCCGTGACCATCGGATTCGGAGGATCGGTCGGAGCCGAGGCCCCGATCGTATATACAGGAGCCGCCATCGGATCCAATGTGGCCAGATACATGGGACTATCCTACAAGAATATGACTATTCTGCTGGGATGCGGAGCGGCTGGAGCGGTAGCAGGAATCTTCAAGGCTCCTTTGGCCGGTGTGCTTTTTACCCTTGAAATCCTTCTGTTCAATATTTCGATGTCCTCAATCCTGCCGCTGCTGCTTTCTACGATTTCAGCGACAGTGATTTCGTATATCTTCCTCGGTGACAAACCTCCTTTCGAATGTACATTGTCGCCGTTTGCCTTGGGAAATATCCCGTATTATATCATTCTAGGACTTTTCTGTGCTGCATGTTCTGTATATTTCACAAGGATGACATTGTGGCTGGAGGATAAGATAAAGAGCATGCAGAAACCTTTCGTAAGATGGGCTGTTTCTGCATCTTGTCTAGGTCTCCTGATCTTCCTCTTCCCTCCTTTGTTCGGTGAAGGTTACGAATATCTTCACGAGCTTCTGAACGGAGGTACAATCGATCTGGACGGACAGACCATTCTTGCCTTTTTCCTTAAAAAGGCTTGGCTTGTTCCGGTGTTCTTCCTTCTGGTACTTTTGCTGAAAGTCTTTTCTATGTCTTTCACAAATGCCGGTGGTGGCGTCGGAGGTACATTCGGTCCTACTCTTTTCATCGGTGCCATCGCGGGATTTGTTGTGTCCAGGACCATCAATCTCATATCAGGTGCGGGCTTTGTTCCGGAGCAGAATTTTGTCCTTGTCGGAATGGCCGGGCTTATGGCTGGAGTCATGCAGGCTCCGATGACTGCGATCTTCCTTATTGCGGATATGACAGGTGGCTATGAACTGCTTATTCCGCTTATTCTGACATCAACCATATCTTATGCAGTGACCCGTGCGGTAGAGCCTTATTCGATCTATACAAAACGAATAGCCAAGAAGGGTGAGCTCCTGACCCATGACAGTGATCAGGCTGTGCTCACGCTGCTTAAGACAAGCGAACTCGTGGAGTCTGATTTTACAACGGTCAGGATTGATGCGACGTTGGGAGAGCTTGCGGAAGTTGTGGCTGAGTCGAAAAGAAATATTTTTCCTGTTGTGGATTCCAGAAACCATTTCCAGGGTTTCGTGTCTCTGGAGGATATCCGTAGGGATATGTTCAAGAAGGATCTGTGGAATACTGCCCATGTGTTCAATTATATGAAGTCTGCACCGGCATATGTGTATGTCGATGAAAAGATGGATAGTGTTATGATCAAGTTCGAGCAGACTGATGCATGGAATCTGCCTGTCATTGAGGAAGACAGAACATATGTGGGCTTCGTTTCCAAATCAAATATCTTTGCTGCTTATAGAAATCAGTTGAAACAGGTGTCACACGATTGATATGAAGGAAATATACATTAAGGCGATAGCCGGAAAGATAAAGGTAAGGGACTGGCAGGTAGAGAATTGTACAAAACTTTTTGAGGAAGGGGCTACCATTCCTTTTGTGAGCCGTTATCGTAAGGAAAGGACAGGAGGGCTTGATGAAGTGGCTGTCGCTGAGGTCAGGCATTGGACTGATGTATATGCGGAACTGGAGAAGCGAAAGACTACCATTCTTGAGACTATAGACCAGGCAGGGGGATTGACTCCCGAGTTGCGCAGAAAGATCGAGGACAGCGTCGAATCACGTGAAGTCGAAGACCTTTATCTGCCTTTCAAACCTAAGCGCCGTACTCGTGCGACTGCCGCCAAGGAAGCCGGTCTAGAACCGCTCGCGGACAAGATGTATGATGTCTGTCTTGCAGATCCGGTCCCTGAAGCACGTAAATTTGTAGGTGACAAGGTGGCTTCCGTTGAGGAGGCTCTTGCCGGAGCACGTGATATTATTGCAGAACGTCTGAGTGAAACAGCTTCTGTGCGCGAAACGCTTCGTCAGATATTCAAGACCAGACGTATCGTGACCAAGGCAACAAAGAAGGCAGTCGGACCTGATGCTATGAAATACAAGTCATACTTCGATTATTCCGAATCTTTGGAACGTATAGCTCCCCACCGTCTTCTTGCCATACTCCGTGCTGAAGATGAGGGCTTCATAAATGTGAAGATAGATGCTGATCCGGAGAAATGCGGCAAGAAGATATATTATGATTTCTGTCAGGAAAGGAGGTATCCGGCCCAGCCGCTTGCAGAACATATCCATATGGCATTTGACGATGCATTCAAGAGACTTCTGGAACCTTCGATCTCCAATGAGGTCCTGAAGGAGGCTAAGGAAAAGGCTGATATAGAATCAATCAGGATATTCGGAGAAAACCTTCGACAGCTTCTGCTGGCTGCGCCTGTAGGGCAGAAACGTGTTCTTGCCATAGACCCGGGTTTCAGGACGGGTTGCAAGGTCGTCTGTCTTGATGAACAGGGGAATCTGCTTCATAATGAAGCTATCTTCCCTCATCCTCCTGCAAGCGAGAAGATCAAATCTATCCAGACTGTTTCCGCACTCGTTCAGAAATATGCAATAGAGGTCATTGCCATAGGAAATGGTACAGCAGGTCGTGAGACCGAAGAATTCATCAAACGCGTGCCGATGCCAAAAGATGTCAGAGTGTTTTCGGTAAGTGAAGACGGTGCATCTATCTATTCTGCGTCCGAGGTTGCTCGTGCTGAATTTCCTGATCATGATGTGACTGTCCGCGGAGCTGTCTCTATCGGCCGTCGTCTTATGGACCCGTTGGCAGAACTGGTTAAGATAGATCCGAAGTCGTTAGGTGTCGGTCAGTACCAGCACGATGTGGATCAGACCCTTCTGAAGGAAACCCTTGATAATACAGTCGAAAGCTGCGTGAACAGTGTAGGCGTCAATCTCAATACAGCCAGCAGCTATCTTTTGAGTTATGTGTCAGGCATAGGGCCTTCATTGGCTGAGAATATCGTGGAATATCGTACCGAACATGGCGCATATAAGTCCAGAAAGGAATTGCTGAAGGTGAAGAGATTGGGTGATAAGGCTTTCGAACAGTGTGCCGGCTTTCTCCGTATTCATGGAGCTGCAGATCCTCTTGATGATTCTGCTGTTCATCCGGAAGCATATCATATAGTTGACAAGATGGCCCGTGATCTGTCAGTATCTGCACGTGAACTTGTCGGAAATGCTGAGCTATGTTCTAAGATTGATGCTGCAAGTTATGTTGAGGGAGATTTCGGTCTTCCTACAATCAATGACATCATTGCAGAGCTTCGCAAACCTGGCAGAGATCCTCGTGAGTCAGTTCAGGAATTTGAGTTCGCTCATGATATCAAGACCATAGAAGATCTCAAGACCGGAATGGAACTGCCGGGCATTGTAACCAATATAACTGCATTTGGGGCATTTGTGGATATAGGTATAAAGCAGAACGGCCTTATCCATGCTTCCCAGATGGGAGTCAGAGGAATTGCCGATCCGTCAAAGGTTCTGAAGCTGCGTCAGCAGGTAAAAGTCATGGTATTGTCTGTCGATATGGACAGACTCAGAATAGGACTGCGACTGATTAAATGACCTCGCTTATCTCTTTTTCTTGATAGTATATTGCGATAGTATCACTCCCAGTGATGATACGATGATTCCTAGCCATTGGCGTTGATTCATTATTTCATGACCGAGAATCCAGGCTATTATTGCAGCAGCGACAGGTATGAGCGCTGAGAATATGCTGGATTTTGCGACTCCCAGATTCTTGATTGTACTTACCCATAGCGAGAAGGCAAGACTTGAACAAAGTATTGCCAGACATGTTATAGGATACCATACCTCAGGCGTGAAATATGTCTTGATGTCAAATTCATCAAGGCCTTTCCATAAGAAAAGCGGGAGGAGATATACCGCTCCGATCAGGAACTGATACATCACTATGATCTGGCTGGAATAGTTTCCTGACAGACTTTTTGTGATTGAAGCATGCCCTACCTCAGAAATGACAGCAATCAGAAGCAGTACAACTCCCCATATGAAATTTTCGCCCAGTTCTCCTTTAGCCATCGCCACCATCACGATTCCGGCCAGTGTGAACAGGATTCCGATTATGTTGATCAGGTTTATCTTCTCTTTGAAGAAGAACATGCCAGCGGCTATTGAAAAAATCGGAATCGTTGCTACAACCATAGCACTCAAGGTAGGGGAGCCTGTCAACTTCAATCCATATGTTTCACATATGAAATATATGAAAGGCTCGAAAAACGCCAGGAGGAGGAATTTCGGCAGGTCAGCTCTCTGAATCCTTTTGATACGTGCGTATGCCGTATTGAACAGGAATAGTACTATTCCTGCCATAAGTATGCGGACGAACACGAAGTAGAATATCGGTATTCCTTGCGCAATAAGCTTGTCTGTCCATATATAGGACATTCCCCACAATGTGATGGCGAAGGTTGATGCAATGTAGATCAGAACCTTGCTAGGTTGGACTTTAGGAGTCATTTATTGTATCTTGCCGTCTGTTAATACTTTTTTCCCATCAATCAACACAGTCTCGATCACTCCTCTGAGCGTTTCTCCTTCATAAGGAGTCCAGCCACATTTACTGTATTGGTCTTCGTTCTTTACTGTAAAAGTCTTGTCGTAATCAAAAATCACCAGATCTGCATCGTAACCTGCTGCTATCTTGCCTCGATCAATCCCGTAAATCTCTGAGGCTTTCTCTGAGAATACAGAGGCGATTCTGGTAAGAGGAATTTCTTCCTCTGCTGCAATGGTGAGCAAAACAGGCAGACTCTGCTGGATGCTCGGAAGCCCTGAAGGAGCTTTGACATATGTGCCTTCTTTCTCCGATAGGAGATGAGGCGCATGGTCAGATCCGATAGTGTCAATCAATCCGTTGGCCAGAGCAGCGCGTAATGCTTTTCTGTCTTCCGGAGTCTTTACCGCAGGGTTGCATTTGACTTTGCTGCCCAGCCGCTTGTAGTCTTCGTTGCTGAACCATAGATAGTTGCATGAAGTCTCGGCTGTTATGTCTGGATTAATTGACTTGGCGGCCCTGACCATCTCGATTTCTTCTTTTGTCGAGATGTGGCACAATGTCATTCGTGTTTTATGTCTGATCGCCAGTTCCAAAGCCTTGATGCTAGATTTGATGCACGCTTTCCTGCTTCGGATATTTTCATGCTCTTCAAAAGGTATGTTGTCGCCGTACTTGCCGGTTGCATCTGCCAGATTGTCTTTTATTGTCTGTTCATCTTCACAATGTACCAGTATCGGCTTTTCTCTTATGCTGAAAAGCTTATCCAAAGAACTTCCCTCATCTACCAGCATGTTCCCTGTTGATGATCCCATGAAGATCTTGATCCCTGAAATGTCTTCAGGCTTGATCCCATATGCAGGGTCTCCGTTGCGTACGAGTCCGCATACCATGTCGGAATTGCTGTTTGTCGCTCCTATATGGAAAGCAGTCTTGGTAAGCGCACGTCCGGCTGCCAGGTCCATCTTCCCTTTCAAAGCTTCTGCCGTGATTGTGGCCGGGCTGGTGTTAGGCATATCGAATACAGTAGTCACTCCACCGGCAACGGCTGCGCGTGACTCTGTAACCATGTCAGCCTTATGCGTCAGACCGGGTTCGCGGAAATGTACGTGTGCATCAATACCTCCGGCAATTACATGCTTGCCTTCCAGCTCGATCACTTCAGCATCAGGATTGCCGTTCATGAGCTTGAATCTCCTGAAATCGTAATCCTCAGCATCCGACCATAGAACTTCACAGATCTTTCTGCCATCTATGGCTATAGTGCCAGCCGCTTCTTTTTCGGCTGTTATAATATTCACTTTGTCAAGAATGATCATCTCTATGCCTTTCTTGGTTTGATTCTTCTCATCTTGAGCTTCATGACGCCCCAGAATGCTTCTCCGAAGATGCCGCTGCTCATCTTGGACGTGCCTTCCTTCCTGTCAACGAAGATGATAGGTACCTCCTGAATCTTGAAGCCCAGCTTGTAGGTCGAATATTTCATCTCGATCTGGAAACCATAACCCTTCATCTGAACCTTGTCGAGGTCGATGGTCTCCAGCACTTTTCTCTTATAGCACTTGAAGCCTGCTGTACAATCGTAAACCTTCATGCCAAGTACGGTGCGTACATATACGGAAGCATAGTATGACATGATGACGCGACCGATAGGCCAGTTGATTACACTGATGCCGTTGCAGTAACGTGAGCCTATCGCCAGATCCGCTCCATCTTCGGCACAAGCCTTATAAAGTCTAGGCAGGTCTTCCGGATTGTGTGAGAAATCCGCGTCCATCTCGAATATATAATCGTAGCCATGCTCTACGGACCATTTGAATCCTGTAAGATATGCGGTTCCCAGACCTAATTTACCTTTCCTTTCTATCATATGCAGATTATCCGGATACTCGGTCTGAAGCCTTTTCACAATGGCAGCTGTACCGTCTGGCGAACCGTCCTCAATTACAAGGATATGATATCCTCCTTCAAGATCGAAAACGGCTCTTATGATGTTTTCTATGTTTTCCTTCTCGTTATAAGTCGGGATGATTACAATTTTTTTGTCCATGATCTGAGATTGATATGGTGTGTTGTTATTTGTTTTCTATAGTCTTCAACATTTCTGCCACTGCTGCCTCGAGCTGCTTGTCTTCGCCGCGAAGGACAGATGCAGGGTCGTTATATATGAGGATGTCCGGCTCGATCTGCATGTTCTCCAGATATCTGCCTTCTTTCACACCTATTGCACCGACCTGAGGAATGCCGAATACAATGCTCGGGTCAATCTGGTTTTCCCACCATACCGCTGTCATTGTTCCTGGAACCGGAGCTCCTATGAGCTTTCCTATGCCCAGAGTCTTATATACATATGGGAATCCGCATGCATCCGAGTAGTTGTCTTCTCCGATGAGAACACATGATGGCTTTGTCCATTTGTTGTATGGCTCAGTACCGATATATTGTCCTCGAGGCTCAAACCTGATATAGCCTTTGCCGTCAAGCAGGGTCGCAAGGTCATCATGCAGCCAGCCTCCTCCGTTATGGCGCGTGTCAACAATCACAGCTTCGCAAGTCCTGTATTTGCCAAGAAGTTCAGAATATACTCTCCTGAAGCTTTCCGAGTCCATACCTTCCACATGTACATATCCTACTCTTCCGCCTGAAAGTTCCTTCACCATCTCCTCTCTCTGCTCTACCCATCTGTTGTAAAGCTGCCTGTAATCAGTATATCCGGGCTCGATCATAAGGTCCTGCTCTTTCTTGCCTTTCTGCTTTACTGTGATGAGGATCTTCTTGCCGGCTTTGCCTTTCAGCATATGGCTCCAATCCTCACCGGCCTTGATCTCTTCTCCATTGATGGCTGTGATGACGCTTCCTGCCTCGATTTCAGGATGCTGGAGGTACAAAGCACCTCCCTTGATGATCTCCTTGATCTTCAGACCATCACCGTCGTAATCATTGTCGTAGAAAGCTCCTAGTGTGCCGTTAGTAAATCCGCCCCTGTATGAATATCTGGCGCCGGTATGCGATCCGTTAAGTTCACCGAGCATCTCAGACAGCATCTCCTGGAAGTCGAAATTGTTGTCGATATGAGGCAGGAATCGGGCATATGTCTCTTTATATCCTTCCCAGTCTATACCGTGGATATCAGGATCATAGAATTTCTCACTTACCTGTTTCCAGATGTGATTGAATATGTATTCACGTTCTTTAGCCGGCTTGTATTCGAATTCTCCGCTGAACGGAATGCTTTCTTTCTTTCCGTTTGCGGTATTGATTCTTGAAACTCCGCTGCCTGTATGCAGGAAAAGATATTTGTCGTCCGGACTAGGGTATATCGAGCCCATCACTCCTTTCAGCAATACCTTTATGCTGTTGTCTTCCATATTCAGTACGCAGAGGTCCATGCTTTTTTCAAGACGTACCGAGTAATACAGCTTTTTACCGTCCTGCGTGAGATAGTGGTCTCCCATTCTTCCGGAAAATCTGGTCAGCTTTACGATTCTGTCCTTTCTGTCATCAAGGTCCAGTACCAGCTTCTCGGCCTTCTTCTCTACATTTGCGCTATCCTTCTTCTCCCTCTTGTTTTTTTTGTCCTCTCCAGCCATCATCCTGTCGATTTCCTTGTCTTCCTTGTCCTTGAGGAAATCGGCATAAGCCTTGCCGTCGAAGAACATGATATATACATCGCGCTCGGCACCCCAGCTTCCGTGGCTGCGGTAACCTGCTTTGTCGGAAGTCCATGTCATGGCCTTTCCTTTAAGAGCCCACTTGAATCCTCCGTCGGTATAACCGCTTTCTGTAAGGTCTGTGATCTTTCCGCTTTCTACGTCGATCAGAGCGATGTCTTCGTTGTTCCAGCCTCCGTTCGCCTGATAGTTGCAGAGAATGTAGCGGCTGTCCGGACTCCATTCATATGACTGGTCGCCGTCAGTATATGAATAATTCACCATGCGGTCTAGTACTATCTTCTCCTTTCCGCTCTTGATATCCATCACCGCAATGGCAGTCCTGTCTTTCAGGTAAGCGAGAAGTTTTCCGTCTGGTGATACCTGCGGCTGGAAACATGTCTCTCCCGGCTTTGTCACCATTTCTTCCTTCATCTTTACGGCATAAGTGAACATCTTGTCGTCCTTTTCTGTCAGCGATGTCTTCCATATGCCCCAGTGCCCGTTCCTCTCTGCCGCATAGTATAGCGTTCTTCCGTCCTTCGAGAATGTGAGGCCACGCTCCTGCTCCGGAGAGTTTGTGATTCTCTGCGTAGTCTTGTAGTCGGTGGATGTCACGAATACGTCGCCTCTTACGGTTATGGCGATCTCCTTGCCTTCCGGAGATATGGCCATACGTGTCGCTCCTGATGTCAATGTCTGGATCTCCGATTCCTTCTCTATCTGGTCGGTCACGATCTGGATGTTTACTTTTTCCGGCTGGCCGCCTCTTGTTATTGTGTAAAGCTCTCCGTCATACGAGTAGCATAATGTGCCGTTATGCGAGATTGACAGGTATCTTACAGGATTGCCTTTGTAGAATGTGATCTGCTCCGACTTGATGCTGCCACCTTTGAAAAGCTGGTCTGCGAGTGAGTCGGTGTAATATATATTAAGTGTACCGTCCTGCTCGCTCAGGTAGTAATATGCATTACCGCCCAACTCAAATACAGGGTTCCTGTCTTCGCCGTTGAATGACGTGAGCTTCGTGAATGTGCCGTTTCCGTCGATGCTGAAATCTTCTGACGGATCTTTTGATGGAACATACATCCATATGTCGCGGGTCACCGATGAAGTATGATGCTTTCTCAAGGGATCCTCGTATCCTTTATAATCTTCATAGATCACGGTGTTGTCCAGCCTTGCGCTCATATTTGATATCTGCATAGAAGTCACTATCTCGGGGCGTCCTCCGTCAGGACCGATCATATAGACCTGTGATCCTCCAGGGAAGTCTCCGTACTGGGCATCCTGCTGTATGCTGGCGCTGAATATTACGTTTCCGTTTTCCAGTACCGTCATCGGAGTCTCGTTGCCAGGGTGCGATGTCAGCCTGACAGGTGTTCCTCCTGTCGCCGGGATTCTGTAAATGTCCTTGCTCTTGTTCCTGTATGAAGCGAAGATTATGGATTTCCCGTCAGGTGACCACATCGGGTCTGTGTCATATGCCGGATTGGTTGTGATCTGTCTTGCCAATCCTCCGTCTGAATCTACTGTATAGATATTACCTTTATATGTGAATGCAATCTGTTCTCCATTCGGGGAAATCGCATTCTTTCTCAGCCAAAGCGGGGAGTTCTGTGCAGATGCCGAGGCTGAAATCAGCAGCAATGCACTTAGTGTCATCAGAAATTTCTTCATGTTGTCGTATGGTTAGTTCAATAATATACCTATATTATATAGTAATCATGCAAATATAATAAAAATGTTGTCTATTTCATACCCATTGTATATAGTATTGCTGAATTTTGAATCATTTGGCGATTATGAAATCAATTAATCCCTTCATTTATCGGAGATCTGTGTGTGAAATCAATTTAACAAAATTGTAACAATGTGTTTACTTGGTTGATTTTCTGAGTTTTGTGTGATTCTTAATGCCAGTTTTTCCTGTTCAGGCGGTTTTTGTCTTAGAAATAAATTTGGAAGTTATGAAATAAGTTGTACCTTTGCACTCCCGTTTGAAAAAAGGGTGGCTGACAGGCCTTGAGTTCTACGAAAGACTGACGCGTTTGAGGAATTTTCGAAAATTTTTCAAAAAAGATTTGGAAGTTTAAAAATAATGCGTACCTTTGCAGCCCCGTTCGAGAAACGGGCGATTGAGAAGTTCATTGAAAAGACTGTTTTACTGTACAAGAAGCAAGTACCGAGAAAAATACAATTTATCGAGAAGCGTTAATTCTTTTGAAGAATTATAAGTGTCAGGACAAGCTAAGAGAAATATAAATTATACAATG
>JAZLAS010000011.1:0-17132 GCA_045613365.1 Candidatus Cryptobacteroides sp.
TACAGGACCGCTTGCGGACGCTCCGTATGAGCAGATGGGAACATGGGCCTTTGACGGACAGAAGGAACATACCGTCACTCCTCTCGCTGCTCTTCGCAACGAATATGAAGTGATCTGGGAACCTGGCTTGAAATACAGCCGAGACAAGAATACCAAGGATTTCGCAAAGGTACGTAGGGCCGCTTCAAAGGCTGATGCTGTTGTAGTTTTCGTTGGAGAAGAGGCTATCCTTTCAGGCGAGGCTCATTCGCTTTCGAATCTTGATCTTCAGGGCGCTCAGAGCGAACTGATCGCTGAAGTTGCAAAGGCTGGAAAGCCGGTTGTTGTCGTAGTGATGGCCGGACGTCCTCTTACCATCGAACGTGATCTCGAGAATTGCGACGCAATGCTCTATTCATTCCATCCGGGAACAATGGGTGGACCTGCGATCGCTGACCTCATCAAGGGTAAGGCGGCTCCGTCAGGAAAGCTTCCTATGACCTTCCTCCGCGATGCAGGACAGGCTCCGTTCTATTACAACCACAACAATACCGGACGTCCATGCAATGGTTCCGAGACCCTTCTGAACGATATTCCGATCGCTGCAGGTCAGACATCTCTCGGCTGTACATCATATTATCTTGATACAGGATATGGTCCGCTCTTCCCGTTCGGATACGGACTTTCATATACTACTTTCAAGTATGGCAATCCTGTGCTTGACAAGGCGGAATATGGCAGGGATGACGTGATTACAGTAAATGTCGAGCTCAAGAATACAGGAAAGTATGAAGGTACTGAGGTCGCTCAGCTTTATGTTCAGGACCTTGTCGGTTCGGTTGTACGTCCTGTCAGGGAACTCAAGGGATTCGAAAGGGTGACATTGGCTCCAGGGGAGACAAGAACAGTTACATTCGAGCTTCCTGTAGCCGAACTTGCATTCTGGAACATTGATATGGATTATGTCGTGGAGCCTGGTGATTTCAGACTTTGGGTGGCCGGAGACTCTGCATCTGGTGAATCTGTCGGATTTGAAGTAAAGTAAGTGAATATGAGGAAGATAGGTGGGCTGCTACTGGTGCTGCTATGCATGGCCTTGTCCTTCAGCGCTTGTGAGGAACATGTGCCTGAACAGGAGAAGAAGGTACCGACCGGTTACCTTGAACTGCTGAAAGCATATGATGATGGAAAGACATATGCCTCAGCAGAGCATATGACGGCATGCTGCAAGATCACATTTACTGACGGATCTTCTCTTACCATATATGACAGTGCATTCGAGATTTATGACTGCACTGCTTCCAAGCCGAAGGAGGTGTCTTCTTCCGGGGGCTGGTGGAAGGTCGGCGACATTGTCAAGGCCATAAAGGTGGATACCACACTGCCTAAGGAAGAGGCGCTCCCTGTCTATGTCTATTTTGACACTAAGACTCTTCATGCACATATAAGCAATGGCCAGCATCTGATCTTCGATAGTGAGGTTCTTGCAGAAGAAGAGGAAATTGCCAGAAGACAGAATATACCTGTGGTGCGTATCGTGACTGATGGAGGTGCCGGTATCTATGATAAGAAGAATTATGTCCCTGGCGTCATAACAGTTTCAGATCCGGAGAAGCTCTATAGTGATGTGACTGAATTTTCTGCCAGGATGGGCATCAGGGGAAGAGGAAACTCTACTTGGGGCTGGCCTAAGAAACCGTGGAAGGTCAAATTGGAGTCTAAAGCTGAGATATTGGGTATGCCTGCTGATAAGGAATGGGCCCTTCTTGCGAATTATTCGGACAGGACGCTTGTGCGTAATATCGTCGCCATGAAGCTTTCCGAGATCTGCGGTTTCAGCTGGACACCTAGAATGCGAAGCGTTGAGGTCTATCTGAATGGTGAATATCAGGGAGTCTATACTTTCTGCGAGCATAAGAAGGTATCTTCAGATCGCGTCGATATTGACGAGGATACGGCAGTATATCTGGAAATTGAGGAAAATCTTGATGAGACGACTGTCTGGAGGACCAGTATGGGAGTTCCGATGATGTTCAGCGAGCCGGAGGTTCCTTCTGCCGAACAGTTTGAATTTATCAGGAAGCTCTTTGATGATTTTGAGGCTGCATTGCATAGCTCTGATGTGTCTGCTTATGAGGAATATGTAGATGTGGGTTCCTTCATTGATTATTATATCGTCCAGGAGCTGACCAAGAATGTAGATGGCAATTTCAGGAAGAGTTCTTTCCTGACCAAGGAAGTCGGTAAGAAGCTTGAGATGTATCATCTCTGGGACTTTGACCTCACTCTTGGAAACTGCGGATATTTCGATTGGCGTGTAGGCAATGGACCGGATAAATTCTGGATCAAGGATTTCGCTTCCAACTGTACTCCTGGTGAAAACTGGGTCAATCTTATGATGAGGGATCCTGAGTTCATCGACAGGCTTCAGGATCGATGGAATGAGCTGATGCCGGAGTTTGAGAAGATACCTGACTTCATTGATGATCAGGTGCTTTATCTGGATAAGGCACAGGCCAGGAATTTCCAGCGTTGGAACATTAATGAGTCTGTAGATTGGGTCATGTTCCCGTCTTTGGGTTCTTATGAGAAGGAAGTTGACTATCTCAAGGAATTCTATACCGAGAGGCTTGAATGGCTTGATAAGGAGTTGAACAAGTTATAAATACGATTGATATGAAGTTAAGATTGATATCATTTCTCCTTCTTTTCTCTTTGATGGCTTGTAATTGTGGCGAGGAGAATCCTGTGTCAGATAATGACGGACCAGATGTCCCTGAACAGAAAAAAGATGTTACGGCATATGTTACCAAGGCCGATCTTTCTTCCATGTTCAAAAAGTCTGAATTCCGCTTTACAGGAGCCGAGGTCCTGCCGTCCTACAATATCAGATATGATAAGACCAAGCTTGGCAAGGAAATCGATGGCTTCGGTCTGGCAGTGACGACAGCTACATGTTACAACCTGATGAAAATGACTCAGGAAGACAGGACGAAGTTCCTGACCGAGATGTTTTCAAAGACTGATGGACTGGGTTCAAGTCTGATCCGTGTTTCCATAGGTGCTTCAGATTTCTGTCTTAAGGAGGAATATACATGGTGTGACAAGAAGGGACTTGAAAATTTCGCCGTCCATCCTGAAGACAGGGATTTCCTCTTTCCGATACTGAGGGAAATATATGCGATCAATCCGGATGTCAGGATCATCGCCTCTCCATGGTCATGTCCAAAATGGATGAAATGCCAGATGCCGGGAGGCAATACCTGGGACTATTCTAAATTCAATGTAGCGGTAACGGAAGAGAAGGACTTCGATTCTTGGACAGGTGGCCGTCTCCGTCCGTCATGCTATCAGACATATGCTGATTATTTCGTCAAGTGGGTCAAGGTGATGGAAGACGAAGACTTTGATATCTTTGCCCTAACCATGCAGAATGAGCCTCTCAACCCTGGCAACTCCATGTCTATGGTCATGCCTTGGCAGGATCAGAAGGAATTTGTAAAGGTGCTTGGCCCTACTATGCAGAAGGCAGGCCTCGGAGATGTGAAACTCCTTCTTTTCGATCATAATTACAATTATGACGGAAGGTCAGGTCAGGATAATTATCCATTGAACATTTATGCTGATCCTGAGGCATATGAATGGTCTGACGGATCTGCATGGCATAGCTATGGCGGTTCTGTTACTGAACTCGATGAGATAAATTACACATATCCGGAGAAATCGATTTATTTTACTGAGGCTTCTATCGGAGAGTGGAATTATAATTTCAGCAAATGTCTCTTGGACGACTTTTCTTCGATTTTCCTCGGTACTTTGAAAAGAGGCGGTCAGGGTGTCACATTATGGAATATGATGCTTGATGATAAGAATGGTCCATACAGTCCTCAGGATGGTTCATGCAAGACTTGCTACGGAGGAGTTACGATAAAGTCTTCTGATTATAAGACCATTTCGAAGAACAGCCATTGGTTCAATGTAGCTCATGCTTCCATTGCACTGAAACCAGGCGCAAGAATGATTGAAATCTCCGGTTTCGACTTTCCTTCCGGTTTCGAGTGCCAGATGTTCCTTAATACTGATGGAACAGTCGGCGTCCTGATGCTTAATTCAAGGTCGGAATCCCAGCAGGTTGTCTTTGTAAATGACAGCTTCTCAGTTAAATATAATGTTCCTTCAAAATCATTGGTTTCTCTGATTTGGCAGGAATAGATTGTTTCAGATACATTGGTTAGTTATTTAATATGGTTAGAACACGATTGGCCTTGCCTGTGAAGGTAGGGCCAATTCTTTAAGGCATCGAATTCTTTAAACATATCACTATGAAAATCAGACTCTTTTTTACCTGTTTGTTTGCGGCTCTCATGATGTGCTGCTGTTCTCAGAAAGATCAGGTCTCACCTGATGACTTCATCCGCATTGATGGAACCGACCTTCTCGCCCCGGATGGTAGCAGGTTCTTCATCAAAGGTACTAATCTAGGCAATTGGCTGAATCCTGAAGGATATATGTTCGGATTCAGGAAGACCAACTCGGCCGGTATGATCGATCAGATGTTCCGCGAGCTCGTGGGTCCTGATTTTACAGATGAGTTCTGGAAACTTTTCAAGGATAATTACATTACTCGTGAAGATATCAGGTTCATTGCTTCCACCGGCTCCAACACCATTCGCGTTCCTTTCCATTACAAGCTTTTCACAGATGAAGATTATATGGGTCTGAAGTCGCAGCAGGACGGTTTCAAAAGGCTTGATGATGTCATCTCATGGTGCCGTGAATCCGGGCTTTATGTCATTCTGGATATGCATGATGCTCCAGGGGGACAGACCGGCGATAATATTGATGACAGCTACGGTTATCCTTGGCTTCTCGAAAGCGAGACTTCTCAGCAGCTTTTCTGCGATATCTGGAGGAAGATTGCAGACTATTATAAGAATGAACCGGTCATTCTGGGGTACGACCTCATCAATGAACCGGTTGCTCCATATTTCGACAATATGGACGAGCTTAACGAGAAACTTGAGCCACTGCATAAGAGAGTGACGGCTGCGATTCGTGAAGTGGATACGAATCATATAATCCTTCTTGGAGCTCCTCAGTGGAACGGAAATTTCAAGCCATTCAAGGACTGGAAATATGATGACAAGCTCATGTGGACATGTCATCGTTACGGAGGCGATCCTATCCGTCCGGCCATCATGAACTTCATCGAGTTCCGTGACAGTACAGGCCTGCCTATGTACATGGGAGAAATCGGACATAATACCGATGAGTGGCAGGCGACATTCTGCAGAACTATGCAGGAAGCCAATATAGGCTATACTTTCTGGCCATATAAAAAGATAAGGAATTCATGCTTCAGCGCTATCACACCGCCTGATGGCTGGGATAAGGTAGTGGAATTTTCCGAAGCTCCCCGCACGACATATCTTGAGATTCGTGCCGCGCGTCCGGACCAGGAGACTGCGAGGAAAGCCATGCTTGATTTCATTGAAGCTTCACGTTTCGAGAACTGCATACCTCAGGAGTCATATATAGAATCTCTGCTCTTGGATTGAAAAACATTTGGTTTATAAAATAAACTTGTTTATATTTGCAATGTCATCGCGGGACCATGCTTCCGATCTTCTCGTCCGGAAGGGAAGTGAAGAGGCTGTAAATGTTTAATTGTTAATCAGTTGAAAGATGGAAACTAAGGAAATGACACCTGAGAAGAGTCTTCAGGTCATCAGTGATGCGATTGCAAAAAGCAGGAGGGATTTTGAAAAGGATGCCGGTACTCCTATGATTTTATGGGGAGCAGTAGTCCTTGTCTTCTCGATTCTGATCTGGATATTGCTCAGGACAACCGGCAACAATATGTGGAACTGTCTTTGGTTCGGTATCCCGGTTGCTGGCTGGCCTCTGTCGCATTTCTTCCTTAAAGGTAAGGAAGTCAAAGGTGCGAAGAATTTTGTCAATGATACAATTACGCAGATATGGATAACATATGGTATCTTTGCAGTTGTTATAGCTCTGTCTTTGATGTTTCTGGCGCCTGAGCATATAGGAGCCATCACTATGGCTTTGCTTGGCTATGGAACGGCAATGACAGGAATGGTGCTCAAGAACAGCTTCATAACTGCCGGCGGATTTATTACGGGCATCTGTGGAGTCGTAGCTATCTTCCTGCTGAAGACAGTGGATGCGACAGCTTTTTTCGCGGTTGCAGCCATAGTTTCGTTGATTCTGCCGGGCATAATGATGAACCGTAAGAAATAATAGAGTTATGTTCAAGAAACTGGACCCATTACTTCATTCCGAGCTGCGTCTGGCGGTCATGTCCTTGCTTGTGGAGCTTGAGGAGGCTGATTTTGTCTATCTCAGGGAAAATACGCAGGCAACAGCCGGCAATCTGAGCGTCCAGCTGGACAAACTCTCGGCAGCGGGTTACATATCGGTCGAGAAGACATTTGAGGGCAAGAAGCCTCGTACCATATGCCGCATCACTCCCGTCGGCCTTCAGGCTTTCGAGAATTATGTAGATGCGCTCAGATCCTATCTGAAATGATGCTCCAAGTCCGAATGGACGGAAGGTCGGCTCTCGGAATACAATCCGCCTGCGGCGGCTCAACGTTCGCCTCTCCTTCCGTCCATTCGGACTTGGAAATAGACATTCTATAGACTGAATCCTCTGAAGTCGTCAATGACCATATCACAGAGAGGTTCTATGATTTCACGTGGATTTGTTGTAGCAAGACCGATTACATGTGCTCCTGATGCCCGTCCGGCATTTATTCCATGAAGGGAATCTTCGAATACATATGTCTCTTCTGGAGTTCCTCCCAGAACTTCCATGCCTTTCAGGAAACATTCTGGATCCGGCTTTGATCTTGAGAAATGCTCGCTTGTCAGAATGGCATCAGCCAGGTCCCATAGCTCCGGATGAGCATTCCTTACATTCTTCATCTTTGGCTCGTTGGAACTTGTCACTATGGCTATCGGCACTCCTGCCTTCTTAAGTCCCGTCATGAATTCATGTACTCCGGGGATATATTCATAGCTCATGTTCCTTTCGTACTCGTCGAGCTGTGTGACTATATCGGCCTGCTCTTTCAGCCTTCCTTCAAAATACTTGTCGAAAATCTGCACAAGGGTCTGTCCTTTTATGGTCATACCGAAGTCCTCAAGACCGAGATGATCCTTGCCCATTCTGTTCCAGAACAGGCTGTATTGCGATTCGGTGTCAGTGATAACACCGTCAAGATCGAATAATGCTACCATAGAGCTTTCTTAAGCTGTTCGTCGTAACGCAGGCGGATCTTGACCGCCTCTGACTGAAACCAGTAGCGTGTCACCAGTTCCTCTTCGATGAATGGAATGATCTCGTCCTTCTTCAGGCGGATGAACCTTTCCTTGTCCATCTCCAGAGCTTTCTCCAATGCATTGAGTTCCTCGCTCATAGACTCTGCCAGACCGTCCTTTTCAAGCTCCTTCTTCATCTGGTCGTAGAGGGTCTTGGCGCTGCTTCTGTAGTCGAATTCCTGAGTCTTTGCAAATCTGATGAAATCCTCGAAATCATCATCACTGAAATGGAAATCCTCTACTGCAGGTATGCTGTCATGCTTGCGTGCAAAGTCGATGACATACTGGTCGATAACGCCTCCAAGCACAAGGGCATAGACAAGACGGCTGTAGTCAGGTGAATCTATTTCAACGTCAGGAGTGATTCCGCCGCCATCCTTGACTATCCTGCCTTTGGCTGTCCTGAATTCGCGTGTAAGCGAGTCCGGTATATGGCCTACACTGCCATCTTCATTGCGGTGGGTGTAGTCGATGGCCTGTACGCAGCGTCCGCTAGGAGTATAATATTTTGCAGTGGTCACCTTCATCTGTCCGTTGTAAGGAAGCGGCTTGATGGACTGCACGAGTCCTTTACCGTAGCTTCTCTTACCCATGATCACTGCTCTGTCCATATCCTGAAGAGCACCTGAAACGATTTCAGATGAAGATGCGGATCCGGAGTCTATCATTACTATGATAGGTATTTCAGTGTCAACAGGTTCTGTCATGGTCCTGTATTCCTTGAGGGAATCATCGGTATTGCCTTTTGCAGACACTACAAGAGATCCTTTTGGAACGAAAAGGGATACGATGTTGATGGCTTCTCCCATAAGGCCTCCTCCATTTCCACGAAGGTCAAGGACAAAACGCTTCATGCCTGCCTTCTTGAGCTCCAGGAATTTTGCTTTCAGGTCAGATGAGACGTTTTCTGTGAATCCGGTCTGAAGTATGTAGCCGGTTGTGTCATCAAGCATTCCTGCATATTCGATGTCAGGGAAATGGATCCTTTCGCGTATGACAGGAATGTCAAGGGTATCGCCAGTGCGTACCTTCTTGATCTTGAATGTGACGGTCGTGCCCGGCTTGCCTTTCATGCGGTCACTGCTTTCCTTTGTCTCCAGCCCTTTTGTCGGAACTCCGTTGATTTCAAGAATCTCGTCTCCGCACTGAAGACCGTATTTCTGTGCAGGGGAGCCTGCATATGGCTCGTTTATGATGACATTCTCATCCTTCTTCTTGTGAATTATTGCTCCGATTCCTCCATAAGTCTTGGAAATCATCATCTGAAGGTCCTCATTCTCCTCTTCCGGAATGTAAATTGTATAAGGGTCCAGCTCTTCGAGCATAGCATCAACGCCGGCTCTCATGATCCTGTCAAGAGGAAGAGAATCGACATAGGAACGGTTGAGCTCCTTGAGGATGGAATTCTGGATTTCAGCCCATTGTCCGAGCTTGAAGCTCTGAGACTGAGCAGAAGCGGCGTGAGATGCCGCAAAAAGCATGGCACAAGCCATGAAGATAGATATAATGTTTCGTTTCATATTCGGATAGTCATATGTGTCACCGCACATATGGTGCCACAAAAATACGAAATTATTTATACCTTTGCAGCGGTTTTTAGTAGTAAAGATAAATAGCAGTTATTATGAAATTAGTTTTTGCAACAGGCAATATCGGTAAACTGCGTGAAGCATCTGAGATTTTAGGCGAGGGCTTTGAGCTTGTTTCCCTCGAGCAGGTAGGCATTGTCGAGGATATTCCGGAGACTGGAAAGACTTTGGTAGCCAATTCATTACAGAAGGCGATGTACCTTTATGACAAGGTAGGATGCGATTGTTTTGCGGATGATACAGGACTTGAGGTAGATGCGCTAGGCGGCGCTCCTGGAGTATATACGGCAAGATATGCCGGTGATGACAAGGATTTCAATAAGAACATGGACAAGGTGCTTCATGAACTGGAGGTCCTGGAAGGTGAGGCCAGAATGGCTGAAGCTCTTGGCCTGAAGATAAAGAAAGTGTCGAGAAGAGCACGCTTCAAAAGCGTCATTACTTTGATAATCAACGGGGAAAAGAAAATATTCGAAGGTACGCTCGAAGGTGTGATCGCACGCGAGAAATCCGGTAGCGGCGGTTTCGGCTACGATCCTGTCTTCATCGCAGACGAGTTTCCGGGACAGACTCTGGCTGACATTTCAGAAGAAGAGAAGAATGCCATCTCACATAGAGGCAAGGCGCTCCGCGCAATGGCAGAATGGCTCCGTACAGCCATTCCGGGCGTGTCCCCTGTCATTCCGAGCGAAGTCGAGGAATCTAAATAAGCAATCATGACAATAAACACCGGACTCATAGTTCTCCATACCACCAAGTTCGGTGAGAATTCGCTCGTCGTCCATACCCTCAGCAGGGAGTATGGACGGCGAAGCTTTCTTATAAAGGGGGCAGGAAAGAAATCGATGATGTCGTTGTTCCTGCCTCTCAATATTCTGGAAGCAGATGTGGTGGAGACCAATAAATCCACATTGTTCACTGCCCGCAACCTCGTCGCCAGACATCCCCTTCTGGGCATCAGGGACAACTTGTTCAAGAATTCAATGACAATGTTCATGAGCGAGGTGCTCTATAGAGTGGTGAAGGAAGGGGCTTTGGAGCAGGACCTTTTCGAATGGTGCGAAAGAAGTATCCTCATGCTTGATGCTATCCAGACGGATTTCAGTAATTTCCATATCCGCTTCCTTCTGGAGCTTACAGTCGCTCTCGGCTTCAGTCCTGAAGCCAAGGATCTCATTCCTTTCGTCGGAGATCATTATCCTGTCGTGAACAGCTTCATGACCCTTCCGTTTGCAGAATCGATGCTTCTTCCACTCAACGGAGCAGTCAGAAATGAGATCGCCGAGGAAATCCTCCGCTACATTGAGTACCATACCGAATCCGCCGTGAATGTCAACTCCCTGAAAGTCCTTCGTGAACTTTTTGTTTGAAGCTGATGGCAGGTCAGATCTGATTGGCGATCATGGAGCCTACTCTTCCTTGATCCTGATGACCATGTTTGAGATGATCGCAGCGAGACCTCCTGTAGTGATGCCTGATGAGAATATGTTCTTCACGGTCTCAGGGAATTGAGACAGAATCTCAGGATAAAGCTCGACTCCGAGTCCCATGCTGAAGCTTATTGCAATGACCAGAGTGGCCTTTCGGTCAATCTTCTGAGACGCTATTATCTTCACTCCTGCTGAAGCTACAGTACCGAACATCAGGAGAGTGGCTCCTCCAAGGACTGGGTCAGGCATGAAGGAGAAAATGACTCCTACTATAGGAAAGAATCCCAGCAGCACGAGGAACAAGGCGATGAAATAACCGACATAGCGGCTTGCTACTCCTGTCAGCTGAATCATGCCGTTATTCTGTGCGAATATGGAATTAGGGAAGGAGTTGAGCATACCCGCCAGAAATGAATTCACACCGTCTGCAAGAATTCCGTCCTGAGCCCTCTTAAGGAACTTCTCTCCTTCGACAGGTTCTCCGGATATGAGTGAATTGGCTGTGATGTCTCCGTATGCTTCAATAGCTGTTATTATATATACAAGGGCAAACGCCAGGATTGCCGAAAAGTTGAATGACACTCCATATTTGAATGGCAACGGTACATTGAAGAGCGAGTAATCCGGCATATTGCCGAAATCCACCATTCCGCAGAAATATGACACGACATAACCGATGGTTATTCCGATTATGATCGATCCCATTCGGAGATACCTGTTGGAACTCCTGTTGAACAGTACGATCAGCACTAATACAAGAGCTGCGATCCCAAGGTTCTGGAAGGAACCGAAAGTACCGTTCTCAAGAGCAGCCGTACCGCCTCCGCAAGATGTGATTCCTACCTTGATGAGGCTCATGCCGATAAGAGTTACGACGATGCCGGACACCAGAGGTGTTATGATCTTCATCGCATATTTGAGTATCCTGCTGATGAATACTTCAGCCAGAGCTCCGACCATCGTAGCACCGAAAATTGCCGGCAGACCGCCTATGGATCCGGCCATTATGATAGGACTGATGAACGAAAAGCTTGTTCCCTGGACACAGAGAAGACCGCAACCTGCCGGTCCGACCCTCCTGCATTGGATAAACGTAGCTATACCTGATACGAACAGCGACATCGAGACAAGGTAGCTTGTGGTCTGAATGTCAAGTCCAAGTGCACCTGCAATAATGAGGGGCGGGGTGATGATGGCCACAAATATGGCCAGAAGGTGCTGAAGTGCTGCAAACAGAGTATCTTTCAGAGGAGGTCTTTCTTCCAGACCGTATATGAGTCCGTTGTCTTTCATGGCTTATCTGAGCTTAATGGTACAATTGTCCAGGCTGTCGATTATCGCGAGGGATTCGACGTGGATTCCGAGGCTTCGAAGTTCATCGCCTCCGGTCTGGAATCCCTTTTCAATGAGGAAACCCATTCCTTCCAACGATGCACCGGCCTGATTTACAAGATCGATAATACCCTTGGCAGCATTGCCGTTAGCCAGAAAGTCATCTATGAAAAGAACCTTATCTTCCTTGCACAGGTAGTCACCGCTTACACATACTGAATATGAACGTCCTTTGGTGAAAGAAAATACCTCGGTCACCAGCATGTTCTCCATTGTGCTGGGTACCTTCTTCTTGGCGAACAGTACCGGAACGTCAAGAATGGCTCCGACCATGATGGCCGGCGCTATGCCGCTGGCCTCGATAGTTATCACCTTGTTGATCTGATGGCTTGAAAATCTTTTTACAAGCTCATTTGCCATGTCGCGCATTAGGACCGGGTCCATCTGATGATTGATGAAGTTATCGACTTTCAATATGCCTCCCGGAAAACATTTTCCGTCGCTCAATATACGTTCTTTCAGCTGCTTCATAAGAATTGGTGGATTATTTTTTGCGAAATTAATATAATAAATCATAATCCGGACAAAAAATGTATTTTTGCAGGATATAATAAACAGCAACAATTATATGTCTGGATTTTTTGGTTGTATTTCCCGCCGGGAATGTGTAAGTGATGTGTTTTACGGTACCGACTATCATTCGCATCTGGGAACTAAGCGTGCCGGTATGGCTTTCTATGATGGAACGAAATTCGTACGTTCCATCCATTCGTTGGAAAACGGATATTTCAGGAATAAATTCGAAGATGAACTGCCGCGTTTCGGAGATTCAAAGATGGGCGTGGGAGTAATCTCCGACAGCGAATCGCAGCCTATAACGATAACCTCCCACCTCGGACGTTATTCGGTGGTGACGGTGGCGAGGATCGACAATATTAAGGAATTGGCGGAAAACCTGCTGAAGCAGAGGATGCACTTCGCGGAACTCTCAGGTTCCGACATAAACGCAACAGAACTTGTAGCCATGCTCATCGGTATGGGCAACACTATCAAGGAGGGTATCGAATATGCACAGAGTCAGATCAAAGGTTCATGTTCTATGCTTGTCCTTACGGACTATGCCATATATGCTGCCCGTGACAGGTTCGGAAGGACTCCGATATCAATAGGCAAGAATGACATGGGATATGTGTGCGCAAGCGAGAGTTCGAGCTATACGAATCTCGGATATTCATATGTCAGAGACCTTGGGCCGGGAGAAATTGTTCAGATGAGTGCTGATGGCGTCCGCGAGGTTACTCCGCCGGGATGCCGCAAGCAGATATGCTCCTTCCTATGGGTATATTACGGCTACCCGTCAGCCTGGTACGAAGGCATCAATGTCGAAAATGCCCGATATGAAAACGGAGCGGCTATGGCAAGGAGAGATACAGAGGTTGACATAGACTATGCGTCCGGAATACCGGATTCGGGAATAGGACATGCCATCGGCTATGCTAATGAAAAGGGTGTTCCATACAAGAGACCGTTCGTGAAATATACTCCGACATGGCCACGAAGCTTCATGCCTCAGAACCAGAAGATGAGGGATCTTGTGGCAAAGATGAAGCTGCTGCCTAACGAGAGGCTTACACGCGGACAGAAGGTCGTGTTTATGGACGACTCGATAGTGAGAGGCACGCAGTTGAAGGACAATATTGTGAAATTGCACGACACAGGTATAAAGGAAGTGCATATGAGGATTGCCTGTCCTCCGCTGATCTTCCCATGTAAGTTCCTTAATTTCTCGACTTCACGCAGTACGTACGACCTCTATACCAGAAGGGTGATCAGAGATATGGAAGGAACGGACAATCTCACTGACGAGGTATGTATGCAGTATGTGGATCCGGATAGTCCGAAACATAAGGAGATGGTGGAGATCATGAGGAGACATCTCCAGCTCACATCGCTCAAGTTCCAGCGTCTTGAAGACCTTGTGGCCGCCATCGGACTCCCGAAATGCGACCTGTGCACACATTGCTGGGATTGCAGCAGTTATATGGAATAGCTTGAACTGTATGAACCAGGTCATGATCGTAATGCCTGTTCTTATTGTGCTGATGTTCCTTTTGGGACTTGACATCAATAAGAAGTCCTTTACGGATATTGCACGTAATTCAAAGGCGGTGCTTTTGGGTATGACCGGGCAACTTGTCATACTTCCGATCCTAGCATTTTCGATAGCGTGGCTTTTGAAACTTCCACCGGTATATTTTATGGGTCTGGTTCTTGTGGCTTGTTGTCCGGGCGGCAGCTCGTCAAATGTTTTCTCGATGCTCGCAAAAGGTGACGTTGCATTATCAGTCACCCTGACGGCTTTAAGCAGCATGATAACTCTGTTTACACTTCCGGTGATTATGGAGTTTGTCACAAGGACGGTATCCGACTTGTCAGGTGTTGAAATCGAACTGCCTGTAGCTAAACTCCTCGTGCAGAATATCATACTGCTTCTCCTTCCTTTGCTTGCCGGAAGTCTCTTCAAGAACTTCTTCCCAGAAGCAGCCGTCAAGGTCCGCAAGATTCTGGGCAAGATGGCATTTCCAGCACTAATGCTTCTGGCAGCTGTGTTCTTCCTGCAGTATAAGAAGGAGATCGCTGACAACTTTGCATCCTTGGGACTGTCGGCTGCAATGCTTATTGGCTGCGCAATGGCATGCAGCTCATTAATGTCTCGGATAGGAAAGTTCGGCGACGCGGTAAGACGCACGATAGTGATAGAGGTCGGAATGCAGAATGCTGCCCAGGCCATTACAATAGCATCATCTCCTTTCATCTTCAACAGTGGCGAGATGGCTCTCCCTGCGATCTGCTATGCGTTGCTGATGAATGTAATACTGTTGACATATGTATATCTTATAAGACGGAAACAAAAATAGATATGGCTAAGAAAGAAGGTATCAGGAAACTGTTTGACAATATAGCTTCGGACTATGACAGACTGAATCATATTCTGTCTCTCAATATCGACAAGGGCTGGAGGAAGAAGGCCGTACGTCAGATTGCGGATGAGAATCGTGCGCTGAAGGTTCTTGATGTAGCTTGTGGAACAGGAGACTTTACAATAGAGATTGCTCGGAAAGTCGCACCGGGAAGTGAAGTTACAGGTGTGGACATCTCTGAGGGAATGCTGGCTGTCGGAAAAGAGAAGATCAGGAAAGAAGGAGTGTCAGCCGGATTGTATGTGGCTGATTGCGAGGCGCTTCCATATGAAGATAATACTTTTGACCGTATCTCTGTAGGTTTCGGAGTACGCAATTTTGAACATCTTGATATAGGTCTGAAAGAGATGTTCAGAGTACTTAAGCCTGGAGGCAAGCTTGTTATTCTCGAACTGTCTGTCCCGTCCAATCCGGTAATCCGCTGGTGTTACAAATTATATTTCCTGAAGATCCTGCCGGCTATAGGTGGTCTTGTTTCGGGAGATCGTGGAGCATATGAGTACCTGCCGGCATCCGTTCTCCGCTTTCCTGCTCCGGAACTTTTCATCCAGATGATGAGAGACTCCGGATTTGATACAGTGGAACATACTCCGCTTACCTTCGGAATCTGCCGCATGTATATCGGTAAAAAGTCAGCTCTATGATCAGGAACTGGATTGAGGCCATGAGGCTCCGAACACTTCCGGTGAGTGTGGCAGGAGTAATTGCAGGAACAGCTTGTGCAATCATTCTTGACTCGTTCAAGCCGGCTCCGGCTATAGCATGTCTTGTGTTTGCCGCTCTCGCACAGATCGCAGCTAATTTCGGTAACGAGTACTATGATTACAAGAATGGAATCGACAGGAAAGGACGTGCCGGCTTCCGCAGAGGAGTAACGGAGGGAGAAATTGCCCCTAAGTCCATGAAGATGGCAACCTATTCAGTTCTGGCATTGGCAGCGGCAGTCGGATGTACAATGCTTCTGTATGGTCCATGGTGGCTGATCATTGTGGGTGTTCTGATCATGATTTTTGCCTTGGCATACAGTGCCGGTCCATATCCTTTGTCGCATCACGGACTAGGTGATGTCGCTGTGGTTATCTTCTTCGGAATCATTCCCGTGACGTTCACATGCTTCCTTCAGACCGGCAGCTGGGAAGGTATGGATATAATCATACCTGCTTCTCTTGCAGTCGGTCTTTTGGCAGCAAATGTACTTGTTGTCAACAATTACAGGGATATGGAGGATGATGCGGCTGTAGGGAAACGCACTACGGTCGTCATTTTCGGACGCAGGTTCATGAGCCTGGACTATCTGCTTTCAGGTATCGCCGGCATGGCTGTAATGATACCTGTCTGGACAAGGCTCCCGCTGTGGGCATTGACGGTTCCGGTCGTTTACATCGCTCTCCACCTTAATGTATGGCTTAAACTCAGGCAGACGACGGGAGCTGCACTCAATCCGCTGTTGGGCAGGACTGCTGTCAATCTTCTGGTCTTTTCGCTGCTCTTCATATCAGCTTCGCTGTTTGCCTGATAGGCAGCAAGCTGTCGGAGAATCCATTAATATGGAGTTTTATCTTCTTTCTCTTCCCATTTGCGGAATGCTCTCAATGCATCTGAACGCATGAAGTGCTCGCATCTGATCGAACGGTCCTCGTAATTGAGCTCAAGCTGGTCATATATGAAGGAGTCATCAAAGTCAATTGCCTTTGCATCGTCCTTGGTGTTGCCGTAACATATCCTGCTTACACCGGCCCAATACAAGGCACTCAGACACATAGGACAAGGTTCGCAGGAACTGTACACCGTACATCCTTTCAGTTGAAATGTGCCAAGAGCAGCACATGCATTGCGGATAGCCATAACTTCTGCATGGGCTGTAGGGTCCGCATTCGGAACCACCCTGTTGGTGCCTGTCGCTATCACTTCGCCGTCGCGTACAATCACAGCACCGAAAGGACCACCACCGGAATCAATATTGTCTTCTGACAGCTTTATCGCCATCATCATGAATTTTGCATCTTCCTCAGAATAGTCCACGGTCTCAGCAAGATACTTGCTCTTATCTTTTTCCATACCCATTATAAGTCAGAAATTCAACAAAGGAAAAACTTACCGGCCTCACCGGCAACTCTCACAAAGATACACAATTCATGCAAGAAATAATACATCGCAAGTACTTTTTTCAAGTAGCGGGCTGCATGATATCTCAGACACCCGAAGGGCTCCTTCTGGGCTGGCATGATGTCTAAAAACGAAAAAAAACACAGCGATCTGCTGTGCTTTCTTGTAGCGGGACCCAGGATTGAACTGGGGACCTCATGATTATGAATTCTTTCCGGTGATAATTCGGGAAAATTACCGAAAAGCAAAAGCGTTGAATATCAGTTATTTAAATTCTTTTTGAAATTTGGGAAAATTGCAGAAAATGTCCAAATAAAAGAGTTTGTGTTCCCTCAGTGTTCCCTAGAATTAAAATAAATCATTAAATTAGC
>JAZLAS010000012.1:0-132715 GCA_045613365.1 Candidatus Cryptobacteroides sp.
TCCGCATGCAGGATCGTTAGCGATCTCGGCAGCCATAAGGAGAATGTCAGAGTATCTCATGTATACAGGCTTGATACCGTCATCATTACCTCCGTTATAAGGGGCCTTAAGCTGCCACTCGAGACGGAACTTACCGAAATACCAGTCGTTTGGTCCTGCGAGCTGAGGGATGTTCTTTCCGTTAGGACCAAGAACCCACTTCCAGTTCACGCAGCTGAGGTCACGACGTACGTCCTCGTCCTCGTATTTCCAGTAGAGTGTAGGGGCAGGACCTGCTGTACCGCCACGGCTTGTTGTAGGGCCCTGTGACCAGTCCGGGTTACCCTCAGTTCTGATTGCGAATGTATAGTTCCAGCGTCCGCGTGTGTCAGATGAAGGGATTACGTAGATGATTTCCTTACCTGCAGCGATATCCATGTTGTTGAACTCTCTCCAGAGCTGCTCGTAATCCATCAGTGAGAGACCAGCGTTGGCAATAACGTCCTTAAGCGCTGCAAGAGCCTTCGGATAGAGAACATCCTTCTGGAGCTCAGGATCAGTAGAAAGTCTTACTGTGCCGGCGTGACCTGTTCCCACCAATCCTTCGTCAGGACGGAGCGAGTAACCGGAAGCCATAAGGCAGAGACGTGCATAGAGACCCTTTGCGAAAGCAAGGCTCGGACGGTCTGTCGTAGCTGTAGCCGCACTCTTTCCAGGCCAGTTCATGTAACCGAATGCCTCCTCGAGGTCAGCGATAAGCTGCTTGTAGATGATGTCCTTGTCTGACTTATTGAGATAGATTGTCTCCGCATCGATAGGTGCGAAACGTGCAGGCACCTCACCATAAGCCTTAAGGAGCTCTGTGTAGAGAAGAGCACGTGCTGTAAGAGCCTCACCAAGGAGTTCTGCCATCTGTGCGTCACCCTGTGGATTACCATACTGACGGATACCTCTGATCGCGAGGTTTGCTCTCTCGATACCGCCCATAAGCTCGTTGTAAGGGCCATTTGCGAGGTTGAGCTGACCGTTGGTCGCTGTCATCGAATATCTTGCAATGCTTGACTTCTCATCAGCTGTCGTATTGTTGTAAAGCTCGATATCGGTATTGAAACCATACCAAGGCAGGTAGCGTCCACGGTGGCAGTTCGTATGTCCGAACACCTCGTAGATTCCGAATACATTGTATTCTGCAAGTGTGTAATTTGAATAAACGACTGACTCATCAAAAGAAGACTGAGTCGGCGTCTTGAGGCCATCCTCTGAGCATGAAGTCAGCGACGCTACCGCAAGCATTCCTACACCAATGAATATTTTATTGATAAGTTTCATATCTGCGTTGTTTTAGAAAGTGATGTTGACACCGACTACATAACCTCTGCTCTTCGGATATGCCGAGCAATCGACACCTGGAGTAAGAGGAGTCTTACGTCTTGTATCTACCTCAGGATCATAACCTGAATACTTTGTGAGACAGAAGAGGTTGGTACCTGTCATATATACGCGGAGCTTCTGCATCTTGATCTTCATTGTCCACTTCTGAGGAAGTGTATATCCGATCGTAGCAGACTGGAGACGGAGGAATGAACCGTCCTCGACAGCCCAGTCAGAGAAGATTGCCTTGTTTGCACCAGGATTCCACATTGTAGTTCCTGCATTGACTTCAGCAAGACGGTCAGCATCAGTAATCTCCTCACCTGTAGCCCAGTCGATGTTGGTCCAACGGTTATCTACATTCATTGATGAGAGGAGGTTACGGTTAGAATACTTACGTGAGTGGCTGAACTCGATCTTGTTGGCATTGTAGATATTGTTGCCGAACACATAGTTGAAGTTAGCAGAGAAATCGAATCCGTAAAGGTAACCAGCGATATTGAAACCACCAACGCCAAGAGGCTGTGCATTTCCGATGATTGTCTTGTCATCAACAGTGATCTTGCCGTCACCGTTCATATCCTTGAGCTTCATTGCACCCGGACGGAAGAATTCCTTACCGAGGATATCGGAAGCATCTACAGTTCCTTCATTTGCCTTCCATGATGATCCGTCATGTGTGAATTCATCTACAGAATAGCGTCCGTCTGAAATGTATCCGTACATATCTCCGAGAGGACGACCTACAGTCACGACATAGTCAGGACCGATTTCTGTTGATGCCCACTCTGAAGTAGCCTCGATCTTTTCAAGTCCTCCAAGGTTAGTGACCTTGTTCTCGTTGATACTGATATTGCCTCCGAGTGTGAGTCCGAAGTTCTTCTTCTCGAAAAGAACGAAGTTAACAGAAGCCTCGAAACCGCGGTTCTGTACTGATCCGAGGTTACGGTACTGATAGTCATAACCTGAACCGGCAACAGGGAACTGGATAAGAAGGTCGTTTGTAGTATTATGGTAAACCTCGAACGATCCGTTGATACGGCTCTTGAAGAACGAGTAGTCGAGACCGATATTATGAGACACTGTAGCCTCCCATGTAAGGTCTGGGTTTGGCATGATTGACTTGCCGCCTACTGTAGTAGTACCCCACCATGTATTGCCCATAGAGATCCACTGTGTATTGTTTGCCTGGAAAAGGAGGGACGATACATTTGAAGGGATATTGTTGTTACCTGCTGTACCGTAGCTATAACGGAGCTTGAGGTTGTCGAGCCATGAAGAAGCATTTTCCATCCAAGACTCGTTGGAAATAGTCCATGAAGCAGCAGCTGAAGGGAAGATACCCCACTGGTTGCCTTTCTCGAACTTTGATGAACCATCGGCACGTACTGTTGCTGAAACTGAATATCTACCGTCATAGTCATAGTTCGCTCTTCCGAAGAAAGAAAGAAGCTGTCCGTTAGGATTGTAGAAGTTGTTTGAAGCAACCGGAGTACCTGAAGCCATGAAGTTCCAAGCCATCTGAGAATCGAAGAATTCAGGCAGGCCCTCGATTGTAGAAGACAGAGTATTGGACTTTGTAAGGATATACTCCTGACCTACGAGGATATCGAGCTTATGGTCATCGTTTGTAAACACATCAGCAAAATTATAATTGAGAGTGTTGGTTGAACGATAATTGGTACGGAACGCATTCTTATACTGGGTTGCAGGCTGACCCTTGATGGTAGCTGAATTGCCCACGTAATAAGTGGTAAGGCCGTAGAAACGGTTATCTTCCTGAGAATAATCATCAATACCGCCTTCTACCTTGAGATTGAGGTTCTTGATGATATGCCATGTAACAGCACCGTTGAGAGTCCAGTTCTTACGGATTCTCTTGTTGTCATTGTCAGATACAGACTTGAGTGGCGGAGCATTGTCACCATAATCCTCTGCAAGGTCTGAGTCTGTAGCTACTCCTGTAATAGGGAACGGAGTATATTGAACTGCATGCTTGAGACGTCCGTTGCTTGAAGTTGATCCGCTGTCGTTCATCGAATTCGATCCTGCACCGAGAACCTCAGTACGTGAATATCTTGCATTGATATCAACTGTGATCTGCTTGATAGGCTTGTACTGGGTCTTGAAGTTAAGGTTGTCACGCTTGTAGTTCGAGCCGATCATGATAGCCTTATCACCTACATGAGCATAACTTGCTGTCCACTTGACCTTATCGCTTGATCCTGAAACAGACACGTTCTGGTTGAAAGTTGTTCCTACATTTCCGAACACTTTCTTTACCCAGTCGTTCTTCTCGACATTCTTATAGAGGTCAATATCCTCGAATACGCCGAAAACCTTTACGAAATCATCATCAACTCTGTCTCTGAGTACTGCGAACTCATACTGGTTCTGAACGAAATCATAAGGAGTACCTGTTTCGATCGCACCGGCATTTGCCATTGTCTTCTGTCCCCAATAAGCATTGTAGCTTACTGATATCTTACCGGCTGCACCGGACTTTGTAGTAACGAGAACTACACCGTTAGCACCACGTGAACCGTAGATTGCAGTCGAGAACGCATCCTTAAGGACATCAATGGACTGGATATCAGAAGCCGGAATATCCGAAATGCTTTCAACTGGGAAACCATCCACGATATAGAGCGGAGATGCGTCCTGAGTGATGGAACCGCCACCGCGGACACGGATCTTGATTTCTGCATCCGGGTCACCCTCAGTAGTAGTGACCTGCACACCAGCCATCTTACCGGTAAGAGCCTCGCCCACTGAAGCTACAGGAACCTGTGTAAGCGCTTCATTTCCGACTGATGTCACAGAACCCATGAGATCGCGACGTTTCACAGTTGCATAACCGATAACGACTGTCTCATCGAGGAAATTGGCATCCTCTTCAAGAACGACGTTGACAACCGGAGAATTTCCGATGACAACCTCTTTTGTCGCCATACCGATCATCGAAAACACGAGAGTCTTGCCCTTGGCATCAGGAATATTGATGACATAGTCACCGTCAACTCCTGTTGAAACTCCCAGAGATGTGCCGTCCACGAAAACGGATACGCCTATAAGCGGATCTCCGTTAGCGTCTGACACGACACCTTTGATCGTCTGGGCATTCGCTGCGAACAAAGTCGCAAACAGCCCTAAGATCATCAGAGAAATCTTGTATGTCAGATTTTTCATAAAAGAAATTGTTTGGTTAGTATTTAAGTTAATAATTATGAATTCTATTCATAATGCGAAAATACCTAATATAGCTCAAGGAAATTGGTAAATTTTATCGCATTATTTGTACTTTTTGACATCGTGAAGAATTTCCGTGCCCGTTCACGACAATTTCTGGTACGAACCGCCTTCATTCTGTTTTTCTACAATATCCCGCACGATATAGTGAAGGTACATCTCAAGATTGGTATAACGGCCGTAAGAATCTAATGTCTTGGCATTGCCGTCAGAGACATCCGACTTGTCCAGTCCGAATTTTTCCTCAAACCAATCAGGCATGCCATCTCCGTCAGAGTCCTTTACCCTTTCGATTTCCTCAGCCGAAGCTTTATACGAAGGCCAGCCTCCTACCGCCGACTGAGTGTCGATTATACCGTTCTTGGATCCGTTACCTCCATCAGTGAAAGTAGCCTTGCCGCTTTTTGCATCGGTGCATGCTCTCTCATCGACTGCATCTCTCGAAAGCGAAGCTCCTCCATATGTCAGAATCCTATCAAATGATACCTCAGCAGAATGTGTCGTCGTATATACTGTTTCGTCGTCAGGTCCTGAGAGCTCCAGCATGGAAGAAAGGAGTTTGGCAGCATCCGGTGGTGTATTGGTCTTATGGTCATGCCAATATATACCTTTGGAATTATCGACAGTGATATCCGAATGCGTGGTATGCACATTCCCCTTCATATAAAGCAGAGGATAGCCATAATCTGTCTTTGAAGATGTGTATATTCCGTTTGCATCCAGGAAATATTTCCTGTCCTTGGAGGCAGGACCAGGTTTATAATAGTTTCCCACCATGTTGAACCATGCTCCTTCACCGCCATAAGTGGAATTATCCCCCCAGTTATAAACGGCATTGTTGCGATAATCCACATGGCCTCGATGTGTCTCGACATAATTGCCATAGACTTCAGGGTGATCGAAACGAGGATTGCGGCTCTTGTGGTTGGCAAGAAGATTATGATGGAAGGAAGCGTCTTTTCCTCCCCAGATGCCGCCATAGCCGTGACTGCCCTTTCCATGGACCGAATTGCAGAGGCTTTCCGTCAGGATGCACCATTGCATAGTGAAATTCTTATTGGCATAGAATGACGAACATTCGTCCACGGACCAGGACATAGAACAATGGTCAAGAATGATATCCTGATAATATCTGCCCCATATCGTATCACTCTCCTGATTGTTTTCATCTCCAAGACGGAAACGGACAAAACGGATAATGAGATTGCTTGCCTTTATCTGGGTTGAAAATCCCTTGATGCATATTCCATCTCCAGGAGCTGTCTGACCCGCAATGGTCACATCTCCCTTGGCGATATTCAGCTGCGACTTGAGATCAATCAGACCGGCTACATCAAATACGATGGTCCTTGCCCCTGATTCAGCAAGAGCCGCACGTAATGATCCGGCACCAGAATCAGCAAGCGTAGTGACATGTATGACCTTACCGCCACGTCCACCTGTGGTAAACATTCCGCCACCTTCCGCTCCTGGGAATGCCAGTGCCTGTCCATGCTGATCTTCATGAGCCGGAATCTTGAACTGGGCATAATGCTCATTAGGAGTCGGTCCTGGTCTGGGGCCAGGTACTTCACCCTCCTGAGATGTACTGGCAGTTATGGTCTGAGAATATGGAGAATCCATTTCCCCGGCCTTTGCTCTTACCTTGAACGAGTATGACGTACCGGCAGCAAGTCCATCATATCTGACGGAAGTATTCCTTGTACTTGTCTGGCCTCCGGAAACCAATGTCCCGTCTGCATCTTCCAATCTCGCGACGTAATAATCCGCACCCTCAACCTCTTTCCACGAGAAAGAAAGTGAGGTCTGAGTCGCCGCTTCAAGCTTCACTCCTGTCGGCGCATGGATTTCCTGATGTAGGACAGGATCGTCCGGCTCACAAGCGGCAAATAAAGCAAGCAGCAACAATGGAAATATTCTGTTCAGTTTCATATTTATTCTGTTAAAGATCATCTTACGTCGTTTTCCGAGTCAATGATACCAGGCAGGCCTGTAATGGAGCCGCGGTATGTCGCCTTGCCTTTCTTGACCTCCTTGATTATGCGCTTGTCAACAGCATCACGTTTCTTTGAGGCTCCGGCATGTTTGAGGATATCCTTATATGCATATGGAGCATACTGGGACTTAGGCGCCATAGATACCTTGATAGGGAACGGTCTGGATTTGCATTTCCAATAATAATGATGCCCCATACTGGCTATCTTCGACTTGCTAGGCTTTATGCCCTCATATCCGCCTTCTTCCACAGCACTTATATCGTATTCATTTCCATATGCGCAAAAGTTTCCTGGAATCATGGAAGTTGTCTCGGAGGTGCTGATCTCAAGCCATTCTCCATCAAGATTGCGTGTTGCCGGACCTGGGCGGAAATAATTCTTGATCAGATTGAACCAGCCTTCCTCTCCACCATAAATAGCCTTCATACCCCAGTTATAGACGACATTGTTAACAAAATCGACAGTTCCCCTGTTATAAAGCAGATCTGATCCATGATAGAGTCTCGGGTGATCGAAACGAGGGTTGCGGCTGTTGTTATGAGCAAAGAGGTTATGATGGAAGGATACATTTCTGCCTCCCCATATGCCTCCGTATCCATGCTTGCCTTTATGATGGACAGACGAATTCAATGCCTCTGAAATGATGCACCACTGGACTGTGGCATCTCTGAAATTGTAGAACGAAGCATTTTCATCGGTAGCCCAACTGATAGAGCAGTGGTCTATGATGATATTACTGCAATGTCTGGCACCCATAGCATCTGCTTCAACACCGTATTTTGTTCCCAATCTGACACGCAGATACCTGATTATTACCTGATCGGCAGTTATGAACACGTTATGATCCCTAAGGGTAATTCCCTTTCCGGGAGCCGTCTCGCCAAGAATGGAGAGATAAGGATTACGGATATTCAGCGGAGCGGTAAGATGTATGTCTCCGCTTACTGCAAAAGTCACTATTCTTGGTCCTTCTGCTTCAACGGCATGACGGAGAGTGCCCTCCGAGCCATCATCGGCAAGAGAAGTCACGACATACTCCTTGCCACCACGACCTCCGACAGCATATTTTCCGCAGCCCTCTGCTCCTTCAAAAGCTACAGGAAGGTCACGTTCCGGGAAATAATCGATATTATGTCTTGCTTCCCACTCGAGAGAAGCCCAGATGAAAGGTCCGACTCCCTTGCAGTCGTTTTCTATGATCGGCTCGCTGAGATAGTATTCGAAATCACCTTTGCGCATCTGTTTTCCGCCAAGACCACCAACTGCGCAGCAATCTGTCATAGAGATGGTTCCGTCTTCATTTTCACGTATGAAACGATCGATGAACTTAGGATACAGACCAAGTATATAGTCCTTGTGGGAATCATCTATATATCCCATTCTCAAACCTTTGAGGAAGGCATATATGAACATTATCGAACATGTAGCTTCCTGATAGTTGCCCTCACGGTCCGGGCAGTCAAGCACCTGATACCACATTCCCGTTTCCTTGTCCGCCCACTTAGGAAGGACTTCAAGGAAATAATTGAGCTGGTCTATAAGCTCCTGTCTGCCAGGATGCTTCGAAGGAAGATAATCAAGCACCTCGACCAAGGCCACAGCATACCAGCCATTCGCGCGTCCCCAGGCATGCTCGGAAAGACCGGTCTGAGGATCGCACCAGAACATTGAACGAGACTCGTCCCATGCATGTCGGAAAAGTCCGGTAACGGGATCAAGCGTATTCTTTGCTCCTGCTGTGAACTGATGGACAATATCTGCAAACAGAGAGTCCTTCTGATCTTCCGGAGCATATCTCTTCGTGTATTCCGCATAGAACGGAAGAGCCATATAGAAACCGTCAAGCCAGACCTGATGAGGATAGATCTGCTTGTGCCAAAACTCACCCGACTGCGTACGTGGCTGATCGTCAATCTGTTCACGGATCATACGGGTCACGCGACGATAACGCTTATCCTGATCGCCATACAAATCGTGAAGATCGAAATAGATCCTTGCCGGACAGATATGATCTACATTGAAGTTCGATTTCTTGTATTTATAGACCTCTCCTTTCTCTGTGGCCATCGTATCAGCCCATGCACGTACATATTCCACCACCTCAGGCATCTCATAACGCTTTGCCGCGTCAAGAAAGGACTTCAATTCCAGACCTGTCGTATAATTCCATTTTCTTTCACCATTTCTGCCATCCAGATATGTAGCATCCGGATTTCTTTCCATCTCGGACCGGATCATCCTTACCGAATAAGGAGTCTGAGCCATCACCGCACCGACAATGAACAAATTCGCAAGAAGAAGTGTTATCTTTTTCATCATATGGTCATGAATTTTTATTCTGTTTGATATATTCTGCAGGAGACATGCCGAAATGCTTCTTGAAGCTGCGGCTGAAATATCCCGGATCTGAAAATCCCACCTTATATGAAGTTTCGGAAACCGAATACTGGCCGCTCTTCAGATAATATGTCGCCTTTTCCATTCTGAAAGCCTGAATGAGCCCAACCGGAGACTTTCCGGTCAGTCCCTTGATCTTGTTGTACATTGACGTACGGCCCATACCGACATATGCAGCCAGCTGATCCACAGTAACTTCCGCATCCGCTACATGTTCTTCGAGCCATAACATCAGTTTCTTGATCATCTGTTCATCCTTGTCGGTTATTACAATCTCTTCTGGCGAGATATCAACTTTCTTATGTTCGGAAATCTTGGAAACAAGGGCCTTCCTGCGCTCAAGCATATTATCTATACGCGCCATCAGGAGCTCCATTGTAAATGGCTTCGCAATATACCCGTCAGCACCGTATTTCATAGCCTTGAGATGCGTATCATCCTCATGCTTAGCAGTAATCATGACAATAGGTATATGACTGGTATTGAAATCATTGCGCACATGATTAATCAATTCTATACCATCCATCTCCGGCATCATCAGGTCAGTAACGATAATATCCGGGAGCCATCCGGAAGCAATGACCTGGAGCGCTTCCTTTCCATTTGAAGCGTCACGGACCTCATACTTGCCTGCCAGACTGTTATAGATATATATCTTCAGTTCGGCATTATCCTCTACCACAAGTACCTTCAATGCTCCTTCAGGATGAGAAGACTCAACCTTGAACCTGCTGAGTCCATGAGATTCAGCTGTCTGGATCTCCGGTTCCATATCAATGAAACGGGCAGTCTCTGTAGAGAAACGTTCTTTATCCATAGGAAGTCGGACAAAGAACTTCGATCCTTCTCCAGAAACGCTCTCAACCCAGATTTCACCTCCATGCATATCGGTGATCTCCTTACAGAAAGACAGACCTATACCGCTGCTTGCCATACCTCCGAAGGCAGATACATTTCCCTTCGTAAACGGCTCGAAGATGCTCTTGCGATTCTCTTTAGGAACACCTATTCCATTATCCTTTACCATGATACGGAATTCATCCTCACCCTCTCTGTAAAGGACTCCGACTTCTATCTTTCCTCCGTCAGAGGTATATTTGAATGCATTGGACATCAGATTATATACCAATGCTTCAAGACGCATCGCATCTCCCCAGACCATCAGGCAATCGACAGATTTGACAGTGCGAAGCTCCATCTGGCGCTCTACAGCCATATCCCTGAAGTCATCATACACTTCCTGTACCAGCTTTACAACATCGAAACAGCTGACATTCAGCTTCATCTTCCCATCTGCTATCGATCTAGTATCCAGCAGCTGGTTGACAAGAGTCAGCATTCTTTTGGCATTCTTCTGGACCAGATTGACACTGTATTCATTCTGGTCTCCCGGACCTGTCTTCTTGCTGATGTCGTCTATACCGCCCAGAATAAGTGTAAGAGGAGTACGTAATTCATGAGACACATTAGTAAAGAACCTGGCCTTGATCTGATTCAAAGTCTGTTCAAGGCGAACATTGCTCCTAAGCTTCATAGATGTAAGGAAGATTCTGACAATCAATGCTATTACACCCAAAGCCAGAAGCACATAAATCACTCTGGCCAAAGCTGAATTCCATACGGAAGGCTTGATCCTTACCTTTATGCTGACTACATCTGCGTCAGGTGTATTCTCAGAATAAGTTTCCTTGACCTTGAATTCATAATTACCCGGCGGGATTCTGGAATATATGGCCGTATTGCTACCAGAACCTGAAATCCAGGTCTTGTCATAGCCTTCAAGCATATATGAAAAAGCTGCCTTGCTGCTTGCACTGAAATCAAGTGAGGCAAAATCAATCCTGAAGAAAGAGCAGTCATGAGGAATGACTATCTTGTCTGTAAAAGGAGTTCTGACTCCATCAATACTGAGGCCTGACAATACAAGCTGACGATCTTTGGCAGCCGAAGCGAAATGTCCCGGATCGATACGGTAAACATTATCATATGTACCGAACAGAAGGCTTCCATCGTCCATTGCCGTACATGTAGCTTCACTGAAAGACGTAGGACTGACACCGTCATATTTGGTATAATTCCTTACAGCAGAAGTAGATGGATCATATGAAGACAAACCTGTCTCCGTAGCAATCCAGATCAGACCGTTTTCATCGGCAATAGCTGAATGAACGATATTGCTGGACAGTCCGTCTTCGGAGCTTATGATCTCGAAACGAGGCTTGCCGTTCTCGAAATACATCCTGTTGAGTCCACCGCCGAATGTACTGAGCCATGTATTCCCCTTCTCATCAGTAAATATATGGATTATATCATTGTTACCCAGAGAGTTTCTGTCGCCAGGCACCTTAGTAACAATATTGAATACAGTAAGCTCCGGACTGTCTGATGGTTCGAAAACAAGCAGGCCGCTGACCGTAGCGACAAGCATCTTTCCGTCAGGCATGCAATGGAGGTATCTTACTCTTTCTCCTGCTTCTTGAGGATAGTCCGGGAAATTGTTTCTGACTGTCACGAATCTGTCACTGTCAGCATCAGGCAGCATCGACAATCCGCCACCGAAAGTGCCGACCCATATTCTTCCGTCATTATCCTGCTCAATCGAATAAATGTTATCAGAACTCAAAGACTCCGTATCTGCAGAAGATCTTCGGAACCTTTTCCATCTGTAATCCCCGCCATCAGGTGTCATCCTTACGAGTCCGTCACCTTTTGTGCCAAGCCATATATTGCCTGCTGTATCTTCAAAAATCGAATAAATGACGCCTATATCACCACTGTTCCTGTCTGGGAAACGGCGGCAAGTGCGCATATCATGGGAATATCTGAAAAGTTCCCTGCTCTTGGTAGCCACCCACAGATGCCCTTGGCTGTCACGCAGCATAGCTCTCACTTCCGATGAAGAACTGTCACCGGACAATGCTGGCGGCACAATGACATCGACCTTTGGATTGATGACCGTCACCCTTTCAAGACCACGTCCTACAGTTGACATCCAAAGCACTCCGGAGTTGTCGATTTCGAAACAGGCGACCCCGTTCATGAACCTGCAGTCTTCCTGTTCCTTGACATTACTCAACGGAACGATCTCATCACAGCAACGGTCATAATAACCGAACCCCCAGTTATTCATCTTTATCCATGTCCTGTCACCATGAGTCTGTACATTAGCCAGAGTATCAACATAGTATGACATCACATTATTGCTATGTTCATAATGTCTGAAACGGTCGGATGAGGCATTATAAGACCAGATACCCGTACGTTCTGTGGCAATCCACAGAAGTCCTTCCGGATCAGGATAGAGATATCTTACACGTCCCATATCCGTCTTATGTACAGCGAGTTCCAGCGATTCAGGATCCACGGAAGCGACGGCATTATCCATGAAACCGATGAAGATTTCTCCTCCCGTAGCAGTCATTGATGTCGCATCAGAGAGCCCCAACACCTTAAGGTCGATTCTCTTCTGTTCACGGCTTTCCTTATCTATGACCAGAAGATGGTCCTTTGACAGAAATAGCAGTGAAGTTTTCGACTCGGCAAATGCATTCACATCGGAATTTCGTGAAAGCAATGAAGGTCTGGTCCCTCCGAACATAGTTATTCCGGATTCAGATATCGCATAAATGAAGCCTTCCGAATCTTCATAGATCTGTGACACATTCTTTCCTACAGGTTCACTGTTTCCGAAGAAAGCATCATAAGACAGATCCGTTCTTACACGCAACAGACCTGCACCTGATACTGACACCCATACATCACCATTCCCTGCACACATCACACGGTCTATCTTCATGTTGGTATCACGGAATCCTTCCAACTCCGCCGGCACAGATACAAACTCCTCTGTATCAGGATCGAAACGATATACATGATAATCATATGTCGTGACCCACAGATAGCCTTCGGCATCTTCATCCAAAGAAAGTATCCTGTTATGGGAAAGATTAGAATAATCACCCGGAAGCATGGTATAATTCACGAAACTGTTACCGTCATAACGGCTCAAGCCATACCATGTACATAACCATAGATATCCGCGGCTATCCTGATGGATGTCGCAGATCGAATTATGCGGAAGCCCGTCATCGGACGTATAATGTTCGAAAATCAGTTCCAGGGGCTCGGCTTTGAGGTCTTCAAGCACCGTTCCCCCGATGAACAACACCGCCGACAGCAGCAATATTTTTCTTATTGCGCCCATTAAAAGACTTTAAAATACCACTCTACCTTTATGTTCTTACCATGCTTATCCTGTTCGCTTCCGCACTGGAGGACATTTGCAGGAGTATATTCTCTAATCTCCTTATCCTTAAGCTGATGAGACCATTTCACGCGTTCATTCTTTGAAGCGGCGCCAGGTCCCTTACTGCCATATTCCGCATAGAATGCCGTCTTCTCTGCATATGGCTTGCCCCAGTTATGCCAGCCTTCCTTCAGGATATGGTCCCCGAGTTCACAATTGATGAACACAGTCTTGGCAAATGAACGCCATGGCCGTCCAAGATAGACCTTGTCTGTATTCTCATCATGGATGAGTCTGCAATTATTAAACACATAACCGAATTTTTCCCATTCTGGAGTTGACGCAGCTGTCACATAGCTGTTCTTCTTGCTGAGAATCGTGCAATCCTCAAACCAGCATGTCGATGCTCCGAATATGAAGTCAGTCGTCCCTTCGATCCAGCAGCCTTTGAAATACTGGCGCTGTCCCTTGCCGTATGTATAGATAGTATCCTGATTTGCGACAAAACGACAGTTGATGAAAGCCACACGGTCGCCATCGACTGTTATCGCGCAAGCCTGTCCTATGGATTTTCCCTCACCTGAAGCATTCTCTATGGTAAGATTCTCAGCAAGGAAATCAGACGCATATAGAAAAACAGTTGATGTGGCCGATGTGCCCATCTCATATCCGGTAGGGCCGATCTTCTGGGCATAATCGCTCCATGTAATCACTGTTTTCCCGGCAGACTGTCCTATCAGATGAAGCCTCTGCTTGTTGGCAGGGATAGTGACTTTTTCCTCATAAACTCCATCCTTGATATAGATTGTGGTTTCATCCTGCTTGCAATAATCCGGAGCGGCATTGACAGCTTCCTGCACAGTAAAGAAATCACCGCTTCCGTCCTTTGCCACAACAAAATCATAGTCAACTACATGTCCGGCAAGTTCAGGAATCACCTTTACGATCTCGGGGAGCAGAAGATTCACGATCTGACGTGCTCCTGCCACATTGGTATGTGTGTTATCGATCTTTCCGTCAGGATGCTTGGGATTGGTACCCTTTTCAATCCACATGTAATATTTGCGCGACGGCTCGTCACCAAGACTCTTCAGCCATTTCTGAGTGACCTTGTTGGCATCAATGATCGGAAGGCCATATTCCTCAGCGACCTGCATTACTGCCGCAGGATAATCTCCATGACAATTTTCCTTCAGATTACCCTTGTCATCAAACCATCTTCTTGACACAGGAGTGAAAAGCACTGGCTTTGCTCCGACACTCAAGGCATGATCGACGAAAAGCCTGATATTCTCCTGATAGGCACCGAAAGGAGCGGCATAACGGGTGGTATCCGACTCCTTCGAATCATTATGGCCGAACTGTATGAAGAGATATTCACCGGCTTTAAGGTCTTTCTTCACATTATCCCAGATTCCCAATGTCTGCACACTTTTCGTACTACGTCCGTTCTGGGCATAATTGGCGACCACAACACCTGTATCGAGGTGCGATTTAAGTCTCTGTCCCCAGCCACGTTCTGGATTCTCATATGAAAGGTCCTTGTCTGCCATAGTGGAATCACCCATGAGACGGAGAACAATCTTATCCTGTGCGGCCAAGTTCAGCGAAAGGCCTAATGTCAAAAGGAATATAGCGAGTTTCTTCATAAAATCAGTATTATTCTATCACAACGTTTTCAGCCTTATACTGGAACACGACCGGCTTAGCATTATCAGATGCATCGGAACAATTCTGCATCACTACATTCTTGCAGTTCGCAAGACTGTATCCAAGGCTGTCAGCCTGAGTGATACGGACATTCCTAAGAACCACACCTGTCGAGTAACGGAGATCCGCACCCTTGTCCGATACTATCTCACAATTCTCCACGACGATATTCTCGATATTCTTTTCCGGTATTCCATTGAAATACATCGCTCTTGCAGCTCCGCTGCATATCACATCCTTGATATAGATATCCTTGAACTGAGGGGTAGTCTCATCCGCAGGCACATACTCCACATCAAATGCAGATGTACCATCTGCTGCAGCTTCTACTGCCGATTTACCGCCATAGTGGAGATCGAAGAGCAAAGGCTCTGTAGGAATATTCATCATCACGATATCCTTGATATGGATATTTTCGACCACGCCGCCACGACCACGGCAACTCTTGAAACGGAGTCCTACATCAGTACCAAGGAAACGGCAGTTTGTGACACTTATATTCTGCACACCGCCAGACATTTCGCTTCCTACCACAAATCCGCCATGACCATGGAAAACGATGCAGTTGTCAACGATAAGGTTGCGGCAAGGCCTTGCCCTTCTTCTTCCGTCTTCATTCTTTCCCGACTTGATGCATATGGCATCATCGCCGACATCAAAGCTGGAATTGATTACAAGCACATCTTCGCATGAATCCACATCAAGACCGTCACCGTTCTGCGAGTACCACGGATTGCGGACTGTTATATTATTGATGATGACGTTCTTACACATCAGAGGATGAATGTTCCAGCATGGAGAATTCTGGAAAAGGCAGTCTTCCAGAAGCACATTCTCACAATTCATAAGGCCGATGAGAACTGGACGCAGATATGTCTTCACGCTGTTCCATTCCTCTTCCGTCGAAAGACCCTGAGGGACATTGAAAGCGTCACTGACTATCGATCCTCTATATGAGGTGGAATCCGGATACCATACATCTCCCTTCTTGTTTGTGAATCCGCCGCTTTTAAGAAGCTGCTTCCACTGTGAAGGAGCCATCTTTGACTTCTTCACCTGGCGCCATGAATCACCGTTTCCATCAATTGTACCACCACCTGTGATCGCAATGTTCTTAGCTCCATCAGCATTGATCGGTGCAAGACATCGTCTGGTATCCAGTCCCTCGAACACAGTCTCAACGATAGGATAGAGACTTCGGTCTGTAGAAAACAGAAGGACAGCATCCGGAGTCACATGAAGCTCGATATTATCTTTAAGAGTGATAGGACCGGTAAGCCATATGCCTTTCGGAACAACCAGACGTCCTCCACCGTTTTCGACCAGAACATCTATAGCCTTGGCAAATGCGTCTGAATTCAAGGTAACGCCATCACCGACACCTCCGAAATCAACCACGCTTACTTCGCGAGGCGGGATCTGAGGGCGATGGACCTTTTCCATATCAAACGGAAGATTTCTGTAAAGATAAGCGAACTCGTAGTCTGAGTTGCATGAAAGCAGGCAAAGGCCGATGATGACAGCCGATGATAGCCTGGTCAGTCTTGTGCTGAATGTGGTCATAAGAAAAGCCTGTTAGTGATTATTGCAAAAATAACCATTAACAGGCTTTTTTCATAAGATTTTTTATCGCAAAGGATAGATTATTCATCAAAAATGGTCCGGATGATAATATTTGATATCGAACTCCCCTGCCATGATTCCATATCCGTTCTCAGCAAGAGACTCGAGTTCATTTTCACCGGCATAGACCTCTACAGGTGCTATGAATCCCACACGGTCGATGATATCATCAACCACTGCCCTGCTGTATGCGATTCCACCGGTCAGGATAATCGCATCAACCTTTCCGTTCACGACCGTGGCAAGAGATCCGATATATTTTGCCACAGAGACGCAGAATCCTTTCAGGAAGACAGCACAAGCCTCTTCTCCCGCTTCTGCACGGGAAGCGATTTCACGGAAATCATTGGTCCCGAAATATGCGACCGCTCCGCCCTTGCCTACAAGCTTCTTCTTGACCTGGTCCTTTGTATATTCCCCGCTGAAGCACATTTCCACCAGAGGAAAACCCGGTACGCTTCCTGCACGTTCAGGACTTATAGGGCCGTCTCCGCCAAGGGCATCATTCGTATCTATCACAAGGCCGTTCCTATGAAGTGAGACAGAGGATCCTCCACCCATATGGGCAACAATTACGGTAACCTCCTTATTGGTCTTTCCGATGCTCTTCGCGTACCGGCGCACCATCGCACGCGAATTCAATGCATGGAAAAGGGTTCGGCGAGGAAATTCAGGAAGACCTCCTACCTTTACTTCAGGAAGCATTTCATCAGCCATAGGAGGATCGGCTATGAAGGCACGGCATTTCTCAGCTATGCCCTTTTCTGCTCTCGCCTTATTCACCATGACAGCGATATCGTCTGCGATCAATGCACTCAGATTGCAAGCATGCGCTCCCTCCTTTGCCGCCATAAGGGCATCACGCATTTCCTGATTTACTTCATAGACGCCGGTTCTGATCGGCGTTATAAGACCGCCACGGGCCATCGCCAGATCGATTGTCTCCAGTGCAATCCCCTTCTCAGACAGGAAATCCGTGATGGTATCACGGCGCATAGGCGTCTGATCCATCACGGATTTATAGCGTGCTACTTCTTCAGCAGAGTGCGTAAGATTCTTCTCGAAGAGCATCTCTCCTGAGTCATAGAAACCGATCTTTGTCGAGGTGGAGCCGGTATTGATTACCAGTATTCTACCTTTCATATCTTCAATAGTATTTCTTGATTGAACATTCCCGGAAAGGGACTTACCATCGCTACGCTCAAACTGCCGGCAGACTAGTTCACCGACATTGCAGCGATTGCAATAGAATTCAGCTTGGTGTCAATGCTGTCGGCACGACTCGAAAGGACACACGGCACCTTTGCACCTACAAGGATACCAGACTGCTTGACGCCCGGAACAAGCTTGGAATTTGCCTTATAGAACACATTGCCAGACTCGATATTAGGGAAGAGGAGGCAATCCGCATCGCCTGCAACAGGGCTCACAAGTCCCTTGATATCAACAGATTCCTGATCGATAGCCACATCAAGAGCAAGAGGTCCGTCAGCGACACAACCCTTGATCTGTCCGCGTTCCACCATCTTTGAAAGCATGGCCGCTTCTATTGTAGCCGGCTGGCTGGAAAGCACCTGCTCGGTAGCTGCGATGATAGCGACCTTAGGCTTATTGACTCCTACCGCCTTTGCAGTCTTCACCAGACATTCCATGATGATCTGCTTCTGCTTGATATCAGGAGCTGGTATCACAGCTACGTCTCCAACGAAAAGCAGCTTGTGATAGCTCGGAATCTCCAGGGTAGTACAATGGGTAAGCGTACCCTTCGGAGGAAGAAGACCTGTCTCCTTATTAAGGATTGCACGGAGGAATTTGTCCGTCGAGCACAGACCCTTCATAAGGAAATCGCCCTGTCCCTCACGGATCATCTGCACAGCCTGAGCGACTGCCGGAAGCTCGTTGGGATTATGGACTATGGTAAAGACAGAGATATCGACACCTTCTTCCTTGCATGCATCAGCAATCAATGCTTCATCACCGACGAGGGTGACATCGGCAAGACCTAGCTCCACGGCCTTGGCTGCAGCCGCAACTGTATGACTGTCAACGCCCCAGGCAGCAATCATACGTTTTCTGGATCCTCTGCTGCGAAGCTCGGCAAAAATTTCTTCAAAACTGGTAAACATCGTATATGCAATTAATCCCCGGGCATGCCGGGGACTGGTTTATTCTTCGTTCTGAACGATATTCATGGTATCGCGGGCGATCATGAGCTCTTCATTGGTTGTGATCAAAGCGACCTTTACCTTTGAATCCGGGAGAGTGATGATCGTATCCTCACCTCTTACCACGTTAGCATCGTAATCGAACTTGACACCAAGATAAGTAAGGCTTTCGCATACTCTGCGGCGAAGACGGCTGTTATTCTCACCGATACCGCCTGTAAAGACTATCAGGTCCACACCGTTCATCGCTGCCGCATATGCACCGATATACTTCGTGATATCATATGTAAGCTTCTTGAGTGTAAGCTTTGCCTTAGGATTTCCCTCATTTGCAGCAGCATCAAGGTCACGGGCATCAGATGACACGCATGACAGGCCAAGGAAACCGCTCTTCTTGTTGAGAACCTTACTCATTTCAGCTGTAGAAAGTCCCTCTTTTTCCTGAATATATGTAACGATCTCAGGGTCGATGCTACCACATCTGGTACCCATGATCAGTCCCTCGAGAGGGGTGAATCCCATAGTCGTATCGATTGACTTTCCATTCAGCACAGCAGCGATGGAACTTCCGTTACCGAGATGACATGTGATCACCTTGGACATCTCAGGGTCAAGACCTGCGAACTTTGCACCCTTGGCTGCAACATATCTGTGGCTGGTCCCATGGAATCCGTAACGGCGAATGCCGTATTTTTCATAATATTCATATGGAAGAGCATACATATATGCATATGAAGGCATTGTCTGATGGAAGGCTGTATCGAACACACCCACCTGAGGTACAGTAGGAAGAACAGCAGATACCGCCCTGATACCCAATATGTTGGCAGGATTATGAAGAGGTGCGAATACAGAGCACTTCTCAAGCTGAGCTATAACCTTGTCTGTAATGAGCTGGCTGCAGACGAATTCCTCCGCGCCATGCACGACGCGATGTCCTACAGCCTCTATATCCTCAAGAGTAGAGAGGACACCATATTCCTTGTCAAGAAGTGCATCCATCACGGCCCTGATACCTACAGTATGGTCCTCGATAGGCATTTCCTTTTCAAATTTCTCTTTTCCGGTCGCCTGATGCTTGAGGCAGCCTGTTTCCATTCCGATCCTCTCGACAAGACCTTTGGCGAGGAGATCATAGACTTCGTCGCTCTTCATATCAAGGAGCTGATACTTAAGCGATGAGCTTCCGCAATTGAGTACTAAAATGATCATTTCCTTATAATTTTATTTCAGATTTTACACGATTGATTGAAATTTCCCGGAAATTCCGGTCCATCTTTGCAAAGTTATAAAAATAATAACTACTTTCGCAAAAAACAGGAACGAAATGACAGTGGAGAGAGAGATTGCAGGGTTCTCGTTACCTTTCGCAGCCGGAACCGCATTTGTTTTCCTTGCCGGCATATCAGACAATGACATGCTTACCGCCAATGCCGCCGTTTCAGTGACGGCTGTATCTGCATGTCTGATTCCGCTCATGCATGGATCATGGAAGAAGCATGGGACATGGTTCTCATGGGGGATGATATGTACCCTGGCATTCTGTCTGGGATGCTTCTGCGGAGCATGCGGCAAAATACTGGAAATCAGCGTCACGGAGTCCATTATCAGTTCACATGCATGTAAACTCGGAGCGAGGATGCAGGAGTTTGCAGATGCCGTACCGTTCGAAAGCCGCAGTACCAACGCATTGATAAAGGCACTGCTGACCGGAGAAAGGAGCGACATACCTCGAGATGTAACAGCCTCGTTCCGTGAAAGCGGCGCATCACATATCCTGGCCTTGTCGGGACTGCATCTGGGGATCATTTACAGTATAGTGAGATCCTTGACATCATTGTCCGGAAACGGGAAGCATGCCGGCACCATACGCTCAATAATCATTGTGTCAGTATGCCTCATCTACACGTTGGCTACAGGCGCAGGAGCATCGATAGTACGCGCCATGATCTTCATCATAATAAACGAAGCTGCACGTATGGCCCATCGCTATCACAGCACCGGCTCTGTCCTTCTGGCATCGCTCGTCGTCCAGCTCACGATATCCCCATCCTCCATAAATTCCGTCGGATTCCAGCTTTCCTACGCAGCGATGGCCGGAATCGCATTCATTTTTCCATGGTTGAAAGCTCTCTGGCCCGGACCGCCGTTTGACGACCGAGGATTCACAAAAGGCATGCGATGGATATGGAACTCAGCCTCCATATCCATCGCATGCCAGCTCACTACCGCTCCGCTTGCATGGTATCATTTCAATTCCTTCCCTATCCATTTTCTCCTTACGAATCTGATAGCCCTGCCCCTCACAGGACTCATCATACCCCTCTCCCTCGCCACCGTAACCCTGAACGCCTTCGGCATCTGTCCCGCTCTCCTCATAAAAGCGACCGAATTTTCCATCACCTCCCTGACCAATGCCCTGGAAGTCATCGCAGCGATGTAAGTAACTGGCATTCAATCACTCAACCTCTTCCAGCACAAAGCCTTCTGAGCACCAGGTCTTGAAGGAGCCTTCTTCGTCATAGATGAGGCAGCCTTCGAGATCAGGACGGCTTTCAAGGAAATCGACAGAAGCTTCGAGGCCGATGACCATGCAATATGTTGCGAATGCATCGGCTGACGTGGCATCTTTTGCGACGATTGTCGCGCTGAGAAGAGAATGTGAGACAGGATATCCTGTACGAGGATCTATCGTATGTGCATATTTCTTTCCGTCGCGCACATAAAACTTGCGATAGTTGCCGGAAGTCACTATTCCGTGTGGACCTTCAGGAGCCCGGAATATGCCCTGTATATGGGCTCCGAGCTCATTATTTCCGTCAATAGGCTTGTCAATGCCGATAGACCATGGATGTCCGGCAGGATTCTTTCCGTCACAGAAGATTTCACCGATATCCACCATCATGTCCTTGACACCTATGGAATAAAGATATGAAGCGACCAGGTCACAGCTGTAGCCTTGCGCTATGGCATTGTAATTAAGTTTCGGCAGAGCCTCCCCCTCCTTCAGAATGTCTTTAGACGCAAGCTGTCCGGAAGGAATCTCTCTGGACAGTCGGTTCATACCTGATTCTGTCAGGACCTGTGCCATCTTGTCAGCGGAAGGCAGGGAATCATTTGCAAATCCGAATCCCCAGATATCGAAAAGAGGGGCAGCAGTCACATCGACAGCTCCTTCAGTAGCATCATACACATCAAAGGCACGACGATAGATATCAATGAATATGGAATCAGGTGATATGGTTTCTCCTGCATTGAAACGGCTCAGAAGTGACTTTTTGTTATATCCTGAGATGGAATTATCGATATTCACAAGAATTGCATCAACAGAATCCCTGATTTCCTCAGCTCCGGCATTCACACCCTTCAGATTCAGCTTGACGGCATATGTCCCGCCTTGAGCAAATCCGGTTATGGTGATGTACCGGTCACGCGGAGAACATGACGGCAAAGCAATCAGAATAAATGTCAATAAAAAAAATCCGATTTTATTTTTCATAATGGTCTGTAAGGCAAAGTATTTGTACAAAGGTAGCGGTTTTTCAAATTAAAATAGCGATATTTGCACGATTGTATTAAAATTTAGCGACAAAGAAAATGAGTTTTCGAAAACTAAGTTCACTGATTCTGGCTGCTGCAATGGCTCTCTTTGCCATTTCATGCGACAAAGATGACGATACCACGACTTCGCCTTCATTGGACGGCAAGCTGACATTCCATACTCCGGAATATATCAATCAGTACCAGAGATTGACCTTCACTCCTAAAGGCATCACTCACCCTGATGGCGAATTCATCGGCTATTCCTGGAAAGTTTCTCCAGGAATGGAAAAATCCGATACGACCAGACTTCAGAATGGGTTGTCACCTGATGGAAAAGAGTCTGACGGTTCTTTCTCATATCCTTTCACCGACAGTCTGGGAACTTACACAGTAAGCTGCTATGGCTTTGCCAAAGGCTATACAAGTTCATATGCATCAGCATATGTGACAGTCGTGAAGGGAGGACTTGACGGATCGATTACCGGTAGCGGAATTTCAGTAAAAGACCCTTCGATCAAGTCAGACGACATAACCTACCATTATGCAAGCATCAACGGCATTGACTGGTTCCGCAGGAATCTGGCAGACCCTGCATACGGAACTCCTTTTGCAAACGCAGAAGCAATGAGCGATGTATTCGGAAGGTATTACAGCTATGAAGAAGCCGTCAACGCCTGTCCTGAAGGATGGAGACTTCCTACCGATGCAGAATGGAGCGCAATGGCTGCAAGCATGAAAAGCCAGACGATATCAGGCCCTCATTCTGCCGTTCCATCTGTTGCTGCAGACCTGATGTGCAACGCATCGTTCAACAGCACTGAAATGTGGGAATACTGGCCAGCAGTCGGAGAAATCACCAACAAGAGCAAGCTTTCTGTCATTCCTGCCGGATATGCTAATCTCGGAGAAATGGACAAAGAAGGCGGCTATCCTACAGCTTCATTCTTCGGAGTATATGATTATGCTGTTTTCTGGACTGCAGACAAAGTAGAATCTGAGGAGGGAATGGCTTATTACAGATACATCATCGGAGATCAGCCTGAGCTGCAGATCGGCAAAGGAGATGTAAAGACTCTCGGAGCATCGGTAAGATGTGTCAGAGAGACTAAATAGCTTAATCTGAACAACTAACACCATTACTGAAATGAAAAAGGGACTTATCACATTCGCCATCATCGCCGCAGTGGTACTCGGCGGGTTCTTCTGGATCAAAGGCGTTTATAACAATATGGTAGTTGAAGACGAGAACGTCCAGGCTGCATGGTCACAGGTCGAGAATGTCTATCAGCGCAGAGCAGACCTCATTCCGAACCTTGTAGCTACTGTAAAGGGATATGCCGAGCATGAGTCTTCTACACTCGAAAACGTGATCGCAGCTCGTGCCAAGGCCACTCAGGTGACAGTTGACCCTGCCAACCTTACACCAGAGGCACTCGAACAGTTCAACGCGGCTCAAGGCGAGCTTTCATCAGCCCTCGGAAGACTTCTCCTTATTCAGGAAAATTATCCGGACCTCAAGGCAAATCAGCAGTTCATGGAGCTTCAGGCTCAGCTGGAAGGCACAGAGAACAGGATCGCTACCGAGAGGATGAAATTCAACGAAACAGCCAAGTCCTATAATACTCTCATAAGAAAATTCCCGGACAATATCATCGCATCGATGTTCGGATTCGAGAAGAAAGCATATTTCGAGGCACAGGCAGGAGCTGAAACAGCACCAAAGGTAGAATTCTAAGTCAAGGCTTATGAAACCGGAAAGATTTCTGACCGCGGACCAGCAGGCTACTGTTGTGGACGCGGTCAGATTTGCAGAAAAGAGGACCTCAGGAGAGATCCGCATACATATCGACGGAGAATGCACAGATAATCCGATGAAACGTGCCGAAGAGGTCTTCGGTAAACTCGGCATGCACAGGACAGAGCTCAGAAACGGAGTCCTGATCTATCTGGCATGCAACACGAAGGTATTCGCGATCATCGGAGACAAAGGTATCAACGATCTTGTACCTGAGCATTTCTGGAAAGATGTCATCGGGATCATGGGCAAGGAATTCCGTTCCGGAAGATTTACAGAAGGCCTTGTCATGGCCGTAAAGAAGGTCGGGGAAAAGCTTCAGGAATATTTCCCTTATCAGCAGGACGATATAAACGAACAGCCGGACGAAATATCGTTCGGGGGAAAAGATCTGACATAAATGATCATAAGACAATTACATACAGCCATTGCAAAGACAGTCCTGCTTTTAGGATCTGTTCTCATTGCATGCTTCACAGCCTCCGCCATTCCCCAAAGGCCCGAGCCGGCCAGACTTGTCAATGATCTTGCCGGAATCTTCTCTGCTGAACAGATCAGTCATCTTGAGAGAGAACTTGTAGCCTTCGATGATTCCACTTCAAACCAGATTGCCGTAGTGACGGTCAACGACCTTGAAGGCTACGATGCAGCATCATATGCAACTAAGATCGGCCTCGACTGGGGCGTAGGATCGGCAGAATTCAACAACGGTATCGTAATCCTGGTAAAGCCTAAGAACACATCATCCGGTCAGGTATTCATAGCCGTCGGATATGGACTTGAAGGAGCCATTCCTGACGCACACGCGAAGAGAATCATCAACAACGTAATGATTCCTCATTTCATGGAAAACGATTATTTCGGAGGCGTCTATGCTGCATGCGGGACCTTGATGAAGCTTGCAAGCGGAGAAATATCCGTAATGAGGGAATATGAGGAAGATGAGGACATCGAAGCATATATCATCCTCACCTTGTTCATCATTATGCTTATACTGTTCATCGTAGTTTCTTCCAGCAAGAACGGAGGCAACAATGGTGGAGGCAACGGAGGACGCCGTGTACACACAAGGCCGATAATCACCATAGGAGACGATTTCGGAAGCTGGGGTCCGTCTAGAGGCGGAAGCTTCGGAGGAGGTTTCGGTGGAGGCTTTGGCGGCGGTTTCGGCGGTTTCGGCGGAGGATCCTTCGGTGGAGGTGGAGCCGGCGGCAGCTGGTAGCCATAACATTTAAGCTTAATTATCGTAGATCAGTAACTATCCAGGAACTGTCAAACGACTCAGGTGCAGGAGGAGCGAAATAAGACAAAGGCTTCTTCTGCATGAAATCCTCTTCGAACATCAGAACCTTCAATTCACTGCCGTCAGTCATATAAAGATCTACAAACGGCAGGCTGTCCTGATAGACCACGAATGACAATCTGCATTTAAGGATACCGCACTTCACGAGAGGGGCAAGCAAGAAATCGTCAGAGACATGATCGCCATATGAGTCTGTTTCTCTTGTGGTCCTTATTACTTTGAAGTTGTCCTTCAGGCCTCTTACAAGATAGGCAGGATTCTGCAGAAAATCTGCCTCTGAGAATGTCTCAGGCATTGATTCGTAAACCACTTCCTTGGCATCATCATCCATGATGCAGACACTTTTTCCGTCTGACTTGACGACTAATCCATTCCCATCGAAGATATATGCATCACCTTGAATCTCTATCTTGGCCTCTCCAGTCACCTTACCGATTCCTGAAGCTCCTGCACTCTTTGGAGGAGTGAATGTATATTCACATGTAAAACCCAGACAAGAGCCTTCCAGAGCATCATAGAACTTCTCAAGCTTGTTCTTTTCCTGAGCATTAATGTTAGTCGAAGCAAGGACAAGAAGTCCAGCAAGGACATATTTCATAACAGTCTGCATATCAACGGATAAAATGAGAAAGTATCTCGTCCAGTTCTTCAAAATTTGCAACAAGAACCTGACGCGGCTTCGAGCCTTCCTGAGGGCCGACGATACCCGCGCCCTCAAGCTGGTCCATAACTCGTCCTGCTCTTGCATAACCCATGCCGAGACGTCTCTGAAGATCGGAAGTCGATCCCTTCTGCGAAGTCACAACCATACGCGCAGCGTCTTCGAACAGAGGATCTATGTTCTGCATGTCAATGGTTCCTCCGCTGGTTTCTCCGTCCTGGGACTCTGGTACAGGCAGGTAGTATGGAGTGTTATAACACTTCTTATGACCGGTCTGTGCCCCTATGAAGTCTGTAATCCTGTTGATTTCAGCCATACTTACAAGGGCACACTGGACACGCTCCATCTCTACTCCGGCATAATACAGCATATCTCCCCTACCGATGAGATTCTCTGCTCCGTTCGTATCAAGTATTGTAGCGGAATCCACTCGTGAAACGACTCTGAATGCGATTCTTGTCGGGAAGTTGGTCTTGATGAGACCCGTGATCACATTCACTGAAGGACGCTGTGTCGCGATGATCACATGGATACCGGCAGCCCTGCCCTTCTGAGCAAGGCGGACGATAGATGCCTCGATGTTCTTTGCAGCCTTACGAGCATCAGGACCAGCGCCTCCGGCCATGGTAAGGTCGGCATACTCATCTATGACAACCACAAGATACGGAAGATACTTATGTCCTTCGGTAGGAAGCAGATATCTGTCCTTATACTTTTCATTGTAAAGCTTCAGATTGTTCACGCCGGCAAGAGCTAGGAGCTTATAACGTTCATCCATCTCTATACAGAGGGAATTCAGCACAAGCTCTGCCTGCTTCGCATCTTTCACGATCGCATGTTCCTTCTCATCCTCCTCGCTGGCCGCCATAGGCATTACGGCAAGATAATGTTTCAGCAGGGCATTGTAAGAAGTGAACTCAACCATCTTAGGGTCGATGAAGACGAACTTCAGCTCTGAAGGATGTTTCGCATACAGGAGCGATGATATGATCACATTCAGGCCGACAGACTTACCCTGCTGGGTTGCACCCGCCACAAGCAAGTGCGGAGCTGAAGCGAGGTCAAACGTCTTTACCTTTCTGGTGATGGTATAGCCTATCGCAATCGGCAGTTCATACTTGGTGTTCCTGAAGGATTCATCATTAAGGGTCTTTTTGAGAGGCACTATCGATGGTTCACGATTCGCCACCTCAATACCGACACAATCAGGAAGCACTACCACACGTACTCCCTTGGCACCCAACGACATACCGATCTCCCTATGGAGATTCTCGATTGCAGAGACCTTCACTCCCGGAGCAGGAACCACCTTATATAGAGTCACAGTAGGGCCTACGACAGCAGTAACCTGCATGACCTCAATCTTGTAGTTCATCAATGTTGCACGGATCCTGTTGTTGTTTATCTCAAGCTCCTCCTTTGACACTGTATGCTGGCCTTCAGCATAGTCATCAAGAAGATCAATCGAAGGGAATTCATATCTTTCAAGCTCCGCTCTGTTGTCTATACGTTCGAGCTCTTCAGTGACTACTGCATCAGGATCATAATTTCTTATGATCTCTATGCCATCCTGAGCCTGGCCTTCCTGAATCACAGCCTGATCATCAACCGACCCCACACCATCGAATGTTACAGAAAGATCATCTACAGGCACAGGTTCCGCCACCGGCTCAGGCTCAGTCAGAGACGGATCGACGAACAGTTCTTCAGTGGTCAATATATCTTCTTCATCCGAAGTCATTCCGTCTCCGTCAGTATCATCTGATTCAATATATTCCATATCAATGGTATCATCAGGGATCTCCTTCTCCTCTGTGCCTGCCAGAGCAAGCCAATGCGCAAACCTGCCGCTTGTAAGAAGAAGCCATGCAACCACAAGAACGACAAGGATCAAAGCTGTCACAATCGGACCTACCAGGTTATCTGCCCATGCTATCACAGCATGACCGGCATCGCCTCCCAAACCGCCGCCGAAGAATGTATCAGCAGTAAACTGCATGGAAATGAAGGCAAGGATCATTGAAGAAACAAATGCACCGCTTACTACAATGAACGTAGTCCTGAGCAGTCCGATGCTCTTGTTCCAGAAGAAAAGTCTGTAAGCCGTAGCTCCGAGAATGAAAATCAGTGCAAAGCTTCCGAGACCCAGGAAGCGGCATACAAGGAAATCAGCCCATCGATATCCGATCTTGCCAGCAGCATTAGCCACCTCGACATTCTTGTCAAGCATCTCAGGCTGGGACATGAGGCTCTGGTCAATCTTCCATGTAAACAGATAAGACACAGTCGCTACCAATGTAAAGACCGTCACAAGACCGACCAGAATACCTGCTGTCTTCAGCAGGATAGACTTTGTCTCCGGATTCATATCAGAAAAGAAGGAGAAGCGAAAACGCTTCTCTTTCCTCTTATCCTTCTTAGTTGATTTCTTCTTTGCAGTCATAGGCTACTTATGCTGTTTGTTTCGCATTTTCATGTTATTGTTCTTATGACGCTGATTCTGCATCTTGCCTTTGCCAGGATTCATACCAGGTCTTGAGAATGAAGCCCCGGAATCTATCTTGCCGAGCTGAAGTCTTTCCGGTACCTTGATCCTGTAATCGGACAATCTTTCGATATCCTGGAAGATTGTCTCGTCGGCAACCGTATCCTTGTTCCATATCAGATACTGCTGCCTCATATACACTGCCAGCTGGCTGATCATGGCATTCTTCGTATCTCCATCCTCTGTCTCAGCTATAAGATCTATGATGCTTTCGATATTACGGCCATAATGAGTGGCCTTGATAGGCTTCCTGTTGAGAGGAACAGCTTCCGGCTTCTGATTAAGGCTTTCCGGAGCGGGCATAGGATATGGTGCATCAATATCAAGATCGAATCCTGAAATAATGAAGAGATGATCCCAAAGCTTATGCTCGTAATCCTCCTCAAGATGAACAGCAGGATTAAGGATTTCCATGACTTTTATGATGGCCCTCGCCTGCTCATTGCGTTTTTCCCTATCCTCTATAGTCTTGAGATAATCCACCATCTTCTGTACATTTCTGCCATACTCAGGAATGTAAAGTCTCACCCTCTCAGTATTGTACAGCAACTTACAGGTCTCTATATCATTATTTTCCATATCTTTTCGATCATTATTTTCTATAATCTGCAAATATAATAAAGTTTCTCGGTATTTGCCCATTATATCTCCACAACCTCATCAGTATGGACATACCAAAGAAACGCAGATACATCGCTGTATCCCAACCGACGCCAGATGGCTGCATATTTTTTCAACTGATACTCATATATGCGGTGGTGTTCTCCGAACTTGTAATCTATTACAGTTACTTTACGTCCATGAATCTCCACCCTGTCCGGACGGAATATCTTGCCATCAGTATCAATCAGCGAGGCCTCGTTAAGAACCCTGTCTGCATCGTCACTGAACCAGCCTCTGAGCACAGCCGAAGAGATTCTTTCCTTAAGAAGCGACAACGCCTCAGATGCTTCAGAAGAAGTAAGTTCTCCATTCTGACGAGACTGATTCACGGAACCGTCAAGATCTGAAGGAACAGCAACACGAGAAAGGATATCATGAAGCACGACTCCCTTTATCCTATTGGATGCAGCAACTCCGGCCTTACCCTCCTCAGAAAAGAAATCCAATGCATCAGCAGTAAACTTCAAGCGTCCGCGTTCCTGCACCGGCTGATCCCCATCTTCTGCATATGGATTGAGAGGTATGGACGGCAATTCGTCATAAGCCGTAAAAACAAACGCCGACGGGCCTTCTGCACCGGACTTTCTGTAGTCTTCGAAGTTTACGATCTCCCCTATATCAAAACGCTCCGCCCCATCGTCAGATGCGTTCCTGACCACAGAGAAAGGAGGCATAAGCTCCTCATTCCCAGGGACATCACCACCACATGAAGCCGAAGCGAACCAATAAAGCATCTGCGAAAAATCCGTAAACTGAGAAATGTCTCCTGCCTCTATCGCCTTCAGGCATTTGGCAGAAGGAGTTCTGGAAATGATGTGCATTCCCAATGCTGCCCTGGTCATGGCCACATATATAGTATTGATATTATCGACCTGCTGAAGGAAATTCTCTCTCCTGTAGTCTTCTGCAAAAAGCGTATTCTCAGAAGCCTTGGACAAAGTGACATCATAAACGCCCTCCGCAACACCTTCTAAAGGAGTCTTGTCAAGTTCCGGAACGCACCAGTACTTACCGGCCTTATAAAGATTGATGTTCTCGGCAAAAGGGATTATGACATACGGGAAATCCAGTCCTTTCGACTTATGTATGGTCATGACCCTTATGCTCTCGCCTGAAGAAGGTGAGCTGATCGAAGGATTCTCCTCCTCCCAATATTTAAGGAATCCCCTCAGGCTGTTGCCGTTGGAAGCTACATAATCCTGAATATGATCCATGAATGACTGGACATGTAATGCTTCGCCCTTCCACACGCCTTCCGCATCGCTTTCCTTCAGGCTTCTGAACAGATGTTCCGCCATATCGATGAGTGAACTGCATCCCCCAGGCAAAGTGACATCAAGCGATCTGGCCAGATAGCCGTTCACGGTATCCTGAGGATTGTCTGCATATGACATCAATGAAACGAGACGGCGTACTGTCATGGAGCTTTTTACTCGCAGAGAATCATCAGTTATCACAGGCAAGCCGTTATCAATGAGATACATGGCAACATCTTCTCCTATGGCATTGCTTCTGACCAGCACTGCTATTTCCGAAAGAAGAGCTCCCTTGGCACGGGCCTCAGCCACAGCGTCCAGAACCATTCGGAGTTCATCCTCCTTAGAGCAGAAAGTAAGGCTGACACTGCCGTCTGCAATAGAACTCCTTCCGGTCTTCTGCATTACATCTGAATATATGTCCGAAAGAGGACCTTGCCTCAGTCCGCTCATGGAGTCCAGAATACCGACAGCCGACTTGAAGAAGAGATTGTTGAAATCCACGACATTTGAAAGGCTTCTGTAATTGGTATCAAGGATTTCTTCACGATGGTCAGGAAATTCAGCCGGCACAATCCCGTCCAAGAGATTCCAGTCTGAACCTCGCCAACGATATATGCTTTGCTTGACGTCCCCGACTATCAGATTGTCACCTTCCTTTGAATCGCTCTCATGAAGCAAAGGGCTGAAATTGCTCCATTGGACATTGGCCGTGTCCTGGAACTCGTCCAGAAGGAAATGTTCATATCTCACTCCCAGCTTCTCATATACGAACGGCGCATCAGACCCATCGATTATATCGCGGAGAATAGTGTTTGAATCATCAATGCACAAGACATTCTTCTCCTTCATCAATTCCTTGAATGCCCTGCTCAATTCGCCTGAAATGCCTAATCCATACAGCTGTCCGTCAAGAACAAGAGCTGTATTATAGACCTTGAATTCCTTGTCGAACAAATTACAGAAATCCTCCAACGGAGCTTCCAGGAAAGGATATACAAGAGGTTTGAGCTTTGCTGCCTTGGATTTTGCAAACCATTGCTCATGATCTGCTGCCTTGGACATGAACGATGCAGAAGGAGCCTCAATCTTATCTCCTTCCTCCATTTCAGAATAGGAATAAAGAGCTTTAAGGAAGCCCCTGTTGCTTTCCGCCGGATCCACATCTGCCTGTTCAAGGATGTCTAAAGCTGCTCTGGCACTATTCCTGACGGTCTCCTGAAAATCTCTCACTATCCTGCGGCATATCTCCCTGATTTCAAGCAGTTTCTCCTTAGGACATACGGCATCTTCGTCAAATCCTGCCTTTTCCATGACTTCCTGCCTCTGAGCAGATTTAAGCCTCTTCGCCATTTCGAGCAGATTAGCGTCCATACTATATCGCCCGCCTTGCTCTATCTGCTCGAGAACATTATCGGTCAGCCAAGCAAGAAGTCCGGAATCCTCTTCCGTCAACGAATCCAGGATCCGATCTACACTCTCCGCAACCAGCGAATCCTTATCAAGCTCCACCTGATATGAAGCGAACTGGCCTATCTCACGGGAGAATGCCTTCAGAGTCTGCTGAAAGAATCTGTCAATGGTACTGACTGCAAAGGCGCTGTAATCATGAAGCATTTCGCTGAGTACAGCTCCGGCTTTCTTCCTGAGGCTTTCCTCATCCGAGAAGACATTAGGAACGAAATAATCACGATAACCGGAACGGCACGGATCCGTAGAGAGCACATGCAGCTCCTTAAGAATCCTGCCTTTCATTTCATCTGTAGCCTTGTTCGTAAATGTTACCGCCAGAATATGACGGTATGCATATCTGTCCTGGCTCTTCAGGAGAAGAGCAATATATTTTCTTGCAAGCCTGTATGTCTTTCCCGAACCTGCGGAAGCCTTCATTATCTCAAGCATAATCCCAATCCTTTAAAAATTCATCGTCCGCAGATCATTCTGAAATCGCAATATGAGCATGTACTTTCGTCTTCCGTCCTGCGGAAAGGGACATCAAGGTCATACATTTCATTCAAAAGGGCCTCCAGACGTTCAGAGACAGCATCAAAGAATTTCCGGTTCATAGGTACCGTCACAGGAGGCTCCTTGAAAAGATGAGCTGTGGAATAGACACAATTATATATATCCCGGCCCCTTACCTCCGGTCTTGAACCGACCAGCATATCGTATATATAGAACTGCAGGGCTATCTTAGGCCAGTTCTTCATGTCCGGGTTGAAGATCTTTTCAGCAATTTCTTCTGCATTCAGGTCATTTATGTTTTCATCATCCTCCAGAACCTTTCCGGTCTTATAATCGACGACTCTGGCCTGTCCTTCCCTGAAACTGTCCAGACGGTCTATGAATCCTTTGAATCTTTGTCCGCAGAATTCTCCCACCACCTTGATTTCACGTCCGAGGATTTCGAAAGAATCACGGCCTTCCTTCTGCAGGAGCTCCAGATCACGCTGAAGAGTCCTGACAACATACCTTACGATCACGTCCGCCACCACAAGATTCCTTCCGCTGACCTCTATCGTATTCAGTTGAGTCATTATCAGCGCCTTGACCTTACGTTTTATTTCTTCCGGCCGTCTGATCCATGATTCCAGATATGAACGGCTTACAGCACTCATAGGAGCATCTTCAAGGCCTTTATTCTCAGCTTTTTCATCAAGAATGAAGTCCGGGGCCATAGCTTCTTCTGCCGTATATAACGCCCTCATAGTGTCATGATAAACAGTACCGAACATACCGTAATCAAGAGCCTCCGCCACCTCTTCTTCAAGTTCAAGTCCTTTGACTGTACCGTAATAGAATCTGGCCGGACATGCCAGATAATTCTGAAGCGTCGTCGCCGACAATACCGTATCCTTTATCTTCTCGACATCCTCTTCAGTCTTGATGACATCCGGCAGTTCTCCGGTCCTCATGCTGTCAAACTTTACCACATATCTTTTCAATGGCAGTCCGAAATGGTATTCCAGCTGTTTTATATATCTGCTTTCCTCTCCAGACTTAAGTCCTTCGGTACGCGAGTCCACAAGCAGCCACACCTTCTCCGCTCTGGAAATCATGCGGTAGAAATAGTACGCCCACACAGCATCCTGATACTCATAAGTCGGCAACCCGAAACCTTTCCTCAGCTCAGGAGGAATGAATGAAGAACTTACATTCCTCCGTGGAAACATACCTTCATTCGCAGACATGATGATCAGATTACGGAAATCAAGAGCACGGGTCTCAAGCGGTCCCATGATCTGAAGACCACGCAGAGGTTCTCCTCTGAACGGAACGGAAATGCTGCCCAGAAGCTGTCCCAGCAGTCTTATGTAAGTCATGGGAAGGACTTCAAGTCCTATCTCCTGCAAGACATTGATACTCTTGTAATATTCCTTTGCATATTCCAGTTCCAAAGCAAGAGAGCTGTCATCTGCCATTGCCGGCGCGACAACCTTGAGAATTTCTTTCTGATACTCGGAAAAATCCTTAATCTGTCCGGCTGACACCAGTTTCGGATCTGTAACGACAGGGCGGAATATCACATCAAGCAGCCTTGTACCGTTAAGTTCTTCCTGAGGGATATAGTATTTGGCTCCCTCCTTTACCTTGGAGACAATCTCAAGAGTCCGTTCATCCGCCACATTTCTGAAGATTTCACTCGCAAAAAGGTCCCAGACCTGCTTGTGATAGAAGAACCACTTGCCTTTACGTAATACAGCATGCAACTGAATCGCTGATATTTCAGCCATCATAGCATATATAAGACTCCCGCTCATGGGAAGTCCCATGGTCACATTGATGTCAACGATATCCTCAGGGATCGAATTGAGCACGGACCTCAGAAGATTCTCGTCCGGAAGGACGATAGCACAGTCTTCAGGAGCACCGGAACGCCGGCTCAGGATATCAGGTATTCTTTTGGCCTGTCCTACAGACGAGGCGACGCTGACGACATTGATTTCAGGTATATCGAGACCGGAACTGTCCCACTGCGTTGCCTGTGGAAATTCAAGCACATTATCAGCCATGAAGAATGAAGATCTGTTCTGAGGATCACGGATCATATCACCGGACCAGTCCCAGCAGAATTCAGCCTTTCCGCTGTCACGGAGCTTCCTCAAAAGCACCTTCTCACATTCGTTGAGCGCATTGAGGCCGACAAATACATATTCGGTATCTTGCGGAAATATCCCATTGAAAACCTCCTCGTCGGAAGTTTCCTTCAGCCTCGATGCCAGACTCCTGTATATCATTCCTTCATAGGCCATACCTTTTGAAACAAGAGACTCATTGAAATCCTGATATAAAGGATAAAGGATATTCCAGATCTGAAGAAAACGTCCCTTGACATCCGGATCATCACTACCCAGATCGACCGTAAGCTTGCCTGACTGGTCATTGAAATGGCTGAGAAAGCCCTTTATAGCCTCACGCTGAGTATCTGTGAGATATTCGAAAGTATCCTGAAGTGCCTTATAATCGGCTACATTGGCAAACAGCTGCCCGGCATCGACAAGATATTTGTCAACATCGTTGAAGTCACCCAATATGACATCTCCCCAGAATATGAATTCATCAAGGGGTTCCGCCTTAGGATTGAGTTTCCTGTAGCATTCATACAGATCAAGAAGAAGGCGTACCCTGTCGCCGGACTGCAGTCCGGCTGCCTTTGCAAAGAAATCATTGATCGTAAGCATCTGCGGAGCCAGTAAAGGGCTATTCTTTACAGCATCGCAAAGATGTTTGCGGAAAAAGACCATGGAACGGCGGTTAGGGAAAACAAAGCATTTCCCTTCAATACCTCCGGAATTATAATAATGGTCAGCGACCTGTTTCAGAAACGGCGTCATCTTCTTTTGTTTTCTGCAAAAATAGTTTATTTAATTGCCAAACCATAGCACAATATTCCATCTGACCTGAAAATTTACTACCTTTCGTAAAAATTCGATTTTTTGTTGCGGAAAAATTTGGATGTATCGATTTTTTGCCTACCTTTGCAATAGAAATAATTTAGAATTATTCAAATTAAGAACAATTAAAACATACGGTTATGACAAAGAAATACAGATGTCTGGTTTGCGGATATATCCACGAAGGTAACGAACCACCACAGGAATGCCCGATCTGTCACGTAGGATCTGAAAAGTTTGAAGAGATCGTCGAGACAGGAGACGCTCTCACATGGGCAGACGAGCACAAGCTCGGAGTAGCTCATGGTGTTGATCCTGAGATTCTTAAGGGACTTCGCGATCATTTTGCAGGAGAATGCTCAGAGGTGGGAATGTATCTTGCTATGAGCCGTCAGGCTGACAGAGAGGGATATCCGGAAATAGCTGAGGCATTCAAGAGATATGCATGGGAAGAGGCAGAGCACGCTGCAAAGTTCGCAGAACTCCTCGGAGAGTGCGTATGGGATACAAAGACAAATGTTGAGAAGAGAATGCTTGCAGAGCAGGGAGCTTGCGAGGACAAGAAGAGGATCGCAACACTTGCAAAGCAGCAGAACCTCGACGCAATCCATGATACAGTTCATGAAATGTGCAAGGACGAAGCACGTCATGGAGCAGGATTCCAGGGACTTTTCAACAGATATTTCAAGTAAAAGTCAAGTACAATACTGATAAAGCCGGAAGGCAGCATGTCACAGGAGCATGCTGCCTTCCGGCTTTATTCGTCATCAAAATCAAAGTCTGCCGCCATCATCTCGGCAATATCATCCGGGACGTCAAAACTGAGATTGCTCCACAGATCTTCCATCTGGCGGCGATCTTTCTTGGTAGGGCGTCCGGATCCTCTGTCACGTTTGAGGAAAAAAGTCTCGACAGGAGCACGAAGCTTTGCAAGTTCTTCCGGAGGAGTGAGATTTTCGGCATAGACAGGCACGAGCTTGGCACCTTGCCTCTTATCGACCAGCTGTATGACTTTATAGGTATATGTTACAGCTCCTTTACGTGCAACTATCGTATCACCTACTTTCACAGATTTCGAAGGCTTGGTATCTGCACCATTCACACGCACCTTTCCACCTTTGCACGCATCAGTGGCGTCTGTCCTGGTCTTATATACTCTTATAGACCATAAATATTTATCTATCCTTACTTCTTCCATAATAGAGATGGAGTATAAATCAGTATAAATCAATGACCTAACATACCCCACGTGCCGTCATCGGGGAGCACGCAGGATATAGGAATACACTCATAATCGAGTGATTATATCCCACGATCATGAAATAGGATTGCGGCCAGGTCCGAAGAATCCGAACGGAGTTGCTCCTGCCGGGCCATGGTCATGCTCCTCATCACAGCACTCATCTTCCAATCCCTCATAGTCCTCATCTTCAAGGAAAGCCTCAGTTGACGGATCTATGTAATCATCTAATTCTTCTTCAATACGGGTTACCGCCTCGAGGAGGACTGTAGAGCGGTCACGTGGAACAAGGAAGAAGTCCGGCATATCTGCAGGAACCAGTATGGTTTCACCTTTCTGAAATTCGTAATTATCCATACAAGCTTCTCCGTTTTCCTTTACGGAAGGAACCTGAACAGAAGCCGCACCTTCCAGACATATATAGACAATGAAGCTCTCGAATTTTTCTGTATATATGTGAAGAGGATCTGTGAGGTCTATCTTTGAAACGCAGAATTGAGGTGATTCCACGAGATTCTGGATCATCTGACCTTCCTGACTTTCATCATGACAGTGGCACTCATGCCCTTCTTCATGGCAATGGCATTCATTGTCATGTTCATGCTCATGACAATGGCAAGTACCTGGCTTACATGGCTTATATGATGCTTCATCACCCCAAAGAGGGCCCTTGCGGTAGAGTCCGGTATCAAACGGACGATAATCAATAAGGTCAATAGCTTCTTCGAGATGAGTAGGACGGGCTGTTGCCGGATCAAATTCACGTCCCCAGTCATAAAGGCGGAAAGTCATGTCGGAAGATTCCTGCACTTCAGCTATAAGCAGTCCGCCGTCAGCCGCATGAACAGTACCAGGAGTAATGTATATGACATCACCTTTCTTAGGATGAATGACATTAAGGATTTCCTCAACCGTTCCGTCATGACATCTGTCATAGAATTCCTGAGCGGAAACCTCACGTGTGAATCCGCAGTACATCTTTGCTCCCGGCTTCGCATCCATGACATACCATATTTCAGCCTTGCCAAGAGAATCATATCGTTCAGCAGCAACTTCATCGTCAGGATGGACCTGGACAGAAAGTCGGTCATTGATATCCAGGAACTTGATGAGCAACGGGAACTGACGGCCGTAATAGTTATAGACATTTTCACCGACGACCCTCTCAAGATATGTTTCCATTATATCACTTATCGTATTGCCGGCAAGCCACCCATTGGCAACAACTGAATCTTCAATACCCATATCTGCAAGTTCCCAGCTTTCACCGATCGGCACATCCGCAGGAATGACAGTTTCATTTCCGTCATCATCACATTCCACAAAGTGCTTTCCTAACTTGCCGACCAGGTCATGGCCGCCCCAAGGCCTTCTCGAAGCAACCGGTATGAATTTTAAAGGGTATAGTTTCTTTTCCATATGTCATTTATCATTTTCATCCGTAACCATACGTGCGACAAGACCGGTCAGGCCTTTTCCTAAAGCGGAGGCAGAACCGGCAACAACTCCCGGAAGGGCCTTGAATGCCGATTTTATAGCTTCACGCTTTGCAGCACGTTTATTCTTGACTCCCGACAAAGCTTCCGGGCCTTCCATCAGGAATTTCTTCGTGACAAAACCGATCCTCAAGGTCAGCAGAGCATTCACCGCTCCCTGAAGTGCCGACTCAGCTACCACACCTGGTATCTTGAATCTGGCAAGGAGACCATTCAGAGAATCTTCTCCGTCAAGCTCCGGTGAAGTTCCGACCATATCTTCCGGATTCACATCAGTCACATCCACATCTGCCGCATCGATAGAATCACCAGCAATATCAAATGGTGCGACACCGTCCATGTCTGTAAAGACCTGAGAGGTGCAGTAAGAGATCAGAGAAGTCGTAAGAATACGGACATAAAGCCTGAACATCTGAGGTCTGGTCGGTCTGAAACCGGAAGCAAGGACTACGTCCTCTATCAGCTTGTAGTTCATGACAAGAACAGCAGCAGAATCAAAGATGCCATTCTGAGATATCGCCGTCACCATGAATACGGTCTTGCCCCATTCCTTGATACGCGTATTGATACCAAGCACATCAAGTTCCTTATCACCTTCGAACCTCAGTGCCAGTTCGCGCGAAAGAGCAGACTTAAGCTGCTCATGATCAGAGCTATAGAGCTGCAGTTCCTTTCTGAATGCGATCTGATGTTCCCTTCTCTTCTCAGGATCCGTTATATATCCGCAATTTGCAGCAAGACGCTTTCCGAACTGCTGCAGTTCCTTTGTCTTCGCTTCATCATCAACGGCAAGAACAGGAAACTCAGGAGCGTTATGAACCTTTATTATCGGTCTTATGATGAAGATGATGGCAAGAAGAAGTATCAAGACATAAAAGGCGTATTCCACATATACGGTATGGCACACCTCGCCAAGCTTTTCAGCTATGGTTATGACATTACCCATCAGCATCATAGTCACTATTGCCAATGAAATACCTATAATCAGGGCTATATTCCTTTTCATAACTTCAACGCGTTTTCTGTTGTCACCTTTATCTTCTCGAGATCAGTCTGAAGAGCCTCTATACCATCACGCTCCGTCTTCCACTCCTTAGGATCAGGAATCAGCTTTGCCAAAGCTTCCTTTCTCTTCCTTTCCACAAAACGGCCGTATGTGTCGTCTATACGTTCAAGTACCTTATCCTTATGTTCCTTAGCTTCCTTTTCTACAATTTCAGGAAGCATGAAGCTGATATAGCCGACATCTGTGGCATCATCCTTACCTACCAGGAAATAATAGACATGTGCCAGGAATTCATTGACCTTGTTTACACTATATCTGAAAAGGTTCCAAGGGACGATCTTATCAGGATAAAGCATATCCAGATCCGGCTCAATCGGAGGGAAATCAGTCATAGGCATGGCAGGAAGCGGTTCATCGACTCCGCTTCTGCGAAGGACATCAGCTATATCGCTTTTCCAAAGCATTACAGCCTCTCCATTTACCTGAGAATCAAGGAATCTCAAGGCATCGTTGACCTTTTTTCCCATAGCTTTCGAACAATCTCCTATAAACCTGGTCACGATCTGACGTGTTTCCTTTGCAGTATATCTGCCTGAAAGCGAGCGTTTAGCCAATGTATATATACCCGTGATTTCATTCCTCATTGCAAAATAATCTACATTGACCTCATCTTTCACCGGCACTTCCCTACCCTTGACCGCATCAAATGCCTTTTTGATTTCCTCGCATCTCCGACTGACATCCTCCATTTCTGCAAGTCTCTGCTGATTACGTGCCATAAGTTCCTCGATCTGCTGCAGCGTCCTGCCTACCACGTTGCGTACACGTATCGAATCACGCTGAGAGATAAGCACTTCATACATTTCCTCCTCAACCTTTCCGAAATCCTCAGAAGCCCCGGCTAGATTATCTTCCTCCGCACCATATGCCTTCTGTCTCCAATCCCATACCATACCAAGGTTGACGACATATGCATTCTTCGCATCAAGGTTGAAACCTTTCTCCTTGATCCTTGCCACAGCATATTCGAGCTGCTCCTTCACGGCAGCCGTCTTTATATCTTCATCACGCCAGTGAGCCGCATCAAAGACATTATGCAGGAGACATACCGGTACATTACGGTTATTCTCCTTCAAAAGTCTGAAGAAATCATCCGATACTTTGGTAATAGCCGAATTAGAACTCTGTACCAGGATTATCAGATCCGCACGTGCAGCGATGGTCTTATACAAAGGGCTGTCCAGATTGGCTCTGGAGCCATCAAAGCCCGGCATATCTATAAGATACACGCCATTTGTAAGCAGTCTTCCTCCCGGGGTCTTGATAGTAGTCATCAAAGTACCGTCCTTGTCCATGTCAGACAGATCAAGAGCCACATGCTCATCGATGTTCCGTTCCGTCAAAGGCCATGATTCCGTCATCACCTCAGGGACTTCCTCAGGCTTTATAAGTCCACGCAGGCTGTCTATGATTGCATCAACCTGCTCCACCGACTTTGCCGGATTCTTAGACCTGTAAGCAGTGATGCGTTCTTCCTCAGCCTTGTCCGTGCTGGAAATGATGGACGGACGGACAGTACATTCCAGGAAATGCGTCGGACTGACGAAGGCATTCGCGACAAGATTGACGAAAGTCGATTTGCCAGACTTCACCGGTCCGGCAACAAGAATTACAAACGATCTGTCCGCATACTCCCTGGCCCTGCTTGCTATCTTCCTCAAGCTTGCATAGACCTCACCTATACCTTTTACCGAAGCATGCCTTTGAGAAAGCGCCTCCAGCTCCTGCTGAAGCGCCTCCGCCTGCCTTGTCATTAGTCTTTCGTCTTTCATAAGGACAAAGATAACATTTTTATTCATTCGATATGCAAAAACACCTCCCCGACAAAGAACCTGCCGGAGAGGTGAACCATAACCCTATTATTAACAACTAAACTAACCGTGACTTAGGTAGTTGCAAAGGGTGTGCCAAAAATCATCAGAGTCTTGCCTTCAATGCTTCAGCCTGCTCCTCATAACCAGGCTTGCCGAGAAGGGCGAACATATTCTTCTTGTATGCTTCCACGCCCGGCTGGTCGAATGGATTTACGCCGAGCATGTAACCGCTGATACCACAAGCCTTCTCAAAGAAATAGAAGAGGGCTCCGAGGTTATACTCATTCACTCGCTCGATAGAGAGAGAAATCTGAGGGACACCACCGTCGATATGAGCAAGCTTTGTTCCGAGTTCCGCCATAGCGTTGCACTCCTCTACATGCTTGCCTGTAAGGAAGTTAAGTCCGTCAAGATTCTGAGGATCGTTCTCGATAAGCATAGATCGGTTGCTCTTCTCAACTGAAACGACAGTCTCCATGAGAGTGCGCTCGCCGTCCTGTATATACTGACCCATCGAGTGGAGGTCTGTAGTGAAGTTCACTGAAGCCGGGAAGATTCCGAGACCGTTCTTGCCCTCGGACTCACCATAAAGCTGCTTCCACCATTCACCGAGGAAAGTAAGCTTAGGGTTGTAAGCAACCAGAATCTCGATTTTCTTGCCCTGATTATAGAGTGCGTTACGCATTGCCGCATACTGGATAGCAGGGTTTGCCTCAGCACATGGCTTTGCACAAGCCTCCTCCATCTCAAGAGCACCCTGAAGCATTGCATTCATATCGAAACCTGCAAGAACGATAGGAAGAATTCCTACAGGAGTAAGAACAGAGAAACGGCCACCTACGTTATCCTCGATCACAAATGTATTATAACCTTCCTGAGTTGCAAGACCTTTGAGAGCACCGCGTGCCTTGTCTGTTACTGCTACGATACGTTCAGAAGCCTCAGCCTTGCCATATTTTTCCTCAAGATACTTCTTGATGAGACGGAAAGCCACTGCAGGCTCGGTAGTGGTACCTGACTTTGAAATAACCACGCATGCTGCATTTCTCTCCTGCACGAGGTCCATGAGTTCGCACATATACTCCTCTGAAAGATTCTGACCGGCGAACACGATCTCCGGTGCGTCGCCCTTGGTCTTGAGCTGCTTTGCAAACTGATGTGAGAGAGCCTCAAGAGCACATTTAGCTCCAAGATAAGAGCCACCGATACCGATAACGACAACGAGATCAACACCCTTAGACTTCCAAAGATCCCTGATTGCCTCGCAATCAGCCACTAGAGTGCTTTTCAAAGTCTCAGAAGGAAGATGTTTCCAACCGAGGAAATCATTTCCTGCACCAGTCTCATTCTCAAGAATTTCGAGAGCAGCCAAAGCTTTCTCTACATAAGTCTTGTAATCTGCATCATTTACAAAGGAGCTGCAACCTCCCAAATTTACCTTTACCATATTCTTATTATTTTGATTCTTATTTCAAAAATCCGGTCTGAAAGATGACTCTGACAGACAAAACGAAGCAAAGTTAATATTTTTTGCACAAACGGCTATAAAAAATTATATTTGTCAAAGAAATACATATATAAACAATTGACAGGAATGAATACATTTTTCAAAGCAGCCGCAGTCTTGACAGCAGGACTTCTGGCACTCTCATTTACAGCAGCAGCACAGAAGAAAGCAGGTATCGTCGCCCACAGAGGCTACTGGAACTGCGAGGAAGCAGGATATGCAAAGAATTCCATTGCTGCATTGAAATGCGCTCAGGAAGCAGGATTCTGGGGCAGCGAATTTGATGTCAACATGACTTCAGACGGAGTTCTCATCGTTTATCATGACAGCGATATCGAAGGCAAGCTGATTGAAAAGTATCCATACTCTGAGTTCAAGGACTACAGGATCAGGAACGGAGAGACCATTCCTACCATCGACCAGTATCTCGAGCAGGGCAAGAAACATCTGGAGACTGTGCTGGTTTATGAAATGAAGCCTCATTCATGTCCTGAGGTAGAAGACAGGTTCATAGACCTCGCAATTGCAAATCTTGAGAAGCACGACCTCCTCCACCCTAAGAGAGTCATTTTCATTTCTTTCAGTTTCCACATCTGTCAGGAGCTCAGCAAAAGGCTCCCTCGTTTCACAGTTCAGTATCTCGGAGGAGACAAGGATCCGAAAGAAGTAAAGAAAGCCGGAATCAAAGGCATCGATTACCACTATAAGAAATTCATCAAAGAAGATCAGTGGGCTAAGACCGCACGCAGGAAAGGCATGAGTACAAATGCATGGACCGTGAACGAGAAAGATGACATGAAGGCGATGTTCAAGCAGAAAATAAGATATCTTACTACTGATTATCCTGTCGATGCACGCGAAGTAATGAAAAGCATGAAGATGAGGGAGCTTTAACGCACTTCAATGATATCGTCAAGAGAAGTAGAATAAAGGCGGGAACGGAAATCACTGCGTATTCCGTCCGCATAATGTCCGGGACGCTGCGTGGCAAGGCGAAGAAGAGATTTCCCTGATGCAGACCCCGACATTTCGGCCAAAGAATTCACAGCATCCATGACCTTCGACAACTTATCCTGCTTCTGACGGAGATCATCATCGAAATCAAACATGGAAGTCTGGATGGCGTCGTCAGATATTATATTGCTGACCGTCACTCCAGCTTTCTTGTATTTATATCCCTGCCTGTATATAGTACGGAAAGCCTTCAGAGCCGCACCTATTATCTCCTGGGCACTGTTGGCTGCAACATCAAGACGGATGGTGGCTGAAGGGAAATACTGGGCCAGATCTTCCCTGAAACGGTTTGTGTACATGAATGTAGTCACGTCATATGCAGCCGAACCTTCTTCACGCAGTTTTCTTGCGCACATTGCAGCAAAATCCGAGACACGCAGCACCAGTTCCTTTTCATCTTCAATCATATCGGCAAATGAACGCGATGTACATATGGACTTGCGTCTCTCCTCTCTTTCCTCGTCGTGGCATACGCGTCCCTGCAGCTCTTCCCATGTACGTACAGTATTGATATTGAAGGTATTAGCCACCCATTCGCGAGACCGGCTTACGAAATCCAGAGCTGTAACCACCCCTTTCTCAATCATCTTCGGAGCCAGTTTCCTTCCTATTCCCCAGACGTCATCTATAGGAGTCAGCTCCAGAGCCTTCAACCTTTTGGCATCTGTCTCCATCATGCAGACTCCTTTATAACCCTTGTGCTTCTTTGCAAAATGGCTTGCTATCTTGGCCAGAGTCTTTGTCGGAGCCACGCCGATGCTCACCGGTACTCCTACCCATTTGCGTATCTTCCTTACAAGATCATGACAGAGCTGAGGAACAATCTCCGGATCGATTCCATCAAGATGAAGGAAGGCTTCATCAATCGAATATATCTCTATTTTCGGGACAGCATCGGCAAGAATGGACATCACACGAGAAGACAGATCACCGTAAAGCGCATAATTAGATGAACAGGCATGAAGCTTTCCTTCATCCGCGAAATGCTTCACCTGATAGAACGGAGTACACATCTTTATGCCCATGGCCTTGCTTTCATTGCTTCGCGACACCACACAGCCATCGTTATTGGAAAGGACGACAACAGCCTTGCCTTCCAGTTCCGGCCGGAAGACCCTCTCGCATGAAACGAAGAAATTATTGCAATCCACTAAAGCGTACATAATGTCATGCCGTGCCAGCAGAGGCATCTCTAACGAATCTTCTTTATGACATACGTCACGACTCCCCACATGATGAAATCCGTGTCACCTTCTATCTCTATAGAGGGATATTTTTCATTTGCAGGCACCAGTGTCAGTCCGCCATTATGAAACCTCAGATACTTCAATGTAAATTCTCCATCTATGAAGCATACGGCCATATCACCGTCCTGCGCCTCCAACGACTTGTCAATCACCAATATATCCCCTTCCTCAACTCCGGCATCAATCATTGAATCACCGACGACACGGCCGTAAAAAGTCGCGGCAGGATGCTTTACCAGCTCTCTGTTCAAGTCGATGGCTTGTGTCATGTAATCCGTAGCCGGAGACGGGAAGCCTGCATGTATCCCGTCCTGAGCCATTTTCGCCATAAGGCTGTCATCAAAATCCGTCATATTCTCTACCTTGTCATACAAAAATAGCACAAAAACTTGGTATATTTGCAGATTATGTGCAGACTCATAGATGACATAGCCCTTTTTCTTGAAAGCAACGGATTCGTCTGCTCCCGCCAGATGCGTCATGACTTCGACGTCATCTGCACCAGGACATTGGACGGCAATCATTCACGAATGATTCTGCCGCTTGAAATTACGGCTGTCACTCAGGAGGAAGCAGAGGTAAAAAGCGAAGAGGCTCTAAATGCCGTAAGAATGATTTCAAGAGAAGCAGGATATCCCCTCATCATCGTTGAAGACAGATGGAAGAGGCAGAGGGCTATGATGCAGGCAAGGATAATGGCACATCTTGAACTGTTCAGTCAGGCATATGCACGCAACTGTGAGGTAAAGAGGATCGACAAGACCGAAGCCAAGGCTTTTCTATCAGCAAATCATTCGTATGGATATGCCGCATGCAGATATTGCTACGGACTTTTCCTGAAAAGACACACGGGACATATCGCAGAAGAGGTCAAGGCCATAGATTCTTCTCGGGACGGAGACATCGGAAGACTGATCGCAGTCGCCACGTTTTCCAATGCAAGGAAATGGGTAAAGGAAGGACATGAGATACGCTCATATGAGTGGACCCGTTATGCATCCCTGCCGGGCATGAGAGTCAACGGAGGCATGGGGAAACTCCTGAAGGCATTCATCAAGGAAGTACATCCGGACGACATAATGAGCTATGCAGACCTCGAATGGTCGGAAGGTCATGTCTATGAAGCACTAGGCTTCAAGGCCGAATCAGGCAAGGATGCCGTTGATTTCTCTATAGACGGGCATACCTGGGAGAGGTATCCGATCAAGTCCGGGAAGTCCGGCATGGCAGGAAACCTGTTCTTCAGTAATTTCGGAAGCAGAAAATTCAGACTGAAAATCACTGACTATAAATAACATATGACCATAAGAGAGAAAATCAGACGCGATGGATTCAAGAAGTGGATTGCAAAACTTCTATTGATAAAGGTCCCTTTGGCCTTTATTGCTGTCACCGTCCTATGGGTGTTCATGCTCAAATGGGTACCGGTATGGGTGACTCCTCTCATGGTATCCCGCAGCATAGAATACAGAAATGATGACGGATTCAGAACGCAGAAGAAATGGCGCAGTTATGAGAAGATATCGCCTGAAATGGCAAAATCAGTCATCGCCAGCGAAGACAATCTTTTCGTGGAACACAATGGCTTTGACTGGAAAGAGATGAAGAAAGCCATCAAGGAACATAAGGAAAAGGGCAAGCGGCTTCGTGGAGCCAGCACTATCAGCCAGCAGACAGCAAAGAATGTTTTCCTGTTTCCAAGCAGATCATTCGTAAGGAAAGTTTTCGAAGCATATTTCACATTGCTGATAGAATGGATATGGGGAAAGGAACGCATTCTGGAAGTATATCTGAATGTAGCGGAAATGGGGAAAGGGATATATGGAGCCGAAGCTGCGGCAAATGCGTATTTTGACAAAAGAGCTTCAGAGCTTACACGCCGTGAGGCTTCTCTGATCACCGCATGTCTGCCTAATCCGATTGCACGGCATGCAGACAAGCCCTCGCAGTATGTCAGCAGAAGGGCCGGACAGATACGCACACTGATTCCAAAGATAGCCTATCCAGCATGGATAGAGCACAAATAGTCATGGGCTGACAAAATGAGTATTAAAATAACAGTCAATAAGGCCCCGTTTCTCTATTTTTATGTATATTTGTAGGTTGTATAAACGAAAATCAAAAACCAATAATACGATGGAAGCTATTGTAAAGACTGACTTCAACTTTCCCGGCCAGACCGGTCATTATGTAGGCAAGGTACGTGACGTTTACAGCATCGGAAACGAGTATCTTGTAATGGTCGTATCTGACCGCATTTCAGCATTTGACGTTGTCCTTCCAAAGGGAATTCCTTTCAAGGGACAGGTGCTTAACCAGATTGCAGCAAAATTCCTTGACGCTACGACAGATATTCTTCCGAACTGGAAGATTGCTGTTCCGGACCCGATGGTTACCATAGGTCACAAATGTGAGCCTTTCAAAGTAGAGATGGTGATCCGCGGATACCTTTCAGGACATGCATGGAGAGAGTACAAGGCAGGAAAGCGCACTATATGCGGCGTCGAGATGCCGGAGGGAATGGTTGAGAATCAGAAATTCCCGGAACCTATCATCACTCCTACGACAAAGGCAGCAGAAGGTCATGATGAAGATATCTCAAAGGAGGAAATCATCGCTCAGGGCATCGTAAGCAAAGAAGATTACGAACAGCTGGAGGCATATACAAGGGCTATTTTCCAGAGAGGAACTGAAATCGCCGCTAAAATGGGGCTTATTCTTGTTGACACCAAGTATGAATTCGGAAAGAAGGACGGCAAGATCTATCTCATGGATGAGATCCATACTCCTGACTCATCACGCTACTTCTATGCTGAGGGATATGAGGAGCGTCTTGCAGCAGGCGAGAAACAGAAGCAGCTTTCCAAGGAATTCGTACGCGAGTGGCTCATGGCCAACGGTTTCCAGGGTCAGGAAGGCCAGGAAGTTCCTGAGATGACCGAGGACATCGTCAATGGTATCACAGACAGGTATGTAGAGCTGTATGAAAACATTACAGGGGAAAAGTTCGAAAAGGCTGAAGGCACTGACATTCAGGCCCGTATTGAGCAGAACGTAACGAACTGTCTGGCATCACTTTAAGACCCACCCGATACGGAAACATCATGAAACGGCTGACCACTTTATTAATAGCAGTATTATTCTGTATCTGCACACAGGCCAAGCTTGTACCATCCAACCTTTTCAGCGACGGAATGGTCCTTCAACAGAACACCGAGGCAAAGATATGGGGTTGGGCGACACCTGGTTCACAGATCACTGTATCCACTTCATGGAACGGCAGATCATATCGTGCCAAGACTGACAACAGCGGATACTGGGCTGTATATACTGCCACTCCTTCAGCAAGCTACACTCCTTATTCGATGACCATAAAGGGAGATGGTGAAACCATTAGGATCAATGACGTCCTCATAGGAGAAGTATGGTTCGCATCAGGACAGAGCAACATGCAGATGCCTATGATGGGCTTCTTCAACTGCCCTGTGGAAAATTCCCTGGATTATATCACCGGACCTGCAGCTAAGGAAAAGATCAGAATGTTCAATGTTCCGGCAATACAGTCATACGAGCCTCTGAACAATGTAGAAGGCGCATGGAAAGGAGCTGATCCTGAATCGATTCCTTACATGAGTGCGGTAGCATACTTCTTTGCTCGCAAGCTCAATGAGGTGATTGACATTCCTATAGCGATAATCAACTGCGCGTATGGCGGAGCAAGAATAGAGAGCTGGACTCCGAAGGAGATTCTCGAAACTTATCCGGACGAAGATCTCAGCCGCGAAAGGATAGAGTCACTGATACATTACCACAGACCATATCTCGCGTACAACGCAATGTTCAATCCGACAAAGGGTTATACTGCAAAAGGATTCATCTGGTATCAGGGCTGCTCCAATGTAGGCAAGCACGAACAGTTCTGTGAAAGAATGACGAATATGGTCAATCACTGGAGAGAGTGCTGGGGAGATACAGAAGCCAAGATGCCTTTCTACATGGTGGAGCTTGCCCCTTACCGCAACAAGCCTCAGACACCGGTATCATACTATTCACTTCTCCGTCAGGCTCAGCACGAGACAGCAAAGTCAATTCCGAATTGCGGCATAGTTGTCACAAACGATCTGGTAGAATCATACGAGCAGGACAACATCCACCCTGCCAAGAAAAAGGAAGTCGGAGACAGACTTGCATGCATGGCATTACACCGCAACTACGGATACAGCCATATTCCATGCGATAGTCCTGAGGCAGTAAGATGCTACAGAATGCAGAACAGCAACGAGCTTGCAGTAGAGCTGACAAATACCGGCAACGGCATGAACCGTTGGATGGAGATAGAGGGTCTGGAAGTCGCTGGAAGCGAGGGGATTTTCTATCCTGTGACCTATGCTTATTTCGAATGGGAGCCGAAAGTGCTTCGTATCAGATCCGAATTCGTTCATGACCCTTGCGAAGTACGCTACGGTTGGGGGGATTTCAAGCCTGGCAATCTGAAGAATACCGAAGGACTTCCTGTGGCACCATTCTGGGTAAAAATCGAGAAATAGACAAGACATGAAAGGAGTATATGTATTTTTAGCAGACGGTTTCGAGGTATCTGAAGCCCTCACTACCGTCAACATGCTTCGCAGGGGCGGAGTCAATGTAAAGACCGTATCCATCTACGACGACAGGATCGTTACAAGCTCAAACCGCATTCCTGTTGTTGCAGACATGGCTTTCGGCGAATTCAGGGCATCGACTTCATTCGGTCCATGTCTCCCGACAGACGTAATGATCTTCCCTGGAGGAATGCCTGGTTCAGCAAATCTTGCAGCTTTCCCTAAGCTTATGGACATAATGCAGCAGCATTATGCCGAAGGCGGTACATTGGCAGCGATCTGCGCAGCTCCGAGTGTCGTTCTGAGCCTTCTGCCTGAACTTGAGGGCAAGAAGATGACATGCTACGACGGATTTGAAGATGCGCTTATCGCAAAAGGTGCAGAGTATGTGAAGGAAGGCGTTGTCAAAGACGGCTGCCTCATCACAGGTCGCGGACCTGGCTGGGCCGTAGATTTCGGACTCGCGATTCTCGCACATATCAAGGGTGATGAGATTGCAGCAAAGGTCAAGGCAGGCCTGATGCTCTGATGAACATAGTGTATTAAAACCAGACTGATATGGAATTTAAAGGTAAAACTGCCCTTATCACCGGAGGTGGAACAGGTATTGGAGAGGCCATGGCCTACCAGTATGCAATGAAGGGCACTAATGTCATTCTTACAGGACGTCGTATCGAAGTGCTGGAGAAGGTTCAGAAGAAATGTATCGAGCTAGGAGTGAATGCCTGGTGTCATACCGTTGACGTTGAAAAGACCGAATCGATTGACGGACTCGTCGCATGGGTAAAAAGCGAGGGACATCAGATAGACTTCCTTCTCCTGAACGCAGGCATATCTCAGAGGGCACTGACTCTTGAAACAGATATCAGCGTTGACCGCAGACTTATGGAAGTGAATTATTTCGGTGGTATCTATCTCGTCAAGTCCCTTAAGGACATGTTCATTGAGAGAGGTGTACACATCGCTGTAGTTTCTTCGGTATCAGGAGTATTCGGTTTCCCTGTACGTTCTGCATATTGTGCTTCCAAGCATGCGATTCATGGTTTCTATGAGACCATTGCCCTTGAGTATCCGCAGATCAAGACTACGATAATCATTCCTGGACGTATCCATACCGATGTCTCTAAAAACGCACTTGACGGAAACGGCAAGGCTACGGGCATCATGGATCCTGGTCAGGCCAACGGATATGATGTCAATAAATGTGCAAAGGTGGCGATCCGCGCAATCGCCAGAGGAAGGCACCAGAAGGTGATCGGAGGTTTTGACACCATCATGGTTCCGTTCTACAAATATGTGCCTTGGCTTTTCCGCCTTATCGCACGAAACGTTTCAGCTAGATGACAATGGCATCCCCGCAGCTCTATTGCCAACCCGAGTGAGCGAAGCGAGTCGAGGGATCTAAAAACAGCGATTATGACAAAAAGAAAAGTGATCTGCGGAGTACAGCAGGTCGGAATCGGAGTAAGAAATGTCGAAGAATCCTGGGCATGGTATAAGGATGTCTTCGGATTTGACATAAAGTTGTTCGGTGATATCGGTGTTGCAGAAAGAATGCTTCCATACACCGGAGGCAAGCCACAGCCCAGATATGCGATTCTGGTGCTTAATCTCCGAGGAGGAGGAGGATTCGAAGTTTGGGAACCACGCGGACGAGAATTGAACTATATTCAGTTCACACCGGAGTTCGGTGACTACGGAATATTCTGCTGCAAGGTAAAGTCACGTGATGTACGTGCGGCATATGAAGAAATGAAGAAAAAGGGAGTAAACATACTCACGACTCCTCAGGCAAACCCTGCCGGCAAGGAGCATTTCTTCGTCAAGGACCCATGGAACAATATTTTCGATGTTGAATCTGACGATTATTGTTTCTACAATGAGAACAAGAATACAGGAGGAAACAACGGAGCGACCCTTGGAGTATCCGACATGGACAAATCGATCAAGTTCTACGGATCAATCATGGACTATGACAAGGTTGAATATGATGTTACTGATGTATTTGATGACCTTAAAGGTGTTCCCGGAGGTCAGTACAAGCTCCGCAGAGTCATGCTTACGCGTTCAAAGCCAATCGAAGGTCCGCTCAGCCAGATTATGGGTACATCACACATTGAGCTTGTCCAGAGAATAGCGGATGATGGAGTTCCGGCTCCTCGCAAGCTTTACGAAGGACGTCTCTGGGGTGATCCGGGATTTATCCATCTCTGCTTTGACATCAGAAACATGGAGGAGATCCGAAAGGCTGCAGCTGAGTTCGGACACGAATTCGTTTGTGATGGAGGCAGGGACTTCAAGATGGGAGAGGCTAATGGCCATTTCACTTATATCGAAGATCCCGACGGCACACTCATCGAGTTCGTAGAGACATTCAAGATTCCGATACTCAAGAAGTTAGGAATCTATCTCCATCTCGAGAACAGAGACGACTTGAAACCGCTTCCGGCATGGATACTCAAATGTCTCAGATTCATGAAAAGCAAATAGCAATAAAGACTGGGCTAACGAAGCTCAGTCTTTATTATTTCTTCATATAGATTACGGCATCCTTCCTCAAGAAGATCCAGAACCAAGCTGAAGCCTTCTGCCCCCATATAATACGGATCCGGGACATATGAAATCTTATGAGTCTTGAAGTAACTTGCCATTCTTCTGATCTTGTGGGTAGCCTCGACGGAAGGAGCCAGATGCATCAGGTCTTCATAATTCTGATCATCCATCGCTATGATCAGGTCGAAATCCAGAAAATCAAGACTTGATACCGGACGTGCTCTGTGAGTCAGAGCAAAACCTCTGTACAGAGCGGCATTCCTCATACGACGATCCGGAAGTTCTCCTCTGTGGCCGCTGTATGTTCCGGCAGAATCAGCTGCAATCTTCTCCTGCATGCCGTTTTCACTGACCACATGTTCGAATATTCCCTGCGCGGCCGGAGACCTGCAGATGTTCCCCAGGCACACGAAGAGGACTTTGTATCTGCTGCTTACATCTTCCATCATTTCACAATTATCCTTTCTATTCTCCTCGGCACCGAAGTCAGAATCTCATATGGGATCGTACCAAGAATATCAGCAAGTTCAGTAATTGTAGGGTCTTCACCGAAAATGGTGACCGTATCCCCTACCTTGACATCTATGCCTGTCACATCAAGCATGCACATATCCATACAGATGTTTCCGATCGTAGGGACCTTATGCCCGTTGACTGTAAAGAAACCTTTACCGCGGGAAAGATGACGATCTACTCCGTCTGCATAACCGACCGGAATAGTTGCAATGACAGTACCCTCCGGAGCGATCTTACCATGACGTCCATAGCCTATGGTTCCGTCTGACGGCTGCAATGTCTTGATCTGAAGAATCTTACACTTGAACGATGCGACAGGGCTCAACTGATTGCCAGGAATTGCACTGACACCGTATATACCGATACCAAGACGCACCATATCGAACTGATACTGAGGGAATCTTTCAATTCCAGCAGAGTTCAGGATATGATACAGAGGCTTATAACCTATGGCATGGGTAAGCTTGTCTGCATTTTCACGGAAGAGAGTCACCTGATCCAGAGTGAATTCATCACAAGAAGGATCATCAGCTGCGGCCAGATGCGAATATACTGACTTCACCTTGACTGTCCTGCATGTCGAAAGGAAGTCTATGAGTTCCTGCATTTCCTCAGTCATGAATCCTAGTCTGTGCATGCCGGTATCAAGCTTGATATGGATCGGGAAGTCCGACATCCCCCTCTTCTGAAGCACCTCACACAAGATCCTGAGAGAATACATATTAGGTATTCCCGGCTCAAGTCCGTAATTGATTATCTGTTCGAATGAATCGGTTCCCGCTGTCAGGACCATGATCGGAGACTTTATTCCTGCCTGACGGAGTTCTATACCCTCGATAGGATAAGCCACAGCGAGGTAATCAGCTCCAGCCTCTTCCATCAGAGATGCGAACTGCACTGCACCATGGCCATATGCATTGGCTTTTACCAATACAAGTAGCTTTGTCGAAGATTCCAGCTTCGACCTGAAATATCTGTAATTTTCAAGACACCCGTTCAGATCGATCTCCAGCCTTGAAAAGTCACTGCTTATATACATTGTTTACTTTAAATAAAACCGGCCACAAAATTAAGAAATATTCTGACATAATATCCTATTTTTGCGACAGGCTTGGTTTTTGCACATATATGCGCCAGCTATGACATTGAAGAACTCCTGCAAGAACAGGACAAAATGTCAGTTCAGACAGATTATTAACGATTAAACTTATACAAATATGAACATCTGGATCATTATGATCATCATCATGGCCCTCAGCTTCATCGTTCAGCAGATGCTGCAGAGCCGTTTCAACAAGTACTCGAGGGTAGGCCTGCCTAGCGGTATGTCTGGAGCAGAAGTCGCTCAGAAAATGCTCCATGACCATGGTATCTATGACGTAAAGGTCGTGCCGACAAGCGGTATGCTTACAGACCATTTCAATCCTCAGACAAAGACTGTCGCTCTCAGTGAGAGCGTATATGCAAGCAGAAGCGTTGCAGCTGCAGCCGTTGCAGCTCACGAATGCGGACATGCTGTACAGCATGCATACGGATATGCTCCGCTTAAGATGCGTTCAGCCCTTGTTCCTGTCGTGAACTTCGCCTCAAATATAGTTCAGTGGGTACTTCTTGCAGGAGTACTGATGATAAATCGTTTTCCGGGACTGCTTTGGTTTGGAATAATATTGTTCGCGACAACTACATTATTCAGCTTAATCACCCTGCCGGTCGAGATAAATGCCAGCAGCCGCGCCATAGGTTGGCTGACTCAGTCAGGAATCACAGACGGCCAGACACGCCCTATGGCGATAGATGCGCTCAAATGGGCTGCATATACATATGTAATAGCTGCCTTAGGATCTTTAGCGACCCTTTTCTATTACATCGGATTGGCACAAAGAGACAGGTAAAGATTACTTTACCTTAGATATCTCAGACGGTCTCTTGACAGCTTTATGAGCTGCTTTCTGAGCAGCTTTACACTCCTTGGGGGTCATACCTTCCGGACAATAATCATTGCCGACAGGGTTGACTCCCAAAACTTTCTCCAGCCATGTGCAGGCTGCGACATATCGTCCATGAGGACGGCTCAGATGATATCCGTCACGAGTAAGATCATCACCGAGGAATGAAGATGTCCTGGCATTCTGAATGGCAGTACCTGACGGAATGACCATTTCGATACCGACCTTAGGAGTCTCCTGATTTACAGTAGCGACAATAGCATCATACATCTTCATCTGATCCTTGTCATAGTTCACAAAGTTCTTATGAGATGAATCCTTGGAATATGCCCATGTCTGATGGAACATCACAACTGCATCGGCAGGAACTCTTTCCCGGATGAACTGTACAAGCTCCGGAAGCAGAACATATGACTCAGGAATGCCGGAGAACGGGCTGGATTGCTGTACGCTGATATAATCCCAATCTTCTTCTGCAAGAACCTTTTCAAGAGTATATTTCTTGATTTCAGTCATCTTACCCTGAGGATCGAACTTACGATATCTGTAATCGGCAATGTCGCCACGAAGATTCCTTACATGCCTTTCGATCGAGCAACCCCCGATATACATATTACCTATAACGACAGTAAGTCCTTCTGCACGAGCCAGATCAGACAAATGCTCCTCAACAGCATCTTCCGAAAAGCTGTTTCCGATAGCAAGGACCTTAAGTGTATCAGGCTGAGAAGCCCAGGAGCAGACCACAAAAGAAAGGATCATGCTCAATACCAGCAATGTTTTTTTCATATTAATTATTTCTTAGTGACTTTATCAGCAGTAAGATAGACATCTGCCAGCGGTATGATCACCATGATATCAAGGAAAGCCAGCATTGCCACAGCTCCGAACGCACCGATTGTCAAAGCCATCGCCAGAGCATAAAGGAATGACAATGCATGCAGGAGAATGGCGGCAATCGCAAGGAGAAGCCATAACTTGAAAGGAACGATGCGATAAAGAACGATTCCAGCGACTGCGAATGTCAAAGGAACAAAGAACATTATATTCTCACCAAGTGTGAAAAGAAGCGCCGCGCTGAGGACGAACATAAGGGTCAATACCGCATAAAGAGTATTGAATGCATGCTTTGCGACTGCATTGACAGATGCACTGGCACGCATGGATCCGGAAGCCATACGGACTGCCTTCTGTCTGCCTGAAACATATACAAGCACAGAAACGGCCGCAAGAATGACAACTGATACAATCATTGCAACATTGTCGAATGTAATTCCATGGATAACACCAAATGGCTTGAACCTGGCTCCAGCTATCAATGCGCTCAGATAAGCGACAAGTTCTCCAAGAGCCAGCACACCCAAGGCACAACCTAATATTACGATTGATGATTTGAAGATCTTGCCAGCCTTGAGTCTGCCACGTACTCCTTCAAAGGCAAGAGCAAGAAGGAAGAGTATGAAAACAAGAACGTTTACTACCTTATATGTACCCTTGCTGAAGTTGAAGAGACCGAATAAAGGGATTGTGAAATTGACGGTATCCGCATCTGCCTTGAAATAGCTGCGGTCTGAATATTTCTCGTCAGTAAGGTATTCTAAAGTGACAGGAAGGACCTGTGCGCCATAATGCTGAATGGACTTGCTGCTGATATTGCTGAAATTATCCAGATCAGTATGATAATGATTGACATCAGCGATAGTCGAGAAGTTCATACCTGGAACATGATCCTTCACAATAGTGAAGTCAGTGAAGTTCGGCATGAAGTTATAGACAACGGTAGTAAGTGAATATGTGAACGGATAATCAGCTGCCTTTGCATAGAGTTCCATCACCTTCTCATTGCCCGGACATGTCTCGAACAGAAGAGCAGGGCCCCACGGACCACGTGCTTCAAGATTGATCATGAATCCGACATTATCAAACACTTCCCTATTGTTTTCCCAGATGGCAGTCATGCCCATCATTCCGACTTCCTCGGCATCAGTAAAAAGGACCTTTACACCCTGTTTCCAGTCCTGGCGTACCTTCAGAGCCTGACTTACGGTCTCAAGAATCACTCCGACTCCATAACCGTCATCAGCTGCGCCATATGACCATACGGTATCCTTAGGCATCGGCTGGGAATATCTTGAATCATAATGCGCAACAAAAAGGAGGTAGGTCGTATCTTCCGATGCTTCAAGCGGCGGGAACTCAGCAAGTACATCCACTGCATCGAATGTATAGACAACATGCTTGTTCTTAGGTCCTACAAGCGAATCGTACTGATAAAGCTTGACTGTATCTGCTCCAAGTTCCTCAAGTCTGCCGATGAGATAGTCACGTACGACTGCCCTTTCAGCAGGATGAGCCACTGAATGATGTTCTTTTGAAATAACTTCGATATCCTTGACGACTCTGGCTGCTGAAAAGCCTTCAGCATCAATGGAAGCTGCATTCGGCCTGGTAAGCACTCCGTATGCCAGAAGTCCTGCCATGATAATTGTAACTGCAAGGATAAATGGTCTTAATCTGTTCATGTTCAAATGGTTTTAGTACATATAACTATGGGCCGAACCGAGGTTCAGCCCACAAATATAATGAAAAAACGACAACCTTGGGATTAAAGGAGGTTATCCTTCTCGATATCTTTGAAATATCTGTATGTATTGACCTTCAGCTCGCCTACTGCAAGTTCATCAGCAACAATGATTCCATGAGGATGAGCCTGGAGAGCAGAAAGGGTACACTTGTGAGAATAAGCTCCCTCGATAGCCTCACGAAGAGCATTCGCCTTCTTGTGACCGAATGCGAGAACAAGCACTTCCTTAGCGTCCATGACAGTACCGACTCCTACTGTGAGAGCTGTTGCAGGAACCTTGCTTACATCACCGTCAAAGAAACGTGAATTCACAAGAATCGTATCATAGGTAAGACTCTTGATCCTGGTTCTTGATACGAGTGAAGAGAATGGCTCGTTGAACGCAAGGTGACCGTCCTCACCTACACCGCCCATGAAAAGGTCAATACCGCCGGCAGCTACGATCTTTGCCTCATATGCGGCACATTCAGCAACAAGATCCTCTGCATTTCCGTTAAGGATATTGATATTTTCCTTAGGTACATTCACATGGTCAAAGAAGTTTCTTGCCATGAATGAATGATAGCTTTCAGGATGCTCCTCCGGAAGTCCTACATACTCATCCATGTTGAATGTGATGACATTCTCGAAAGACACTTCACCAGCCTGATACATGCGGATAAGCTCCTTGTAAGTTGCAATCGGAGTACCACCGGTAGGAAGTCCAAGGACAAACGGTTTATCTGTCACGGCAGCCTTCGCCTTGATGCGCGACACAATATACTTGGCGGCCCAAACTGCACCATTCTGAGCATTCTGTTCAATGATAAGTCTCATATCTGTCTATTAATGTTTAAAAAAGTTTCACAAACACCTCGATAGCTTGGTATTCAGCCATTCCGAGTTCATCATAAAGTCTTGCTGTATTCTGAGTTCTCTCTTCTGCTCTCTGCCAGAATTCGCGAGGGTCGTCACCTGGGAACGGTACGATATCCTTCTGTGAAAGGTGGCGGTAAATCGCATGACGTTTCTTAATCACTTCATCAGGGCTGAGAGGAACTGCCATATCGACCTTTCCGAGTTCCCACTCCATCCATGCTCCTCTGTAAAGCCATACATGACACTCTGAAAGCCATGCCTCATCCTTAAGCTGGTTGATTGCCTCAAGTACAGCTTCAGTACATACGCGATGGGTTCCATGAGGGTCAGCAAGGTCACCGGCAAGATAAATCTGATGCGGCTGCACCTTCTGAAGAAGATCTACGATGATATCGATATCCTTCTGAGTCCTTTCACCCTTCTTGATGCCACCGGTCTCGTAGAACGGAAGATTGAGGAAATGAGCATTTGTCTCATCATTCAGGCCGAAAGAACGGACAGCACTCTTGGCCTCACTACGACGGATAGCGCCCTTAAGCTCGAGAAGAGCCCTTGGCTCCGGCTCACCTGCCTTCTTTGAAGCGATGATCTGCTTCACCTCATCGAAACGGTCGCCGAAACCAAGCTCGCGAGCCGCATCCATATGCTGAAGCACCACATCATCATGAACGGCCACATTACCCGAAGTCTCATAAGCTACATGGACATCATGTCCCTGCTCCACAAGACGGATGAATGTACCTCCCATAGAGGTCACATCGCCATCAGGATGTGGAGAGAAGATCACCACTCTCTTAGGGAACGGAACAGATGGAACAGGCCTTGTGCTGTCATCAGCATCAGGCTTTCCGCCCGGCCAGCCTGAAATAGTATGCTGAAGGTCGTTGAACACCTTGATATTTATCTGATCGTATGAATCGATCTTCTCGAGAAGCTCGCCCAGTCCGTTTGAAAGATAATCACCCTGAGTAAGCTTGAGGATAGGCTTATGTACAATCTCACTGAGCCATACAACAGCCTTGCGCACGAATTTAGGAGTCCATTCACATGGTCCCACAAGCCATGGAGCCACATTTCTAGTCAGAAGAGAAGCTGAGTTCTCATCCACATAGAATGAAATGTTCTCATGTCTCTGGAGATAAGATGCCGGACATTCCGGATTTACCTTGTCCTCGACGACTTTCTTCACGATACCGGCTTTATCCTCGCCCCATGCGATAAGAACGATCTTCTTTGCGCTGAGCATAGTGGAGATACCCATTGTGATCGCTGTACGAGGAGTAGCGTCAACATCACCGCCGAAGTTCTTTGCCTGCCTCTTCCTTGAATTATAAGACAGAAGGACAGTTCTTGTACGGCTCTTCTCTGTAGAACCGGCCTCGTTGAAACCTACCTGGCCCTTCTCTCCTACTCCAAGCACAAGAAGGTCAAGTCCCTTGGCAAGTCTGTCAAAGTCAGCATTTGCCTCAGTCACTGTATCTCTGACCTCAGTGTGTCTTGGGATATGTACGTTCTCAGGCTTCACATCAATATGATTGATGAGTTCCTCTATAAGCCTTTTGTTACGGCTCTGAGATGGAGCAGGAGCAGGATAATATTCATCAATGCTGAATATCTCTACATTCTTGAATGACACATCTCCAGCCTTATGGCGTCTTACAAGCTCCCTGTAAAGAGAGACAGGGGAAGTTCCGGTAGTCAGACCTAATCTGAAAACACCAAAACTGCCGTTGATGGCATTGATGATTTCGTCTGCTAAGTCTGCGCAAGCTATTTCTTCATCTTCAAAGATATTGGCAGGTATCCTTTCAAAGCTATGAAGGATGCCCTTAGGAAGACCGGCCTCTATAAGTCCGCCGTCTTTAGGCAAAGAGAATTTCTTCATGGTTATTATTTGTTAATTAATTCCACAAAGATATGAATTTATCTTATCTAAAACAACCGGTTTATCTAAGTTCTGTAACTGCACAGCCGTCCATATCACCATAATCGAGATTCTCTCCGCACATCGCCCATATGAAAGTATAGTTTCTGGTTGCACATGCAGAATGGATGCTCCATTCAGGAGAGATGACAGCCTGTTCGTTCTTCATCCATATATGCCTTGTCTGATCTGGTTGTCCCATGAAATGACATACAGCCTGATCCTCAGGAAGTTCAAAATAGAAGTAAACTTCCATACGGCGTTCATGAGTATGGGCCGGCATCGTATTCCATGTACTTCCCGGCATCAGCTCAGTCATGCCCATCTGAAGCTGGCATGAAGGAACCACCTCCTTGACAAGCATCCTGTTGATCACACGATGATTGCTTTCCTCAAGGCAGCCAAGTTCCATCTTTACAGCTTCTTCACGGGTTGTAAGATGGTCTGGATATGTCATATGTGCCGGAGCCGAACAGAAATAGAATTTCGCAGGTCTCTCAGGATCAAGGCTCTCGAATGTCACCCTTCTGTCTCCTCTGCCAAGATAAAGCGCCTCTTTATAATCCATCGGATATGTTTCGTCACCGGCCTTGACAAATCCTTTCCCGCCTACATTGAATATACCCATCTCACGTCGTCCAAGGAACCAGTCATTGCGAAGTATGTCAATCGGTTCGAGTTCCACGACTTCGTTGACCGGCATCACGCCACCGGCAATCATACGGTCATGCATGGTATAAACAATATTCACTTCATCAGCTGAAAACACTTTTTCGATCAGATAATGCTCCCTGAGCTGACAAGTATCATAATGCATTGCATCCATCGGATGAGATGCAAATCTCACTTCACTGTTCGTTTTCATCTTTATAGAGTTACACCTGATTTGAATATAGCTATCTCGCTATATCCTGATTTCTCATTGTTCGTATGCTTGCCCGATGCCACATCGAGAACAAATCCGATGAAAGCTTCATCCACCTCCTCAACCGGACTGCCATCTACAATGGCGCCAGCATTGAAATCTATCCACAACGGCTTGTTTACAGCAAGAGTGGTGTTTGTGGATATCTTGGCTGTCGGTACGAATGTGCCGAAAGGAGTACCTCGGCCTGTCGTAAAGAGAACGATCTGACAACCGGCGGCAGCCAGAGCCGTTGATGCGACAAGGTCATTTCCAGGTGCGCTGAGAAGATTCAGGCCTTTGGTCTTAAGACGGTCACCATACAGCAGGACATCACGAACGATGGAATTACCTGACTTCTGGGTACATCCGAGAGACTTTTCTTCCAATGTCGATATTCCTCCCGCCTTGTTGCCTGGAGAAGGATTCTCGTAAACAGGCTGGTCATTCTTCATGAAATAAGCCTTGAAGTCATTAATGAGATGGACAGTCTTGTCGAATGTAGCCTCATCCTGACAACGGGACATGAGGATTGTCTCAGCCCCGAACATCTCAGGCACCTCAGTAAGGACGGTGGTACCACCTTGAGCGACAATCCAGTCCGAGAAACGTCCCAGAAGAGGATTGGCAGTAATTCCGGAGAATCCGTCAGAGCCGCCGCATTTCAGTCCGACCTTCAGCTCGCTTACAGGAATGTCTTCCCTCCTGTCGTCCTTGGCCGCCTGGGCTATCTCACGCAAAAGATTCAATCCGTATTCAACTTCATCGCCCTGTATCTTCTGTGATTCCATGAACTTCACACGTGTTTCATCGACTGCACCTACCAGTTCCCGGAATGCTCCAAGCTGGTTATTCTCACAGCCGAGGGCGACGACAAGTACACCGGCCGCATTAGGATGGTGAACCATATCCGCAAGTATCTTCCTTGTATTCTCATGGTCCCCGCCTAGCTGAGAACAGCCATAATTATGAGGAAAAGCGATCACCTTCTCAATGCCCGGATAAGCCTCAAGTTCAGTCTCAAACCGTTTCTGGATATTCTGAACGACTCCGTTTACGCATCCTACAGTCGGTATGACCCAGAGCTCGTTGCGGATGCCGGCACGTCCGTCCGCACGACGATAACCCTTGAAAAAAGCCTTCTTCTGAGCAGGAGCTGTCTCCGTAAGATCAGGCTGATAAGAATAATCCAGCAAGCCCTCCAGATTGGTCTTGAGGACCGAATGGTCTATAAGTCCTCCCTGAGGGACATCCTTCAGGAGATGTCCTATCGGGAATCCGTATTTAACGACATCCTCTCCTTCCGCGATATTCCTCAAGGCCACCTTATGTCCTGCTGGAATCCTGTCGAGAGTCTTGAGTGAAACACCATCGATGTCGAAGCCGCAACCGGCCTCGACATCATTAATTGCAACGGCCACATTATCGGCCGGATTGATCTTTATGAATTCTGCCATATCAAATCACAGATTTAACTGCTGCACGCATTCCTTCTGCCTGGATAAGCTCCAGATCTGCAGTGACAAGATCTGTAAGACCAGGTATCTCATTCAGGTTCTCGCCCCATATGAACTCAGCTGCGAGAACTCCCTCTGCGACCTTGCGTACATCACCTGTTGCCCAAAGATCCTTGAGAAGTGCGATGATTGCCTCGTCATCGTTAGGAACGATTTCGACATCTCCCCTCTTGCCTCCCTTGTAATACGTGATGATGGCTGCAAGACCGAGTATAAGGCCTTTCGGCAGCTCGCCTTTACGCTCCAGATAAGTCTTGAGACCTGGAAGATCGCGAGTCTTGTATTTAGGGAACGAATTGAGCATGATGCTGGTAACGAAATGCTTCACATATGGATTCACGAAACGCTCGACAACCGAATTTGCAAAAGCCTCAAGTTCTGGTTTCGGAAGATTAAGAGTCTCGAGAAGTTCTCCATACATGACCTTCTTCACGAACTGGCCCACTTCCGGATCCTCGACACACTCCTTTACTGTATCAAGACCTGAAAGATATCCTACTGGAGAAAGAACGGTATGCGGACCATTTAGGAGAGTCACCTTTCTTTCATGATATGGAGCTTCGCTAGGCACAAAGAGCACATTCAGTCCGGCCTTGTCAGCAGGGAACTCCTCTGCTACCGACTCCGGAGCTTCGATTACCCAAAGGTGGAAGATTTCACCCTTGACGACAAGATTATCCTTATAACCGATGCGCTCATGGATCTGGTCGATGGTATCCTTAGGATAGCCGGGAACGATACGGTCCACAAGCGTGCAGTAAACGCCGCATGCTGTCTCGAACCATGTCTTGAAGTCTTCTCCGAGCTGCCACAGTTCGATATACTGATAGATGCACTTCTTGAGTTCTTTTCCATTAAGGAAGATAAGCTCACACGGAAGGATAATCAGTCCCTTTGATGCGTCACCATTGAAATGCTGATACCTGCGATAAAGAAGCTGAGTGAGCTTTCCCGGATATGATGAAGCAGGTTTGTCTTCAAGCTTGCATGACGGATCATATGCGATGCCGGCTTCTGTCGTATTCGAGATCACGAAACGTATATCCGGATTTTCAGCAAGAGCCATGAAATCCTCAAACTGAGTATAAGGATTAAGACCTCCGTTGATGACATCTATCATCTGTATAGAGTCAACTGCCTCACCTTTGTCGATACCCTGAAGATTCACATGATAAAGTCCATCCTGGGAATTAAGCATATCGACCATTCCTTTGGCGATAGGCTGGACGACAACGACACCGGCGTTGAAGTCTGTCTTCTGGTTAGTGTTCCATACGATCCAGTCAACGAATGCTCTGAGAAAGTTTCCTTCGCCGAACTGAATGATCCTTGTCGGATACTGATTGGCCTTTGCCGTCTTTCTGTTTAGTGCTTCCATAATATGTAAATGTTTATTGTTTCGAATGTACAACAGACACAAATATATGAAATTTCCGTGTCCGTTCACGGAAAAATTCCTATATTTATCCCAGAATGATGATTTTTCATATTTTTTTGTAGAATTTTCATACTTGGAAATTCTAGGATTAAGCGAAATTTGCAAAAGAGAAACACTAAATACAGATAACAATGGATTTCCTATCAAAAGTAAAGGACAGCATCGACGGACTGACAGGCGACAAGCCTTTCATTCACGATGACTTCATGCTCACAAACGACTATGCACGTGAGCTCTATCATGAAAGCGCAGAAAAGATGCCTATCATCGACTATCACTGCCATCTCGTCCCAAAGATGATCGCTGACAACTATCAGTTCAAGGACCTTACAGAAGTGTGGCTCGGAGGTGACCACTACAAGTGGCGCGCGATGCGAGGAAACGGTGTTCCTGAAGAATTCATCACCGGTCCACGCGGCAGTTATGAAAAGTTCGAGAAATGGGCTGAGACTGTTCCATACACAATGAGAAACCCGCTTTATCACTGGACTCATCTCGAGCTGGCAAGAGTATTTGACGTATATGATCTTCTCAATCCTCAGACCGCACGTGCAATCTATGACGAGTGTACCGCCAAGCTCCAGACTGAAGAGTTCAGAGGTCAGGAACTGATGAAGAGATTCAATGTCAAGGTCGTATGCACTACTGACGACCCTGCAGACACACTTGAATACCACAAGCAGATCAATGAGAATCCTTTCGGAGTCAAGGTCCTTCCTGCATGGAGACCGGACAAGGCCATGGTGATCGAAAAGCCTGAGCAGTATAAGGAATATATCCAGAAGCTCAGCAACATCTCAGGTGTAGCCATCAACAGCTATCAGGACCTCCTCGATGCCCTTCAGAAACGTCACGACTTCTTCCATGAGATGGGAAGCCGCCTCTCCGACCATGGACTCGAGACATTCTACGCAGAGGACTTCGAGCTCGAGGAGATCGACAAGATCTACCGCAACACCCTTGCCGGCAAGCAGCCTACATGGGAGGAAGTACTCAAATTCCGCAGCGCTATCCTTCTGGATTTCGCACGTATGGACCATGCAAAGGGTTGGGCGCAGCAGTTCCACATCGGAGCTATCCGCGACAACAACACACGCATGTTCAACATCCTCGGTCCGGATACAGGATATGATGCGATCCACGATGTTCAGTGCGCTGCTGCAGGCCACAAGTTCCTCAACAAGCTTGCTCTCGAGAATAAACTTACAAAGACTATACTCTATAACCTCAACCCTAAGGACAATGAGGTGCTCGCTACAATGGCATACACATTCAACGACGGCACATGCCCAGGCAAGATCCAGCTCGGATCCGGCTGGTGGTTCCTCGATCAGGAGGACGGCATGAAGAAGCAGATGAACGCACTCTCATCACTCGGTCTTCTCAGCCGCTTCGTAGGTATGTTGACTGACTCACGCAGCTTCCTGTCTTATCCTCGCCATGAATATTTCAGAAGAATCCTCTGCAACCTCATAGGTGAAGACATTCAGAACGGAAAGCTTCCTAAGAGCGAGATGGCATTCCTTCATCAGATGGTACAGGATATTTCATACAACAACGCTGACAGATATTTCAATTTCTAACGGATTGACAGCAAGCAAAACGAGGTGGCTCTTTAAAGAACCACCTCGTTTTATTATCCGTGATACCGGAACTTATTCTTCAATCTTCTTATACTTCGGCACAAGGGCCTTCATAGTGGCCCATGCGATAAGATAAGCGACTGCACAGAAGCAGAAAACAATCATATAGCCAGCCTCCTTGCCCTCAAAGCCAAGAAATGAGAATGCTGCTCCAGCGTTTTCCGAATATGTAAAGAGAACACCGGCTCCCTTGTTGATAAGGAATGAACTGATACCTCCTGCCATGCCTCCGATACCGGTAATGGTAGCGATAGCCGATTTAGGGAACATATCTCCTACAGTCGAGAAGAGGTTTGCAGACCATGCCTGATGTCCTGCACCAGCCAGACCAATGATTATCGCCGGCCACCATGCTGAGAACTGGCCCATAGGCTGAGCGAAGAGTGCGAAGAGCGGGAAGAATGCAAAAATCAGCATAGAGAGCATTCGGCCACTGTACGGATGCATGCCCTTCTTCTCAACAAAGAACTTAGGCAGATAACCTCCGAAAATGGAAATGATGGTCACGATAGCATAGAGGGTGATGATGAGCATCATGCCGGTACCCGATGAAGCCTTGTAACCGAACTGGTCCTGGAAATATGCAGGAGCCCAGAAAAGGTAGAACCACCATACACCGTCTGTAAAGAACTTTCCAGCAATGAAAGACCATGTCTGACGATATGTAAAGCACTTGAGGAAAGGAATGGACTTTGTCTCCTCGGCCGGAGTCTCCGCTACCGGCTCATCCTCGTCCTGCTGTATATATGCAAGTTCCGCCTCGTTGACATGCTTCGATTTCTGAGGCTTGTCATACATGAACACCCAGAATCCCATCCATACGAATCCGAGGGCTCCGATTATGATGAAGGCCATCTCCCAACCGAAGGCAGCGGCAAGTGGCGGGATTGTAGCAGGAGCCACAAGCGCACCTACTGATGCACCGGCATTGAATATCGATGTCGCGAAAGCACGGTCCTTCTTAGGGAAATATTCAGCTGTAGTCTTGATGGCTGCAGGGAAGTTTCCTGCCTCACCCAAAGCAAGAATGCTTCTGGCAGCAAGGAAAAGCCATACGCTGACAGACGCGATGGCAAGAGCCGCACCGGTTCCGGCCTCTACCGCCTTCATAGCCTCAATTGACTCATATCCTTCGATATGCATTGTAGCCCAGCCACAGATTGCATGCACACATGCACCGAAAGACCATACTCCGATTGCCCAAAGATAGCCTTTCTTGGTTCCCATCCAATCCACGAACTTGCCGGCAAAAAGCATTGCAAAAGCATAGAAGAGCGAGAATACGGCTGTAATCGTACCATAGTCACTGTCAGTCCAGTGGAATTCAGGCGCAATGAATTCCTTCCATGTCAGGGAAAGAACCTGGCGGTCCATATAGTTGACGGTAGTTGCCACAAAAAGCAGAACAACCATCCACCAGCGCCAATTTGTCATCAATTGTTGGTTAGTATCCTTTTTCATTAGTTTAGTGTAATTGAATTATAAGCTTCTTATGATTTCTAGAGCCTCCTTGCAGAGTCTGGTAATTGCCTCCCAGTCCTTAGCTGCCACTGCCTCCTTAGGGAAGAGGTTGCTACCCATTCCCACACAGGTAACGCCAGCCTTGAACCAACCTTCAAGATTCTCCTTTGTCGGCTTCACACCACCTGTAACCATGATCTGGCTCCAAGGCATAGGAGCCTTGAGACCCTTTACAAATGCAGGTCCCAGAACATCTCCAGGGAATACTTTGCAAATATCACAACCAAGTTCCTGAGCTTTTCCCACCTCGGAAACAGAGCCGCAACCAGGACAATATGGGACAAGGCGACGGTTGCACACCGGAGCTATCTCCGGATTGAAAAGAGGCCCTACCACAAAATTAGCTCCAAGCTGGAGATAAAGCGCAGCTGTTGGCGCATCGACTACAGAACCTATACCCAATATCATACCCGGAAGCTCCTTGTTGGCGAACTTCACAAGTTCACCGAAAACCTCATGGGCGAAATCTCCTCTGTTCGTAAATTCGAATGCGCGGACTCCGCCTTCATAGCAAGCCTTTACGACTGCCTTTGCAGTCTCGAGGTCCGAGTGATAGAATACCGGTACCATTCCGGTCTCTTTCATTGCAGCTATGACCTGCTGCTTGTTGTATTTTGCCATAACGATATGATTATCTTGAAACTCGTCCTGAACCGTCACCCTTCATAAGGTTCTCCACCTCAGCGACAGTCACCTGATTATAGTCACCGTAAATGGTATGCTTGAGGCATGAAGCCGCTACCGCGAAGTTCAGAGCCTTCTGATCGTCATCTGTAAACGTAAGAAGTCCATAGATGAGTCCTCCCATGAATGAGTCACCACCGCCGACACGGTCAACGATATGAGTTATGTCGTAACGAGGAGACTGATAAAGCGTTCCGTTGCTGTAAAGAACTCCTCCCCATGTGTTATGATTGGCATTTATAGATCCTCTCAAAGTAATGATGACCTTCTGTGCGCGAGGGAATTTAGCCATAAGCTGCTTGCAGACGCTTTCGAATTCTGCAGCATTCACCTCACCATGGGTTGCTGTGACATCAAAGCCTTCAGGCTTGATTCCGAATACCTTTTCAGCATCCTCCTCATTTCCGAGGATAACGTCACAACCTGCAACAAGATCCGGCATGACTTCAGATGCAGTCTTTCCGTATTTCCAAAGGTTCTTTCGATAGTTAAGGTCGCATGACACCTTTACTCCAAGTCTGTTTGCAGCCTGAATAGCCTCAAGGCATACATCTGCAGCACCTTGGCTGATAGCAGGGGTAATACCTGTCCAATGGAACCAGTCCGCACCTTCAAACACCTTCTCCCAATCGATCATACCTTTCTCGATCTGAGCTATTGAAGAATGGGCACGGTCATAAACGACCTTGCTCGGACGCGCCACTGCACCTGTTTCAAGGAAATATATACCGAGACGGTCTCCACCATACACACAATGTCTTGTTCCGACACCATAGCTATGAAGGTCCTTGATACAGCTCTGAGCGATATCATTCTTTGGGAAACGAGTTACGAATTCTGTCTCTATACCATAATTTGCAAGAGAAACTGCGACATTGGCCTCACCTCCACCGAATGTAGCTTCAAACTGCTTGGCTTGTGAAAACCTCAGATATCCAGGTGTCGCCAGACGGAGCATTATCTCGCCGAATGTAATTACTTTAGGCATAATATATATAGATTTAATTAGTTTCACTGACATACAAATATAATATTAATTTCACAAAAAAGCAGTCGCCGAAGCAACTGCTTTATCATCTTGAAGAAAAATCATATTTTATTGTATGAATTTACAAGTTTGAATCAAGGAACCTCACAATCACAGACTGCACTTCCTTGCCACAATGATGTCCGCCATTGAAGAAAACCGTCTGCAACGGCTCGAATGAAGGTTCTGTCCGGACATATGAAGACTGTCTTTCATTATAATCGGAATAATGTTTCTGAAGCTTGCCGAATGCCGTTTCCACCTTTTCTCTAGGAAACAGGTGATCGTCTGCACCATTGAGGAACAACATTGGCTTGGGTGCCAGAAAAAGTCCGATATCCCCGAAATCAAGCTGCTCACGCATAGGCATCACTGCCATAGAATAATCAGACGGTTTCATACGTTCCTCCCTGTCCAGAGAAGTCATCCATGAAAGAGCGACGCCACACTTCACATCTTTGCAGAAAGCAGCAAGCATCCAGCATCTATGGGCGCCCATAGAAAAGCCGAAGGCACCGATATTTCCATTATCAACGAAAGGCAGACGTCGAAGAAGGCGGACTGAAGCCACATCATCGTTCAACATCTTCTCAGCCCATATGGTTCCATTGGCATGCAAGGAATCATACAATTCCTTCTGACCGTCATAAACCTTATGCTTAAGTTCCTTTATCAAGATTTTCCTTTCTTTCGATGAAAGTCCTGAATCGGAAACTCCATAGCTGAGTTCCGACCATCTCTGAGCATCTCCAGACGACCGTTCCCCCCAATACAAGGCATCAGCCACGAGGACGACATATCCCAAAGACGCCAAAGAATCCGCCAGATATACTCCATCGAAATTCTTGTCAATCCATTGCTTCGATGACGTCATTATATGGTCATCATCACTGCCAGGAAGGACTGAAGACATAGGTCTCACAAGCTTTTCTTTTCCGATATCGAATCTGGCACCATGGTCATGCAGCATGACAACCGCCGGACATTTCTCAACCCATGAAGCCTTATCAGGCACCAGCAGATAAGCCTTTATACGTTCATCCTTTGCTGCTGAAAATTCTATATATCGGCACTCGTACCCGTCTCTCCTTTCCTTAGCCAGCGTCTTGTTCTTCGGTCTGACGCACTTCCCCACCTCAGGGACATAAAGATCCTGCGTCTCCGCATCAACTTTCCCCGCTGATACCAGCATGAGGATCAGTGCCATGATTAGTGACAAACAATGCTTTATCATATGATTGACATCAGTTTTGGCCAGTACTGTTATAGATGACATGCTCTCCGGCTAGAGGGTGCCTGAGCAACACGAAGGCGGGGGTCATCGAATACAGCATACACGACTTCCCCCGCCCCTAAAATACATTTGTCTTATTCTGCCATCAGCTTCTTATACTTGAACCTCTTAGGCTCCTCGTTACCAAGACGTCTCTTCTTGTTCTCCTCATACTCAGAGTAAGTTCCCTCAAAGAAGTAAACCTGCGAATCGCCCTCGAATGCAAGGATATGTGTAGCGATACGGTCAAGGAACCAGCGGTCATGAGAAATCACTACTGCGCAGCCGGCAAAATTCTCAAGACCTTCCTCAAGAGCACGGATCGTATTTACGTCAACATCATTGGTCGGCTCGTCAAGAAGAAGCACGTTACCTTCGTCCTTGAGTGTCAGGGCAAGATGAAGACGGTTTCTCTCACCACCCGAAAGGATACCGCACAGCTTTTCCTGATCTGCACCTGAGAAATTGAAACGAGACACATATGCTCTTGCATTCACTTCTCTCTTGCCCAGCTTCACGAATTCCGAATTTTCAGCAATAGTCTCATATACAGTCTTCTCAGGATCAATACTCTTATGTTGCTGATCCACGTATGCGATCTTCACAGTCTCACCTATAGTGATTTCACCAGTATCCGGAGTATCGAGTCCCATAATGAGACGGAAGAGCGTGGTCTTTCCTGCACCGTTTGGACCGATCACGCCTACGATACCTGCAGGAGGAAGTACGAAATTGAGGTTTTCATAAAGGAGCTTGTCTCCATATGCCTTGGATACATTCTTGAACTCGATCACCTTGTTACCGAGTCTTGGACCGTTAGGAATGAATATCTCAAGGTTAGCTTCCTTCTCACGTCCGTCATCTGCAGCAAGTTTCTCATATGCACCCAGACGAGCCTTAGACTTGGCATGACGCGCCTTAGGAGCCATGCGGACCCATTCCAACTCTCTTTCGAGAGCCTTGCGGCGCTTGCTCTCCTGCTTTTCTTCCTGAGCAAGGCGGGTACTCTTCTGGTCAAGCCACGAAGAATAATTGCCTTTCCAAGGAATTCCCTCACCTCTGTCAAGTTCGAGGATCCATCCTGCGACATTGTCAAGGAAATAACGGTCATGGGTAACAGCAATGACTGTACCCTTATACTGCTGAAGATGAGCCTCGAGCCACTGGATACTCTCAGTATCAAGGTGGTTGGTAGGCTCGTCAAGAAGAAGCACATCCGGCTGACGAAGAAGAAGACGGCACAAAGCGACACGACGACGCTCTCCACCGCTCAAAGTTGAAACCTTTGCGTCAGATGGAGGACACTGAAGTGCGTCCATAGCCCTTTCGAGCTTTGAATCTATCTCCCAGCCTCCACAATTCTCTATCTTCTCGGTAAGCTCGCCCTGACGCTCGATAAGAGCCGCCATTTCATCATCAGACATAGGCTCACAGAACTTCATGTTGACCTCCTCATACTCCTTGAGAATATCCATGACTTCCTGAACACCCTCCTGAACGACCTCGATCACAGTCTTGTCCGGATCCATCTGAGGTTCCTGCTCAAGATATCCTACCGAATAGCCCGGAGCCCATACGACCTCTCCCTGATATCCCGTCTCTATACCGGCTATGATCTTCATGAGCGTTGACTTACCCGAGCCATTGAGACCCACAATACCGATCTTCGCTCCATAAAAGAATGAAAGATAGATATCCTTGAGGATCACTCTGTTATTGTGAGGCAGGATCTTGCCCACCCCGTTCATCGAAAAAATAATCTTCTCGTCTGCCATAAATGACTATAGTTTAATTAAATATTCAATTTTCCGCAAAGATAATCTTCCGTTCGGGATTCCACAACTTATTTTTGACGCTTGATGAACCTTCCCCGCTCCTTTCTGCACCAATCACTCGGATTTTCTCCCATAAAAAGTCTGAATGCCATATTGAATGACACTATCGAATTGAAACCAGACATACTGGCCATCTCATGTATCTTCAGGTCATGATTAGCCTTGAAGCATTCTGTCGAATACATGATACGATGATAATTCACGAACTGGCAGAAATTCCTTCCTGTGAACTGGCTGATGGCCCTTGATATATAGAGCTTGTTCGAATACAGGACCTTGACCAGATCGTTTATAGTAAGTTCACTGTTCAGATACGGTTTCTCATTTTCGAAATACGCCTCCACCCTTTCAAATACATCTTTATATACGGCATCGATCTTCGAGGCATCGGATGCAGCTTCAACATTGGTGATCTTCATGGATTCAACAATACTCCGTTCCTGCTTAGACCAGAATATGAACAGAGAATCTGAGACCAGCCTATATGCCAAGGCCACTTCCATGAAAGTCAGAAAGACAGTTGTGGTCATTATGGCTGCCTGTCTGCAGCCATCCGTCATCGCCCATGACGATATGCCCGCAGAAAGGAGGCAGGAATACACAAGCAGATAAAAGGAATCCACCCCAAGGCTCAGAAACGCCCATACAGAACCTGACTTCATGACCGCCTTTATCGAACGTACCTTGCAGAAAAACGTTCCAAGATGGAATACGACAGGCATGATTCCGAATATGGCAGTCCACACGTAAAAGGCATCAGCAGTGATAACTGGTACCAGACCAAAGGAACAAAGCAGGTAATATATGGCCAGAACCGTTTCTGCTGCAATCGTCACACCGAAAAGCCCGTTGACCTTCCTGCATTCCCATAATGAAGAAGAAATCATCATCATGAAGGCCAACGATGGCATTACATCCATCAGGAGACTCACATCGCATGCAGAGCCTGACACCAGATCGCTGATCACAGCACATATGCATGAAATAAGTACAAAAGGCACGACTCTGCTTTTAATATCATCACGCCGCTTATGCTGTCCGTTCACGACCAGCATATAAACAGCAGATGCAGACAGAAGAGAAACAATTGCTGATGCAAAGAATATCTTCATAGGCATTACAGATTTAACAGTTCTGAATGGCAAAAATAAACAATATCGCCCCTGAGGAGGACTCCACGAGGGCGATATTCGTCACAATTTTCTTTTTTTTATAAGTTTTGAATCTTTTTGAAAGAAATCACTTCTTCATTTTCACCTTTATTGAGTCAAAACCCTGGCCGTAAACTCCCATGACTGATGACACAGACAGGAATGCATCAGGATCGATTGTCTTGACATACCTCAGCAGAAGATTCAGGTCAGTCTTTCTTGTCACCACCATGATGACATTCTTTTCTTCTTTCGAGTACCAGCCCTTGGCAGGAATGACCGTCACTCCCCTTTTCATATCGAATGCTATTGCATCTGCCATTTCATCGACCTTCTTGGTAAAGATAAATGCCTGTACAGATTGCTTTGATCCAGAAAGATAGAGATCAATGGCATATCCGCTGACTGTCACCTGTATGAGACCATATACGACAACTGCCAGCTTTTCAGTAAACGGAAGAAGGTCCCCTGCTTCAGTATATGAAGGGAACAGAAGGGACGAAAGAATGATTCCTACATCAATGATAAGAATGACCCTACCTGGTGAAGCAGCGTAGAACTTGCACCAGAGAAGTGCCACGATATCCGTTCCACCGGTGCTGCCTCCCTGAGATATGGACAGACCGATACCCATGCCAGCTATAGCACCTCCAAGGAAGGTACAGATCAGCTTACCGTTTGACAATGCGAATTCATGAATGAAGTCTGCCGGTATGAGCTTGGGCATAAGTCCGAGCATGATGGAGGTCATCACGATCGCATATATTGTCTTTCCGCCGAAACCGGTACCGAGGATTTTCGTTCCGATGATCAGCAAGAGGACATTGATGATGAAGTAGGTGACTCCCATAGGGATTCCTGTAGCATACATGAGAATGGATGCAAAACCGGATACACCTCCGCCGATCAGGTTATTCGGAAGCAGGAAGATGCTCCAACCTAAGGCATAGGATACGACACCTAAGGTAACGAGGCCATACTCCTTTATCAGGGTCCCGAAAGATGATTTCAAAACTGTATTACTCATTTCCAATCTCCTTATTACTCTTTTTTGATTTCAATCCTGTCTTGACTTCCTCAAATCCCTCGCCGAATACACTCATTGCCGTTGACACAGATATGAAGGCTTTCTTGTCAATGCTTTTCACTTCATTCACCACATCATTCATCTGATACTTTCTGGCCACGATAAGAAGGACCTTGCTTTCCTTCTGGGAATACCAGCCGACAGACTGCAAGGCTGTAACTCCTCGATGGACATCATTGATTATATGATCCGCAATATCTTCATACTTTTCAGAGAACACAAGGATCTGTACCGACGACTTATTGCCAAGAAGCACGAAATCGATACCGAATGAGAATCCAAGCATGATTACATATGCATAAACTACATCGATGATTCCTTTGTCTGGTACAAAAAGCATTGATGCGATTATGAATATATCAGTATAAAGATATACTTTTCCTGGAGATACCGGCCAATACTTGTTTATGAGCATAGCCACGATATCCGTTCCGCCGGAACTGCCTCCGCGGAGAAGGACAAGTCCAAGTCCGACGGATTCCATCGCAGCTCCGATGAGGGCTCCGATAAGCTTGTCATTTACGAACTCATGGCATTCCAGAGCAGGAAATTGCGGCAAGATCTCGAAAAGAGCCGATGTCAGGAAGATGACATAGATGGTCTTTACGCCGAATGCCTTGCCGAGAGTCACGAAGCCGAGTATAAGAAGTGCGATATTCAGAACCGGATAGGTCCAGCCGATAGGTATCGCGCCTCCGGTTGCATACTGTATGATGGTACAAAGTCCTGTAAGACCTCCGCTTGACAATCCCGTAGGGATAATGATGGAAGTCCATGCCATACAGAATATCACAGAACCGACTGTCATCAGGAAATAGTCCCATAACGTCGTCAGTATCTTGTTGGATTTCATAGGTCAGCAGGTGAATTATTTCACAACGATGTTTACAATCTTTCCAGGAACCACTATGACTTTGAGGATGTTGCCACCAGCAACGTACTTGGCAGTCTGCTCCAATCCACGTACATGAGCATCAACATCTTCACGGCTCATATCCAAAGGAAGTTCCACCGTAAATCTGGTCTTGCCGTTGAATGACACCGCATATGTGCATGTATTCTCGATGGTATATGCTTCAATATACTCAGGGAATGTTGCATATGTGATGCTCTCCTTATGTCCAAGAGCCTCCCAAAGTTCTTCTGCGATATGAGGAGTGAACGGTGCAAGCAGTATGATGAGCGGTTCAAGTATCTCCCTCTTGCTGCACTTAAGGTCATTAAGTTCGTTCACAGCAATCATGAATGCGCTGACAGCAGTATTGAACGAGAATGATTCGATATCTGTACGCACCTTGCCGATAAGCTTGTGAAGTGCCTTGAGCTCTTCTGCTGTAGCTTTTTCATCTGTAACGATGAATCCGTCACGGTCATAGAACATTCTCCAGACTTTTCTGAGGAAGCGGTTCACACCGTCAATACCCTTTGTATCCCAAGGCTTTGACTGCTCGAGAGGTCCGAGGAACATTTCATAAAGTCTCAATGTATCTGCGCCATACGTATCGCAGATCATATCCGGATTCACGACATTGAACATAGACTTGGACATCTTCTCGATAGCCCAGCCGCAGATATATTCACCATTCTCAAGTATGAACTCAGCATTTGCGAAATCCGGCATCCAGGCCTTGAAAGCCTCGATATCCAGACGGTCATTGCGAACGATGTTTACATCCACATGGATTTCTGTAGTCTCATACTGATTCTTGAGGCCGTAAGAAACGAATGTATTTGTATTGATGATTCGATATACAAAATTAGAACGTCCCTGGATCATGCCCTGGTTTATCAGTTTCTTGAACGGTTCCTTTTCACACACATACCCGAGGTCAAAGAGGAACTTGTTCCAGAAACGTGAATATATGAGATGGCCTGTAGCATGCTCTGTACCACCGATATAGAGATCGACATCTCTCCAATACTCATCTGCCTCACGGCTCACGAGAGCCTCATCATTATGAGGATCCATATAACGGAGATAATATGCACTGCTGCCCGCAAATCCAGGCATTGTACTGAGTTCGATAGGATATCCTTCATATGTCCAGTCAGCTGCACGTCCCAGAGGCGGTTCTCCTGATTCGGTAGGAAGATATTTGTCAACCTCAGGAAGCTGGAGCGGAAGATCCTCAAGACTCATCGGAGTAGCGACACCATCCTTGAAATACATAGGGAAAGGCTCTCCCCAATATCTCTGACGCGAGAAAATGGCATCACGGAGACGATAATTGACCTTTCTGCGTCCTATGCCATGCTGTTCTACATAATCGATGGCAGCAGGGATGGCCTCCTTAACCGTCATTCCATCAAGGAAGCCGGAATTGCACATGATTCCTTCCTTTGCGTCAAAGCTGGACTCACTTACGTCACAGCCCTCGATAAGAGGTATCACAGGAAGATCGAATGTCTTCGCAAATGCATAGTCTCGGCTGTCGTGTGCAGGAACTGCCATGATGGCACCGGTACCATATCCCGCAAGAACATATTCGGAAACCCATACAGGGACTTTCTCACCTGTAAGAGGATTTGTCGCATACGAACCCGTAAATACACCTGTAACCTTTCTTGTCTCGGTCATTCTCTCACGCTCAGTCTTCTTCTTCGCCATTGCAAGATACTCCTCGACAGCATTCTTCTGATCAGCTACAGTAAGTTTTTCAACCCACTCGCTTTCAGGAGCAAGAACCATGAATGTAACACCGAATACAGTATCCGCACGAGTGGTAAAGATGGTCATATCATATTCCTCGACTCCATTTGAAACCTTGAATACCATCTCAGCACCCTGGCTCTTTCCGATCCAGTTACGCTGCATATCCTTCAGAGAGTCAGTCCAGTCAAGGTCCTCAAGATCCTCAAGGAGACGCCCTGCATATGCAGATACACGAAGCTGCCACTGGGTCATCTTCTTCTGCTCGACAGGATGTCCGCCGCGAACGGAATATCCTTCCTTTACTTCATCATTTGCGAGCACCGTACCGAGAGCCGGGCACCAGTTTACAGCTGTCTCGCCCTGATAAGCGACACGATACTGCATAAGCACATCAGCCTTCTGCTTATCGTCAAAAGCATTCCATTCCTCAGCGGTAAAAGGAGCGACCTCTCCGCATGCAGCATCTACTGCGGCACTTCCACCTTCAGCAAAGGCTGCCTCAAGCTCGGCAATCGGACGTGCCTTCTGCTGTACATTGTCATACCAGCTTTCGAACATCTTGAGGAAAGCCCACTGTGTCCACTTGTAATATCCGGGATCACATGTACGGACCTCACGCGACCAATCGTATGAGAAGCCGATCCTGTCCATCTGCTCGCGATAACGCGCAATGTTCTTCTCAGTCGTAACAGCCGGATGCTGGCCGGTCTGTATGGCATACTGCTCCGCTGGAAGTCCGAATGCATCATAACCCATAGGGTGAAGTACATTGAAGCCGCAGAGGCGCTTGTAACGGCTGTATATATCGCTCGCGATGTATCCGAGCGGGTGTCCGACATGAAGTCCCGCTCCTGACGGATAAGGGAACATGTCGAGAACATAATATTTAGGCTTTGTGCTGTCGATCTCAGCCTTGAATGTGTGGTTGGCAGCCCAGAATGACTGCCACTTACTTTCGATTTCCTTAAAATTATAGTCCATAGGTATATGTGATATATCTTGCAAAAGTAATATTATTTCTTTATTCCGAAACTTGATTTGCCGCCTTTCTTTTCCAGACGGAATTCCACAGGTATCGTCATGGAAGTACGGACCTTTTCTCCATCCACTCTTCCTGGCTTCCATTTCGGAGAAGCACTGATCACCTTTACGGCCTCTGCATCAAGCTCTTCCGACACGCCTCTGCTTACACGCACATTGGTGACGCTTCCGTCTTTTTCTATTATGAAATCCACCTGCACTCTTCCCTGGGTTCCGTTTATCAGAGCTTTCTCAGGATACTTCAGATACTGATACACCCATTCCTTAAGGAACTTCCTAGGGTCAGGGCTGTTCAGGAACATAGGACGCTGGTCGCAGTCATTATATGAAACAGCATCTTTCCCGGCATTCTTGCTGACTGAAGGTGCAGAGGATCTGAAAGAAGGAGCCGAAGATTCGTTTGCCAAAGCGACTGTGAAATTATATATATACTCCAGCTCACGTTCCATCATCTCATAATCGATCAACGACTGGGTATCTCTGTCTGTATTATGCTCCGGATAACGTCCGGTCGAGAAATGTACGGCAGGTATCTCCTTGTCATAGAAGGCCATATGGTCCGAAGGATAGATCTCTCCCGCAATCACTTCAGGAAGGACCGGCTGAAGATTACCAGACAATGTCCTGATAATTGTATTGAGATCGGTATTTGATGCCGTATATGCATAAAAACCGTTATATCCGGTACCGAGCATATCCAGATTTATCATAGCATCAATCCGGTCTGCATCCGGGAATGACCTGTTAAGGAAATACCATGATCCAGCAAACTTCTCCGCTGATGCGCCGAAAGCGACAAAAAGAACTGATCTTTTGAAAAGTATCGAATTGGTCTGTACCTTTCCTGCAAGTTCTATAAGCATGGAAAGTCCGGAAGCATTTCCATTGGCCCCATAATAAACTCTGTCAACAGGCTTTCCATCGACAGTCATGGTCATCATGCCCAGATTGTCCAGGCGGGCTCCTACAACGATGTACTGATTACGGAGATCCTTATCATATCCGGGAACAAAACCGATGACATTCCTTGAAACAAGAGTATCACCGTTTTCAGACCTCATTCCGAATACCTCCCCTCCGGCAGGAGAGATAATATCGACCCCATATGCCTTGAGCTGAGCCTCTACATATTCCGCAGCCTGCTTTTCTCCTTCCGAGCCGGCCTTACGTCCCTCCAGATGTGCTGACGAAAGTTCGCGGACATGAGCCTTCAGAAGCGATACAGTCTCTCCGTCGTAAAGATCCTCATAGACAGCGCCATCGCGGAATTGAGCAGAAGCCACGAATGGGAATGACAAGAACAACGATAATAATATATATCTGAATGAAATATTCATATTATTCAATCTTTAAGATCCAGGCATCAGGAGGACATGCCGGAGTGGTTTTGAGTTCCTTAAGTCCCAGGACTGCATTCTGCAGTCTGTCCGAAGGGCATGCCGCAACAGCAATCATGCCACTGCGGAGAGTAAGCATATGCGGAGAGAAGTCCCCAGCATCCGCAACCTTACGGATAAGGGTTTCTGCATTATTACGGTCTCTGAAGGATCCAAGAATCACACGATAACGGACGCCGTCAGAAGTATCTTCAAGCCCATCTTTCGCCAATCCTCCAAGTCTGGAAACATTATGGAAAGTTATCTTGTTCTCAGCAATGAATGCTGCAGCTGCAAGAGAGTCTTCGACTGCCTTTCTTGCATCGGCTTCTGCTCTTGCAATGGAATCAAGCCTTGCCTGCAGAGCTGCCTCCTCAGCTTTCATTATTTCAACTCTTTTCCTGTCAATATCCTTGCTTGTCGGTCTTCCCGCTATGACACGGAAAAAGTCGCAGCCACTCAGAACCAACATGGCGGCAAATAAAAGCAACAATGTATTTCTTCTCATATTCATCTTGATGCGTAACGTGCAAATTTAACGAATTAATAGTCCGAGACAAAATAATTCTTGATATATTTGTAATCTGAAAAACATATTCAATTGCATTTCCTGCAACGACATAGGACACTTCTAACTTTTGCAGCCATGGCAGCACTTTCTGCAGCCGTCGGCAACGGAATCTGTGCCCAGGAAATCATCATTCCGGAAAGGTGGCAGAAATCGCTGATGTATGTGAAGCCCATTTTCACAGAAGATACTCTTACCATAAGGATTCTCGGCGACGTCATGATGCATACCAATCAGATTTCCAATGCACGGAAGAGCGGCCCGGAATATGATTTCAGTTCATACTTCAGCCTTATCGAGGATGATTTGAAGGAAGCAGACCTGGCAATCGCGAACATGGAGTTCACTCTGGGCGGAGAGCCATATTCCGGCTACCCGTGCTTTTCTGCTCCGGATCCGTTTGCTGATTACTTATGCGACTGCGGATTTGACATTTTTCTCGCCGCAAACAACCATATCTTCGACAAAGGTGCAAAAGGGGCACAGAGGACCATAGCCATATACCGTGAACTGGAGAAGAAAAGGGGTATAAGGTTTACGGGCATAGCAGACAATGACGAAGAACAGGAAAGGAATAATCCGCTGATGGTCAGTTCATCGGGAATCCGGCTGGCCATGCTGAATCTAACATATGGTACCAATGTCGGTTTGAAATCACATTGGCCAAAGACAAACAGACTGTCCGCACGCCAGCAGGTTGCAGAAGCACTATCCGAGGCCGAAGAAAAGGACGCAGATGTAACGTTGGTGCTCCCACATTGGGGAACGGAATATATCCTGGAGCACTCCGCTAGTCAGGAGAATACAGCCAGATGGCTGGCAGAGAACGGAGCCGACATCATAATTGGTGCGCACCCTCATGTCATTCAGGATTTTCAGGTCATATGTCTGAATGAAGATTATGGTCGCAAAGAGGTGCCTGTGGCATATTCATTGGGGAATGCAGTATCGAACATGAGCGCACGGAACACACAGCTGGAGCTGATGGCTACTGTACGGATAACAAGAAAAGGTAATGGAGATATAGAGATTGCGCCTTTGGAATTCTCTTACCTATGGTGCTCACGTCCAGGAGGATACAATGATTCATACATCGTTATCCCCGTTGCAGGCTTCATAGGAAAGAGAGATGAATGGAAGAATGTCTCGGATTACGACAAGATGATGGATACATACCGGAATGTATCGGAAACCACTGGAATAAAAGATATTGATATACCAAAATAAATGAGCAGAAAGAACATCAGGCTTGAAGCCATCGACCCTATCGAAATCTACGGTGCAGCCAACAAGAATCTGGAGGCATTATGCAGTTATTTCCCTGAACTTAAAGTAGTTGCAAGGGGGAATGAAATAATCCTTGATGGCAAGGATACTGACGTGGAAGAGTTTGAGACAAAGTTGAAGAGACTGATTGAAAGAAGACATCATAAGATGAATCTGACTCCCTATGATGTAGAGGATCTCTTTGATGGAGAGTCTTCTCCTGACCGTTTCAAGTTATGCGGTGATTCGGTCATCGTGCATGGCAATGACGGGAAACCAATAAAGGCCCGGAACCGTACACAGCAGGAAATGGTGAAATCATATTTCGAAAACGACCTCATCTTTGCTGTCGGTCCGGCTGGAACCGGAAAGACATACGTAGCCATCGCTCTTGCTGTCAGAGCCCTGAAGAACAGGGAGATCAGACGTATAATACTGACAAGACCGGCAGTAGAAGCCGGCGAACGTCTCGGTTTCCTGCCAGGAGATCTCAAGGACAAGCTGGACCCATACCTCCAGCCTCTCTACGACGCACTCGGTGACATGATTCCAGCCAAGAGGCTTCAGGAGTTCATGACCGAAGGCACAATACAGATAGCTCCATTGGCATATATGCGAGGCAGGACACTTGACAGAGCCTGCGTAATTCTTGACGAGGCACAGAACACGAATCTGGGACAGCTGAAGATGTTCCTTACGCGAATGGGATGTGATGCAAAATTCATAGTCACAGGTGATGCCAGCCAGATAGACCTGCCGAACAAGAAAGACTCTGGTCTTCTAAAGGGAATAGAACTGACCAAAGACATAAAGGGCGTCAAGACAATATTCTTCAAGAATGAAGACATAGTCCGACACCCTCTGGTCGCCAAGATAGTAAAGGCATTTGAAAAAGGGGAAACGGTCTGACCGTCTCCCCTTTTTTCATGCCATATGTTTGAAGCTTAGTTAGCCTGTCTTGTCTTAACAACTTCATCATACTTCTTGTAGCCCTCTTCGAACTCAGGACCGTTGCTGATGAAACGGTAGTAGATATTCTTAAGATATTCTGCTACATTTACCTTGAGCTCATTATCCTTAGAAACTGCATATGCCTTTTCAAATGGATCAAGAGCGTTCATGAGAGTCTTTTCGAACTCCTCTACAAGAGCCATATACTTCTTGTCATCAAGCTCGTTTGAAGCCTTGTCCTGAAGCTCGATAGCAAGCTCATAGTAAAGGATACCTGCACCGATGTAACCATATTCGTACTCAGGGTTGATCTCAGCACACTTGTAATAAGACTCTACAGCCTTCTCATAATTCTTGAGTTCCTTATATATATTACCCTCTACATAGTAAAGAGATGCATTGTCAGGCTCATTCTTCTTAGCCTCGTCGATAAGGACGAAGAGACGGTCTGTATTCTCACCGCTTGTGATGTAATAGTTGATAAGACCGATAAGGATACTCTGGCTCTGCGGGAACTTCACAAAACCCTGCTCAAGAGTCTCAGCACCCTTCTTTGCATCACCGAGCTGTGTATAAACATCACCGAGCTTTGCAAACACTTCACCACCCTCATAATAATAATCAACGGCGAGGCACTGCTCGAAGAAATTCTTTGCTCTCTCAAGATCCTTTACAGCCCATGCTGTATAACCGGCATTATAAAGGGCAGTAGTATCTGCCTTAGAAAGCGGAGCTGTTGCTGATGCCAGAGCAGCCTTCTCGAAAAGCTTGCTTGCAGCAGCAAGGTCACCGAAAGTATAGCAGTTCATACCGTCGTCAAGATATTTGCGAGCGATATTTGAGAGACCTTCCTTGATATCCTTGGTCTTGGAGCCCTTTACGTCAACTTCATGAGCCTTCTTGTAAGCCTCGACTGCCTCACCAAGAGCATCCTCGAATACTGGCTTGGTAACATTGATGATAACGAGCTGGCCATTTGCATTGAAGTAGAATTCCTTGTCTTCATAAACTTCCTTTACAAGCTGCTCTCCACCAACAACTACATTCTCTACAGCAACCGGTTTCTGACTTCCCATGAGGAGCTGGAGCTCCTGCTTTGATGCACCAAGCCATACGTTTCCTGCAGGCGCATTATATGCATCCATATAAGAAGATGCAAGCTTGGTCCATGTTGCTACCTTTGCTGCCTTCTTAGGATTTGCAGCAGCTGCCTTTGCATTCTCGACTGCCTTCTTTGCAGCCTCTGGAGTCTTTGTCTGTGCATCGGCCATCTGTACTGAAAGAAGCACTGCCAATGCGATCAAGATTCTTTTCATAACTTTGTGGTATTAAGTAATTTATTCATTAGTCTGTTCTGTCTGCTGTTCTGCCTGAGGCTCGGCAATCTGTGCCGGAGTATCTTCTTCAGTCTTGTTTACAGCAGAAATCGCTGCGATGGAGTCGCCCTCCTTGATGTTGATGAGGCGGACACCCTGTGTTGCACGGCCTGCCACCTTGATGTCAGAGACAGCCATTCTGATCGTAATTCCCGAACGGTTGATTATCATGAGATCGTTTTCATCGGTTACGTTCTTCATTGCGACAAGGGCACCTGTCTTTTCGGTGATATTCAGTGTCTTGACTCCCTTTCCGCCTCTGTTGGTCTTGCGGTATTCGTCAAAATCGGAGCGTTTTCCATAACCATGCTCGCTGACTACGAGAAGGCTGTGTGCCGACGAGTCCTCAGCGGTTGGATCATATGCTATCATTCCGATTACTTCATCGTCATCTTCAATATTTATGCCACGTACGCCGGAAGCAGTTCTGCCAAGCGCCCTGGCATCATTCTCGTCAAAGCGGCAGCAACGTCCATGACGGCCTGCCAGCAGGATTTCGCTCTGTCCGTTTGTCATCACTGCGTCAAGAAGTTCGTCTCCATCACGTACTGTGATTGCGATCACACCGTTGGTACGTGGACGTGAATAAGCTTCAAGAGACGTCTTCTTGATTATACCTCTCTTGGTACCGAGAACAATATAATTATTGTTGACATAGTCCTCATCCTTGAGATTCTTCACGTTGAGATATGTCTTGATCTTGTCATCAGGCTCGATATTGATGACATTCTGGATAGCACGTCCCTTTGAAGCACGCGAACCTTCCGGAATCTCATATACCTTGAGCCAGTAGCAACGTCCGTTCTGGGTGAAAAGGAGCATCGTGCTGTGCATGTTGGCAACATAGATGTGCTCGATGAAATCCTCATCACGCGTAGCGCTTCCCTTCATACCCACACCGCCTCTATTCTGGAGACGATACTCGGTAAGAGATGTCCTCTTGATGTATCCGAGATGTGAGATAGTGATGACCACATCTTCGTCAGCATAGAAATCCTCAGGATTGAAGTCTTCTGCAGACATAGCTATTTCTGTCCTTCTGTTGTCGCCGTACTTCTCCTTCATTTCAAGAGTCTCATCCTTGATGATCTGCATCTGCATGCTCTCGTTGGCAAGGACATCCTCACAGTAGCGGATAAACTTCATAAGCTCGTCGTACTCGTTCTGGAGCTTCTCCCTTTCGAGTCCGGTAAGCTGACGGAGACGCATCTCGACAATAGCTGTAGCCTGTACATCAGTAAAACCGAATGTCGCCATGAGCTCGTTCTTCGCCTCCTCCACACTCTTTGAAGAACGGATAATATTGATGATCTGATCGATAACATCAAGTGCCTTCAGCAGACCTTCGAGGATATGTGCTCTCTTGCGAGCCTTCTCGAGATCGAACTTTGTCCTTCTCACAACCACTTCATGACGATGTCTCACGAAGTACTTGATCAGCTGCTTGAGATTGAGGGTACGAGGACGGCCGTTCACAAGAGCGACGTTGTTCACTGAGAAGCTTGACTGAAGCGGCGAATACTTGTAGAGCATGTTCAGCACGACATTGGCATTCGCATCCTTCTTGAGTCTGATCACGATACGGACTCCCTTCATAGTGGTTTCGTCATTGATGTAAGCAATGCCGTCAACCTTCTTAGTCTCGACAAGTTCCGCGATCTTCTCGATCATTTCACGCTTGTTGACCATGTACGGTATTTCAGTCACAACTATGGTCTCACGTCCGGAATCACTCACTTCGATATCTGTCTTGGAACGTATCACGATACGTCCGCGACCTGTCTCGAATGCGTCCTTGATGCCCTGACGTCCCTGAATGATACCTCCTGTAGGGAAATCCGGGCCCTTGATATACTGCATCAGTTCCTCGATAGTGATTTCAGGATTGTCAATATATGCGCAGATGGCGTCGCAGCACTCTGTAAGATTGTGAGGAGCCATATTTGTCGCCATTCCGACTGCGATACCGGACGAACCGTTCAAGAGAAGGAGCGGAAGTTTGGTCGGGAGGACCGTAGGCTCCTGAAGCGAGTCATCGAAGTTGTTCTGAAAATCAACCGTATCCTTATCGAGGTCTGCAAGAACTTCATCGGAAAGCTTGGCAAGCTTGGCCTCGGTATAACGCATCGCAGCCACCGGGTCACCGTCCATCGAACCGAAATTACCCTGTCCGAAGACCAGCGGATATCTCAAGCTCCAATCCTGAGCCATACGTGCCATCGCATCATACACGCTTGAGTCACCATGAGGGTGATATTTACCAAGAACCTCACCTACGATACGGGCAGACTTCTTGGTCTGGCTTGTCCACGTAAGTCCGAGGCCCTCCATTCCGAACAACACTCTTCTATGGACCGGCTTGAAGCCATCCCTCACATCCGGAAGAGCACGCGAGACGATTACAGACATGGAGTAGTCGATATATGCACTCCTCATCTGCTGGTCGATATTCACCTGCTCTATCCTACCTGTCTTTACATCATTTTCCATATATGATATTTACTATTTTGACTTGATTACATATCTTGGCAAAGTTACAAAAAAAATTAGTAATTTTGTGCAATCAAAATCGATTTTAAGACAATATATGGAAATCAGCATATCAGACGAGCTCAATTCGATTATAAACTTCTCACGCGAAGAGGCAATGAGGACGGGAAGCTACGGCATCGCGCCCGATCACCTGTTTCTTGGAATCCTGCGTCACAGGGAGAACACAGCAGTTGACGCCCTGCGCGGAGCATTGGTGGAAATAGATGAGATGAAGCAGTTCATCGATGAAAAGATCTTCACCAACGAACACATACCATACTCGGAAATTGACAAGGTTTCCTTTTCGAGAGGAGCACAGAACGTCCTGAGCTTCACCATTCTCGAAGCCACAAAGCTGCGAAGCGCACAGGCATCGTCACAGCATCTGCTTCTGGCCTTATGCAAGGTAGGAGGTTCTTATGGAAGCACTTACCTGCGTGACCTAGGTATCGATTATGGACATATCTACAAGTATCTGGACAGGAACGAGCTCCTCGACAAAGGCACGGCAGACCAGGCCGGGCATTCTGAGGAGAGCGAAGAAGAGGTTCCACATATCAGGATCAGAGCTGTGGCAGAGGAAAAGCAGGAAGAACCGGCGGTATCTCCTCTTGAGGAATTCGGCTATGATATCACCAAAGCGGCACGCGAAGGAAAGCTTGATCCGCTGGTAGGCCGTGAAGATGAAATACTGCGCGTAATCCAGATTCTCGGCCGGAGACGCAAGAACAACCCGATGCTGGTTGGCGACCCTGGAGTCGGCAAATCAGCTATCGTGGAAGGCATTGCGATAAAGATCGTCACTGGAGACATTCCACCCGCACTAAGGGACAAACGCCTGATATCCTTGGATTTAGGTTCGATAGTAGCCGGCACCAAATATCGCGGAGACTTTGAAAAAAGAGTCAAATCCATAATCAACGAAGTCGCCGGAAGTCCTGATGTCATCCTATTCATTGACGAGTTCCACACTATTGTAGGTGCCGGAGGTGCGTCCGGAAGTCTCGATGCAGCAAACATGCTCAAGCCGGCTCTTGCCAGAGGTGACATTCAATGTATCGGAGCTACGACTATGGATGAATTCAGGAAGATCGTGGAGAAGGACGGGGCATTGGACAGAAGATTCCAGAAGATCGTCGTGGAACACACGGATATTCCGCATTCGATATCGATTCTGGACAGGCTGAAGACAAATTACGAGAAGCATCATAATGTGATCTACACCGACGAGGCGATAGAAGCATGTGTAAGGATGTCAGACAGGTACATTACCGACAGATGCCTTCCTGACAAAGCGATCGATGCTATGGATGAGGCAGGCTCGATGGTAAGGCTGAAGAATCCGGACAAGACAGGGCGTGTAAATGCTGAAGACGTAGCAACTGTGATATCTAAAATGACGGGAATACCGTCAGGAAGGATTGCTGAAGGGGAAGGGAGCAAGCTCATCAAGATGAGATCCAAACTGGAAGAAAGGATCATCGGTCAGGATGAGGCGATTGACAAGGTGGTGCGCGCGATCCAACGCAACAGAGCCGGAATCAAGGATCCCGGAAAACCGATCGGCACATTCCTTTTCTTTGGTCCTACAGGTGTAGGAAAGACCCAGCTGGCCAAGTCTCTTGCAGAGTATCTTTTTGATTCTGAAGACAATATGGTACGTCTGGACATGAGCGAATACATGGAGAAATTCAACGTTTCAAGACTTATCGGAGCGCCTCCGGGATATGTAGGTTTCGAGGAAGGCGGACAGCTCAGCGAAAGAGTACGTCGCAAACCGTACAGCGTTGTCCTGCTTGATGAAATAGAGAAGGCTCATCCTGATGTATTCAATGTTCTCCTACAGATAATGGACGAAGGCAGGCTTACGGACAGCAACGGCAGGACAGTCAGCTTCCGCAACACGATTGTCATAATGACCTCGAATGTCGGCAGCCGCGAACTTGAAGAATATGGAAGCGGTGTAGGATTCAACACTGCCGGAAGAAACATTCACGGCAACAGAAAAACCATTCTCGAAAAAGCGGTCAAGAAGGCTTTCCCTCCGGAATTCATCAACAGAGTCGATGAACAGGTATTCTTCAAATCGCTGACCAAGGAGAATATCGAAAAGATCATAGATATCGAACTGAAAGGGCTCAAGACCCGCGTGAAGGAAGCAGGCTTCGATCTGGTCGTGACTCCGGCAGCCAAAAGATTTGTCGCAGAAGCCGGATATGACCCCAGCTATGGTGCGCGTCCGCTTAAACGAGCCATTCAGAAGCATATCGAAGATCCGGTATCTGAACACATCATACTTGACAGGATGCTTTCCGGCAAAAAGGTACAGTCCCACAGCAAGATAAGGGTAAGCCTTTCAGCAGACAAAGAAAGCACTGCAGTCGAATGGCGCTAAGCCATGCAGATATCCATAAGTTCGAGATCCATCTCATTGATCATGTCCATAAGGGTATTGTAAGATGTCTCTGATGAGATCATTGAGCTTATGAAAGCAAGAGTGTTGTCTGTATTCATATCTTTTTGTTTTTAATGTGTCATTTCGTATTGTTGATGCAAAGGTATCTGCACCTTGTGCCAAAGCAGGGCACAAAACATATTTATATTGAAAAAAATGACGAAACTTATAATTTTCGACCTTGACGGGACACTTCTCGACACAAGAGAAGACATCGCGAATGCATGCAACTACGCCTTGAAAATGTGCGGATGTCCGGAAAGAAGACTAGAAGAATACAACATGCTGGTCGGGAGGGGCATATACAATCTTTTCCGCGGAGCATTGCCTGAAGATATGCGTTCTGAAGAAATGGTCCTGAAGATGAAAGGATATTTCGTGCCATATTACAACAGGCATATAGACGATTGCACAAAGCCTTATCCAGGAATAACAGAAATGCTGGAAGACCTTGCCGCCAAGGGCATACGCTTTGCTGTTGCCTCCAACAAATATCAGGAAGGCACGGAAGCGCTTGTCAGAAAGTTCTTTGGAAAATTCGATTTTGTGCACATTCTTGGACAGAGGGACGGGCAGCCGATAAAGCCGGACCCTGCAATTGTTTTTGAAGCCATGGCCGGTTTAGAGGGAATCAGGACGGAAGAAGTCGTATATTGCGGAGACTCGGACGTGGACATGCAGACAGGCATCAATGCCGGAGTCAGGACAGTCGGAGTAACATGGGGATTCCGTAGCAGAGAAGAACTTTCGGCCTACGATCCTTGGATTTTGGTCGAAAAACCGGAAGAAATATCATGCGCACTAGCACGCGATTGAGAATAAAAGAATAACTTTGTACCAAACGGCCTGAAGGCACAAATTTCTGTTGATATGGAAAACACTGAAAGATACACGGACAAACTGGCTAAATCCATCCTGCTGGCAGCCGGAATCGCCATAATCACAGCATTGTGCTGGTATTTCAGGAGCATATTGACCTACATCCTCGCAGCTGTAGTGGTATCGCTCGTGGCAAAACCTCTCATGGGGATCATGCAGAAGATACGGATCAAAGGCAGAAAGGCTCCGAACTGGCTTCTTGCTGCATTTTCGCTATTGCTCGTGATAGGAATCCTCCTGGGAATAATCGTAATGATAATTCCAGTCATCAGCAACATAGTCAAAGACATTTCTCTTGTCAACATTGAAAATGCAGTAAAAAGCGTTTCAGTTCCGCTCGCCGAATTCAACGAATTCATCAGAAGCAGGGTCCCAAGTTTAGGTGAGGACTTCAGAATAGAAGTAACGATTCTTCAGGAGGTTCAGAAATTATTCAATCCAGCCGTATTTTCGACCATGATAGGTTCGGCTGCGTCCTTCCTGACTAATTTCGGGATAGGACTGTTCTCCGTTGTATTCATCGGCTTCTTCTTCATCAAGGACGACGGTCTCTTCACGAAGATCGTATGTGCATTAGTTCCTGACAAACATGAGCATACAACCGAGAAAGCAATTTCGGACATCGGATACCTTCTTTCAAGGTACTTTATCGGAGTCCTGCTGGAGATAGCCGGAGTAGCCATGATCAACTTCATCGGCCTCCTGCTTATAGCAAGACTAGGATTCAACGCATCTATAGGAATCGCCTTCCTTACAGGCATATTCAATGTCATTCCATATGTAGGTCCTCTCCTTGGAGGGGCCATGGGCACAGTACTCGGGCTCATCATCAAATTCACCAGCGCCTCCCCTATAGGCCTGGATGTAAATTTCTGGGTATTTACAGTTATACTGATAGCCATATTCTGCTTCACGCAGCTGATAGACAATTTCGTTTACCAGCCTCTGATATATTCTACCAGCATCAAATCAAAGCCTCTCGAGATATTCATCGTCCTCCTAATAGTAGGACATATCGGAGGCCCTCTGGGTATGATCATCGCAATTCCTTGCTATACTGTAGTCCGTGTGATCGCCTTCAGATTCTTCGGACATATAAAGGCTATCAAAAGACTTATCCCGTCTGAAAGACTGATAACAAACGACGAAGAACAATAATATGAAAAGAAACATCATTATCTTCGCATCCATACTCTTAGGATGCCTGAGTGCATCGGCGCAGATTAATCCTGATGCCACATACATGTTCGTACAAAGAGACACATGCGACCTTTTCATGGACGTTTATGATCCGGCAGAAGGAAGCCAGACTTCGATAAACGGAGTTGACAAGCCTGCTGTAATATTCATGTTCGGAGGAGGATTCATCAGAGGAACCAGAGATGACAAAAACTACAACTCATGGTTCAAGATGATGAGCGACAATGGTTACAGAGTGATATCCATCGATTACAGGCTTGGACTGAAAGGTTCGAACAAGGTAGGGGTCGCACAGGTCAATGTCCTTGACAAGGCAATCCATATGGCCGTCGAAGACCTGTTCAGCGCAACGAATTTCATAATAGAGAATGCAGATCAGTTCGGAGTCGATCCGTCGAACATTGTGATCAGCGGCTCATCTGCCGGAGCAATCACTGTGATGCAGGCAGAATACGAGATTGCAAACAAGACGGAATGGGCTTCAGTGCTTCCTGAAGGATTCAATTACGCAGGAGTAATGGCATTCTCCGGAGCAATTCTTTCAAGAGAAGGCAAAGTTGATTACAAAGTAGTTCCATGCCCTACACTGATGCTTCACGGTACATCTGATGAACTGGTACCGTACAAGCAGATAAAGGTGTTCAACCTCGGATTCTTCGGTGGCGGCAAACTTGTGGAAAGATTCAAGAAGTTCGGGCTCAACTACAACATGTACCATTTCGTAGATTATGGCCACGAAATCGCGATGTCGATGGCTACCACATTCGACCTGCAGACCAAGTTCATCGAGACCAACGTCATGCAGAAGAAGATGCGCATTGTAGAGGCATGGGTTGATGACCCGAATGTATATAAAGGATCCGGTCCACAGTCAAGAAAAGAACTTTACGGCAATTAAAGATAAATCCAGGCCTTCGAGCCTGGATTTATTTATTCTGAGAGCTTGTCAAGTACTAGTTCAACCAACTTTCTTACCTGAGGTTTGTAATCCGGATTGGAAGCCTTATGATGTCTGTGTGCAATTATACAGCAGACAGTACCGGCATTGTGACCCAGATGGGCAGCGATACCGGCAATTGCCGACCCTTCCATCTCGAAATTTGTAACCTTGAGGTCTCCGAAACGGAAACTTTCAAAAGTATCAAGCATATCAGGCATCGCAAGAGGCATGCGAAGCACCCTTCCCTGAGGTCCATAGAAACCGGAAGCTGCTATTGTCATTCCCGGCACCGTGCAATCTCGGAAAAGTTCGGACATCTTCTCTCCGGCTCTTACGAAATATGGATCCGGAAGGTGTCTATTCCAGCCTGTATGGGTTTTGAAAGCTTCCTCAATATCGAGCATTGCTATCTTATCTCTGTCTGAATACCAGTTAAGAAGACCGTCGCAGCCTACTGATATATGCGAGAACACAAACGATCCGAGAGGTATCTCAGGCTGAATCGCGCCCGATGTGCCGATCCTGATAATGTTAAGACAGCGATGCACCGGCTTGATTTCTCTTGTCTGGAAATCAATATTTGCAAGTGCATCCAGCTCATTCATGACGATATCGATATTATCAGTACCGATTCCAGTAGATAGAGCAGTCATTCTGACACCCTTGTATTTACCTGTTACAGCAACGAATTCGCGTGAGGAATGTCTGAATTCCTTCTCTTCGAAATATTCTGCAATCATGTCCACACGTCCGGGGTCTCCGACAAGAATCACATTGTCAGCAAGCTCTTCTGGACGGAGGTGAAGATGAAATACCGATCCGTCACCGTTGATTATAAGTTCACTTTCCGCTATTCTCATATTCTCCGATATTATCCGTTAATATAAAGTTTTCCAAATATAGTTTTTTCCTATGAAAATTCCTATTTTTGTATTGCTCTTAAAACAGTTGTACCATGTGGCAAAGAATTCAAACCCTATACCTCGGAATAGCTACGGCCCTGATGTTTTCAATGTTTTTCTGTTCATTCGCTACCATTGCAGGCCCTGATGGAACAGAAATCACCATCAGATACAGCGAAAAGCTGTCATACCTTTCCTTGATGATCATGACATTCATAGCCCACATTGCAGCAACAGCAAGCTTCAAGGCATTTTTCCTTCAGGCCCGTGTCTGCGCCATCGCCGGACTTCTTGCATTAGGATTCCAGATCTGGCTTGCCATTGACATGTTCATCAATCGCAGCGACATGTCATTCTCCATTACAGCCTTGTTCCCTCTCGCCGCATTGGTCCTTGACTTCATGGCTGCCAGAAAGTCAATGGTCGATGAGATGACATTACAGGCAGTAAAAAGCGCCAGGAAGAGTAAAAAGAAATAAAAAAGACCGGCACGACAGGCCGGTCATATCAAAAACTTACGCTTATCCTTTGTCTATGCCAATGCAAAGGACAGATCACCTTTACAGCAAAGCAGACCGCCGACAGTCAGTACAGCTTCACAGAAAAACATCGTCCCTCTTTTGCTTTTAAGTCGGGCAGTGACCTCGCATAGATCCCCCGGTTTTACAATATGCTTGAAACGCACATTATCTATTCCGGTATATAGAGTCATCCTGCCCTGGATTTCATCCTTAACCAGAAGCGCACAGCTCTGTGCCATGATTTCACACTGTATTACTCCAGGAACTATAGGATTCCCGGGGAAATGTCCCTCGCAGAAGAATTCGTCTTCCTTTATACGATATTTCGCATGGCAGACACCGTCTTCATCTACATCAATCTCATCGATAAGCAACATAGGTTCACGATGAGGAAGATACTTCTTTAATTCGTCTCTAGTCATATGTTCAAGTTTTGGTATTATTATCCCTGATATTTCCTGAATGCGACGCAACCGTTATGACCGCCGAAACCAAGGGAATCGGAAATCGCAATGGTCAGCGGGGCTTCTACAGGATTGCAAGGAGTATAATTCAGGTCACATTCAGGTTCGATCTCGTCCAGATTTGCCGTCGGCGGCACTATTCCGTTTTTTAGAGCCAGTACAGAAGCGACAGCCTCTGCAGCACCCGCAGCCCCAAGCATATGTCCGGTTGAACCTTTTGTAGAACTTATATGGGCCTTGTATGCATCATCACCAAGTGCCAGTTTGAAGGCAGTGGTCTCAGCAACATCATTCAAAGCTGTACCTGTGCCATGTGCATTGATGTAAAGGACATCATCAGATGTATAAGCAGCCTCTTCCAATGCCTGTCTGATGGCAGCAGCCTGAGTCATGCCGTCAGGTCTAGGAGCAGTCACATGATGCGCATCGCATGTATTGCCATACCCGCACACCTCCGCAAGAATATCTGCCCCACGGGCTACCGCATGTCCATACTCTTCAAGTACAAGCATGGCCGCACCTTCTGCCATAACGAATCCTCCTCGGTTCTTATTGAATGGCAAAGATGCATATTTTGGATCTTCCGCACGTGAGAGTGCCTTTGCATTTGCAAAACCAGCGATACCTACAGGTATGATTGCGGCTTCAGAGCCACCGGCGATCACAGCATCCGCATATCCATGCTTGATGGCACGGTAAGCCTCTCCGATCGCATGGGTTGATGTAGCACATGCCGTAACTACAGGAAGACAAGGACCACATGCATTATTCCTGATCGCTATGTTTCCTGCAGCGATGTTAGAAATCATTGTAGGTATGAAAAGCGGAGACACCCACTTTGCACCTTCCTTTATCAGTTTCTCTGTTTCACGGACCTGTGTTGAAAATCCGCCGATACCTGACCCCACATAGACTCCGAATCTGAAAGGATCAATGTTACCATCTTCACCGGCCTTAAGTCCGGACTCGTTCACAGCCTGCCATGCAGCAGCAGTCGCGAAAACCGTGAACCTGTCCTGCTTCCTTGCAAAGGCCGGCTCGATACCGTAATCAGCAGGATTGAAGTCCTTAACTTCACCTGCGATCTTTACCGGAAGGTCCTCAGTAGGGATAGAAGTAATGAAATCAATGCCGCAGACACCGTCAAGAAGATTCTTCCAATAGGTCTGGATATCATTTCCGACAGGGCTGACGACTCCCATTCCTGTCACTACTACTCTTTTGTTCATGTTATATATACGATTCCTAAGTTAAAGTATTTATACAAAGCGCTTTGCGGTCTCAGCAACAACTTTCTCCGCTCCAAGCATAATATCCTCGACTATTGCCCTGGCCGGCTCTATCTTCTTTACCATTCCGGCGCATTCTCCAGCCATATAGGTACCGTTTCTGTCACCCTCCTGGACAGCCTTGCGAAGAGCACCGGTACCGAAAGCAAGAATATCCTCCTGCTTTACAGATGGGTCAGACTCCATTCTTGCGAATGTCTTAGAGAAAGGTGTCTTAAGCGATCGTACCGGATGGCCGAGAGTCTTTCCTGTGACTATGGTCGATATGTCCGTCGCCTTGAGGATCTTTTCCTTATACTCTGCATGTACATTGCACTCTTCAGCTGACAGGAAACGCGTTCCCACCTGCACAGCATCGGCTCCCAGCATGAATGCAGCTGCCGCTCCACGGCCATCGCATATACCTCCGGCAGCGATCACGGGTATCTCGACAGCATCGACTATCTGAGGTATAAGCGGCATGGTATGAAGTTCGCCGACATGTCCGCCGGATTCAGCTCCCTCAGCCACAACAGCATCAGCTCCGGCCTGCTGCATCTTAAGGGCCAACGCGACAGACGCCACGACAGGAATGACCTTGATACCAGCCTCTTTCCACATCGGCATATACTGTGCCGGCGAACCTGCTCCAGTAGTAAGTATCTTGATTCCTTCCTCGACTACCATATGGGCGATTTCACCTGCATTCGGTGCCTGAAGCATGATATTCACGCCGAACGGCTTGTCTGTAAGCTCACGGCACTTCCTGATTTCATTTCTGACTGCCTCCGTTCCTGCATTGATTGAAGATATCAATCCGAGTCCTCCTGCATTTGAAACGGCTGCGGCAAGAGAAGCATCAGCCACCCAAGCCATACCGCCCTGAAATACCGGATACTGTATTCCGAGCATCTCACATATTCTGCTTTTGATCATAATATTCTGTTTATGTAACCTACAAATATACATTATTTTTATCACTTGCGTTCAAAGTCCGGCCTTACCACTCGAACAATAGCGCCCCAGAGACAAAACCTGCTCCAAATGCGCTCATAGCGATGAGGTCTCCTTCCTTGAAAAGTCCTTTACGATTGCATTCATCAAGAAGGATAGGGCAACATGAGCTTGACGAATTGCCATGGTCCTCAATGTTGGTCGGGAATTTATCCTTAGGCTGTTCCAGATATTCCTGAATGGCGTTGATTATACGGATATTCGCCTGATGAAGAAGATAATGATCCACGTCGTCCGCATCATATCCTGTATCCTCAAGTGCCCGTGAAATATCCTTGCTGGCTGCCTTTACCGCAAACTTGAATACATCCTGTCCTTTCATCTGAAGAGGAACATCAACTTCCTCCTTGGTAATGTAAGGAGTCGGGTGGAGCAATCTGTACTGCCACAATTTATCAGTCGCACTTGAAGCAGAGAGTTTCACACATTTGATGTTATCTCCGGGAGCTAGCACAGCCGCACCAGCTCCATCACCGAAAAGGACACATGTCCTTCGGTCGCTCCAGTCCGTCATCCGTGTCGGTTCCTCGGCGCTCACCACAAGCACATTCTTCACCTTTCCTGCTTTATAGAATGACTCTGCAATCTCAACAGCATAAATGAATCCGGCACACGCACAATTGATGTCTATGCATGGGCATGCCGCCCCTATACCACCCTGTATAATACAGCTCAACTGCGGCGTGACATATTCATTCACCACATTGGAACAGATGATGAAATCCAGTTGATCCGCTGCCATTCCTGCATCATCAAGGGCCCTCTTGGCAGCCTCGATCGCCATATCCTCCAGTTTCTCGTCCGAGATGACATGACGGCTCACCACACCTGTCCTTGTCCTGATCCATTCATCACTAGTTTCAAGGAATTCAGCGAGCATGTCGTTTGTAACCACTTTCTTGGGAAGAACACTTCCCGTTCCTACAATTTTCATTTCTTAATCAGGTTTTAGATGCGACAAAACTATGATGAAAGACAAAGTGCAGAAAATTTATGTGGTAAAGGCAGGATTTTGTTGGCGACTGGTCTCCTCAGACAGCTGCCTCGTGGCGAGTTTTTGGTATTTGGGGCAAAAATTCCTACATTTGCCCCGACTTAAACCTGAAAAAATATGTTGATTAACGAGAAAATACCGGGATATCTGTTAGGAAAATACCAGCTTATAGGAACAGTGACATTCTCTGTTCTGTTCGCTGTCGTTTTCCTGAATATATATATTCCATTCTCTGACACCGCCTGGTTCGGACTTGGCGATTCCGTAATGTTTCTCCTTACGATCGTGTTCGCAGGAGCCTCCATATTCACGCTGATACTGAGCAGGCTGCTCATGTACAGAAGCAAGAAACTTTTAGAAATGACATATCTCACTTACACTATCTGGTGTATATTAGAGATCATACTCATATGCAGTTTCTACACATGGCTCACCGTTGACCTCACCGCTCCGATAGCCGAATCGGTATGGAAGATATTCGGACGTTCTCTGCTGTACGGAACCATTGCCCTTGGAGTTCCATATCTCATATCAGGAATGTATTTCGCCATCATTGACAAGAACAATACTATCAGGCTCATGAACTATGAGAATGTCGTTACTGATGAGCCGGTAAAATCTGAGACTCAGATGCAGAAGATAACATTGTTCGACAACAGCGGAGCCTTGAAACTGTCTTTAAGTCCGGAAAACCTTTACTATATAGAGTCTGACGATAACTATATCAAAGTATGGTACACCGACAGCAAAGGAGAGCTCAAACAGTATATGCTCCGATGCCGCCTCAAGACTGTCGAGGAGAGTTTCAAGGGCAGCGGGCTCGTAAGATGCAACAGGAAATATATCGTCAATATCCACAAGGTGAATACCCTGAGAAAAGAAAGCGAAGGATACTTCCTTGATCTTTCAAATGAGGCTATCCCACCTCTGCCCGTAACAAAGACTTATACGGACACAGTGCTGAGCTACTTCACCGAAGTACAGCCTCTCATGGATCCGATCGATTAATAATAAAAGACCAAGGCTGTTCAGCCTTGGTCTTTTATTCATCTTCTAGCTCGCAGCCGGTAAAGAAGAAATCGCTTTCCGCCTTATCTTTCGGAAAACAATAATAAGTCATTTCACAAGAAGAGCACACCTTTCCATCATGACTCAACGTTGCCTCAATGAATGCGAAATTACGTTTCATCTCCTTTATATGGGCACGTAGCTCTATAGTTATTCCTTCTCCTGTCGGTACTGGATGGCGATACTTCATGGTAAGATTCGTGGTCATTCCCGCTGTCTGAAGTTTTCTATTCACGACCCAGCCGCCGAGCTCGTCCATCAAAGTAGCCTGAATACCTCCGTGAAGGGTCTTGAGCCAGCCTTGATAATCATCTCTGGAATTCCACAAGCAGACAAGTTCATCTCCATCTTCATAGAACTCCATCTTCAATCCGTAAGGATTGTCCGGGCAGCACGCGAAGCAGTTATATCCCTGTTCTTGAAGGCCAAGATATGGATTTTTGATCTTTTTCATGATTACTATCGGTTAAAGTACACTTATTCCATACAAAGATAACCATTTTACCATTTCGTCCGCCTCCGCCAGCCAATCAAGTGTGTCCTCCGTTATTCAAAAATATGCTTCAAGGTCGTTTTGGGGCACCTTGGAGCATGTCTATCACTACCAGATAGCGTATATGCCACACTCCGATGCCTCAAGGTCGGAAAAAATGACCTTGAGGCATACCAGCAGCCTAATCTTCATTCTCCAATATGAATATTTCGTCTGCGTGTCTTCCGAAATATCTGGCAATCTTCAGAGCAACGACAGTCGAAGGCATATAACGACCGGTTTCAATGAAATTGATCGTCTGCCTCGATACTCCGACCGCCTCGGCAAGTTCCTGCTGGGTTATGTTCCTGATGGCCCTTTCTACCTTTACCGTATTCCTCATGCCTGATCCTCCCTACATTGACGTCTCATCTTCCATATTGAGATACGGAATATGAACAGATATAAAATTATATATGTATTGACACTTGTTAGTCCGGTTCCGGTAAGAACAGTAACCAACGAGGTCACAAAAGACATCGACTGAAGGCTTCTGAATCCATGCAGGAATGCCATCACCAGGTTTATTACCATGAAAAAGCCGAAAGCGATGAACGCTGTAGCAGCTATGGACCTGCGTCTGATGGAATCTATCATTTCATCTTCATCTTTTTCCTCCGTCATCACTAGAACGAACACGCCAAGGAAGAAGAGAAGATACATCACCATCGAAATGAATCTCGTATGGGTCTGAGGAATGATTTCGAAGACATTTGCCATAAGCAGGCCAAGCACAAGCGACAGAACTGAAGCGATGACCAGTCCATATCCATACTTTCTGAATGAATGAGGGAGCATGTAAGTTCTATTTTTCATTTTCAGTCCTCCTTATAATCATCATTTCATAGTTGAACTTGCAAATATACAGTATGAAGCATATAAAGACCGATGCGAATGCAAAATACATGAATGCTAAGTCATATACGAAGAAAATGGCAACCAACATTACAATGGCAGTACACCAGAAGCTCCAGACGAACGACTGCATTCTGACTACGGCCGTCATCTCATCTTCATCCTTTTCTTTTGACAAAGCGAGGAATACTAATGATATGAGAAGTCCGAGCATGCAGATCTCATTTACAGGATCTGTTTTGGTGATTCCGAACCATTCGCTGGTACTGTTCAGATCCAAGGTAAGCAATGCCGGCACATTCACCAGAAACCAGTCACCTTCACAAGGGCCAAGCAGAAGCCATATGCAGGCAGCAAGGAAAGGAACAAGCATGATCAGACCGATCAGCTTGAAATTGTGGGGAAGCAAGTAATTCTTTTTCATAAAAATCCGTTTTAATGTTCTACTTATATGGAATTCCTACGACAAAGTTAAACACAGTTTTCTAAATGTCAAGTATATTTAACATTTAGTTTAACGCATTTGATATAAAATTAATTTATAAGTGGATAAAATTAATTTTAAAACACGGTAAAAAAGAAAAATCTGAGAAATCTTTTTTATAATCTGATAATTAATCTCTACTCAATTTCTACCTTCGGAACATGAAGAAAATTGAATTGATAAACCTGTTTGACAAGAATTGTTATCATATCTGCACAAACGGGCATGAAACCCCGACAATAATCATGAATGAAGAGGACTTCAAGGTTGCTCATAACTACCTGGCTCTGGCAGGATGGAAGACCGGCATTGAGATTCTAGCATATGTGATAATGACAAACCATGTACACATATTGGTCGTCAGTAATGACAGAAATCAGGCAATCAAATACATAAGATTATACAAAAGGCTGTATTCGACATACCTGCTTCATAAGTATAAGATGCCTAATACCTTGAGGGGCATAGAAGATAGCATATCTCTGATCGATTCAATATCATATTTCAGAAACTGTGTTGCATATATATTAAGGAATGCATTGTGTGCCAGAGTCTGCAGAAGAATTGAGGACTATCCATGGAGCAGCTACTCCTGCTACTTCAATACCGATATTCCATTGACATCCAGGTGGATACATGAATTAGGAGAGTGTGAGAGGAGGGTATTATTGAGGACCAGACAGGATCTTTCCGGATGTCCACACACTGTCAGCACTGACGGAATGATTGAAGCAAGGTCATTTGTCAGACATGATATCGTAGAAAAGGCATTCTTGAATTCGGGACGCTTCTTCCTGACAAGTCTAGGTACTTGCAACGACGCGAAGATGGAATACGAAATGACTTTCAAGCCACTCGTCAGAGTAAATGACAAGGAACTGTCAGAGGTCATAGATGTTTTAGTCGGAAAAAGGTTTGGAGGAAAGAAGATATCCGAACTGTCACAATCGGAGAAATGCTCAATCATCAAGAACATATACTTCAATAACAAAACAACAATTCCTCAACTCAGCAGGATACTTGGTCTGCAAAAAGATCTCATAGCATATATATTAAGCCGATGAAAAATGCTCCAAAGTCGTTTTGCTGTACCTTCGAGCACACTCACCATCACTGTAGTACCATATGAGGCACATCAGCGTACTCTAAGGTCGGGGAAAATGACCTTGAAGCATACGAAGGGTCTAGTAATACTCAATGGAGTTCATGACATTTTCGATATTCCGGATCTCATTATCAAGATTCATGGAAGAAGGGACCTGTGCTTCTACACAGAGACGCGCTCCCTTATAAATCAGTTCATATCGAACTTCAATATTCTGCTGATTGCCAGAGCTTGTTCCTGCCGCATGCATGGCACTGATATTCTTAAGTTTCTTTACACATGGCCCGACATTGAATTCCCCCGTCACCCGTGAATTCATCTCAGATTCAAAATCTTCGTAGAACTCCATTATATCTGCAGTTTCTGAAGTATATGTCACGGTCAGGTCAAAATGAAGGTCATACGCACCAAGCGAAGTGGCAAAGACATACTTTCTTCTGCTGTTTTCTTCCCATCGCACTTCCTGCCTTTCAGGGAGCATGAATCTCATACCGACAGAAGCGATATCCAGACATCCGTCATCAAGCGACCAGTCAGCAGGCCTGTTGTCTTCCGCAGACTTATATAAAGGCACTTCCACATCTGTAAAATCAATCATTTCAAAGATCTGGGCAGAACGGGCCAATTCCTCCTGATATGGAAGAGTACTTCTGAAGCAATATGTAAAGTCTATAAGTGAACAGCAATGGAGAGCTCTGTAACAGACATACGTAAAATCCGGATATTCCGTCCGCTTACCGATCACTCTCAGCACCTTCATGTTATCAATCTCAACGACATTGACATTTTCAATCACTTCCTTATCCAGATATAAATGAACAGAATTCTGCCAGCCGTAGATAAAATCCATTATATCATAAGCAGGACGTGTCGAGTGACCGGCAACATAAAACCACATCGTATGGTCAGGATCCCCTGTTCTGAAATGATACCTAGGTCTTTTCGCTGTTTCGTCGGACTTATATTCCCAATGAGGCTCGCTCCAGCCGGCAGGTACATTAATGGCAATTCCCAATTTATCATATTCCACCTGATATCCTTCTTCCTTTTCAGATTCGAGACCAATGTCAAAAGTTGAGAACATCATACAGAGACATATTGCTCCACATAACATTCCGTCCATGGCTACACCGAACGATATCAGTTTCCATTTACGGGCAAGTTCTTCGTCAAACAATGTTTCCTGGCCGACTTTACGGATACTGACCAGATGAATAATGGAAAATATTATGACAAGGATACTAGCCAGAAGAAGATTTATCAGAGTTTCTTCCTCCAGACCGGTCATTCCGATAATCAAGATAACGACAATCAGCAACGAAACGCCTGCAATGCTGGCTGCAGACTCAATACGGCCTTGCACATTTCGAGCATATGACCTGGCGTTTTCCAGACCGATACGATCGCTGACAGCCATCATATGACGATCGAAAAACCTTTCAAGCAAAGTTATCTTGTAATCTTCCTGCATACTATGTAAAATAAAAGGAGATGGCTGCTTACCACCTCCTATATCATGATAAGGGTCTTTATTCAGCGGCCTTGAGGCGCTCAGCATTCTCGGCGATCTGGAGCTGGTCTATCACATCCTGGATCGCTCCGTCCATGAAGACAGGAAGATTGTACATAGTATAGTTGATACGATGGTCGGTCACACGAGACTGCGGATAGTTGTATGTACGGATCTTTGCAGAGCGGTCACCACCGGCAACCATGGTCTTTCTCTTTGAAGAGATCTCCGAGAGATACTTCTCATACTCAAGATTATAGAGTCGTGTACGAAGTTCGGCAAGAGCCTTGTCAAACTTCTTGAGCTGAGACTTCTCGTCCTGACACTGAACCACCAGACCCGAAGGTATATGAGTAAGACGGATCGCAGAATATGTGGTATTCACTGACTGCCCGCCAGGACCAGACGAACAGAAGGTATCCTTACGGATATCGTTCATATTGAGTTCGATATCGAATTCATCTGCCTCAGGAAGCACTGCTACAGAAGCTGCTGATGTATGCACACGGCCCTGTGTCTCGGTCTGAGGCACACGCTGTACACGATGAACACCTGACTCATACTTGAGCACGCCGTAAACGCCGTCACCTGAAACCTTGCATATGATTTCCTTGAATCCGCCGGCAGCACCTTCTGCCTGACTGGTAATTTCCATTCTCCAGCCACGAGTCTCTATGAACTTAGAGTACATACGGAAAAGGTCACCGGCAAAGATCGCAGCCTCGTCTCCACCTGAACCGCCACGGATCTCAAGAATCGCGTTCTTGCTGTCCTGAGGGTCAGCAGGAATAAGCAGAAGCTTGATCTTCTCCTCCCACTCAGGAAGAGTAGGCTCAATCTCAGCAATCTCCTCTTTAGCCATCTCGCGAAGATCCTCGTCCTTCTCAACCGCAAGGATTTCCTTCGCCATCTCATAATTCTCAAGAATCCTCTTGAACTCGTTTCCTGCCTCAATGATAGGAGTCAGTTCCTTGTACTCCTTGTTGAGCTGCACGAATTTCTTCATGTCTGAAATCACGTCAGGATCAGCCAGCTGTGCCTGAAGCGCCTCATATTTCTCCTGAAGGCCCAATACCTTCTCCAATAATGAATTGTCTGCCATATACTTATTTATTTTATCTTCTTTATCCAGCAACGGCGACGCATCCAGAGCTCATGCTCATATCGTGCCCAGACGTTCACCGCCGTATTAGTCTCTATCTGAGGGTTGGCCAGAGCCCACTTTGCCCCACAGTCTTTATACTGTTTTGCCATCATACTGTGGAATACAGATGAAATGCCGGTATTCTGCCACTTTGGTGCAGCTCCCTGGATCATCAGGTCAATGTGCTCGAAATTCTTCAAAGCCTTCATGACATGATACCAGCCGAATGGAAAGAGTCTGCCCTTCGCCTTCTGCATCGCTCTGGAAACACATGCAGTAGATATTCCGAATGCCGCAACTTCCTCATCTTCATCCATCAGGACACAGCATAGCCTGCTGTCAAGCTGTCCGATGATCTGCTTTACCTCCTCCTCTATCTCCTCATCTGTAAACGGTATGAAATTATGCACTATACCGTCAAAACTTTCATTATATGCCTTGAAGAATTTCCTGAAATTCTCTGGTTTCTTCTTCAATTCATCAAAATCAGCCACATGTATCTTGTAACGGGCCATCATTCTCTCCGCAATTGCGGTCATCCTCTCATCCACACCCTGATCCGCAGGCATCATGTACTGTATCCAGTCGCATTCCTTCTCGAATCCGAGCCTGCTGACTATATCCACATAATAAGGATAGTTATATATGCATGAGAACGGCGCCAGCTTGTCAAATCCCTCGACAAGCATTCCCTGACGGCCCAATGTATTGTAATACAGAGGTCCGTGGATCTCATCCATTCCTTCCGCCTTCGCCCATGACTCGGCCGCATCGAAAAGCATCTCAGCGACTTTCATATCGTTTATGAGGTCGAACCAGCCGAAACGAACACGCTTCTTTCCATACTTTTCGTTGTACCTAGGATTGATCATGGCACATATTCTTCCCACTATCTTTCCTCCGGCCTCCTCCACGATCCACATCTTTCTGGTGCAATACTTCAATGGAGCGGCATGCATGAGTTCATGTTCCTGACCCTTGAACAAAGGCGGCACATACTGGTCACAGCCCTTATAAAGTTCAAGCGGGAATCTGATGAATCTCTTCAGATCCCTGCGGCTTTCCACTTCCCTGATTGTATAACCTGTCATCTTCAATGTTTTAAGCCGATAGGCACAACAACTTGCAAATATAGCAAAAACATTGGATTATACGGCATATTCAGCCATCAGATGCTGAACAGCAGCCTGAGCACAGACACAGCCGAAGACCGCAGGTATATATGAGATAGTACCTACCTGAGATTTCTTGTTTCTATCCTCGCATGGGACTATCGAATCCTTGTCAGGAAGTTCTTCTGAGAAAACCACCTTGAATCCCTTGTTTATACCCATATGTCTCAGGCGTTTACGCACAATATAAGCGAGCGGACAATTGAAGGATTTCGAAACATCAGCAATACGTACCTTTGTCGCATCAAACTTTGCACCCGCGCCCATCGATGAAACCAGAGGAATACCATTATCCATGCAATACTTGATAAGATGGAGCTTGGGAGATAGTGTATCTATCGCATCTACCAGAAAATCAATCTTATATCCTCCAAGGACCTCACCTGCCTTCTCCGCTTCCAGATATTCCTTTATTACAATAAGGTCCAGCTGGGGATTTATATCCATCAGACGTTCAGCCAACACATCACATTTGGGCCTGCCAAGAGTCGAATCCAGAGCCAGAAGCTGACGGTTCTTGTTTGTAAGGGAGACATCATCGCTATCCAGGATGATAAGATGGCCCACGCCGGCACGCACAATCATCTCTGCGGCATATCCTCCGACGCCACCGACTCCGATCACCGCAACAGTGGAATTCCGGAAATGCTCCAGCATCTCCTCACCCACCAGCATTCCTGTCCTTTCCTGCCAATCGTACATATCAAAGTCCTTTAGCCTTGCCTTCGTCCCAGATTGCATCCATCTCCGCCAGAGTCATATCTGTCAGATTGCGTCCTTGACGGATGGTATGTTCCTCCAGATATGTAAAACGGCGTCTGAACTTGGCACAGGTACGCTCAAGAGCTGTATCCGGATTCAAGCCGTAAAGCCTTGCTGCATTTACTGTAGCAAAGAGGAAATCTCCAAGTTCGTCTTCCGCTCTGTCATACGCTGCAGCTCTTTCCTCATCAGTCTGAGCCAACGCCATCGCATCAAGTTCCGCCTGATACTCGCCCATTTCCTCCTTCACCTTCTCCCATACATCTTCTTTCTTTTCCCAATCGAAGCCGACTCCACGAGCCTTGTCCTGCATACGGTATGCCTTGAGAAGCGGAGGAAGGCCATCCGGCACTCCAGAAAGTACACGTTTGTTTCCGTCCTTTTCCTTGGTCTTGAGCATTTCCCACTGCTTGATCACATCCTCTGCATCTCCGACTTCCGCAGATGAGAAGACATGCGGGTGACGATATATGAGCTTATCGCACAGGAAATTGATCACATCAACTATATCGAAATGTTGCTTTTCCTCCCCTATCTTGGCGTAGAAGATCACATGCAGGAGCACATCTCCCAATTCCTTGGACAGTTCATGCTCCTCCCCTTTGAGAATCGCATCGCTAAGTTCATACACTTCTTCCAACGTCTGAGGACGAAGCGACTCATTTGTCTGTTTCCTGTCCCAAGGACATTTCTCTCTCAATTCGTCAAGGACGTCAAGAATACGTCCGAAAGCCTGAAGTTTCTCTTCTCTTGTATGCATAATGCTTTAATATATTTTTTCCTTTGATTCTTGCTTTAAGGAATGACATGCAAAGTTAGCAATTCTATAAAAAATAACTATCTTTGGCAAGCTAATCACATAACCATGCGTAAAGATATCACTTTCGTTTCGGCTGACGAAGCCGTCAAGGTCGTAAAATCCGGCGACCACATCCATCTAAGCAGCGTAGCAAGTGCACCGCGCATACTCATCGAAGCCCTCTGCCGCAGAGGAGAGGCAGGTGAACTTCAGGACGTACGCATCCACCACCTCCATACAGAAGGACCTGCTCCATACACTGACCCGAAATTCAGCGGTATTTTCTTCCATCAGGCATTCTTCGTAGGAGGTAATGTACGTAAAAGCGTACAGGCAGGCTACTCGGACTATATCCCGGTATTCTTGAGCGAGACTCAGAAACTGTATAGATGCGGGGCTCTCAGATGTGATGTAGCCATGATTCAGGTATGTCCGCCGGACAAACACGGATATGTATCTCTCGGCACATCTGTAGATGCCACCCTTGCCGCCATAGAATGCGCCAAGACCGTGATTGCAGTTGTGAATCCGAATGTCCCTCGTGCATGGGGAGATGCCATGATTCCGATGGATATGATAGATATATTCGTAGAAGGAAACGAGCCTCTCGAGCCAGCGCATTTCAGCGATCCTAACGAGGTCGAAATCGCTATCGGAAAGCATTGTGCCGAACTGATTGAAGACGGTGCATGTCTTCAGATGGGCATCGGAGCCATTCCTAATGCAGTGCTGGCGCAGCTCGGAGGCCACAAGAACCTGGGAGTGCATACTGAAATGTTCGCAGATGGCGTACTCGAGCTCGTCGAGAAGGGAGTGATCAATGGCTCGAACAAGGTTACGGACAAGGGAAAGCTTGTATCGACATTCCTCATGGGATCGCAGAAGGTATATGACTTCATCGATGACAACCCTATGGTCGCGATGATGGATGTAGGATACACCAACGATCCATTCGTGATTGCAAAGAACCCTAAGATGACAGCCATCAACTCTGCCGTACAGGTTGACCTCACCGGTCAGGTATGTGCGGATTCCATCGGAACAAGATTCCACTCGGGAGTAGGCGGACAGGTGGATTTCATATATGGAGCATCACTAGCTCCTCAGGGCAAGGCCATCATCGCCATGCCGTCATGCACGAATAAAGGCGGCAGCAAGATCGCCCCTGTCATCATTGAAGGTGGCGGAGTCGTGACCACAAGGCCACATGTACACTATGTTGTGACAGAATATGGAGCTGTAGATCTTTATGGCCGTTCTATGCAGGAAAGAGCTAAGCTCCTCATCAGCATAGCTCATCCGGACCATCGCGAATCGCTAGACAGAGCAGCTTTCGAGCGATTCGGCCCGCATTATCATATTGTGAAGATATAATTTCGTGACTATATGCCATATAAAACAGCTCGGTCGATTTTCTTATGATTCTCGACCGAGCTGTTTTGTTATCCATTTCTGATAAGTCAGATCGCTAATTGTATTCAAAAGGTGTTATTCCGTTGATCGGACAGGACATTATTCTAGTAAATTCTTGTCAATCAAATTATTCAAATACATTCAGTCTGCAGAAGATCACGATTGTCGGATCCTGGGTACTAATATTCTTGTGCAGAAGAAGCTTGACACCATAATTCTTCTCGATCGAATCCTTGTTGATTGCTACTTCCGGCTTCATCTTCACCTTTACTGTCTCAACTGATTTTCCTATGATACCGCTTGTCTCTGAAACAAGCAGACCATTTACAGTCACATAATCCGAGAATGAATACTTCATTACCTGGAACCATGAAACGGCGGCCGGCACCTTGATTTCAAGCTCGGTATCGGCAGAAGTATATTCAAGCATGATGATTGGACAGCCGACTTCCTTATACTGATCGTAATAAGTTCCTGAACTTACCATATACATTGCAGCACCTGCAGCCTTGGCAGCAGAAGGATCGACAAAGTATTCTTCTGTAGGAACGAATACATTTCCGTATTCATCTTTTACACTATTATCACCAAGTACAACACCCGGCATTGTAAGCAAAGAGGAGCGTAACACCTCATTCTCCTTATCAGTCTCCATCATATAGGTATTGCCGGCAAGGTCTGTTATAGTCACTGTAAATCCTTTGCTGAAAAGTACAGGAGGCAGAGCTATTATGAACTCCGTAGCTGTTGACTCATTGAGCTGGACTCCTGATCCGCAGTTGAGTGTAACGGATGTCGAAGCATCTGAAGCCATTGTGATCGAAGGCTTGCTGCCGTCAGTATAAGCCGTAATGGTAGCAGCACCTGAGAGCAATTCTGAATTTTTACCTTCTAGTCTGATGGAAGCTACTGTCATGACACCTTTCAGCTGAAGTCTGATTCCGCCACACACATTGCGGAAAGTAATATTATTGTCTTCACTGACAGCGACCATATGCATTGAGCCGTTACCGAAGCTGTTCTGTGCATATGCCTGCTCTGCAGGTAGAATGACATCAAGAACATAATTATCTCCTGACTTCATGCAATCTACTGTCTCCGAATACGGATAATAAGCTACATTATGATTCAGTTCCGTACCTGCATTAAGGCCATCGTCGGTATTGTCAACTTTCTCAAATCTTGCAGATGGCTTGTCGACACTTGAAGATGCCACTTCATATTCAAGGCCAAGAGACGTCTTCATGAAAGCAATAATCTTATCTCCCTCAGACCATAATATATTGTTATTATCGTCCATTACGGTTCTGGTCGAAGGCTGATCTTCGATCTGGGCATAGAGATAGCCGGTGTCGCTTATGTATGCCTCTTGTTTCTGACATGATACCATTGCGACAAGAAGTGCCAGGATTGCAACTGATACTGATTTTTTCATAAAGATTAAGTTTTACTGTATAAACAGAATATAAGAATCTTCCTATTTTACGGGAATCGACTCGATGCGCTCGAATTTCTGGATATAGCTTGGATCATCCTTGGCAATCCAGGTCATTTTTGTAGCCGTGAGGTCCTTGATTATATAGCGATGGTCCCAATCGCCGGAATCATGGTCATAAACGCCTCGGATAATTGCTCCCAGCTCAGGATCCGTATCCAGATTGTATGAGCCGGTCATGATTCTTGCATCATCCATGAAACCATTATGGTTCTGATACAGGGTGAACGTCCTGTCATTCCTGACAATCTCAAGATAGACAAACATACCCTCAACCAGAGCAGAGCCATTGGCCTCCACAAGCTCCCATTTACCGGAAATATTGTTGGCATTGACCTCAAGATATACTTCCTGAGTATCATCAAGACCATTCTTATCGCAAGATGAAGCCAGACACACGGCCAACATCAATACTCCGAAAAACTTTATTCCTTTCATATGTTTACTTTTCAATTATTACATTTATAGATGATTTCCCCGGAGGTAATCCAAGGCCTTTGAGAATGACCTTATGGGTCTCCCGGAGAGACTCTTTCGACGGATCATATGATATGACGATCTGTCCCTCAGATCCTTTATCCACAACAGAAGGTTCTGTCCTGAAAGAAAGGCAATCAGGCAGAAAGGCATCTTCACACTGAAGTGCGAGGGGTTTCTCGCCAAGATTTATGAAGCGTAACTTCTCAACTGCCTTGATTCCTTCTTCAAACCTTACATGAGAACGGCGAAGTCGTATCTGTCCCATCTGCACAGGCCAGTCTCCTGAAATATCCGCCCCGACAGATACATCAACTGAAAGTCTCAATACAGCCGCCGGCAGATCTTCCCCGACAGTATAGACAAAGACCTTACGTTCAAAACGTCCCGGATGTCCCTTAGGATTATAACGGAGCCTTATCTCAGCTCTCTCTCCGGCAGGAACAGACATACGTTCCATTGATGCAGATGCACAAGAACAAGTGGAAACAAGCCTCTTGAAACGGATAGTATCGTTCCCCCGGTTGATGAAGCTGTAGATGAAATCTACAGGCTGATCGTCTTCATTCATGGATTCAGCAATGATATGCCTTGTATCGAAAACCAGTGCAGCTGAATCTTTAGACAGACGCGGAGCTGAAACCGCCTCAAGCTTTTCCCTTGAAACGATCTTCAGCTGAGCATATGCATCAGCTCCAAAAGCCCACAAAAGGCATGACATCACTATGAATCTGAATAATCTCATCGTTAAAGCCAGCCGTCAGTTCCTGATGTTTTCTTGACAGTAATGACGAATCTGTCTGTCCTGCTTCCGGTCACAGTCGCCTCTGTCTGTCCGACCTTAAGACCATGGACTACCATCTTTCCGCCAACGATTTCAGCAGTAGCAATGCTTGTATCAGCAACAGAGACAGTAAAGCTGTTTCCCTCCATATACATCGACGGAAGAGCAGTAGCCTGCTCACCAGCCACAACGGTGATATTCGGGAATGTCATTTCCATGCCCGCACCTTCTACAGCTTTAAGCAAAGCATAAGCATTGATCTGTCCTGCTCCCATTCCGCCTCGACAATTCCTCATATCGATCTGCATCATAGGTGCGGATTCATAAAGATCTATCACGTACTTCTTATACTGCTTCAAAGTATCCAGATACTGGTCTATAGGAGTAGCAGTCGCATAAAGAAGCTGCTTGAACTCTTCCGCCTTGAAATGTCTCTTGAGCTTTGCTGCATATGAAAGACCTAGGGCGGCTACACCTGAAACATGAGGGCAAGCCATCGAAGTTCCTTCCATATATCCGTAACCGGTCTCACTGATATGAGATGGAAGCGTTGACAGGATACAGCCGATTTCACCGATCTTATGTGATTCATCGACATAATCCCAGTAATAATCCTGATCTCCGCCCGGAGCTGAAATGGTTGTACCAGGGCCATAGTTGCTGTAAACTGCCGGTGTAAAGTCACCTGCTGTCGCTGCTACAGCTACAAAATCAGGGTATGCTCCCGGATAGCTGGCAGCTGGCGCAGCTTCGTTACCGCCGGCAAAAATCACAAGACCTCCATCTATGACACCATCAGGCGAACCTGCATTATGGACAAAATAGTCAAGAGCCTTCCTCTCGAGCACGTTATATGTCTCCCACTCCTCGTCAGTCGAATACTGAGGTGTCCATTCGTAAGGATTTGCAGCTCCCGAAATATATCCCCAGCTGCACTGGAGGATCACGGCTCCGTTATCAGCCGCGTATTTGATGGCTCTGACCTCTTCAAGTACTGTACCGGCATATGCTCCGGAGAAAATCTGGCATGACATGATCTTTACTCCTGGCTCTGAAGCGTTTCCTCCTGCAATCGAGCTTATGCCCACACCGTTATTGTTGACAGCTGCAATGACACCTGCGACATGAGATCCATGTCCTGTATCAAAATTGCTGTTCACTGTTATCACACCATGTTTGCCGACGAAGTTATATCCATGCACATCACCGATATATCCATTGCCGTCGTTATCCTCATGCGATTTCCAGATTTCACCTTCATTGACCCACATGCTGGCCTTAAGATCAGGATGGAATACATCCACACCTTCATCAAGCACAGCTACGATGATTGAAGGGTCGCCTGTCGTCAGCTTCCACGCCTGCTCGACATTCACGTCAGCTCCTTTGACGAATTTGGTCGGACGAAGATCGCCATTGTTCACCATATGCCACTGCTCGGAAAGAAGAGGATCATTGAAAGCGCCTGCTCTAGGAGCAAGTTCACGAAGTTTCTCAGCTGTCAATGGAACAGCCTTCCTTTCTGTAGATCTTTTGAGTAAACGGTTATATTCGACGCGGCTGACTTCACCAAGCATCGAAAGATCCGCTGCGACATTCTCGACAGAATGCTTGTCACTGAAACGAACCACATACCAAAGATGAAGTCCATCTTTACGCGCCTTATCCTCAGTACGCACATCGACAGGAAATACTCTCTCGATCTGATAGCCATCGACAAGGTCCAGAATCTCATCCACAGTGAGGACACCTGAACGAGTCATAGGAGACGATGGGCCGCTCTTGGTCACACCCGCCTTATCCAGAATATCACTCACGCGTTCGTCAAAGCGGACAAGAAGCTGTCCCTCCAAAGCATCGGTCACCTCCTGCGGTGCCTTAGGCTCCTCAGGGGCGTTTCCGCTCTGAGGCTGCTCTACCGAACATGCTGTCAGTCCGACAAGGACCGATATCCATATAAATATTGTTTTTCTTATTGTCATCTTTATTCTGCTCTGTTATTCGGATTAGACTTCTTGTTCGTGTAGTGTTCGTAATAATAATCCAGACTTACCGGCTCGTTGGAGAATCCGGCATTAACTCCGTCCCTTGTCTTGCCTTCCTGTGAGAACACCAGAGAATAAGGGATCCACAGATCAAGTTTCGGATGGAAAAGGAGCCATTCAGGGAGTTCTCCGGTAAGTCTGTTGTAATTGATCGCAAAGAAATCTGTGTCAGGAAGCACCTTCGGCAAGCCGATCAGTATCTCCGGAAGTGTATCACATGCATGTACCTCTTCGGCAGTCCACTTAGGGACACCAGGCTCGTGCTTCATGTCAGGAAGTTCTCCGTGCAGATAATTCACTGACAGCCTCAACGTATCAAGATTATTCCATTTGAGTATCCTTACCGGGAACTTAGGCTCATCTATGAATCCTCCGATATTCTCTCTGGTATCATTGCTCAGGTCGTAAATGGTATTACGCTGATTTGCATTCAGAATCAGAGCATGAAGATTAGGGAAATTCTCCGGTGTAAGAAGCTCTGGAATGGTCTGGAAGCAGTTCGAGCTCAAATCAAGATATTCCAGATTCTTGAGATTCTTGAAATCAGGATGGAGGCTCACAAGGCCGTAGGCTCCTATCGTAAGTCTCTTCAGATCAGTAAGCTTGGTGATATATTCTCCTGTATCCAGATTGCGAAGGAACTGGTTTGCATTTGAAAATATGACAATCTCTTCTGCTGCAGTAAGGTACTGTATTTCATAAGGGATAGGCTCCTGAGTAGAGAAAATGAAGAACTGCACATATCTGACTCTACCTTTATTAGGGCCATCCTTCCAGACTCTTACATTATTCCAGTGTTCCATTCTTTCGGCTGTATCAAATTCCATGAAGCAACCAAGAGCACGGCTCACAGCCAAAAGAGCAAGAGAGTCTCCGGCAGGGGTATTCTCCGGAATCGGAAGAGCAGCCTTCTGAACGACTTTCAAGCCATCATGCTTGCCCATTGAGACCTCCTTGACAGGCTGGAATACGACATCAGCAATCCTTTCCACATCACGTGAATTCACCCTCCAGTCAAAACGAACGACTGACTCGCGAGGCCTTGCACCTCTATCAAGATTCAGATCTGTCTTCTTATATGAAAGCCATGACTCAGCCCCCTCCGGAAGCTTCACCTCATAATCGACATTTGACTTTACCTTCACCTCAAAATGGCGAGAGCCATATTCGGCAAAGTCTTCGACATCAACAGCCTGATCATCAAGAATGATCTGATAATCAAAGCCTTTCTGATCAATGGTAAAATCTTTTGTAATATCAGAGTCAAGGAGACTGATGACACGCACCTCTCCGGTCCTCTGCTCGACATAAAGAGTCGAATCGATCATTACCTTACACTCTACAGAGCCTCTTCCGTTAGCAGGAGATATGGTGATCCACGGTTCTTCTGTAACTATAGTCCAATCGCCGGAAGAAGTCACCTTGATGGTTCTCTCGCCTCCCTCAGGACCGACTGCGATAGTTCCACTTTCCGTACCTGTATCAACACCAAATATATCCTCGACCGGATCAACGCAGGAAGAAACTGCAAGAGCGCAGATTGATAAAATTGATATAATGTATCTTTTCATACCTTTCCTTGGTCCTTATTAATTCAACATATAGTCACAGTTCCTGATATCCTGAGTCTTGTCATAGATCAGATAATAAGCTCCGACCTGATGAGCGTAGCAGATGTCAGAAGCATCAAACACAATCTCAGGATTATCACTGATATCAAGATAGTAGATAAGTGTCGAGATGGTATCCTCGATCTTTCCAAGATTATTGGAACCGATATAGAATCCTCTGAGGCCTCTATGGTTATAAAGTCCGGTAGGCCACTCCGACAGACATCTTTCTCCATTATCGTTACGCTGTCCTCTTATCGCAAAGACAGTAAGATACTGCGAATCAAGAGGTTCCCATGGGAAGCTTGAGAACTTGTTGTATGAAAGTTCCACACCATAAAGATATGGCATATTGCCTGCATGCATGTCCCATGGCAAATCATCCAGATCATTATATGACAGATCCAAAGATTGAAGATAAATTGAGTTCTCATACTCGAACGCGCCTGACGGCACCTCATCGATATTACAACCCCTGAAATTGATATTCATGATCTTCGAATTCGATTTCGCGATCTCGATAGGATACTTTGTAAACTCCGGATTATTGGCGATCGTCAATGTCTGGACATATACACCCTTGAAATCGCTTGGGAAAGAGCTGATGTGGTTGTATGAGAAGTCAATGGATACGATTGCGAACATCGCTCCTGCGTCGAAGATATTTGGGAATTGTGTAAAGTCATTGTTCTTTACCGAGAATGTCTCAGTATCCTCCATGTAACAGAAAACTCCCTTCTCATCTACAGGGAATGCAGACAATCTGTTGTTGTCAAGATATACCTGAACCGGCTTGATATCGTTGCCCCAGGCCTCTTCGATAGTATGGATCTTGTTCGATGAAAAGTCGAGAAGGCCGAGCTTCTTCATCTTCTTGATTTCCTTCGGTATCACCTCAAGATTATTGTTATTAAGATACAGCAGCTGAAGTTTCTCTGCTGAAGGACCGTTTGCAAGCGCCTTCAATCCCTTAAGTACCTCCTCTGAGCTCCACTGGAGGTTATTGGCTATATTGAGCGTGATCAGCTCCGGCATCTGTGCCACTGACATAGGGAAGCTCTTCATATTCGGACAGTTGTAGATTTCCACATCCGTACATGAAATAAGATTCGACAAACTCTCTGGAAGAGTCTCGATCTCACTGTTCGCAATAAAGAACTGCTCAAGCTTAGTAAGATTGCCGATCTGCTCAGGAAGGCTCTTCAATCCATTGTTGACCTTTCCTGCAATGCCATCTTTAAGACCTATTCTCATAGCTCCTGTAGCCTTGTCGATCAGCTGGCTTTCAGACATTGTCTCATAGAGGTCCGTCTCCGGTATTACGATATCATGCTCGGCAAATGCTCTGGCAACAGGCTCAGCCATCTGTGTCGCAGGATACAGATGCTTCAGAAAAGCCTTATGTCTTTCCATTCTTCTTGAAGTTCCCTTACCCGCCTCGGCGATAGGGTCGTATCCGATAAGATTCAAGTCATTGTGCGATCCCAGATAAAGCTCCACAAGTTCTGTAAGCTGGCCTATGGCAGGCGACATATGTCCATGGAAGCCGAAATCACTGAGACTTATCAATGCTACTCTTCCGTTTGAATGAAGAGAAACTCCCGGCTGATCACCCCACAGATCAGGATCCTTGTTGAAATCCCAATTGGCACCTCTATGGTAGCTTTCTCCCACATAATACCAGTCTGGACCATTCAATGACTTCCAGATCTCATAAAGTGCATAATAGTCCTTGATATAATCATCACTCTCATGAAGAGTAACCGGCACATCCGCATCTGTCACTTTATTGTCACTCACGACAAAAGAAGCCTTTACCTTATCGTTGGTCTCAAGAAGCTTCTTTCCTGAATCAAAGACAGAATACGATTCGATGCTGTATTCTCCCGCCATCAGGGTAAGAAGAGTGTCACACTCGCATGAAGAAGTCTGATAACCGTCTTCAACTCCATCGTCAGTAAAGTGGACAGAGAACTCTGCCGGGAGCATCTCAAATGGAGGCAGCGTCGTGTTTCCTGTCCTGACAGTCAATGACACATACTCGATCTCATCGAATGTATATTCGTCAGAAACAGCCTTGGATTCAGGCATTTCTGTAAACGACGACATATCCTTTACCAAAGTGAAACGGACCTTGCCTCTTTCAACCGTATTTGCAAGAAGATCATGCACGCACAGACCGCCTGCAACAACATTGAATGTGGAATGCTCTGCTGTCGGGGTACTTTCATATAATGGATTGTCCATCTTGTCGAATAAGGTGAAAGTCTGAACCTGATACTCACCAGCAAGAAGCTTGAGCTTGTCACTTCTCAGTCCGAATTCTGCCGCATCTTCATTGGAAGAGTTCATAATCAAGGTCTGAATGACATCTTTGCCTTCATAGCTCATAGTGACTTTCATCTTGCTGACATCCTTCAGATAGTTGAGCTGTGACACGACAGCCCTTGTGTCTTCATATGATGCCGCCTTGTAAAGCTTGAACTGCACATGACCGTAATCTTTCTCAAGATATACAGGTTCCTGGACCTTTGAGCAGCTCTCAAAGGCCAGAAATGCCAGAATGGTAATGCACAGGACATTTATTCTCATGAATTTCATATCAATATATTTCTTTTCCATCAAATTTATTCAGATATATTCAGTCTGCAGAAGATCACGATTGTCGGATCCTGAGTACTCATATTCTTATGAAGCAGAAGCTTGACACCGCTATTCTTCTCAATCTCTTCCTTATTGGAAGCTACTTCCTGCATCATCTTCACTTTCACGACATCCGTAGCTTTGCCCATAATACCGCTTGTCTGAGAAACAAGCATACCATTGACAGACACATAATCAGAGAATGTGTACTTCATCACCTGGAACCATGATATAGGGGAAGGTACCTTGATTTCAAGCTCTGTATCGGCAGAAGTATATTCAAGCATGATGATAGGACAGCCTACCTCCTTGTACTGATCATAATAAGGGCCAGAATTCACCATATACATGGCAGCACCGGCAGCCTTGGCAGCAGAAGGGCTGATAAAGAACTCCTCTGTCGGAATGAACACATTTCCATACTCATCCTTGACTGTGCCATCACCCGGCTCAATGACAGGCGGTTCGACCACTTCCTCCGCTTCCGGAGATATACATTCTACGATCGCCAATACACCTCCTGTAGAGTCATAGAATACCACATAACCGGTCTGAGGTTCGTCAGGAAGATCGAATTCCTCTCCATTGTACATATCAATGACTCCGAAATTATTATTATCACTCGCACTCACAAACTTGAGCCAGTAAAGGTCTTCATATGTCATATCTTCCTTGAGATTGTCGAAGATTCTTACAGATGTATATGGGCGTGCCATGGTAAAGAATGCCTCATCCCTTGCATAGATATTGTCATATGTCAAAGTATATACATATTTGGTCTGACCGAATGCGGCTGTGAGCTCTGCCTTCTTTTCCTCTGTAGCAGAGGTAAATGCAGCTCCGGCTTCAGCCATGGCATCAGCAGCAGATGACGGAGTAAGATACTCGGTATCATTCGAATACTGACGCACCATAACAGCGTATGGGAGATACTCTTCCTTGACCTCAGCCGCTCCTTCAGAGAAAAGGGCTGTAAGATTGCCCCAGTAGCTGGTCGGAAGGAAGAAGAGCATGGCACTGCGCTCGTCACCGCCATTCTCCGTTACAGAAATCTTCACATCACGTTCCTGCAGCACAGAAGCTCCGTCCGCCGTATTGTAATTGCTCAAAGATATTTTGATCCAATCAGGATCAGCAACAGCATTGACAGCATATTTTCCACCTACGTTCTCTACAGCGAAGACAGACACTTCCGAAGTACCGAAAACTGAAGCCGTTACCGGGCCGTCCATGAATCCGGCAGAAGTCCTGATCTGACCTACATAGCTGAAATCCAGTTCTGTAAGGCTCATACCTATAGAATATGAATGCCTATTCCTGCAACCTGGAATTTTCACCGTAAGTTCGTATATTACCGATTCGTCATATTTGAAAAGGATCTTTCCTTCAGTATCATCAAGAGGATACTTTGACGGATTGCCGAGAAGATTGAGGCTTACAGAGCCCGAAGTCTTCTCAGGGACATTGACATCAATCCATTCAGGTGTCTCGACAGTCCACTCACACTTCGAATCGATCTTAATAGGCATTCTGAAGTCTGAACCCAGCCATTCCAGTGTGACAGCATCAACAGCTTCGGAAGTCCAGGTATATTCACCGTCATTGCCATACTCGAATTCTCCATCAGTAACAATAGCCGAATACACATTTATATCGCTGCATGAAGGAATTGACACTGGAACTTCCTTAAGTACGGATCCGCCGGCCTTGAAGACTATGGTTCCTGTTGCATCTTCAAGTGAGAGACCTGTGAAGACTATGTCAACTATACCTGTCGTAAAGACTGGGACATTTGTATAAGCCCACTCCGGATACTCGACTTCCCACTCACAATTGGACTCGATACGTACAGGAGCCCTGAAATCCGCATCAGTCGCTGACCATGCAAGCTCGATCGTCTCAACCGGTTCCGAAGAATAGACATATGATCCGTCAACGACGTCAAGTGAATCGGTCTCAGCCCATTCCGCCGCATAGATCTCCAATGTCCTTTCCTTTGCAGGAAGCATATACTTGGCAATGACCTTTGATTCTGTACCCATCTTCATGGTCACCTCACATGAATAGCTCTTGTCAAAGTCGTTTGTCTCGGTAACACCTATCTTTACGGTCACCGGGCTTTCCGAAGCCTTCCCCTTGAAGTCAGTCCTTTTGAAAGAACCATCTGCGATCCAGAACCACTGTCTGCCTTCAGAAGGAACAGACACTTCCCAGTCCATATTAGGAGTAAATGTAAGCTCGAGAGTCTCTCCCGGCTTGACCTCATAATTCTCTACGAGGTCCGGGAAGATAGGTTTCACGCCCACGCCCCCATTATTCGGATCATCAGGCTGGTCCGGTTCAGGACGTTCGCATGCTATGAACATCATTCCGGCAGAAAGAACTGCCGCAGCTATCTTATAAATATAATTCTTCTTCATAGTATAGATCTGTTAAGTCATTTACATACCTGCTTCCTTCTTAAGACGCTCTGCCTCCTCATCGCTTATCCATTCCATTACATTATAGAAATGCCCGACAGTTCCGACAGGTGTTCCAAGATTCTCGACATAAATTTCCGTCCATACGTACAGATAACTTCCGCATGGATAGAAAATCGAATCATACAGCGCACTGTTCCTTACGAGAATCTTGTCGTCACCATGAACAGTTCCGAAAAATGATCCTTCATCACTGGCCACCTGTCCCTCTTCCATCGTCACAAAAGGAAGCATAGGATCATCGTCATGGAAAGTGATCGTCACATCATATCCGTCATTGATCCAGTTACGGCATATGATAGTGTTTTCTTCTGACGGATGTTTCTCAGTATAAATAAGTCTCTGATATGAACCTGAAATACTATAGTTATAAAGGAACATCGAAGTGAGCACACAATATCCTGTAAAGTCATTGATATCAAAAGGACAGCTTTTCATAAGCATCACCTTTGTCTGCTTTCCGTATAACGGCATCACAAGCTCATCTTTCATGACAAGCTGAAGCTGGAAACCAAGTGATTCCGTGGCTTCGATATTGTCATATACGCCATGTACCAATACATCAGCACGGTTTTCACCTGCTTTTATCGTGATTGTATTTGACTTAAGACGATAGTGATAATTTTCAACGGCATCGCTGCCCTTGTCAATGATCTCGACACCGAATGTACGGTCATAATCTCTGACAACTGTCGATACGACAGGGACACTGAAATACTCAACATCCTCCTGCACCGGATATGTTGCCAGAGTATCTGCGAACATGACATATTCCGCATCGTCATATGTCACATATCTTTCCTGGCAGGCAGCTGAAAGTACCGCGAGGAGAGGAATTGCAATATATCTTAAAATATGCTTCATATATCTATTCTTTATCTGTTGCTTTCATTAGGCTGGATCTGTGATCCAGGTGATACGATCTCATGGTTAGGGATAGGCCATACAAAGAGAGGATCGTCAGCCTCGATCTTCAAGGAGCTTCCCTCCGACTGGGTCTGTGACTGAGGGGTACGCTCGAAGCCCTTGCCCCAGCGCTTGAGGTCATGAAGGCGGAAACCTTCCATATAAAGTTCACGCACACGCTCATCAGAAATCGTCTCCTTCCAGTTGCTCGCATTGACTGAAAGATTGCCTCCGGTAGTATATCTTGTCTCTCTGAGGGCGGTAAGGTCTGCTGAGGCAGAAGCATAGCTGCCCTTTTCACAATACGCCTCAGCACGGATAAGATACTGCTCTGCAAGGCGGAGCGGCTTAGGCATATTCACATGATAGATAAGATTCTGCATCAAAGCTTCATTACCATAATACTTCACAAGAAGAGGCCATGTAAGCTGATGCGAGTATCCTGTCTGGAGAGTTGCGAAATAAGCATTGTATCTTGCATCACCTGAGCCATAAAGATCAAGCACCCACTGTGCAGGCACATAATCAGGATAATAGTAATAATAATCCGTTGTGAAGTTCAGAAATACAGATCCCTGGGCTCCGCCATATGATGTTGTAGTATATCCGATACGCCAGATGTTCTCATATGAAGTATCATTTGTCCAGAGATACTGGAGGAAAGACTGAGAGCTGTTCACATTGCTTCTGGCTGTAGCAAGAGCAAATGCATCAGATTCGATAAGTACTGTAGAATGTTCGATGGCCGCATCCCAATCCTGCATATAAAGAGCGACACGTGCATGGATTGCATGAGCCGAAGCATTGGTAAAATATGGGGCATCGAAAAAATCATTCTCCTCATCAAGCATCTCTTCTGCCTTCTTGAGGTCATTTACAACAAATTCATATGACTCCTTCAGACTTGCTCGCTTCGCAGGTTTCTGTCCGAAATAAGTATCAGCGAGTACAACACCCAGTTCAGTATCGGCTGTAGCCGGATCATATGCTTTGCAGAAACATTTGATAAGTTCTGAATATGCCAAAGCTCTTGCGCAATATACCTCACCTGTATAATAGTCAAGATACTGTATTTCAGCGTCATCTGTAAGACCGGAACGGAGTTCGTCAACCTTGTCAAGATAGAAATTGCAACGGCCTATGACTCTATACAGAGCGGCATATACAGCCTCAATCTCGGAATTAGTCGAACGGATATCCCATAACCAGAGCATTCCGTAAGTATTGGAATTTCCCTGTACTGCATACACAAGGTCGGACTGAATGTCAGGGCAGAGGGTCAGGTAGCCGCTATACAGGGCACTGCTCATATATGCGGTATATATACCTGTCAAAGTCTGCTCTGCATCAGAAAGTGTCTTCATGCCTTCCTCCTCAAGGATATAGTCACCCGGAAGTTTCTCCAGGCAGGAAGTCATACTGAAGGCAAGGGCAATCACTGCCGCCAGCTTCAATGTTTTCATGTATATATTCTTCATCTTCATCATTCTTTAGAACATAAGGTCAAGTCCGAAGGTATATTGGCGTGACATCGGATACTGGGCAGCATATAGATTCGACACGCCTTCCGGATCAAGGCCGGAGAAATTGGTAAAGGTCAGAAGATTCTGTCCCTGAACATATACTCTTATTCCTCTTATGAAACCTGTCTTCTTGAGAAGGTTTGCAGGAAGGTTGTATGTAAGATTCAGATTCTTGAGACGGAGGAAAGATGCATCTTCAAGAAGACGGCTGTCAAACTCGGTATATTCACCATGACGCGGAATATCAGTGATGTCACCAGGCTGCTTCCAACGGTTAAGAAGTCGGCGTGACTGGTTGTATGTCATGAATCGTCCGTTTGACTCATCGAAATAGCGGTCATTGTTCAGCATCCATCTGTCGCCTACCCAGCTGAACTGAGCACTGAGGCTGAGGCCTTTCCATGAAAGGGAGGTTCCGAAACCACCTTGCCATGGAGCATGATATGTCTTGCCGATCATAACTTTGTCCTCGTCACGGAGCTCATTAGTGATGTTTCCATCCTTATCATACCAGAGAGCATCTCCATTTGCCGGATTCACACCTGCATAACGGTTGATATAGAATTCTCCGACAGGATGTCCGACAACAAGCTTCGTACTGGTGTTCGATGTTTCATATTCATCTACTCCATTGTAGAGCTCTGTAAGTCTGTTGTGGTTATATCCGACATTGGCATTCACGTTCCAGACAAAATCCTTGATCTGAAGAAGAACAGCATTGATATTGAGTTCCACTCCCCTGTTGACCATAGCTCCTACATTCGACCACTTGTATCCGTAACCGTTCGACTGCGAATAAGCAAGAGGAACGGACATAAGCATATCTGTCGTCTTCTTGTTATAGAATTCAAGATCCACATTGAGTCTGTTCCAGAAACCGAAATGGAATGCGAGGTTGGTAGTCCAGGTATTCTCCCATGTAAGATCCTCATTACCCGGCTGTATAGGTGCAACTCCTGCATCACCCACATAGTCAGAGCCGCCTCCGATCAACGCAAGATGCTCATAATTAGGAATTTCCGAGTTACCTGAAGTTCCGGAGCTGAAAGACATCTGGCCCAAAGTAAGCCAATCACGGACTCCGGACATGAAGCTCTCGTTACGCAGATTCCACATGAAACCGACAGCACCGAATACACCCCAACGATTGTTCTTACCGAAACGCGAAGATCCGTCTGTTCGTACCGATACTTCTGCGTAATAACGGTCTGCATAATTATACTCTCCACGTCCGAAGAATGAAACACGCGAATAATCGGAAGCAGACATGCTGGTCCACGACGTAGCTCTTGTTCCGTTAGAGATATCTGTCAGCTTGGAATTGGTCTGCCCTGCTGTACTGACACTGAAAGACTCCATGTGATAGTCCTGCCACTCATGACCGAGCAGGAAATTGAAATCATGCATATTGTCAATATCAAAACGGTAAGTCAGGGTGTTTGTAAGATGCAGGCCAAGGCCGTCAGCCGAACTTCTTGCAGCCGAACCTTCTCCAAGATTAGGCTTGTAATCCGGGAATGACTGGCTGAAACCTGTGGTATGAGAAAAATCCACCGCAAACTGAGACCTGAAGACGAGATTCCTGTATAGTGTCAGGTCCGCAAAAACAGTAGATATCATCTTATACTTCTTGTAGGCTAGAGGATTGTTCTCAAGCCATTCCAGCGGGTTCTGTCCCTGTCCGGTCCATGAGCCGTCGTTGATTGAAGCAAGACTTCCGTCCGCCTTGAAAGGATTCCAGTAAGGAAGCATGAAGCGGGCTGCAGAGATTGGAGTCACGAGCGTATAAGCTCCTTCGTCTGCCTGTCTGATGTCCTGATAGTTGAACATTGTATTGGTACCCATCTTCAGCCATTTTGCCATCTGATGCTCAAAATTGAAACGCATCGAATAACGCGTAAACTGAGATCCCGGAGCAATACCCTCCTGATCATAATATCCGCCGGAGAAATAATAGTTGGTCGTCTCATTAGCGCCGGATACAGCCAATTCATGACTCTGAAGCATCGCAGCATCGTTAAAGACTGCATTCATCCAGTTGACATCAGTCTTGGACAGCCAGTCATAGTTCTGACCGGCAGTCAGGCCCAGTTCTTTCTCATACTGGATACGTTCCGAAGTATTCATCAGGTCCCAGTTGCCATGAGCCATCGCAGACCAACCCATCTGCATACGGTAATTCACATTAGGGCGCTCCATATTGCGTCCACGCTTGGTTGTGATCACGATAACTCCATTTGCAGCACGGGCTCCATAGATTGAGGTAGAAGAAGCATCCTTAAGAATGGACATGCTCTCGATATCCGCAGGATTGATCGTATTGAAATCCGACGCTGAAATAGCGACTCCATCAAGAATATAAAGCGGAGCTGTTCCTGAGTTGATAGAATTCGTTCCACGGATAGTCATTGTAGCCGAGGCACTTGGCTCACCTGTACTTGAAAGAACAGTGAGACCTGCCACCTGTCCCTGAAGAGCCTGGTCAAAAGCCGCAGTCGGCGTATTCTCTAACTTTTCAGACTTCACTGTTGATACCGATCCCGCAACGGTTCCCTTCTTCCTTACACCATATGCGATAACAACAGCATCATCGATGCTCATGTTCTCAGTCTGCATCACCACATTGCATGTAAACTCTTCCACATAAGGTACGATCACCTTTTCATCAGTAAATCCGATACTAGAAAATGTCAGTTCCGTGCCGGGAGCCACCACTATCTCATACTCTCCATCCAGAGAAGTGATGACACCATTGCTCGGATCGGCCATCACAGCCACTCCGATCATCGGCAGACCGTCGTCAGCGGAAGTAACGACTCCGCTCACCTTAACGGAATTCTGCGCATGCAGCAGACTTCCTCCAACGGCTGACATCAGCAGTGTCAAAATAAGCTTAAAGATTTTTTTCATCAGTATATTTAAATATAAATTGTGCAAACATACAAAGTTACGCATTTTTTTTCACTTCACAACCATTTGCACCGCCAAACTGATAAATTGCCGTCTATGGCGGATAGGATGCCGGAAAAAAAAGATGAACGGCAAAGCCGTCCATCACCTAAAATAAAAAAAGCTATAACAGATTTAACCAACCTCCTGTTCGAGGTTCGACCTCTTCAAGAAAATGGATCACATGATATCCGGCTCCTCCGGAATCCACATATTCAGGACAGGACGAAGGAGCAAAAAAGTACGGACTCCTGGAATTGACAATATTATTATCCATGTCCTTCCCCAGATTCATATCATGAATACTGAACTGCGGAGAAAAAGCCTGTGACGCCCTACCGGTAGCATCAAGATATCCGAAGAACCAATATGCACGATCAGACTCAGATACCTGATAATCATATGTCTGCATACGCAAAGCCCTATACAACATCCTGCCTGTTCCGGCCCTGACGCCCGATGCTTCTCCTCCTACGCTCAAACGTTCATCCGGAGATCCGCAGACAGAGTAGAGCAGTCCCGTATTAGGATCAGAAAAGCCGTCTTCCGTTTTCGGACGGACGAAGTCCAGTGCATCAAATGTACTTGAATTAGTCAGACGGTCAAATACCAGCACTCCAGACACGTCATGAAGCCACTCCAGAGAAACATCGATATAATGAATGCAATCCGTCGATACCGGAGCATATATTTCATATCCGGCGATGGAATTATAAAGCCCCGCGAAGGTGGTACCATTGGCACTAAGCGAATGGTCACATCTGCTGACGCCGAATGAAGCATAAGCACCCAACAAAGCATGGACATATACATCGACACTTCCACAGACATGTGCAAAGGTCTCTCCGGAATGCATATTGCTGACTTCCAATACTATATCATGCCGTCCTGCTCCATGATCCTCATCGCCGGCAAGCCTGTTCACAGCAACAGAAAACGAAATATTTCCATCGGCTACATCATATTCCAGGGAGAATGCTTCATTACGGTTGCTGAATACTCCTGCCCATGCCGGACTCATCGATGCCGTCACACAAGAAGGATCGGCTTCAGGAGAAGATACGTCAAAATGCAGTTCTGAATTTTCTGACATCATTTCCTTGAATTTATCCTTTATGCCATCAACAACACTTCCTGTACACAACAGCGTATAGTCATCAATTCTTCCGAAATGACGGTAACCGACATTCTCAAACGGATCCGGCACTATCACGTTCATGGTTGCATGCCTGACCTCAGGACAACCGGCGGCCTCAAGTTCCAGTTCGTATGAAACCCCTGTTCTTATTGAATCTGAATCATACTCAAGACATGCCACATATACTTCAGCCGAGGAGCGTTCAGAGGCAATTCCGAAATATCCCTCATCAGAAAGACGAGGAAGCAGAAATTCCATAAACACCTCATCATCAACATGCTGCAATTGTCTTCCCGAATCATCCACATACCAGTACGGCACACCTCTCACAGTACCGTCAAGACTCAGGGAGACATCATAATCAGGCAAGGTCATATAAGGAGCCTTTACATTCATCTGAAGCCTGACAGTCTGAGAGCCATCGGAATTCCTGAATACAGCCTCCGTCTCACCGGGAGACAAAGCGACAATCCTGAAACAGTCATCACCCGCCGGCTCTATCCTTACCACATCTTCATCAGACACCTCCACTGTCAAAGGGAGTCGGTCAACAGCAACATCCGCAAACGTTACGATTCCATACTGAGAAACATATTCAGGATAAAAATCCCAGACAGGCACCATATCACCGATTTCCGCAATCGATATAGTGGTCTCTTCCACCAGATATCCGTCCTTTGTCATTATCTTCAACGGGAACGATGCCCCTATTTCCGCATTTTCAGAAGCGGAAAAGGAAAAGCGGAAATCTTTCACATCAGTATCCGGCCGCATGAATTCATACACAAGGCCTGCCGCCCTCATACGTTCTTCATCAAAGATATAGGTCCACTCGTCCGGAAGATTCTGGGAGCCTGAAGAAGCTGAAGACCTATGATATCTCACATCGACATCACAACCGCCTCCATTATAGACGACATACGGAGATTCAAGGAATTTCAAGACCCTTGTATCCTGCCAGTCCTCCCCTCTTGTCACCTTCCAGCTATCCACATAAAATCCTTCTTCCGTAAAATCCAGGACTATGTCATAACGATAATTTCCCGTTATGCTGAAATCCGACACCTCATCTTCTCCAAGATAATATCTGTACATGACACTCCCATGATACCCCTGAGCCGTATTCTCTCTTTTTGCATTGAATTCCAGATAGGTACACAAGCCTGACATATCCTTTCCATTCACATCTGAAATGGCGGAACTCTCTTTCCGGAACGGATCCGAATTGCCGCTGAGCAGCCTGCCCTGAATATTTTCCGGAACATAAAAGACAAAGGTCGTATCCTGAAAATAACCAGGTCCCGGCCCCAGCTGAGATTGGCTCAGAGAGCCCTTGTAATCAGTCCTGCTGTTCATATCAAGGCAATGATCGGACATATTCATCATATCAGAGGGTGACAAGGCACGGCTTCCCTGCTCCGCAAAAGGTGAAAGCGAAGAATTGGCCTGCCTTATGAACATGCTGACATTCTTCATATTATAGGCGAACAATGCTCCGGAAGAAGAATTCTGAAGTCCTGAATGGAGGACACGCACACAGAACTTTGCGAAAAGCCTGTCAACCGGAACTATCCTTAATGAATTATCAGGCGACACACCCTCCAGCACTCCGCTCATAGGGATACCTCTCTGCTCAACAGCCTCATATGACTCGAGACGATAGTCAAGCGAAGCCATCTCAGATTCCGCATCAGGGATCTTATGCGTAACATCCCCCATATTTACCACAGCATATACATTGCTCAATCCTTTGCTGCTGATGCTAAGCTCCATAGGACTCATGTTTCCCGAATAATATCTGGAATCTGTCAGACGGCCGTTTTCATCGAATGATGCCAATGTAATTTCCGTGACTTTGGTTTCGATGGTTCCTTCCGAAAGAATACTGCGCGTCACTGCAATCTCCTTCTCACCTTTTATCATCATCATGAACTCAGCCTGCGTTGTTTCTCCATCTGCACCAGTCCTGCAGATTCCCTTCCCATATTCCGGCATTACGCATGACGCCGAGACGAGCGCCATCAATATCAGACATTTAAGTTGTCTTCCCATATCTTTTACAATTTCTATCATACAGCCGAAGATCACTGAAGTTCATATTCTGTAATGTTCTTGATACCCGGAATCCCATAATACGATTCAACGACATCACCTCTGACACAGACCTTTCTCCCAAGCAACTCAGGATTATCCACAAGATTCAATGACTCCCTCAACTCTCCTGAAGGCAATTGCACAGACATGCACGTATTCCTGTCCCGTGAAGACGTCCTTGGCCCTATCAGAATATTGGTCCGCGAAGAAAAAGGCTTGTCATACGAAGCCGATGACGAAGTCAGGTCCCCTCCGACGATATATCCGGACACCCATACATCCATGCTGCCGACCGATTTCAAAGCTTCCCCGACAGTCATGGCATCGGATGAACCCGAGCCTCCGGGAGAATCTTCACCTATCACATAAGTGTCATTCATCCAATTCCTCAGCGTATCCAGAGACACCGTAATTCCGTTCCCGGTTTCCGTAGAAGATTCCTCCTTGCCACCTCGGCTCACATTCACTTTCAATTCAAGCACATCACACGCCTCCAAACTCCTCACCAGCAATGTCTCATCAAGACCTTTGTTACTGAGGATCAACGAAATATCGCCAGGTTTGAAATATGCCACACGTCTTTCGGAATATCCATACACAAGGCGGCCGAAAGACGACTTCAACAGAAGCACACCGTCCGGATACACCTCCAGGAAGTCTGGAGATATCTTAAGACGTATCCCCGAATTTATCTGCTTGCATAACAGTCTCAGATTGACTGTTCCTCCAGCCGGAATGACCACATACTGCTCATCACCGAATTGAGGAGACGAGAAAGCCGGCTTATCAAAATACTCGGAAATGATGCTGACACAATAGGTCCCGGCTGACAGACGCATGGATTCCGGAGAATCTCCATACCGTCCTTCATAACAGATCTTTCCTTTGGAATCCGCGACCTTCAGAATGAAGTCTGTGGTATCCGGGATATTCAGACCGGCTCTGGTCATGTAACTGCCGTTGTCCGCAAAAGATATACGCAATTCTCCTTCCGCCGTATCTGAAGGCAAACCGAGCATTTCACATGAAAGCAGACAGATTGCAGCTGTCAAAAAGATTAATGTTTCCCTCATAAAAATATTTCCTCATTGCTTTTGCGCCCGCAACATTACGGACAGCAGCAAAAGTATGAGAGAGACAGGAAACGGTCTTTAAGAAAAAGAAAAACTTTTTATTTCTTTTTTTGAAAGTCGGTTTTTCTTTTTTTTAAACATTTATTGAGATTTTTTTATAGACACGATTCTTTCAAAATGATAAAAAATCCATATGAACGGATAAAAGATTCACGAGGCACCCGCATCAACTGCGAACGCCCCGCTACTTAACCTAAACTTAAACTATGAAAAACTTCAATACAAAGGTAGAGATAATTAATTATTTTCCAAACCGACGACACGAATTTTTGCATATTTTAAGATCAATATCTTTTCTCCATGATCATCAAATGCAATTTTTGCTTTCAGATCAGTTATATTGCCGCTGATCTCCATAATCTTTCCGAAGCCAAAACGATTATGCTCAATACGCTGTCCGACTTTGAGCTGAAGAACAGGCGTCGGTTCGAATTCCGCATCCGGAACCCGCTTCGGTACAGGCTGAGGTCTTCTGACCGGCATCGGTTCGGAGCGTCTTACAGGCTGCGATGCAGAAGTTCTGCGTTCCACCTGTGGACGTGAAGACTGTCCATATGAATATCCGGATCTGGAAGCGAAAGGCTTCTTCCAACCGCCGAAACCTGTCCCGGCATCATTGTCATCATCACCATCGAAAACGAAAGTCAGAGGATTGGCAATATATTGAGCATCAACCTCCTTGACAAATCTTGAAGGAGAATTCGACTCATGTTTTCCATTACGCATCCTAGTCTGAGCGAATGAGAAAGCGACAGCTTTCTTGGCGCGCGTCATGGCCACATAGAACAGTCGTCTTTCCTCTTCGATCTCTGATTCCGACGCCAGAAATCCTCCGGATGGGAAAATATTCTCTTCCATTCCGGCGACATAGACATATGGAAATTCCAGACCCTTTGAGGAATGGACCGTCATAAGGGTTATCTTATTTGAACTATCCTCATCATCTTCAAGATCAACTGCGCTAAGAAGTGAGACATTTTCAAGATAATCCCCCAAAGTCACCACCGGGAGATCGGAAGCAGAGAGTTCAACACCTTCACCCACAGCACCTTCCGCCTGCATTTCTTCAAACATCTCGTTCTGTCTTTCTTCAATATAGTTCTTTACACTGTTCAAAAGTTCCTCCACATTTGCAGTACGCGCCTGCCCTTCGATACTGGTATCACTTTTATAGAACATCAGCAGTCCGGACTCCATAGCCAAAGCAGAAGCTACAGTATAAGCTTCCTCTCTGACCGACCTCACACACATCCTGCTCATCATTTCACAGAATGAACGGATCTTCTGCATTGCTGCATTTTTGAGTCCGAACGATTCAAGGTCATCTAGAAATGCGGCCTTGAAAAGCGAAGTCTTATGTTCAAGGGCGGCAGCAGCCAATGCATTCAGAGAAGTATCGCCTATACCTCGTGCAGGCTTGTTGACCACTCTCTTGAAAGACTCATCATCATTGAGATTTACTGCTAATTTAAGATATGCCATCATATCTTTCACTTCCGCTCTTTCGAAAAACGAATTACCCGAATATATGACATATGGAAGATTCCTCTTCCTGAGAGCCTCCTCCAGCGCCCTGGACTGTGCATTTGTTCTATAGAGAACTGCAAAATCCTGATACTGAGCAGATTCCGCATGAATACGGCCGATAATCGAGGAAGCAATGAGCAATGCCTCCACCTGCTCGGTATATGCCTGTATAAGCCTGATCTTCTCGCCTTCCTCCCCCATAGAATAACATTCCTTCGGGATACGTGCAGAATTCTTGGCAATCAGGGAATTAGCCGCATCGACAATGACCCTGGTGGATCGGTAGTTCTGCTCAAGACGGAAAATATGATGATCGGGATAGTCTTTCTTGAAGTTAAGGATATTCTCGATGTTGGCACGTCGAAAAGCATCGATTGACTGGGAATCGTCACCCACCACAGAGATATTCTTGTGGAACTGGCTCAGTTTCTTCAATATCAGATATTGCGAGAAGTTTGTATCCTGATACTCATCGACCATGATATAGTCGAAGCGTCCGGCAACAGACTCGAGTGCGGCAGGATTATCCCTCAGCAGGATGTTCATATTCAGAAGGATATCATCGAAATCCATGACTCCGGCCATTTTGCATTTATACGCATAAAGGTCATAGATATCGACGATACGAGGTTTCTTGGAAGCCGCATCATTCTGGAGCGCTGCAGTATTGCGTCTGTAAGCGGCAGGAGTCACAAGATTGTTCTTCGCCATCGATATACGCGAAAGGACATCTTTAGGCTTATACACCTTATCGTCCAGCTGAAGTTCCTTAAGACACGCTTTGATGGCACTCACAGAATCGCTGGTATCATAGATTGTGAAAGTCGAAGGATATCCCAACGACTCGGCGAATTCCCTCAGAAACCGGATGAATACAGAATGGAATGTGCCCATATACAGCCTTCTGGCCTTTCTTTCGCCTACCATAAGGGCGATTCGCTCCTTCATTTCCGAAGCCGCCTTCTTTGTAAAAGTCAAGGCAAGGACTCTTGATGGATCAAGTTCCTTCTCGGCCAGGATATATGCTATTCTACTGGTCAGGACCCTGGTTTTTCCTGATCCTGCTCCCGCCACGATCAGTACCGGTCCGTCCACACAACTGACTGCAGCTTTCTGCTCGCTGTTCAGTCCCTCCAGGATTGTACTGCTTCTGTTTTCCATAACGCATGCAAAAATAGACAAAACATTGCAATTTACCCGAACTTTTCACAAAAACAATCACAGCATCAAAAAAGCCACCTTTTACTTCGTAAATAGCAGAAAAATGACTAACTTCGCGGGCGCATTTTGAATATTATACTCTAAACGGTTTTATATAATGTCAAACAACATCTATTTGAAAAAGGGTCTCGACCTTCCTATTAACGGATCGGCAGCCCAGAACACCAAGAAGGTGATTGTTCCTGATGTTGTAGCCGTGAAGCCTACAGACTTCAGAGGCCTCGTACCGAAGCTTCTGGTCAGAGAAGGCGACAAGGTTCTCGCAGGTACACCTGTCTTGGCAGACAAGATGTCTCAGAACATCCTCTTCACATCTCCGGTAAGCGGAACTGTTGCAGAGGTGGTCAGAGGCGAAAAGAGAAAGTTGCTTGAGGTTCGCATCAAGGCTGATGCAGATCAGGAGTATGTTGATTTCGGAAAGAAGAAAGTTGCAGAGCTGACTGCCGAGCAGATCAAGGCAGCTCTCCTCGAGGCTGGACTCTGGCCTTCACTCATTCAGAGGCCTTACGGAATCATCGCCAACCCTGAGACAAAGCCTAAAGCTATTTTCGTTTCAACATTCTCAACAGCACCTCTCGCTGCGAATCTCGATTACGTCCTCAACGATGAGCTGGCAAACATCCAGACAGCAGTCGATGCTCTCTCCAAGCTGACAGACGGTGGAATACATGTCGGCATCGGAGCTGCAAACGAGTCTGTGACTCCGTTCAGAAAGCTTCAGAACGTAACACTCCACACAGTAGCAGGAAAGCATCCTGCAGGAAATGTCGGAGTACAGATCCACCACATCTCTCCAGTCCAGAAAGGCGAGATCGTATGGACCGTATCACCTGTCATGCTTGCTGCGATCGGAAAACTCTTCAACACAGGCAAGTACGACGTAAGAAGGAAAATCGCCGTTACAGGTCCTAAGGCAATCAACCCTGCATATGTAGAGGGATATCCGGGCATTTCGATGAAGGACGTTAAGGAATTCTACAATGCTTCCGAGAACCTCCGCTATGTTAGCGGCGATGTCCTTACCGGAACAAATGTAGGTGCAGAGGGATTCATCGGATTCTTCGACAACCAGATCACTCTTCTTGAAGAAGGTGACAAGTATGAGCTTCTCGGCTGGGCAAAGCCATTCAGAACAAGCCTTTTCAGCGCATCACGCACATACTTCTCATGGCTTACGCCGAACAAGAAGTACGATATGGATACCAATCTTCATGGCGGTCCTCGTGCATTCGTGGTGAATGACGTATATGGAAAGGTTCTTCCTATGGACCTCTACCCTGTATATCTCCTCAAGGCATGTCTTGCAAACGACATCGACAAGATGGAGAAATTCGGTATCTATGAAGTCATCGAGGAAGATCTCGCGCTTTGCGAATATATATGTCCGTCAAAGATCTATATCCAGCAGATCATCACTGACGGTATCGCCCTCATGTTGAAAGAAATGTGCTAAAAGCTAAGAATATGAACGGATTAAGAAATTTTGTAGATAAGATCAAGCCTACCTTTGAGAAAGGTGGCAAGCTCGGATTCCTTCATTCGACATTCGACGCTTTTGAGACATTCCTCTTCGTTCCTAACACTGTGACCAAGAGAGGTGCA
>JAZLAS010000013.1:0-9281 GCA_045613365.1 Candidatus Cryptobacteroides sp.
GACCAAGGGAATGATCGGTTATGACCTCCTTTCAAAGATGCCGAAGGGCGGCTGCCTCATCAATACTGCACGTAAGGAGATCATCTGCGAGGAAGGACTTGACAAGGCGCTTGCAGAAAGAGCTGACCTCAAGTATGCTACAGATATCGCTCCGGTCGCTTATGCAGAACTTAAGGAGAAATATACAAAGCAGATTTTCGCAACACCTAAGAAGCAGGGAGCAGAGACAGCAGAGGCCAACATCAATGCAGGTCTCGCCGCCGCAAACCAGATCGTAGGATATTTTGCGACTGGCTGTACAAAATTCCAGGTAAACAAGTAATATTATGGTTCGTGTAAAACCTTTCGCGGCGGTACGACCGCCAAAGCAGTATGTAGAGGAAGTAGCTGCAAGACCTTATGACGTCCTCAATTCAGTGGAAGCCAAGGCCGAGGCAGGCGAGAAATCCCTCCTCCATATAACAAAGCCGGAGATTGATTTTGACCCGATCATCGATGAGCATAGCCAGCCTGCATATGACAAGGCCGTAGATAATTTCAAGGCTTGGCAGGAGAAGGGTTGGCTGGTTCAGGACGACAAGCCATACTACTATGTCTATGCACAGACAATGGAAGGACGTACACAGTACGGACTGGTTGTATGTGCCCATACTGACGATTATGCAGAAGGCAAGATCAAGAAGCATGAGCTGACACGTAAGGACAAGGAAGAAGACCGCATGATTCATGTACGCATTCAGGATGCCAACATCGAGCCTGTATTCTTCTCATATCCTGACAACGATGAAATCGATGCCATCGTAAACAAATACATCGTTGGAGAGCCTGAATATGACTTCGTTGCTGCTGACGGATTCGGCCATCATTTCTGGGTGATAGACGAAAAGGCAGACATCGACCGCATCACTGAGATCTTCGCAGAGATTCCAGCATTCTATGTAGCTGATGGTCACCACCGTACAGCTGCCGCTGCCCTCGTCGGAGCAGAGAAGAAGGCACAGAATCCAGGACATACAGGAGAGGAGGAATATAACTGGTTCATGACTGTCGCATTCCCTGACAGCCAGCTCAAGATCATCGACTACAACCGCGTTGTCAAGGATCTTAACGGTCTTACACCGGAGCAGCTTGTTGCAGCTCTCTCCGAGGACTTCGAAGTCCGCGAAGAAGGAGCTGAGATCTATAAGCCATGCAAACTTCATGAATTCTCGATGTACCTTGAAGGAAAGTGGTACTCACTTGCCGCTAAGGAAGGACGTTATGATGATAATGACCCTATCGGGGTTCTTGACGTGACAATCCTGTCAAACCTTGTTCTCGATAAGATTCTCGGCATCAAGGATCTCCGTACCGACAAGCGTATCGACTTCGTCGGAGGCATACGTGGTCTCGGAGAGCTCTCGCGCAGGGTCAACAGCGGCGAAATGGCAGTTGCATTTGCACTTTATCCGGTTTCAATGCAGCAGCTCGTTGACATCGCTGATTCAGGCAACATCATGCCTCCTAAGACAACATGGTTCGAGCCGAAGCTCCGCAGCGGTCTGGCGATCCACAAGCTGTCATAACACCTGCACCACTTAAATCACTGTGCAGCAACATATTACAAAAACCTCCTGCTCTCAAAAGCGAGCAGGAGGTTTTTATATTATGCTTATAATCAGATAATTACACGGCACGCCATCAGGCCATGGTGCCACCGACAAGGTCGAGAATTTCAGCTGTGATTTCCTGTTGGCGGCCTTTGTTGTAAGCCAGGGTGAGTTCGGAGATAAGGTCCTGCGCATTGTCCGATGCAATCTGCATGGCCATGGTGCGGGCGGCATGTTCAGCGGCATTTGCATCAAGTACGACCGTAAACATTTTCAGCAGAAGCACCTTTGGGAGAAGCTCCTTGACAAGAGAGAGAGGGTCAGGCTCAAGGATATAATCCACTGGTTCGCTGCCGGTACCTAAATCATGAAGAGCAAGGGGAAGATAATTCTCATGAACCGTAGGCTGGGACACTGTAGATGCAAAATGATTATAAAGGAAAACCACCTGGCCGACATGTCCCTCGGCGAAACTGTCAATAAGTTCATCCGCCAGTTCCGATGATCTTTCATATGAAGGTTTGTCAGCGATATCGGAAAAATCTCCTGCCAGCTCGAAACCTGCCTTGACTGCAGCCTCAGCCACTTTCCTTCCGACAGCATACACATCAATATCAGCACGCGAATATCCCCTTGCCGAGAGTTTCTCTACGGTATCATTGAAGTATCTGATCACGTTGGCATTGAATGCACCGCATAGGGAACTGTTTGAAGAGAAGACCACAACAGCCAGGCGGTCGGTCTCCTTCTTGAAAGGGAGTTCATCGATGGCAACGTCCTGAAGGACAACCGGGGACCTGCCGTTTTTCCCGCCTAACCCCAATTCTTTCTTCAGAGCATCACGAAGGTCATCCGACTGGAGCAGACCGGCAAGAATACGATGTAGCTTCTGCTCATATGGAAGTTTGTTTCCTATGGCAGTCTGGGCTTTGTGAAGTTTGGCTGATGCGACCATCTTCATTGCAGAAGTGATCTTCAACGTATTCTTCACAGATCCTATCCTGGTCTTTATTTCCTTTAATGATGCCATTTGACTGTATATCTTTATTGAGAATGATGATATAATATTCCATCGACTCCCGCCCACCCTAAGGTCGGGCATCCCCTAGCCGGAGGTGTAATGTCGATTCCACATTTATATCATCATTCCATTAATAATGGATGAGGCTTCTTTTTCGATTATGGCAACCACCGTATCATCAACGCGGCCGGCGGAAAGAGGCTGAAGGACATCGTCTGCATGGAATGCCCTCATCTTGCTGAGGAAAGTGGTCTGGAAGTCATCTACCTGATCGAGAGAAAGATCCTTAAGAAGTCCCTTTGTACCGCAATACAGCACAGCGATCTGCTCTCCGACTGGCATCGGTGAATACTGAGGCTGTATCAGAAGCCTGTTATTCTTACGTCCTTTGTCAAGAGCCATTGCTGTGATCGGGTCCATATCGCTGCTGAACTTAGAGAATGATTCCAGCTCACGATATTGCGCCTGATCTATCTTAAGGGTTCCTGCCACCTTCTTCATGCTCTTTATCTGAGCACTTCCTCCGACTCGTGACACGGAGATTCCTACATTCACCGCAGGACGGAACCCCTGATTGAAGAGGTCGGTTTCAAGGAAGATCTGACCGTCGGTGATGGAAATGACGTTAGTCGGTATATATGCAGATACATCACCGGCCTGAGTCTCGATTATAGGGAGTGCGGTCAATGACCCTCCTGCTTTGACCTTGCCTTCCAATGATGCGGGAAGATCATTCATCTTTTCAGCGACCTCCTGCTGGCCAATGATTTTTGCTGCTCTTTCAAGGAGTCTGGAATGAAGATAAAAGATATCTCCCGGATAAGCCTCACGTCCAGAAGGACGACGCAGGATCAGCGATACTTCGCGATATGCAACAGCCTGTTTTGAAAGATCGTCATATACCACAAGGGCATGTCTTCCAGTATCGCGGAAATATTCTCCGATAGCCGCACCTGCAAAAGGAGCATAATACTGCAGGGCAGCAGGATCAGCAGCAGTCGCAGCTACAACTATTGTATAATCCAACGCTCCCTTTTCCTTCAAGGTATTTACAATTGTTGCGACTGTGGAGCCCTTTTGTCCTATGGCAACATAAATACAATATACAGGTTTGCCGGCCAGATAAGCCTCACGTTGATTGATGATCGTATCTATGGCAATAGCTGTCTTTCCGGTCTGTCTGTCACCGATGATCAGCTCACGCTGACCCCTGCCTATAGGAATCATGGCATCAATCGCCTTCAAGCCGGTCTGTAGAGGCTCTGTCACCGGCTGACGGAAGATGACTCCCGGTGCCTTCCTTTCAAGAGGCATCTCACAAAGATCTCCATCTATGCGTCCTTTACCGTCCAAGGGTTCACCCAAAGGGTTTACCACACGTCCGACCATCGATTCACCGACGTTAATTGAAGCGATCCTTCCAGTGCGGCGTACACTCATCCCCTCCTTGATCCTGTCTGTAGGACCAAGAAGCACAGCACCGACATTATCCTCCTCAAGATTCATGACCACAGCCTTTATATCATCGTCAAACTGCAGGAGCTCACCTGCTTCTGCATTGATAAGGCCCTGTATCCTGACTACTCCATCACTTACCTGAAGGACCTGGCCGACTTCCTCGAACTGAAGGTCGGAATCGATCTCTCTGAGCTGATTGAGCAGCACCTCCGATATTTCAGATGGTCTGATTGTATCTGTCATATTATACTATTCTGTTATTCTGTTCTATAAGCTTACGCTTTATCTCGCGGAATTGAGAAACAACGCTCGCGTCAAGACGCAAATCGTCCAGTTCGAAGATGAATCCTCCCAATATCTCAGGATTGACTTCCATATCAAGGTGTACCTCCATTCCAGTACGTTCCCTGAAAAGAGTTTCCAACCTTTCCTTGAGGCCATCAGCTGGAAGAACAGTTATTATGCGACCGAGTCTGATATGGTTGGCCTCGCGATACAGAGTCAGAAACGACTGCAGCATCCTAAGGAAGAACTCCATTCTCCGTTGCTTGAACACAAGAGCTGTAAAACGGTTCAATTCCAAGGTCATAGGCTCTCCCAAAGAGGTTTCAAGCAATTGCAGCTTCTTTTCCAGACTGATCTCGCAATGGTTGCAGATATAGTCTTCAAGCTGGTTTATCTCCTCCATACGGAGCACAAGAATGACGGCCTGGGCATATGTCTTATCCCCATTCCCCGTCTCCTGCACAAATTTCAGAAGAGCTTTTGCGTACCTTGAAGCGACTATTCCTGCATTCATTTTCTGATGATCCTATTCAAGATGACATCGAAGAAATTTCATCGACCATTCTGTCGATGAGCTCAAGCTGCCCCTTATCAGTGGAAATTTCCTTTCTGACGATCTTTTCCGCTATAGCCACGGAAAGCAGGGCTACCTCCTTGCGCACATCTCTGAGAGCAGCCTCTTTCTCCTCACGGATCCTTTCCTTAGCTTCATTCATGATTTTACCTGCCTCTTCGCGTGCATCTTCCTGTGCCTTGGCAATCAAGCTGTCACGCTGAGAGGCTGCCTCATGCAAGATACGGGCTTGTTCAGCCCTGGCCTCAGCCAGAAGCCGTTCCTGCTCCTGCGCCAGACCGGCAAGAGACTCCTCTGCTTTACGTGCAGCTGCTATCGCATCGTCGATCCTCTTCGTGCGCTTGTCAACCATTCCAGTAATGATAGGAAAGCCGAATTTCGCAAGAATGAAGAAGACGATGGCGAAGATTATGGTCATCCAGAAAAGGAGACCACTGTCCGGCAACATCAGGTTCATGGCTACGGAAAAGCTACATTACGATTGCCATGAGACATGCGATGATCGCGAAAAGGCATGCGCCTTCCACGAGAGCACCGATGATGAGCATGGCTGTACGGATGTTTCCGGCTGTCTCAGGCTGGCGTGCGATAGCCTCCATGGCCGACTGACCGATCTTACCGATACCCCATGCAGCTGCAAGTGCTGCGATTGCTGCGCCTAATGCGCCTGCCACTTTTCCCCAGATGGCTGCTCCTGCAGCCTGAAGGATGATTGCTGAAAGTAACATAATCTATAATGTTTATTGTTGTTTATCTGTTTTGTTCAGATCCCTCGGCAAGCTCGGGATCACATCCGTCATGCATGTTCTTCCTGTCGGGACAGGCCAATGAACACAGCCGAAAGCATTGTGAACACATATGCCTGTATGAACGCCACAAGGAGTTCCAGACAGTCCATGAAGACTCCGAAAAGCATCGAAATCGCGGTCATGGATCCGTTGATCACAGGCCCCAGCTTGACGGTCACAAAGATCACGGACACAAGTCCGAGAATCATCGCATGGCCAGCCATGATATTGGCAAAGAGTCTGACCATCAGCGAGAACGGCTTGGATATCATGCCGAAAATCTCTATCGTCTGCATTATCGGAATAGGGAACTTCAGGAAAATCGGCACATCCGGCCAAAGTATCTCCTTCCAATAATGTCTGTTTCCGAACAGGTTGATAGCGACGAATGTGCATAAAGCCAGCACCATCGTCACAGCAATGTTTCCCGTCACGTTCGCTCCTCCCGGGAAGAACGGAACGATTCCCAGCAGGTTGCTCAGGAAGATGAAGAAGAATGCCGTAAGCAGGTAAGGTGCATATTTCCGGTATTCCTTCTCCCCTATCGACGGCTTGATAAGGTCATCATTGACCATGGAGATCATCATCTCCATCAGTCCCGTAAAGCCCTTCGGAGCCTCTTCAGAAGCATCATGCCGCTTATACCACCGCGCAGTCGCCAGCACGAGCGCTATCAGCAATATGGCCGTAAACATCAGCGAGGCCACATTCTTGGTTATAGATATGTCGAACGGCCGTACGAATTCCCCATCCGGTCCGATCTCGACGATCTTATCTTCATAACGTCCCTCCTGCGCAAGGAAAAGGCCTTCATATTCATGTCCATGCTCGATCTTCGAGGACATGAACACATGCCATCCCGTGCTGCTGCGGACGATGCATGGAAGCGGGATTGTCACATGCTTTCCATTCCAGTCGGTGATATGCCAGCCATATGAGTCGCCAATATGGCCGAAAAGGATTTCACCCACATCGATCTCTGCGTCACCGGCAGAGCCCCCGATCTGATCGGACATGACTTCCCGACCTAAGGCTTCAACGCAGAAAGCCATCAGGACAATCATCAATATGATCTTTGAAAACCTCATAGCTCCACACAAGCAGTAACCTTATTATCAAGGACTTCCACAAACCCAGACATCACATGGACCTTTTCTTCCGTCCCATCCGATTCGTACACGATATCTCCTTCCTCCAATGAAGAAATCAGAGGTGCATGATTCCTGAGAATCATGAAACGTCCCATAGATCCTGGCAACGAGACCTTGCTTACAGACTTTTCCAGAAGAGTCTTCTCAGGAGTCAGGATAGTAAGATGTATATGGTCGGATGCTGACATCGTTCTATCAATTGATTGCCGAGAGAATATCTTCTCCCTTCTTAATGGCTTCTTCTATCGTGCCTACATTCAGAAAAGCCTGCTCCGGAATGTCATCGACTTCACCGTTCAGGATGAGCTTGAAACCATGTATCGTATCTTCAATCGGCACCATCACGCCAGGCACACCGGTGAACTGCTCTGCCACGGCAAAAGGCTGCGAAAGGAATCTCTGTACCTTACGCGCTCTGTTGACAGTCAATCTGTCCTCTTCCGAAAGTTCATCCATACCGAGAATCGATATGATATCCTGAAGTTCCTTATTGCGCTGAAGAATCTGCTTTACCCTCTGAGCCGTCTCATAATGATCCTTTCCAACAATATTAGGATCAAGGATACGGGATGTCGATTCAAGAGGATCCACAGCCGGATAAATGCCTAATTCCGCGATTTTTCTACTTAATACCGTAGTAGCATCGAGATGGCTGAAAGTAGTGGCAGGTGCAGGGTCTGTAAGGTCATCTGCAGGAACATAGACAGCCTGTACAGACGTAATCGATCCATTCTTTGTAGAAGTGATGCGCTCCTGCATCTGTCCCATTTCAGTAGCAAGGGTCGGTTGATATCCGACAGCCGAAGGCATACGTCCAAGAAGGGCTGAGACCTCAGAACCAGCCTGTGTAAAACGGAAGATGTTATCGATGAAGAAAAGAATGTCCTTAGGTCCATCCATCTCCTTGCTGTCACGGAACGACTCGGCGAGAGTAAGACCCGACAAGGCTACGGACGAACGAGCTCCCGGAGGCTCATTCATCTGACCGAAAACCATGGCTACCTGAGACTTACGGACCTCATCATAATCTATCTTCGAAAGGTCCCAATGGCCTTCTTCCATGCTTTTCTGAAATTCCTCTCCATACCTGATGACGCCGGATTCTATCATTTCCCTGAGCAGATCGTTTCCCTCCCTGGTACGCTCTCCTACTCCTGCGAAAACAGAAAAGCCGTTATGTTTTTTCGCGATATTGTTTATCAATTCTTTGATAAGAACGGTCTTTCCCACACCGGCTCCTCCGAAAAGACCGATCTTACCACCTTTCAGATAAGGTTCAAGAAGGTCGATGACCTTGATGCCGGTGAAGAGGACTTCCTGAGAAGTCGTCAAGTCCTCAAATTTGGGAGGTTCACGATGTATAGGAAAAGCTCCTTCATTGTCAAGAGCACGCATGCCGTCGATGGTTTCTCCGACGACATTCATGACTCTTCCGCGAATCTGCGGTCCAACAGGCATAGTGATAGGAGAGCCTGTGCAGACAGCTTCCATACCGCGTCTGAGGCCATCGGTGGAGTCCATAGCTACTGTTCTGACAGTATCCTCACCTATATGCTGCTGCACCTCTACAATAAGGTCTTTCCCGTCTTTTTTAGTGATTTTAAGCGCTTCATGGATAGCCGGAAGCTGCCCGGCAGTATTATCGCCTAACTCGAAATGCACATCGACTACAGGGCCGATGATCTGTGAAATATTTCCGGTAAGTCCAGGCATATCATTAAATTTAGTCTGTAGCTACATAGCTGCAGACTTTCCAAAGTTATGATATTTAGTTTAAATACGCAAAAGAATGATAGACGGATTACTTTACCAGTTTATCTTGTATCTTTTTATCAATCAGATAATCAACTGAATATTTTCCTGGGCCTGTAAGGAACAGAATAATGAAAACAATGAAATATATCAATGCAAGTTCTCCTTCAGGCATCATGGCATCATGTACATCGAAAAAAGCTACTCCCATAGAAATGATCATCGGAACAGTCATGATCCTGACAAGAAGGCCGGCAATAAGGAAAAGAGAACAGCAGAATTCGCAAAAGATTGAAACCATCAATGTCATATAGCTTCCAAATCCCAATACATCAGGATATGTACCGACGATAGAATTGAAATTCATCAACTTGTCAAGACCATGGGTAAAGAAAAGCACAGCAAAGAAAACGCGCACTACCAGAATCAGAAAAGAAACTCCCTTCCCTCTGAACTTATGGGGAAATAAAAAATTATAAAACATAGCAGTTCATTTTAAATTTGAAATCTCCCACATCAAATATTCAGCCAAACAAAAACAAAACACCCCGTCATCGTCAGATGACAGGGTGTCGTATAAGAAAGTGGCAGCTACCTACTCTCCCACCTGGTGGGGCAGTACCATCGGCGATGGTGAGCTTAACTTCTCTGTTCGGAATGGGA
>JAZLAS010000014.1:0-6885 GCA_045613365.1 Candidatus Cryptobacteroides sp.
TCTTCTGTCTCCCTTGCCGTAAGTTCACATCTGTCAAGACGGATCTCGGCCATCTCGCATTGCTCCAGAGCCTCATAAATCCGCTCTGCATTTCTGTTCTGTATGGTGGTACAAATCATATCTTTATTCCAACAATCCGATTACTTCCTCTACTGTCAGATCGACCATTTCAACATCGCCGACCGACTTAGGAAGCACAAAATGAATCTTTCCCCCTTCCGCCTTCTTGTCCTTCTTCATTATTTCACCCATTTCTTCCGGGGTATATGGACAATAACATGGTATATCCGCATCCCAGAGATCCCCGCTTATCTTTCCTTCCAGCTCTGTAGGGTCGTTTCGATCATTACGATAATATCTGTCTGCCAGGCGTGCTGCCAGCACCATTCCCATAGCCACTGCTTCTCCATGGGTAACTCCATGAAGTTCACTGATACCATCATGACCATTGAAACGCGCTCCCCCATCTCTCTGCGCAAGAGTCTCGATGGCATGTGCGAATGTATGTCCCAGATTAAGTTTTCTGCGCTCTCCCCTTTCGAACTGGTCGCGCGAAACCACACCGGCCTTTACCCGGGCTGCTGCCGCCATAAGTTCCGACAATGTCTTGCGATGCTTGGACATCAATGACTTCCAGACCTGCTGATCCTCCTTTCCATTGATCCTTGCTTCGAGAGTGAATTCACTTGTAATGTCGAAAAACAGGTCTGCAGCTTTCTGATAGTTTCCTCCGTCCTCAATAATGAATGTCTTCAACATTTCTGCTGCTCCTGAAAAGAAATCCCTCTTTGGAAGGCTCTCAAGCACCTGAGGACACAGATACGTAAAATCCGGCTGACGGATCACTCCAAGGATATTCTTATATTTCTCGAAATTCACTCCTGTCTTGCCACCTATAGCTGCGTCTATCTGAGAAAGCAAGGTCGTAGGCACGAAGGCAAAACGCACTCCCCTCTTGTATATGCTTGCAGCAAATCCAGCCATGTCCGTAGTTATTCCGCCGCCGACAGCCAGCACAAGGGCATTCCTGTCCGCATTGTTTTCAAGAAGCCATGCACAGATATCCAAGACCGCATCCATAGTCTTAGCCTCTTCCGACGCCTCAACAAGCTTTATCTTCGCATCACGCCGGTTCAGCAAGTCCTGAATCTGAATGATTGCAGGGCACTTGTCAGCCACATTACGATCGATGACCGCAAAAACATATCTGTAAGGCTCCAGACAAGCTACAAGACCCTTGAGACCGCTCTCCGCTATAATCCTGCTGATGACCTTTTTACCGGAATAAACATTGATCTGCTCCATTATCGTAAACAACGTGCTTCTTACATGGATTCTTCATGCGATGCTGCCGCAGCAGCATGCTCCTCCTTGGTATTGATTCTCTGAGGCCCGCCTGCCTCAGCACGAAGGAAGGCAGCAGATCGTTTGAGGACGAAATTAGATCCTAGATATTTGGTACGGACTTCATCATCAGCTGCAAGAGCTTCAGGAGTACCGCTCTGAAGGATAGAGCCTTCATAGAGAAGATATGCACGGTCGATGATCGCCAGAGTCTCGCCTACATTATGGTCAGTGATGATGACTCCGATATTCTTATATTTGAGCTTTGCAATAATGTACTGGATATCCTCTACGGCGATAGGATCGACACCTGCAAAAGGCTCATCAAGCAGAATGAACTTAGGGTCTATGGCAAGAGCACGGGCGATTTCGCAACGGCGACGTTCTCCTCCCGACAGCTGGATACCTTTGCTTTTACGTACCTTATGAAGGTTGAACTCGTCGAGAAGGTCCTCCAGACGCTGTTTTCTCTCAGCTTTAGTAAACTGCTTGGACATCTCCATCACAGACATGATATTATCCTCAACGCTCATATGGCGGAAGACCGAAGCCTCCTGTGCAAGATAGCCAACGCCTTTCTGTGCACGTTTGAACATCGGCAGATCTGTAATCTCCTCATCATCAAGAAATATTCTGCCTGCATTAGGTACTACAAGTCCGGTGATCATATAGAAGCTTGTCGTCTTTCCTGCTCCATTCGGTCCGAGAAATCCTACGATCTCTCCCTGCTCGACTTCCATAGAGACACCCTTCACGACCGTTCTCGGTCCATACTTCTTGACAAGATTTTCGCAACGTAATTTCATAAAAATTCTGCTTTATACGCCTTTCTAAAGACTATTTAATATCAAGTTCAAGATCCTTGACAAGACTCTTGACCTCTTCGTTCTGTGCCATCAGTTCCTTGGCCTGCTCGCTTGGCATATATACCTTCTTCTGCTCAGAAGCATCGTCAGGCATAACTGTGACACGGAGATACACCTTAATGGAACCAACGATCTTCCTGAAGTTTCCTTCAAGTTCATGCAGAAGCTTGGACTCCACCCAATCTTTCTGAGCATCATTCACGACCTTGAATATCACGATCTTGGCATCATCAGCAGCCTCAATCTGCAAGGTCGTGCTGGAAAGCATGCTGGCAAGCCTTGGCTTATCACCATAAATCTTCGCAAGTTCCGGCCATTTTGCCTTAAGCATCTCATCAGAAGGGACAGGAGTTTCAGATGCAGTCACGGCCTCTGCTGCAGGAGTATCCTGCATTGCCGCCTTCATTGAAAGAGATGCTCCTCCACGTGATGCTCTTGCCCGTCGCTCGCGAGGCTGTTCCGGCTGTGACGGCTGAACCGGCTCGACAGAAGGTACGGCAACCGGTGCAGGAGCCGGCTGGGCTGGCTGTACAGGCTGTGCTGGTGTAACGACAGTCTGAACGGCAGGAGCTGCAGGCTGGGCCTGAGGGGCATTCAGCTTGCCGCAGAGGAAACTCAGTCGCATGAGAGCGAACTCGATGTGAAGGCGAGGGTTAACGCTGGCCCTGTAACCAGATTCGCACTGGGTTGTAATCCCAAGGGCGTCATAAAGGAACTGAAGATGGCATCTGTCTGCCTGTTCCTTATATCTCTTCTTAAGGGAGTCCGGGAGTTCGAGAAGCGCCTCCAGTCCTCCGCTCTTGCTTACAATCAGGTCGCGGAGATGCGAAGACAATGCAGCCACGAAATGAAGGGCATTGAATCCTTTCGTCAGGATTTCATCAAAGGCCATCAGAGCTGTCGGATAATCCCCTTTAAGGAAAGAGTCTATCAGCGAGAAGCTGTATTCATAGTCAAGGACATTCAGGTTGCGGAGCACATCCTGATACTTCACATCAGTACCGCAGAATGCCACAGTCTGGTCGAAGATCGTAAGGGCATCGCGCATGGCGCCGTCAGCCTTATGAGCGATCACATGAAGAGATTCGTCATCAATGGTCACTCCTTCGCTGGAAGCCACCATACGGAGATTCTTCACAATATTATCGACTGTGATCCTGTTGAAATCGTATGTCTGGCAACGGGAAAGGATAGTCGGCAGGATCTTATGTTTCTCTGTCGTCGCAAGAATGAATATAGCATGTGCAGGCGGCTCTTCCAATGTCTTGAGGAACGCATTGAATGCAGCCTGAGACAGCATATGGACCTCATCTATGATATAGACGCTGTACCTTCCCACCTGTGGAGGGATACGGACCTGATCCATCAATGTCTTTATGTCCTCGACTCCGTTGTTCGACGCTGCATCAAGCTCATGGATACAATATGAGCGTCCCTCTGCAAAGGACTGGCATGACTCACATGTTCCGCATGGCTCCATATCCTCCGAAGGATTCGAGCAGTTGATCATCTTGGCAAAGATTCGTGCAGTAGTGGTCTTGCCTACTCCACGCGGTCCGCAGAAGAGGTATGCATGTGCAAGCTGACCCCTCAATATCGAATTCTTGAGGGTCTGTGCTATATTGTCCTGGCCGATCAATGTCCCGAAGGAGTCCGGCCTGTATTTTCTGGCTGAAACTATATACTGTGACATATCCGTTGTTTGGTCAACTTACAAATATAGCACTATTTTTGTTAACTTTGCACCCGATTACACATTACATCAATTATTGACATGAAAAAACTCATCATACTGTTCCTGACTATAATGATGCCGATAATGGCGGGGGCACAAGCACAGATAACGACGAAAAAAGCTAAGCTGGAAGATTTCACGCAGAAGGTCACTAAGATAGTCCTCAACGGCAATCAGTTCTATGACACATCTCTGACTGATGAGGTCACGACAAGGTGGAGGATTTCTCCATATGAATTCTGTACGCTCGATGAATTCGAGAAGCTCAAAAGCAACGACCAGTATTATTTCCTCATGCTCACACAGGGACAGTTCCGCAAAGAGACTGCTCCCGGACTTATGTTCCTTTCTCTTGTAAAAGGAGGCAAAGGAGCAGACAAGGGCATAGATGGAATGCTGGAAGTGGTTTCGCTTCCTTTCGCATCTTCAGAATATCCTTCCGGCAGGGAAATCGTATTTCTTCCTGCATTTCTGGATATAATACAGAATTATGTACAAGATGCGATGAAGACCGACTTCAATGCATATGGAGGTCTGGCAAATGCCACCAAGAATATCCACAAGGCAGGAAAAATGGCAATAGTCTTCTCTGAAGACGACCTCAACAGCCTGGTGTCACAGGCCGTCATCGACAAGTATTTTGATGAAGACATGACCGTCACCGACGAAGACAGTGCAGACCAGCTTCTGCTCGACAATGCCGCAAACACACTTGTAAGCTATGTAGCTGTGCCTTCAGAACCGATAAACGGTTCATTCTGCTACAAGATGCTGATTGATTCTCAGACACATAAGTTGTTCTACTTCCGCAAGCATAAGATAAGCAGCAAGGCCGGAGCAGGATTCCTCCCTGAAGACATCATCAAGATAACTGCTCCGAGAGCAAAAAAGACAAGCAGGAAATGATAAGCGGGAAAGCAAGTTGCGGGCTGCAGTATGCAGTCAAAAGAAGCGGGTCGGCGGTAGGATATTGTGCCCTTAGCATCAGATGCGGAACCAGAGATGAAGCCGGATATCATGCCGGCATAGCCCATTTCGTGGAGCATACGATATTCAAAGGGACGGAGCACAGAAGTGCAGCCGTCATAAACAGCTATCTGGACAAGCTTGGAGGCGAGCTTAATGCATTCACTACAAAGGAGGAGATAGTTTTCCATGCTACCGTACTGAAGGAAGACCTCAACAAGGCAGCTTCCCTGCTTTTCGAACTGGCTACCTGCCCTACTTTTCCGGAACATGAGATCCAGACAGAAAAAGGTGTTGTCATCGACGAGATACATTCATACAAGGACACTCCTTCGGAAGACATCTACGACAGATTCGAGGAGATGATCTTCATGGGTCATCCTCTCAGCGGCAACATATTGGGAACCACTGTTTCCGTAAAGAAGATCACTCGTGAGGAGCTTCTGAAATTCGTCAAGGAAAAGTTCCAGCCATGCCGGATGGCATTCACAATTGTCGCAGACATCGACGAAAAGCGCATGGAGAAAGGGATATTGAAACTGACGGAAAAATATTTCGGGAATGGATCTGCAGACTGTTCATCATCGGGCAACTGCAACGAAAGGCCTTTCCCATGCGGAAATTATTCAACTCCTATTGCTGAAAAGTTCGACAAGACCATCAACAAAAGAAACCATCAGGCAAACTGTGTCATAGGAGCTCTGGCTCCTTCGCTTTATCAGGAGCGTGAAAGGCTTGCCACAGTACTATTATGCAACATTCTGGGAGGTCCGGCCACGAATTCCATTCTCAATTCGGTACTTCGTGAGAAATACGGTTGGGTATATGGAGTAGAATGCGGATACACGCAATTCGCTGATACTGGTCTGGTTACCGTGACCCTAGGCTGCGACAAGGCCAATCTGGACAAATGTCTCAAAGCGATTGACAAGGAGATAGCCAAGCTTCAGGACGAGCCGTTGTCTGAGCGCAGATTGAAGGCTGCAAAGAAGCAGCTTCTGGGACAGCTGGCAATCAGTGGAGACAATGGCGAGACCCAATGTCTTTCAATGGGGAAAGGCCTTCTGGCTTACGGCAAGGTCAGTTCCGGCAAAGAGAACAAGTCCCTTGTGGAGGGCATTACAGCGGAGGACATCCGCGAGATGGCTGTAAAGATCTTTGATAAAGACAGATTATCTAAACTGATTTATATATAATCGACAAGCTATGGAACATATATATAAATATATCGAGGAGCATGCGACACAGCAGAGTGAGGCAATGAGCTGGGTGGCAAAACAGACTCATATCAGGACTAATCATGCGAGGATGCTTTCGGGCTCCATCCAGGGCGAACTTCTGAGGATCTTAGTACAGGTTTCCGGAGCCAGACGCATACTGGAGCTGGGCACATTCACCGGTTATTCTGCCATCAGCCTTGCTTCTGCCCTGCCAGAGGAGGGCCATCTCGATACTCTTGAACTGAATGATGAGCTCGAGGATCTGATTCTTGAAGGATTCGATCGGGCAGGACTTTCAGAAAAGATATCGCTCCATATCGGAGACTGCAAGGAGACGCTTAAGCGGTTCCGTGCCGGAATGGGTCTTGCAGACGGCGCAGAAGCCGATTCAGACATGCTCTACGACATCGTATATATGGACGCCAACAAGCGTGAATACTGCGAATATTATGATCTGATATTCGATATGGTACGCCCTGGCGGTCTTATTCTTGCCGACAATGTCCTATGGGACGGTAAGGTATGCCAGGATCCGCTTCCTCAGGACAAGCAGACACTAGGCATAGCCAGATTCAATGATATGGTTTCAGCAGACCCTCGCGTTGAATCAGTTATAATTCCTTTACGCGACGGTCTGAACATCATCCGTAAGAAATAGCTATTGACGTGTGATGCGTGCCCCCAGAGCATTCAGACGGATATCGATATCCTCATATCCTCTGTCGATCTGGTCGATATTGCTTATCACGCTGGT
>JAZLAS010000015.1:0-18337 GCA_045613365.1 Candidatus Cryptobacteroides sp.
TGGAAAGACTGAGATGGTCGTAATGGTGTACGGTGACGGTCATCGGCTGGGTGATGGTGACTGACATGGTGCCGCCGTCTTCTACGATGTCCTGCAGATGGAAGCTGCTGCCGTAACTCCACAGATCAGTCTGACCGGCAACATTCAAGGACAACAGGACAAAATACAACAGACATAACGTGACTCGAATGAAAGATCTTTTCATGGCTATTATATGGTATTATTGGTTTACAAGATGATATTCGTATTTTTCAATGATGCTTTTCTTTCCGTCATCATCGTAGCAATATGTCTTGGACAGACGTCCTCTGACATCGTATTCATAATATGTAGTGAAACCGTCCGGTCCCGTAATGGAGGATATTCCTACTCCTGGCGCATATGTATAAGAAGTGACCATGGCATCATTCAGCGAACTTCTCAATATTGCTCCATAATCATGTGATGGTAGGCTGAGAATAGAAATGTCATTTAAGGAATCTACCTCCAGGGCGTTTTTGACCTCCGTTTCCGTGGCATTCTGAATCATAGCCAGTAGCTGGGTCCCTTGATATCCCCAGATATAGACTGCATCTCTGCCTTCTGTGACTATCCAGAGAGGATTTCCATAATTGTCATATGATTTGTATTCTGCCCTGATCTCCGGAGTACTGTTTCCATATGAATCACTTACTGAACTGATTACAGGCAATATGATACTTTCGTCAACGCCATTTGGTCTGCTTAGCAGCATATATTGGTTTTGATGCCTGTATATTATTTCGGTAGAGTCTGCTTTAACTGTCTTAGTAACTATAGGGGAGAGAATATTCCTCAATTGCATAGTTGTATAGACAGATTCTCCGTGATCAGAAGGGTATGTGAAAGAGGTAGTCGTATTGTTTCCCTGAGAATCATTCATGGTGATACTTGCAGTGTTACCGTTCCTATATGTGTATCTTTGTGTTGAAGAAAACGGTGTATCCAATCCTTCGTGCTCCTTGATGTTTTGTTCTGAAATCAATATACTTATACATGGAATACGAAGTATTTGATAATACCATTGTGTAGATGAGTATGGAACCGTAGGATAATATAGGATTGTAGCTGCGTTACCATTGATGAATTCCTGATATTTATAAGTTATTTCTTTCAACAATTTTTCGTTCTCGCCGAAGTATTGCTCTGAAATCAGTTTCCCTCCTCTTTGTGAATAGTCTGCTGCTCTTGAATAATATCTTTCTAGAAAGGTTTTGGCATGCTCATTATAAATCGGGCTAGGGATAGCAAAATAGGATTCATACTTGTCTAATGGGTGTAAGATCCTTCCTTCGTATATCACCGGGCTGCATGTGAACTTGCTGACTTTGTGTGGAAGTGATTTGCTGATGGAACGGCATTGTGGATATCTTGCTTCAAATGATAGTTGAGATCCGAATCCTCCTTCGAGATATATTGTATAGTTCCCTTCTTCAAACTGCCTTAAAGGATAGAACAGCAGTTCTTTGCAGTTTACATCAAAGGTGTGTTCCTTTACGATTGTTCCTCCTTTCTTTATTGTGAGTTTTACTCCATCCGTGCCTCCGATTCGCCATGTTGACAAATTTTCGTTTATCCCGTTGTTGCCAATGGATGACGGAATTGATATTGTTTTGTAATCAGTGTCGATGACAGAGGTGCTTGTTATTGACAAAGAGTCCTTCTCGAAGCTATTCAAAGTACTGTTGAACTCGTATTCGGATACCTGCGAATATTCAATGTATCCGCCTATGCCGTTTTTTCTGTTCGTATATGTCCCAAAATTGTTTTCTGAGTAGGTCAAGACATAAGGGTCTGGATTTAATATTATATTAGTCTTGTCACTGGAAAAATTGTATGATACGACATACCTTGTCTGATAGTTGTCACCCTCTTGCTTCAGTATTCCGCTGCTTCTTCCATTATCTAAAGTGTAATCATATATGATGGTTCGTCGTTTGTCAAAATGTCCTTTATCGTCAAACGTAACTTTGAACAAACGCGCACCGCCAGCGATTTCTTTGTTGTCTTCTGTATTCTGCAGCGACGGCACATAGCCATTTTCATAATATTGTGTATAATAAGATGAATAATCATGAGGCTCATACTCATATTCGATCTTTCCATCAGTCGGGAAACGGATAGATTGAAGCATGAATGACTGGTGGGCTGTGCCTGATGGCTCTCTGTCTCTGTTGTCGTCAATGTAGTTATATATCATTTTATTCAGGTTGAATGTGCCATCATATGTGGGTAAGAATGAAGTATATGTCCCTTTACCGTTCCAATATCCCCATTTGTCGATGTCTATGGAGATAGATTCATCCATGTCACAAGTATAATATTCCATGATGTAGCTTCCTTTCGTACTACTGTTGATGCCTGTCAGCAGCAGACGAGGTGTTCCAGATTTATAAGACAATATCGTAGTTTCTCGTTCGATGTTCTGATATGAACGTTTGACAGAGGTTAGTTTCGCCCCACTCAGATGCAGGTATTTATATAGATATTCGTTTTGATGTCTGTTGAAACAGAAGAACGGGCTAGGGTAGGATTCGTAATTAAAGAGGATACTTTGTTCGGCAGTTGATATCTCAGTCAGCAGAGCGACTTTATTTAATGTATAAGATAGTTCCAGATCTTCTCCAGACTGACAATAATTGTGGACTGATACATTAGGTGTTACAACATATGATTGCATATATGCCTCTACATTGTTACTCAAACTTTCGAAACGCTCTTGTTCGCTGACCATCATTTCCGGCTTTTCATGTAAACTATCAGGTATGATGTCTTTGTACTTGAAAATCATTTCTCGACCATTAGGCGCGATGATTTTACTTAAATGGAAAGCTATAGGCTCATTGTAGCGGTTACCTATTGCGTTTACCATGCTGTCATATGCTGGGAAAACATAATTCTGAGAATCTACTTGTTCGAATCCGTCCAAAGTGAAATCTGTCCATCTCAAAGCAGTGTATTCGATAGCATTGTATGTGCCACCGAAAATATACTTGTACCCATCATCTGTGATGATTGTAATTGTTGATAATTCGTTTGTATTTATGGTGTTGGGGGTCTTGCGTGCTAGCCCGATACTAATTTTATAGTTCTGGCCGGTATCGGAAGAAACTATGACGTTTCTTCCATCTAAGATGAAATATCCAGAATGCTTCCCGAAATTGAAACGGAAAATGTCAGGAGAAAGCTCTGTTCTTGAGTTGGAATATATGATGGCTTCTCTATCTCCTTTATTGCCAACAGCAATCTGGCGTAGATTTGTATTCAGATATGTACTGTCTGAATTTAGAAGCGTTCCTGAGGTGACAGTGGTTTGGGATAGATAACCATTTATATTTATATCCTCTCCTTCGAAACCATATGGATAAGCGGGGTAATTGATGAACTCGTCAGGGAGTCCGTAAATCTCTCTGGTTATTACTCCTATACAGTTCAGCCTCCAGCCCATTCCGACAAAATTGTCCGGTTGGAGAGGCTTGAAGCCGTCCATGCTGTATGTGATAGAGACATTAAGATCGAAATCCGGATCTTCGAAGTCTATCAGCGGTATCGTCTGACTGACTGTGCCGGTATTGAGATTGATGTCAGAATTGTCATATCTCATCATAGCTCCCACTTGAGGGGAAAGTACGGTAGGGTAGTTGACAGGTTCCGGATATGCCGGAGTAGATACGGAGACATTTTGTGAGTGAAGTGATATGCAAACCATTATGCACAACACTAGGATAAAAGATAATCTGTATTTCATGACTGATAGATGTTAATCGGTCATAAAATTACCCTCTGTATTTTTGGAAACGGGTGTATTGCTTATCCGTTGCCTTGATTTTGTAGGACTTGTATCCCTAAGACGCTCAATCTCTTTTTTTTCAAAAATCCCCGTTGCTTCGATATTGCAATCCTTTCATTATCGCTTCAAAGTTATTAACTTTGTCAAGATTGAGTACTGATAACCGATTAAGATATGAAAGCTAGATTTATTTCGATTCTGTTGATTGTGTCATTGATGGCGGGCTCATGTTCGGCTCCGTTGAGGCAGAATGATACAGGGGTTACCGTGAGGGTGCAGAATGTGACTGAGGATGGACCTGCTTTGGTGAGGCTGGAGGTGATGGGGGAGAAGCTTATCCGTGTTTCCGCTACTCCTGAGAAGAAATTTGCTGATCCTCAGAGTCTTATGATACTTCCCGCAGAAGAAGATACTCCGTTTGTTACATCACGCAACGGCGATACCGTGACTGTGGCTACGTCATCTGTCAAGGCGCATGTCCTTGTTTCGACCGGTGAGGTGTGGTTTACCGATATGGAAGGAAATGTTCTCCTTCGTGAAGAAACCGGCGGTGGAAAGACCTTCGGTCCGATTGAAGTGGAGGGGACTCATGGATATACCTTCCGTCAGGTCTTCGAATCGCCTGAGGATGAGGCGTTCTACGGTCTGGGACAGCATCAGGCTGACGAGTTCAACTATAAGGGAAAGAATGAGGAACTCTTTCAGTACAATACCAAGGTCTCTGTTCCTTTCATTGTGTCAAACAAGGGATACGGCGTCCTGATGGACAGTTATTCCATGATGCGTTTCGGCAATCCTCAGGATTACAAGCAGCTGGGAGAGGTCTTCAAGCTTTATGACAGAAACGGTAAGGAGGGCTGCCTGACAGGTACATATGTCCCTGCAGACGGCGAGACGCTGGTTCGTGAAGAACCGGAGATATATTTCGAGCATCTTGTGGCTCCGGAAATGGCCCGCGTGGTGAATCTTCCGGAGGAATTCCAGTTCTATGGATCAAATGTCACATATGAAGGTGAGATTGAGGCTTCCGCTACAGGAGAGTATCAGTTTATCCTTTACTATGCGGGATATACTACCGTAACTATGGACGGCGAGGTCGTCGTTCCTGAGCGCTGGAGGACTGCATGGAATCCGAATGCATTCAAATTCTCGGTTCATCTTGAGGCAGGAGAAAGGGTGCCTGTACGCATAGACTGGGCTCCTGACGGAGGAGTTTCATATTGCGGACTCAGGGTATATGATGTCGTGGATCCTGTTGAACAGGCCAAGCATCAATGGTGGAGCGAGATGACCAGACAGATGGACTGGTATTTCATAGCCGGAGACGATATGGACGAAATCATCAGCGGCTACAGGACTCTCACAGGAAAGGCTCCGATCATGCCTAAATGGGCGATGGGATATTGGCAGAGCCGTGAGCGTTACAAGACTTCGACGGAGATGATCGAGGCTCTTGAAGGCTTCAGAAAGAGGAATATACCTATCGACAATATCGTGATGGACTGGAGCCATTGGGAGGAAGATGCATGGGGAAGCCACGAATTCGATCCTGCCAGATTCCCGGATCCTAAGGCTATGGTGGACTCTATCCATAATCTGGGAGGACGTATGATGATCTCCGTATGGCCTAAGTTCTATGTCGGGACCGAGCATTATAAGGAGTTCAATGAGAAGGGCTGGATGTACAACAGGGCATATGAGGACGGAATCCGCGACTGGATAGGTCAGGGATATCATTATGGTTTCTATGATGCCTATGCTCCTGAGGCCCGTGAACTTTTCTGGAAACAGATGTATGAGCATTATTATCCTCTCGGAATCGACGCATGGTGGATGGACGCGTCCGAGCCAAATATCCGCGACTGTACGGATATGGATTACCGCAAGGCTCTTTGCGGCCCTACTGCTCTTGGATCATCTACAGAGTTCTTCAATGCATATTCGCTGGTGAATGCCGATGCTATCTATAACGGTCAGCGCGGTGTGGACAATGATAAGCGTGTGTTCCTTCTTACAAGAAGCGGCTTTGCAGGCCTTCAGAGATATTCTACAGCTACTTGGAGCGGAGATATCGCTACACGTTGGGAGGATATGAAGGCTCAGATTTCTGCGGGTCTTAATTTCGCGATCAGCGGAATCCCTTACTGGACAATGGATATCGGAGGATTCTGTGTAGAGAACCGTTATGTCGCCGGTCAGGAGATCTTCAACCGTACAGGAAAGGAGAATGCCGACCATAAGGAATGGCGCGAGCTCAATACCAGATGGTTCCAGTTCGGAGCCTTCTGCCCGCTTTTCCGCGCCCACGGCCAGTATCCTTTCCGCGAACCATGGGAAATCGCGCCAGAGGGCCATCCTGCTTATGAATCGATCGTTTACTATACAAAGCTCCGTTATGCTCTGATGCCGTATGTATATTCTATTGCCGGCAAGACATGGTTTGAGGATTATACGATCATGCGTCCGCTTGTGATGGATTTTACGGATGACAAGGCTGTGACCGATATCGGGGATTCATACATGTTCGGCCCTGCCTTCCTGGTAGCTCCTGTCTATGAGTACGGAGCGCGTTCGCGTGAAATGTATTTCCCTGAATGCGAGGGCTGGTATGATTTCTATACCGATGAGTTCGTGGAGGGAGGTCAGACAATGACAGTTGCTGCTCCATATGACAGGATGCCTCTTTATGTCCGTGCCGGTGCCATTGTTCCTTTCGGCCCTGAGATCCGGTGGTCAGATGAGAAGCCGGCTGATGTGATCGACCTCTATGTCTATATGGGTGCTGACGGTGAGTTCACTCTCTATGAGGACGAGAATGTAAATTACAATTATGAAAAGGGAGCTTATTCGAAGATTGCCTTCTCATATAATGACAAGATGAAGCTTCTTTCAATCGAGGAGCGTGAGGGAGAATTCCCTGGCATGCTTGAGGAGAGGATATTCAATGTCATTCCGGTTTCAAAGAATGGAACAGGAAAGACCCAGACTGTGAAATATAACGGACTTTCGATGAAGGTGGTGCTGTAACGGGATTCTTTTGACAAGTTTTTTATATATTTGTAAGCTATTAACACTGAAACTATATGTATCTTTTAGGTTACGATATCGGAAGTTCGTCTGTAAAGGCGAGCCTGGTAGATGCCCAGACCGGCAAATGTGTCAGCTCGGCATTCTATCCAAAATCAGAAGCGGCTATCATGGCGGTAAAGCCAGGTTGGGCCGAGCAGGAACCATCTTCATGGTGGGACAATCTCAAGCTTGCTACATCTGCCGTATTGTCAGGGTCAGGTGCGGATCCGAAAGATATCAAGGCCATAGGCATCTCATATCAGATGCATGGACTTGTCTGCGTAGATAAGGATCTGAATGTCCTTCGCCCTTCTATCATATGGTGTGATTCACGTGCCGTTCCATACGGCCAGAAGGCCTTCGATACTATCGGACATGAGGAATGTCTGAGCCATCTTCTGAATTCTCCTGGCAACTTTACTGCTTCCAAGCTCGCATGGGTCAAGGAGAATGAACCGGAATTGTATGCAAGGATATATAAGATAATGCTTCCGGGAGATTATATAGCCATGAAGCTCAGCGGAGAGGTCTGCACAACCGTTTCCGGACTTTCCGAGGGTATGCTCTGGGACTTTGCGGAAGATGCTCCTGCCCGCATTCTTATGGACTATTATGGTTTTGACAGCAGCATTATTCCTGAGGTCCGTCCTACTTTCTCGGAGCAGGGCAGGGTAAGCGAGGCGGCAGCTGCAGAACTTGGTCTGGCTGCAGGAATCCCTATTACATACCGTGCCGGTGACCAGCCTAACAACGCATTGTCACTCAATGTGTTCAATCCTGGAGAAATTGCTTCTACAGCCGGTACTTCAGGAGTGGTCTATGGAGTCCTCGGAGATGTGAATTATGATCCTAAGTCACGTGTGAATACATTCGCACATGTGAATCATACTTCAGAGCAGACACGTCTGGGTGTCCTTCTGTGCATCAATGGAACCGGTATCCTGAATTCGTGGATGAAGAGGAATGTGGCTCCTGAAGGCATCTCATATTCCGATATGAACAATCTGGCTGCTCTTGCGCCTATCGGCAGTGCAGGTGTGAGCATTCTTCCTTTCGGAAACGGTGCGGAGCGCATGCTTGAGAACAAGGAGGTCGGAAGCTCGATACATGGAGTGAACTTCAATGTCCACAGCAAGGCTCATCTTCTGCGTGCGGCTCAGGAGGGCATCGTGTTCTCGTTCAAATACGGTATCGAGGTCATGGAGCAGATGGGAATGAATGTCAATAAGATACATGCTGGTCATGCCAATATGTTCCTCAGCCCTATTTTCCGTGAGACACTTGCCGGTGTGACTGGTGCGGTCATCGATCTTTATGACACTGACGGATCTGTCGGCGCTGCGAAGGGAGCAGGTATCGGTGCCGGTATCTATAAGAATAATGCTGAGGCATTCGAGACTCTTGAAAGGCTTGCAGTTATAGAGCCTGCCAACGAGGCCCTTTATGCAGAGGCATATGAACTTTGGAAATCACGATTATAAACTAATAAAACTATGGCAACAAAAGAATTTTTCCCTGGAATAGGTAAGATCCAGTTTGAAGGAAAGGAGAGCAGGAATCCTATGGCTTTCCGTTACTATGATGCAGATAAGGTCGTTCTCGGCAAGAAGATGAGCGAGTGGCTGAAATTTGCGATGGCTTGGTGGCACACACTCTGCGCTGAGGGTGCTGACCAGTTCGGTGGCGGAACAAAGACTTTCCCTTGGAATGGAGCTGAGTGCCCTATCCAGGCTGCTAAGGATAAGGTTGATGCCGGCTTCGAATTCATGCAGAAGATGGGCATCGAGTACTATTGCTTCCACGATGTTGACCTCGTTGACGAGGGCGCGAATGTTGAGGAGTATGAGGCAAGGCTCAAGGAAATCGTTGCATATCTCAAGGAGAAGCAGGCTGAGACAGGCATCAAGCTTCTTTGGGGTACAGCAAACGTATTCGGCAACAAGAGATATATGAACGGTGCCGCTACAAACCCTGATTTTGATGTTGTAGCACGTGCAGCTGTCCAGATCAAGAACGCTATCGACGCTACCATCGAGCTCGGCGGTACAAACTATGTGTTCTGGGGCGGTCGCGAGGGTTATATGAGCCTTCTCAATACAGACCAGAAGCGTGAGAAGGAGCATCTTGCAATGATGCTCAGAATCGCACGTGACTATGCGCGTTCAAAGGGCTTTACCGGCACATTCCTTATCGAACCTAAGCCTATGGAGCCTACAAAGCATCAGTATGATGTTGACACAGAGACTGTTATCGGTTTCCTTAAGGCTCATGGCCTTGACAAGGATTTCAAGGTGAACATCGAGGTGAACCATGCTACTCTTGCCGGCCACACATTCGAGCATGAGCTTGCATGTGCTGTTGACGCAGGTATGCTCGGTTCTATCGACGCAAACCGCGGTGACTATCAGAACGGCTGGGATACAGACCAGTTCCCGATCGACTCTTTCGACCTCACTCAGGCTATGATGCAGATCATACGTAACGGAGGTCTCGGAAACGGAGGTACGAACTTCGATGCAAAGACACGCCGCAACTCTACTGACCTCGATGATATCTTCATCGCTCATATCGCTGCCATGGACGCAATGGCACGTGCTCTCGAGAACGCTGCAGCTCTGCTCGAGGAGTCTCCTATCTGCCAGATGGTGAAGGAACGTTATGCTAGCTTCGACGAAGGTCTCGGCAAGAAGTTCGAGGACGGAGAACTTACACTCGAGGACGTTTATGCTTACGGTAAGGAGGTCAATGAGCCTAAGCAGACTTCAGGCAAGCAGGAGCTTTATGAGGCAATCCTTAATATGTATTGCTAATGGCGAATACTAGTGACAAAGGCAGCAAGGGCTATCTGTTTTCGATAGTCCTTGTTGCAGTTATCGGAGGTCTGCTGTTCGGATATGATACAGCCGTGATTTCAGGTGCGGAAAAAGGACTTCAGGCATTCTTCATGGGTGCTTCGGACTTCACATATACCGATTTCCTTCATGGCATCACATCGTCCAGCGCTTTGATCGGCTGCGTTATAGGAGCAGCGATATCCGGAATATGTGCATCTCGAATGGGACGAAAGAAATCCCTCATCATGGCGGGAGTCTTCTTTTTCCTTTCCGCTCTGGGATCTTATTATCCGGAATTCCTTTTCTTCCCGAAAGGTGAGCCTTCATTTTCTCTCCTCATTGCTTTCAACCTGTACCGTGTCCTCGGTGGTGTCGGTGTAGGACTTGCTTCCGCAATCTGTCCTATGTATATCGCCGAAGTTGCGCCTAGCAATATGAGAGGTATCCTTGTTTCATGGAACCAGTTCGCCATCATCTTCGGCCAGCTCGTCGTGTATTTCGTGAATTTCCTTATTCTGGGAGATCATATCGCACCTGCTATCCAGAAAGTAGCTGAGGGTATCAACCAGATCATGAATCCGGCAGAGGCACAGTGGGTCATCGAGAAGGGCTGGAGGTATATGTTTGTAAGTGAGGCGGTTCCTGCCGGACTTTTCACCCTCCTTCTGTTCCTTGTTCCTGAGACTCCTAGATATCTCGCGATGACAGGAAATGACGGTCAGGCTCTCTATATCCTCAGCAAGATCAACGGTCAGAGCAGGGCTCAGGCTATCCTTGCGGAGATCAAGGAGACCGTAGCGGAGAAGACTGAAAAGCTCTTTACATATGGCTGGCTTGTGATCTTCGTGGGCATCATGCTCAGCGTTTTCCAGCAGGCTGTAGGTATCAATGCTGTCCTTTATTTCGCACCTCGCATATTCGAGTCGCTCGGTATGGGCAATCCTATGATGCAGACCGTCCTTATGGGTATAGTGAACATCACATTCACCCTTGTGGCGATATTCACAGTGGAGAAATGGGGACGCAAGCCTCTTCTGATCTGGGGATCGCTCGGAATGGCTCTCGGTGCTGCCGGTGTAGCTGTGACAAGTGTTTCTGCAGCCCTTCCTCCTGTTGTGGCTGTCATCAGCATCATGGTTTACAGCGCATCATTCATGTTCAGCTGGGGACCTATCTGCTGGGTGCTTATCTCGGAAATCTTCCCTAATACCATACGTGGAGCAGCTGTAGCTATCGCTGTGGCATTCCAGTGGATATTCAATTTCATCGTTTCTTCGACTTTCCTCCCTATGTACAACATGAGCCTCGGTTCTATGGAGAACTTCGGTCATGCCTTTACATACGGACTTTACGGAGTGATCTGCGTCATTGCTGCTGTTTTTGTATGGAAACTTGTTCCTGAGACAAAGGGCAAGACCCTCGAAGATATGTCGAAACTCTGGAAAAAGGAGAAATAATCCTGTCTCGTATAGTACTTTTTCAGAATAAGTCCGTCTCATAGTTAAAAACAAATGCTATGAGACGGATTATTTTTATTTCATTATTTATTTTAAGCGCATTTTCTTCTTTAGCTCAGGACAAGATATACTTTCTGGATTCTCAGGTCGTCAATGCTGTAGTTGATGAAGTGGGAACTGACCTTGTGTATTATCGCCTTTATGACAATCAGGACGGTCCGGTCTATTCGACTCCTTTGGCCAGAGTCTCAAGAATAGTTTATCATGAAGGACGTGAGCAGAATTTTGCAGGAGGTCCTGTATTTGATGACAATGTACTTAAGACTGTAGGCGGATATCCTGGTGCGATGCGCTATGCTAACGGCAGACTGTATCTGGGGTCGCATTCACAATATGGAGCCATGCAGGCAGATTATGTGGCCTTCAATCTGTATGGAGATGATTATTACATGGCCAGGAAGCGCCGGGCCTGGGGAAATGCGCTGACATGGACTGGCGCCGCAATCTTTTCATTCGGCGTACTCGTCGCAGCAATCAATCTGGAGTTCGATTACGGCCATGGTGTACTTATCGGTGTCGGAGCTGCCGGAATGGGAGCCGGAATTCCTCTTCTTTGCAGTGCCAACAAGATATTCAGGGGTATAGCCTCGGACTACAATTCGCGTCTTGCAGCTGCCAGACAGCCGGAACTGACATTCGGTCCATGCCGCAGCGGTGTCGGCTTCGCCTTTAACTTTTAATTGAGAAGATTATGAAAAAGATATTTATAACAATGGCCCTGGCCCTCCTGGCCCTCGCTGCTTCAGCACGTGATTATTCCCACCCTGTAGGTTATTACCGACTCCAATCCAATCACTCCATCAGTACGACGCTTCTTGGCCTGGAATACAGCTTTGAAGGCCGTATTGCGGACAGATGGACATTGATCGGAAGGGCAGGACTTGTACCCGTAGGCTTTACTCTGTATTCATATCCTAACAGCTGCGGATTCAATGCCGATCTTGGTCTAGGAGCTTCATTCGAAGGACGATATTATTCAAGCATCAAGCGCAGGACCGAGATGGGCAGAAGCACGTACAATAATTCTTCCGACTTCATCTCTCTCCGACTGCGTGCCAATACTGCCGGTGACGGTCCCGAGATCAGTCTGACCCCTGCATACGGCTTCCGCAGGGCCATAGGTAAACACTGGGTCCAGGAATTTACCCTTGGTCTGCGTCTGGGAATCCTTGGAGACGGAGCCTTCTTCGCCCCTCATGCCCAGTACCGCATCGGATTTGTGTTCTAAGGTTGCACCGGCAGGTGCAACCTTGGTTTATGCTACGCAGCTTTCCTATTTCAGATTCCAACCCGAATGCTGGAGGAACCATTCGATGTCGCCTTCCTTTATTCTTGGCTGTTTCTTGAGGATCTCAGGGAGATTGCTGTAGTTCTTCATGAATGCTGCAGCGAGTTCTGCCGCTTTTTCCGGTGCATACATGATAGCCTCATTGATGGTGCCCATCATGGCAAGATCGTCGATAGGGTCTGCTCCAGTGCGGAACTTGAGAGCTTCGATGCTCCGAGCCATACGGCGCGAAAGACCGGTAAGCCCTTCTGCAAGTGCCGGCTGGCCGTCAGCATATGTGATCACGACAGTCTTTTCTGCCGCACAGTCTGTCTCAGGAATGTCGATTATGAATGCGAGACCTTCACCGAGGTATTCGAAAGGAACATTCTCGCCGTTTATAGTGACATTAACAGGGGCTTCAGAAGCAACTACCTTTACCTTGAAGCTTCTTTCTGATGGCATGCTTTCGTATGAACCCTTGCGAGGTGCGATCGTGACAGTCTGTGTATTGTCGTTCCATCTGCTTGAAATGCAGGTGGTTGCATATGCCTTAGCATAATCCTTGTCATTTCCGGCATCTTCATACATCTCGAAGCAGCCCTCTCCGCCAGGGAATACGGTAACATAGATATCCTCGTCGTTGCTGTTGAGGTTCTTGACTTCGGCTCCATAGAAAGGAAGTATGGATCCGGCTTTGACATATACACCATACTCATCGAGGGCGAAATGACGCTTTACTACAGCGCCTCCTTCGAGAAGAGTGCCGGTGTGGAGCTCGTACCATGTGCCTTCAGGAAGCCAGATTTCCATCTCAGCGAATCCGTCGGTCATCGGTTTGGTGACAGGAGCGATAAGCATATCATCGCCGAACATATACTGGCTGCGGAATTTCGCGTCATAAGCCTCCGGTGCCTCAGGCCAGTCATAATAGAGCGGGCGGCAGAGGGCTATGCCATCATCATATCCCTTGCGGGCCATTGTGTAGATGTATGGCGCCATATCGTAACGCTGACGTACTGTCTGACGGATCACGTTGGTATATTCCTCTGAGAATACCCATGGTTCCTTGTTGAGCGCACCGCTCTTCGAGCTGTGGGTACGCATTACAGGGCTGAAACCACCGTACTGAAGCCATCTTGTGTACATTTCAGGGTCGATGCTGTCACCAAGATGTCCTCCGATATCGTGACTCCAGTATCCGTAAAGTACATTCGATGCGGTCGAGGTGAAATATGGCTGGAATTCAAGCGATTTCCATGTTATGGTTGCATCTCCCGAGAATCCGATCTGATAACGATGGTTTCCGAGGCCGCCCCAGCGGTGATAGAGAAGAGGACGCTTTTCGCCGTTGCGCTCCATGTCGCTGAAATAGCAGTAGTTGATCCACCATGTGTTATGAAGCTTGTCAAGCTTTGTGTCATAAACATGCTGCTGCCAGTCGAGCCACCAGAAATCCACGCCTTCCTCCTGCATCGGATGCATTACTTTCTCGAACATGTTTGTCATGAATTCCTTGTCGGAATTGATCCAGTCGATACGCTTCTTTGAAGCTGGATCCTTGCCCAGACTCTCTGCAAGGGCAGGGTAGCATTCTTCCCAATGATCGAATCCGTCTGCAGGGTGGAGGTTCAAAGTCACCTTCAGGCCTTCTTCCTTCAGATAGTCCATGAATTTGCCGGGATCAGGGAAAAGGCTCTTGTTCCATGTCCAGCCAGTCCAGCCGCCACGTCCTTCATCTGTATAATGCCAGTCCATATCTACAACAAGCACGTCAAGAGGAATGTCATATGCATCGAACTTGTTTACCAATGTACGCATTTCCTTGTCAGTGTATGCCCAGTAGCGGCTCCACCAGTATCCGAATGTGAAGCGAGGAGGCAGAGGCATCTTGCCGGCAAAGACAGTGAAGTCCTTCAGGGCTGCCTTATAGTCGTGTCCATATGCCATGAAATACCAGTCCTGGCACTTCTTTGCTTCTCTTTCCTTCACCCATGCCCACTCAGCATCATCAAAAAGGAAATTCTCCGATTCATCGATGAGAGTCCAGCCGTCACGTGCAAGGATACCGTCCTCGAACTGGCGTGTCTCTCCCTTCTTCATATCCGATACCCAGCCTTGTGTCTGAAGATCTCCGTCCAGTCCGTCAAGTGTTCTGAATGTTCCTTTGAGATTCTCTCTCTGCTTCATGCCCGGCTTCCATGTAAAGAAACCGTCATTAGCCTTGATAGTGAGGTTGTCTTTGGTGAATCTGCCGCTTCCGGTCTTGTATGAAAGGGTCATCCTGGCGGTCTCTATCTTGAGATTCCTGCCGGTTTTCCTGACCTTGTATTCTACTTCAGGGTAATCACGCTCCGAGGCTACGAAAGAAGGGGAGTCTGTAAACTTTCCTTCAGGCTGCCATTCGAGTCTTATGACTCCGTCTGTGATCATAGTGAATCTTACGGTTGCGTCCTGATAAGCAATGTTCCGAGCCGTCTGAGCTGACAGAATGCCGGCGATTGACAGACATACTGCACATAACGCAGCTCTAATGATACCTTTGTTCATGTATTGAGATTATTATTTTAAGAATGCCTCGAAAAGTGCCTTGTGAGCTCCTGAGAATACGATATGGTGATTGCCGATAGGATTTTTCAGGAAGTATTCCTTGCAGATGTCCTGAGGATTCTCTTTGAGCTTGAGGATTATCTGGGTGCGGCAAAGATTGTTTTCATACATGTTGGATACAAGCTCGGCCTCAGTGCAGAAACTTCGTGAAAGGTCTCCTGATACTTTAAGGATTGTAGCTTCCCCAGTCGGCATTTCTCCATGGACTGCTACTCCGATTCCGGATTCGAAATGCGTATTGAACGAATGGCTCAGGATCATGTTGAACGGGATCGTGCAATGGGCCAGAAGAAGTTCACCGGTCTGCGGGTCTATGCGTGAAGGATTGGATTGGAATCCGCACCTGCCTGTCAGAGCATTTCCGATTGCCATTGTGAGCAGGGCAGGGACATCGCCTTCGCACCCAGCGGGAATCCCTTCGGCGTTAAGCATAGCCAGCGCCAGACAGCCTGTGTTCCCGACAGTGTCAAGCAGGTCGAAGCATCGGAGGGTCAGGCCGGACAGATTGTATTCCGTTACAATTTTCTTAAAGGCAATATATATCTTCATGGCCCCTTTTGCATATTTCCTTACCGAAGCGGAAACATTGTTTTCCAGTTCAGCCCGGATTGAATGCATGCTCTCTGGAAAGTCATGATAATCAGAGAGTCTGATGTCTTCTATGAGTTCCTGAATCGGAATATCTATAAGGTCAATCCCGAGCTTGTCTTTCACGGCCTTTCTGTCTGCATCGCTGGAAATGAGCCAGTCTGAAGGCTGACCGATGATGCCCAGATTAGTGCCTTTCAATTTCTTCCGTGCAGCAGATACCTTGGCGAGGATGCCTATTCTTTCGGCAATATATTCCGTGCTTCCATGCAGGATTTCTCCGCATCTTCCTTGCTGATTGAGATATGACATTATCTCCAGCGAGGCAGCCAGGGAGTTGCTTTTTCCGGAGGTCAGAAGCAGAATATTTCCTTGAAGTCTTGGAAAAACTTCCTTGAACAGCCCTTCTGTTCCTCCTGTGCGTACGAAGATTATGTCAAGGTCGTTATCTCCGTATCTTGAGAAGTCGCATCCTCTGAAATTGAAACTGATTCCAAGAGTCCTCTCGATTTCTTCCAAAAATTCTTTCGAGACAGCATTGACGGCTTTTTCATCGTGTAACGGGGAGGTCAGAGTGTATAAGGCAATATTCATTTCCTGTAACTTATATGTAATTCCCCAAAATTAATAATAAATTTTTATTCTTCGTCCTCGTGACAAGAAATCAGCCGAAACGAAGTGTTTCTCTGCCACGAAGACGATAGATAATTCAAATTATTGTCTTCGTGGCTGTACTCTTCACTAGAACCGAGGTAATTCTCCCTCCAGTCCATAAAAAAAACAGACCATCATTTCTGATGGTCTGTCTGAGTGACTCCGACAGGATTCAAACCTGTAACCTTCTGATCCGTAGTCAGATGCTCTATTCAGTTGAGCTACGGAGCCGTTGTATGTCTTAGTCGTTCTTTACAGTTGCGACCTTCTTCTCCTTGATACGAGCCTTCTTACCTGAGAGCTCTCTGAGATAGAAGATACGTGCTCTGCGAACCTTACCTACCTTGTTGAGTTCGATTGACTCGATGAACGGTGACTCCATTGGGAAGATTCTTTCAACACCTACACCGCTTGCAACCTTGCGAACTGTGAAAGTTCTTGTTGCTGCAGAAGCTCCGCGGAGCTGGATAACTGTTCCTCTGAACTTCTGAAGTCTTTCCTTGTCACCCTCCTTGATTCTGTATGTCACGGTGATTGTGTCACCGGCTTTAAATTTTGGGTAGCTTGCAACCTGCTCGTTAGCAAATGCCTGCTCTACTACTTTAATAAGATTCATTTCAAATTAAATTAAATTGTGTGGCAACATTGCGCTTCTTTTCACCCTTCGCAAGAGGTTGCTTTGATTTTGGGATTGCAAAGGTAGGAATAAATTTTTAACCTGCAAACTTTTTTCAACTTTTTTGTGAAAAAGATCCGAATCAGTCAAAAAGATCCTTCAATTTATCGAAGAAACTCTTGTCCTCCTTGGTCGGATTTGGCTTGAATGCCTCTTTTCCACGAAGCGACTCGATGAGCGCCTTGTCCTCCTTGTCGAGCTTCTTAGGAATCCAGACAGCAAACTTCACATACATGTCGCCCGTTCCGCCATATCCGTTCACTGTAGGCAGACCCTTGTTCCTGAGCCTTACGACAGTCCCGGATTGTGTTCCTGCATCAACTTTTATCTTATAAGGTCCGTCAAGGCATGGTACTTCGACTTCAGCTCCAAGAATTGCGTCAGGCATTGAAATCACTTTAGTATAATAAAGGTTGTTGCCTTCGCGCTTGAGATGAGGATGCTCCTGCTCCTCTATCACTACGAGGAGGTCTCCGTTTACTCCGTTGTTCTTAGCTGCATGGCCCTGTCCCTGGATAGTGAGCTGCATTCCGGCTTCAACGCCTGCAGGAATCTTCACCTTGATGGTCTCGCGTTTGCGTACAAGTCCGCTTCCTCCGCAGTTGCGGCATGGATTGGTGATTACCTTGCCTTCACCTCCGCACTGCTGGCAGGTCGAGTATGTGACTGTCTGTCCGAAGATGGAGTTTGCGACTCTCTGTACCTGACCGGTACCGTTGCAGGCAGAGCAGGTCTTGATGTCGGAACTGTTCCTGGCTCCCTTGCCTCCGCATTCAGGACATGGAACGCTCTTTTCTATGCTGATTTCCTTCTCGACTCCTTTAGCGATCTCCTCAAGGGTAAGCTTCACGCGTACGCGTATGTCGCGACCTCTATATACCCTCTGCTGCTGTCTTCCTCCGCCGAATCCGCCTCCGAAGCCTCCAAAACCGCCGAACCCGCCTCCGAATGCTCCTCCGAACAGGTCGTTGAGGATGTCGTTGAGGTTACCGAATCCGCCGCTGAAATCAGGCGCGGCTCCATCGACACCTGCATGGCCGAACTGGTCGTACTTTGCTTTCTTGTCGGCATCGCTCAGGATAGAGTACGCTTCAGCGGCCTCCTTGAACTTCTCCTCGGCTTCCTTGTCGCCAGGATTCTTGTCAGGATGGTACTTGACAGCAAGCTTTCTGTAAGCTTTCTTTATTTCATCGGCTGTTGCGCTCTTGTCAACGCCCAGTACCTCATAATAATCTCTCTTTGCCATATCAGATTCCCACTACCACTTTTGCGAAGCGGATTACTTTACCATTGAGTGTATATCCTGTCTGAACT
>JAZLAS010000016.1:0-23562 GCA_045613365.1 Candidatus Cryptobacteroides sp.
GCGATCTGCAGCGTTCTCCATGCTGTTGTGAATTTTGCTCCCACGCGTGCAAGGGTGCCCTCTGGGCGTGGTGCAAGCTCGCTTTTGAAACTGAGGCTGTCCTGCCTGTAGATGTTCATTTCAGGGAAATCATAGAGGGCGGCCTCGTGGATGCTTCCGTAGATGTCGCCCATCTTGAATGTGAACGGAGTGTTCGCATTCTCAGTAGCGCTGATCGCCTGCTCCCTGTATGGAAGCTCGTAGCCTGAGAAGTAACTTCCTATAGACCAGCTCATGCCGTCCTGCGCGAAGTTGAAGTATGTTTGGTCACCGATGATGGTGAGAGAATCGGTCACGGCTGTGGCGTCATACTCATATCGGTATCCGATGCCGTCGTCAAACGCCTTGAAGCGGAGCGTCATCTTCACTCCCTGTCCGTTCTCCATCTCCACTGCCATCTCGCGGTGGTTGTCCCTCATGACTTTGTTCTCGCCCCATGGCTGCTCCCACTGCTCGTCCTTGCTCCCGCGGCGTACCTTTGTTATGGTGAATCCTTGCCTCAGATCTGCTTGTTCCGCCTCCAGACCGAGTGCCGATTCGTTGATTACATCCTGGCCATATGCCGACACCTGATAGTGTGGGATGCCATCCTGGCTGAGTGAGAATGACACATTGATTTCTCCGTCAGGAGATGTGAGGTTTGTGTTTCCTGTGCATGCCGCCATGATCATTGCGGCTGCGATGATAAGTGTTGTGTTGAGTTTCATTATTGTTTCTTAATGAGTTCGTCAAGTGTGTTCAAGCGTGTCTTGATATGGTTGCGGACGGTGCCGAGTTGAAAAGGAGAAATGCAAATCTTTTCATAGTGTCGTCAGGTTCAGTGAATATACAAAGATAGGATATTTCTAAGCACAAATAAATAATTGTAGGATAATATAATCAACAATAGCTGGCATTTGAAAATTGGACAATAATTAAAATTGACTATATTTACACCAGACTTAATTTGAAATTAATGAGGAGCGCCAGAATTTTAACCTTTATTTTGCTTTTCGTTACCCTTCAGTCTTCTGCACAGGGCCTGATGTTTAACGGTATGGAGAGCTCTATTGATGAACGTACTTCATATGATGTGTTTTCTTCACGGAAACAAAAGTTCACAGATGTTCTCAAGATTGAATTTTCTCTGTCGATGTATCTGCCTTCTGATTTTGGCTATATCTTGAGGATAAAGAACAATGAGGATGAAAGAATATTCAACTTATTATATTCCGGTGTGGAGTGGGATCGCGAATGCCCTTTCAGATTGAATGAGGAAGGTAAGTCCACTATAATCAAGACTGATATTCCGCATGATTATATTGAAATGGGAAAGTGGATGGATGTTGTGTTGGAATTTGCTATGGCAGAAGGAAAAGTCACATTGAAGATAGATGATTATATATATGAGACGAGCATTGACCCTATCTCCTCTATATGGCGGCCAGTCATTAACTTCGGCAAAAGTGATTATATGATAGATGTCCCTTCCATGGCCGTGAGGGATCTCACAATATCTGATGGAAGGAAAAAGTTCGTTTTCCCTCTTAATGAGTCTGAAGGGGAGGAAGTGAATGAGATCAAGGGCAAGACTTATGGCGTTGTCAATAATCCTCAGTGGCTTATGCACAAGTCATATAAATGGGACGAGGTTGCATCCTTCTCTTCACAGAGCAGAGCTGGAGTGAATTATGACAGATTCAGAAAGAATCTCGTATATTACAACAGAGATTCCATTTATATATATGATTTCATAAGCAAGGAGACTCGAGCCCGGAAATTTGAGTCTTGCAGTCCTGTCAATCCCTACTTGGGAACCAGTTTCGTTAATCCTGCTGATTCGTTGCTTTATGTCTACGAACCTTATGTGGAGAATGGGGAGCCGGCTAAGTCGACTTTGGCGGCATATGATCCGGATGATAATTCTTGGGTGGTGAAAAGTTGCAGTACTTTGCCGATAAGGTTTCACCATCATAGTTCTTATCTGGATGAAAAAAGAAAGAGATTTGTTATCTTCGGTGGTTTCGGAAGCATGATATACAATGGTGACTTTTACTCTTGCGACTTGAATGATTACCAATGGCAAAAGGATACATTACCGTCAGGAGACCGTATATATCCGAGATATTTCACCTCACTTGGATATTCCCCATCAGAAGATGCATTGTATATCTTTGGCGGTATGGGGAACGAATCAGGGGAACAGATAGTCGGCAGACATTATTTCTATGATCTCTACCGTCTTGATCTCAGTACAGGAGTCAATGCGATAATATGGGGAAAGGACCTTGTTCTTGACTGGAGGGAAGAGAATATGGTACCGGTGCGTAATATGGTGCTGCATGATGGTGGCTTCTATACGATGTGTTATCCGGAGTTCCATACCAATTCTTATCTTCAGCTGTTTTACTTTGACATTGAAAGTGCGACATACAGCAAACTGTGCAATAAGATACCTATCAGGTCAGACAAGATGTCTACCAATGCCAATCTCTATTTCGACCAGGATCTGCGTCTGCTGATTCTTACGGTAATGGAGTCTCCTGACGATGTGCAGTCACAATTGAGAGTATATGCGTTGTCATTTCCTCCTCTTACCGATGCGGAATATATGGCTGCATCAAGGAAGTCGCGCGTGTGGATGATTGTGTTCATCTCCATACTGGTTTTTCTGGCCTTGGCATCCGTAATATATGTCAAGATATGTCCTTGCGGCAGGAAAGATAAGGGCAGCATTACAGTTTTAGGTAGAAAGCGCTATATGCTGGAGCAGAGGCCGAATTCAATCTGTCTGTTCGGAGGGTTCTCTGCTCTGGATGTCAATGGTAATGAAGTTTCTTTCCCATATCAACAGAAAAAGTTATTGTGCCTTATAATAAAGTATAGCTTAGATGACGGAATTTCATCAGTTCGCCTCAGCAAGATAATGTGGCCAGATAAATCTGAAGATAAGGTCAAGAATTCCCGTGGTGTAGCTATTAATCATCTGAGGAAACTTTTGGACAATTTTAATGGAGTTTCCCTTGTCTATGAGAATAGTCATTTCAAGTTGCAATGCTCTGGCCCATTCAGTTGTGATTGGATGGATTTCCGTGAAGAATCGTTAAAGGAACAACCGGATATGGATAAGGTGATGTCAATTGTTTCCAGAGGCAAATTCCTTCCGTTCATAGATGATCCGGTCTTTGATTCATTCAAGGAAAATACAGAATCGCTGCTCATTAGTATGCTGAATGGTGAGATTATGAACTGTTATGACAGGAAACAGTATGTCAATATCCTAGATCTTGCAGATGTCGTTTTTCATACAGACTCGCTTAATGAGCAGGCCTTAATCTGCCAACTTAATGCTTTGGTCAAACTCAAGAGAACAGAAGATGCTTTGGTCCGTTATTCTGCTTTTGTCAAAGAATATGCTGCGATGTATGATGCTGAATATGAGCATGATTTCAAAAGTCTGATCAAATAATCTGTTATTGTGGTTAAGTCATAAATATAAAATTAATTTTTGTGTTAATCCTTTAATAATCCTAAAATTAATCGGGGGTGTGTATGTTTGTGCTATTAATTACAAACAATCACTAACCGATAGTTTATGAAAACCGCTAAAATTTCAAGTTTCATAGCCGGCCTTTTGGCTGTATGTGCTATGACAGTGGGTGTTACTGCATGCCAGGAAGACCCTGCACCGCAACCTGAATCCAAAGGAACAATTCAGGGAACTGTAATAGATAATCTTAATAATCCTGTTGAAGGTGTTACCGTAGAAGTATCCGATGTTGAGGGAACTTTCTCTACTGCAGTTGATGGTACATTCAAGGTAGAGAATGTCGCTATCGACAGACATACCATCAAGTTTACAAAGTCAGGTTATCTTGAGGCAAGTACATCTGTTTCGGCTACAAAATTCCAGGATGGAGTCGCTACTGTAAACGTGACTCTTCAGATAGCTAATGCAAGGATTACCGGAAAGGTTCTTGACGCGCAGGCAGAGAACACTCCTCTTGCAGGTGTGCTCGTGAGCATCAGTGAAACCAGAAATGTAACGACTGGAGAGGACGGAACATACCTTTTCGAAGACCTCCTAATACAGGACTATACTCTCACCTTTACTAAGCAGGGCTATCCTACTGCTACTAAGACTGTCGCTCCTTCTGATTTTGTTGACGGTGTGGCTCAGATTGCTGATTTCGGTATGGGAGCATCAGAAATTCTTCGCGGACTTACCATCAATGAACTCAAGAATGCGGAAGTATGGTATTATAACGCTTACCGTGGAGGTAGAAACGGAGATGACTATCCTCACTTTGACTGGTCAACAGACTATATGTGTACTCTCCATGGCTTTGTAGGCTGGTGGGAGGAGCAGAATGAAGGAACTACAATCCAGATCAGAAACCGTGAGGAAGATGGTGACTGGGAGCGTCCAGCTGATGACAAGATGTTTGACTCATACCTCTACGGAAGCAAGAAGATCACTGAAGATAACAAGATTCTCACAATCAAGGCAAGAACACATGCTGCATCTGCAGAGGCTCCTTGTCATTGGGGAGTAATGGTAGTTGACCTTTCGGATCCAAATCCATCAGCTGTTCTTGTTGGCGATAAGCAGACTCTTGCGAGTGAAAACTATACTGACATTGATTTTGATCTGAGTGCTTATGTTGGTAAGGAAGTAGTAATAGCAATCGGAACATTCCGTATGGAAACAGGTGATTACTGGAAGCAGCTTGTTCTCCGTCGCCTTGCTTTCGGCCCAGAGTCAACAAAGGAATGGAACTGGCTGTCGGGAACAGAGATTCCAGGTCTTGATGGATGGAAGCTCACTAAGGAGATGGTACGTTCGACCATGCCTATTGCGCAGACATCATTAACAGGAGTAAGTGCAGTTGGTGGAAATCGCGACAATTATAGTGATGCCTATCAGTCATGGAAGGACGCAGGCCATATCGGTTACTGGTGGTCTTTCATGCCTGTGAAGAAAGATCCTGAACCATTCCCAAGCGAAGGATTTGTCATCAAGACAAGACATGATGCATCTGTTGATTTCACTAAGCCGGAAGCTTATTTCTATGCCAAGTATGCTATTGCAGCAGGAGCGGACAAGTTTATTCTCAAGGCAAGAAACTTCAATAGCTCAAGTCCGACATACTTCGGTCTGGTCGCAATAACAGAAGATATGGCGGTTACTCCTCTTATCCCTACATTCACTCCTGGTGAAGGAGTTGAGAATTATCTTGGTGAGCCTGTAGGCGGTCAGATCTTCAAGTTCATCAATGAAGATGGAGGCCAGGGCAACCCTGAGAAGTATGCTACATTCGAGTATGATCTTTCTGCATTCGATGGAAAGAACGTGGTTCTCGCACTTGGTGTTGTCAAAGGCGAAGACTCGGGGACAGAGGATAAGCTCTGTATCTATAGCATATCGATCAATTAATAGTATCTTCAATCATACCGTTGCAGGGTGCAAGTATCCTGCAACGGTTTTATAAATAATTGAAATGAATAATCATAAACTACGCTTTCTGTGCACAGTCTTATTGACATGCCTATGCATTTTGTCCTGCTCTAACGAATCTGGTCCTGAACAAAGCGAGGTTTCTGATAATGTAGCAAATAAGAATCTTCTCCGATCTATAGAACTGTTGGATGCGGCGGTAGCAAACTACTTCTCGAACGAGTCCATGTCAATGGCGAGATATTATAATCCATATACACAGGTATCTTCACAGGAAAGAGCCAGCGTGTGGATGTATACCAGTGCGATAGAAGCCGTAAATGCCGTCCTTAAGGCTTTGAAGGCACAAAACGACCTCGGATACACATTACTTTATGATCAGTACAATACCAGGTATGTCCAGTTGTTGGAGAAACTCTTTGCCGGTCTTCAATATTATAAAGGGACTTTCAGACTCGTTTCATATACTCAGACCAAAGAGTGGTCTGTGTATGCCGTAAATCGTGCTGGCGCCCCCGGAACAGCTGATGTAAGCGGCATTCTGAATGTCTATGATGATCAGCAGTGGCTGGTGAGGGAGCTCCTGGAGTCGTATCATCTCACGGGAAATAAGGAATACCTCTACGAAGCGGAATATCTGGCTCAGTATGTCCTTGATGGATGGGACTGCACGTTGGATGCTGCTGGAAAAGAGCATGGAGGCATAACATGGGGACCGGGGTATGTCTCTAAGCACTCATGTAGCAACGGACCTTTCGTAAGTCCACTTGTGTGGTTGCATGAGATATATAAGGATAGTGATGAGACTATTGCTTATGGATATATAAAGCAGGATAAATCCCGCGCTGTCAAGACTGTGAAGAAATCGGAATATTATCTGGACTTCGCAAAGAAGGTGTATGATTTTCAGAAGAATAACCTTTTAAGGCAGGACGGTGTCTATGATGATATGCTTGGAGGGGATGATACACATGGACAAGTGCTGTATGAAGAGGTGGATGGACAGAGATATCGCAGACATACCAATCTCAGTAGCCGTGTCGGTCCGGCGTATAGCTACAATAGCGGGACAATGCTTTCTGGTGCTGCAGATCTTTATAGGGTGGCTCGCGATAGCAGATATCTTAGTGATTTACAGAATCTTGTCTCTGCAAGCTTCAGGTATTTTGCCAGACTTGACAAAGACAAGCCCGGACTTTATTCGTATGATGTCTCCGGGTTCAATAACTGGTTCAACGGAGTCTTGATGCGCGGATATCTGGATGCCTATCCATATGATATGAATGCAGAAACACCTCTCCAGAGTTTTCAGGACAATCTGGATTACTCATGGGAGAAGTATATGTATGAGAGCATGCTTCCTACTAATCTTCTTTTGGGCTGGGGTTCAGACCGCGCCAAGCAGAATGTCGAAGGTATGTTCATGTTCGCTTTTGCAGCAGAATATGCTGCTCTTGCCAGATTTAAAACAGAATATTAATATATGAAAGGTATGAAGTCATGTCTTAGGGTTGCCTTAACGGTCATCTGTTTTATTTGGATGCAGGTGATGGCATATTCGCAGAGCAGCGTTACGGTTCGAGGCGTTGTGCTTGACTCTGATTCGCAGCCGGTGATAGGTGCAAGTGTGATGGTTAAAGGTACATCACAGGGCGTACCTACGGATCTGGAGGGTAACTATGTCATTGAGGTGTCAGCTGATGCTGTATTGGAGTTCTCATATATTGGTTATGCGACAACCCAGGAAAAGGTAAACGGCAGAACTCAGATAAATGTTGTCTTGACTGAGGATAGCAACTATCTCGAAAGTGTAGTGGTGGTTGGTTATGGCACCCAAAAGAAGGGTTCTGTAATAGGTGCAGTTTCAGGAGTAGGTTCGGATGATATCCTTACTACCAAGTCGGAGAATCCACAGAATATGCTCACCGGTAAGATCCCGGGTCTTCGTGTATGGCAGAAGAGCGCTGAACCGGGAACATACAGTGCCAGTTTCGATATTCGAGGCATGGGATCGCCTCTTGTGATCATCGATGGCGTTCCGCGTTCTGTTCAGGAGTTTCAGAGACTGAATGCTTCGGATATTGACAATGTTTCTGTCTTAAAGGACGCTTCTGCGGCAATATATGGTGTAAGAGCCGGTAATGGTGTCGTACTGGTTACTACAAAGAAAGGTTCTGAAGGAAAGGCAAAGGTTAATTACAGCGGTTCATTCACTTTTCAGACTCCTTCAAAAATGCCAGCGCTTACAGATGTGTACGATGCGATGACATTGTGGAATGAAAAGAATCTGAATGCCGTCATAGGAGGTTCAGTGATATTCACAGAACAGGATTACGAAGATTACAGGTCAGGCAAAAAGATGTCTTCTGACTGGAACAGCCTCATTATGGCCAAGATGTCTCCTCAGACCCAGCATGATTTGAGCATATCGGGAGGAACAGAAAGGATACAGTATTATCTTAGTTTCGGGTATCTTTATCAGGAAGGATTCTTCAAGTCACGTGACCTCTGGTATGATAAATATAATCTTCGTTCCAATATCACGGCCGAGGTAATAGAAGGAATGAAGCTCAACCTTAATGTAAGCGGCCTTATGGACCAGCGGCACACTCCATATTCAAGTTCTGTTGACATCATACGAAATTACTGGTCTCAAGGTGTTGTAAATCCTGCGTTTGCGGATAAAGAGCAGACCATGCTTAACTATGCTGGTCTTGATCTCCAGAAGAACACTGTTGCCATGATGACCTCTGATATTTCCGGATATCATCTGTATAATCAGAAATACTTCCAGTCATCAGCCTCTCTAGAATATGATTTCGGTACCCTTACCGATATACTGAAAGGCTTGAACGCTAAGGCTTTGCTTGGATATGACTTCAAATACAATCAAGACGAATCGTTCCGAAAGGAATACTACCTATATGCATGGAATGAAAAGACACAGTCATATGACTCGCAGGTCTATAATGAAAGTACTCCGAACAATCTGACAAGGGCATCGTATAATCAGCAGCAGACTCTTGCCCAGTTCATACTCAGCTATGACAGGACTTTTGATGAAAAGCACAAGGTCGGAGCGCTCATCGGTTATGAGATGCAGAAACATAATGCAGATAATTATTATGCATCGGGTGATCTTGCTTTCGGCACTCCATATTTCACTTCTCTGTCAGGTAATAATCAGCTGGTGGGAATAGACAAGGGATCTTTTTACGAAGTAATGTATCAGGCCGTCATTGGACGTCTCAACTATTCATATGCTGACAGATATCTTTTGGAAGCCCAGTTCCGCTATGACGGATCTTCAAAATTCGCTCCTGGGCATCAGTGGGGCTTCTTCCCGTCAGTTTCAGCAGGATGGCGTATTTCAGAAGAGCCTTTCTTCAAAGAGTCAGCCCTATCATTCATCAATCAGCTGAAGATACGCGCAAGCTATGGTGTGCTTGGTGATGACAACAGCATGAACTATGAATGGATTTCCGGTTATACATTCCGAGGTGGTGAGACACCGGATGATGGAAAGGGATGGTACCAGGGATATGCACCTGGATATATGTTCAACGGCAACTTCGTATATTCCGTAGAACCGTCATCTCTTCCTAATCAGAATATTACATGGCTTCGTTCAACAACTTTCAACATAGGTGCCGACTTTGAGGCATGGAGAGGCAAGCTGGGAGCGGCATTTGACTATTTCCATCGTATAAGAAGAGGAATATTCAGTCGAAACTCTGTCGGTCTGCCTACAATAGTGGGTGCTTCAGCACCTTATGAAAATCTTGACAGTGACAGTCACCTTGGTCTTGAACTGGAACTCTATCACAAGAATAGGGTAGGTGAACTTTCATACGAGGTCAAGGCAATGATGTCTGTGACGAGGCAGAAGCATCTTGTAGCATCTCAGAACGGAGGATATGGTAACTCTTATGAGAAATGGCGCAATGACAACCTGAACAACCGATATCAGGGTGTTCAGTTCGGATATGAGGCGGCTGGACGATATGAAAGCTGGGAAGACATATGGAGCTACGACATTTACAAAGAGAATAACCTACTGCCGGGAGACTATAAGTATCTTGACTGGAACGGTGACGGAGAAATCAACGGATATGATGCTCATCCTATCGCCTTTGACCAGACTCCTTGGATGAACTATTCATTGTCTTTCAATCTAGCATGGAAGGGCATGGACTTCAGTATGCTTTGGCAGGGCTCGGCACTTGGTTCTATGAAATATTCTGAACCGCTCTATAATATATGGGGAAGTACAGGAGGAGGTACATTGGTACAGTATCTGGACAGATGGCATCCTACTGAAACAGGTGCGGACATATATGATCCTGAAACGGAATGGATACCGGGCTATTATGGATTTACGGGACATTATCCTGACGAGAATTCATCATTCAACCGTGTAAGTACAGCGTTCCTCAGGCTTAAAAGCGTGGAAGTCGGCTATACCATACCTAAATTCAGAAAGGCTCAGAATTTCAATCTGAGAGTATATGCGAATGCATATAATCCATTGACCATTACAGCAGTAAAGTTTGTGGATCCGGAACATCCGGACAGTGATATGGGACGAATGTACCCTCTTAACAAGACTTATACTATTGGTCTTTCATTATCGTTCTAAACATTTAAAACAGTAAAAGTCATGAAAAAATCAATATTATACGTTCTTGCCTGTCTTTTGTTTCTGGCTTCTTGCCAGGATATGTATCTGCCGCCTAAAAACACTTTGACTGATGAAGATCTCATGTCTTCAGAGGCTGGACTTTCCATATATATGGCACGCATGTATAGCCAGATGCCATGGGAGGATTTCAAGTATATGGCGCAGTGGGGACTCCCTCGCCGGAGTTCATGGCTAGGCTGTCTTGGAGTGGAAGGAACAGGAGAGGCTGTGAACAGAGACGGAGTGACGACTGCATTCAGAGGTGAAGATGACCCATGGTGGGGTTCATCATATTCTTTGATAAGGGATGCAAACAAACTGATAGAAGGTTTACCGGCCTATAAAGATAATTATTCCAATGAGGCTGTCTATAATGACTATATAGGACAGGCCTACTTCGTAAGGGCATACTCATATTATCAGATGGCTAGACGCTACGGTGGCGTCCCTCTTGTTACCGAAGTAATCCAATATCCTGCTTCCGCCGATAAGTTGGAAAAGTATCGTGCTTCTGAAGAAGACACGTGGAACCAGATACTGGCCGATTTCAATATGGCGGCAGAACTTATGCAGCCTGAAAGCGAACTCAGAGGCTATGCCAACAAATACGTAGCATTGGCATTCAAGGCGGAGGCCATGCTTTATGCTGGTTCTGTTGCAAAATATAATTCTACGGTAAGCGGAAACCTTACAGGTATAGGTTCAAAATCAGGTAACAGAGTCATCGGATTTGACGACAACGCTCAGGAATTGTCAGCAAAATGGTTCGCTGAAGCATATAAGGCTGCTCGCGAAGTAATGACAGAAGGAGGATATTCGCTGTATATGAAGGCTTGGGCAGCAGATGACAAGAATGCTCAGTATAGAAATATGGTAGATATGTGGACTGATCTTGCCAGTACGGAGAATATTCTTGTTCGTGAGTATGAATATCCTACACTGGCTCACGGCCTGGATGCATATAGCTCACCTTTCCTCTGGCATTCTCCATTGGCGGGAGGTACTTGTCCTACACTTGACTTTGTCGAACTTTTTGATGGATTGGAACACCATCCGGATGGTACACTGAAACTCACAACAGGGGCGTCGAATGACAAGGGAGAATACCTGCTGTTCGAATCTCCTATGGATCTGTTTGCAAACGCAGAGCCTAGACTCAGGGCATATGTGATATTCCCAATGGATGAGTTCCGCAAGGAGGTGATAGAGGTGCGTGCCGGTATCTTTACTGGAGGATCGGAAGGACATGTGCCACTTTTGTTCGGAGATAATTATTCTTATGGAGCAGCACAGAGCAAATATGCAGATCTCCAGTACTATAAGGGAGGCGACAAGAAACTTTATCTTGGATCTCAACCAACATCCGGTATAGAGATGGTTGAGGTTGATGGCCGAGAGATGCCGGCTACCGGTTCTTGTGGTGTATGGCAGGAATATTACGAGTCAACTATAACTGGTCTTCACTTGCGCAAGTATCTCTCCGAAGATATGACAATAGAAGATATCGGAGAAGGCAAGTCAGATCAGCCGTTTATCCTGATGCGCTATGCAGATGTACTTCTAGCCGCAGCTGAGGCCGCAGTCGAATTGTCCATCGCTGGCGAAGATTCGCCAGTGCAGGGTGACGATATGCTCGCAGTTGCCACAGACGCGATAAATGCCATCAGAAAGAGGGCGGGAGCAGATCTGTTGACGACATCTCTTACCGCAGATGAGACAAGTAGAAATATTGTCAGACGTGAGCGTCGTAAGGAGCTTGCTTTCGAGCATAAAACCAAATGGGATCTTCGCAGATGGAGGGTACAGCATGAAGGTGCAAAAGAATTGTTCTGGGGAGTGGAAAAGGATGAGGCTATATTCAGCAGTGGATCTAAATATCGTTTCCGTGCATTGTATCCTTTCTACTCTACAGTGAACGGTAAGTATTTCTTTGATGCTCATTTTGTGAATGTCCGTCCACAGGAATTTGAGTTCAATACTATAGATTATTATTTTGCAATACCATCCGCTGAGGTGTCAAAGAGTGCGTATATAGATCAGCAACCAAATAGATAATTAAAGATGAAGACAATTAAACACATATCGGTACTATTATGTATGATGATGACAGCTTCATGTTCCTTGTTCCAGCTGGATAACTATGATGCGCCATCAGAAACGCTGCGAGGTGAGGTTGTTGATGCAGCAACAGGTGAGCCTGTCCTTACCGATCAGGGCTCAGAAGGAATCAGGGTCAGACTGATAGAGACCTCTTGGAAGGGTAATGTGACGCCATTGGATTTTTATTGTCGTCCTGACGGAACATTTCAGAATACAAAACTCTTTGAGGCAGACTATAATGTGAGGGTTGACGGTCCTTTTCTCCCTATATATCTTGAGGATAAAGACGGTATCCCGGTAGTCAATCAGACACAGGACATCCATCTTAATGGAGAAGAATTCCTTACATTTGAAGTGTCTCCTTTTCTTAAAGTTGTGCTTGACGATATGGCGATGGTTTCAGACGGTGTAATCACTGCGCGTGTGAAGGTGATTCGTGGAGTTTCGAAGGAAGACTTCAAAGCTCTTGTATCAAAGAGCGGAAACTATGATGACTCTTATCTTAACATGACAGATATCCAGCTTTTTGTAAGCCAATCGTCATCTTGTGGCTATAGGGCCAGGGACGAGAGATGGTCGAATGAAATTAAATATACCGGAAAAGAATTCGAGACATTATTCGGACAGACCATCACCATCACATCCAATCCGAAGAATCCGATTCCTTCTGGAAGGAAGGTGTTTATCCGTGCTGCAGCCAGAATAAATTACGATACGCCAGCTGGAAGCGGAACAAAGAGATGGAACTATTCAGAAACAGTAGAGGTCGATATCCCGTAAACTTATGAAGAAAAGAAAATTATTATTATTCGTATCTGCATGTCTGACCGCCCTATCATGCTCTGATAATTCTGCAGAGATAGATCCTGTGGATCATGTCAGTGTCCTTGTGGGGACGATGTCCAAACACTCTTTATCTACAGGAAACACCTATCCTGCAATAGCGCGTCCGTGGGGAATGAACTTCTGGACTCCTCAGACCGGTACAATGGGAGACGGATGGACTTATTGCTATACTGCAGATAAGATCCGAGGCTTCAAGCAGACTCATCAGCCGTCTCCATGGATAAATGACTATGGACAGTTTACGATAATGCCTGTAACCGGAGAACCTGTATTCAGCCAGGATGACAGGGCAAGCTGGTTTTCTCATAAGGCAGAAGAGGCTAGGCCATATTACTATGGAGTTTATCTTGCAGATCATGATGTGTATGTGGAACTTACTCCGACCGAGAGGGCTGCATCCTTCCGTATAACATATCCGGAAAATGAGAAGCCATATCTGGTAGTGGATGCTTTTGACAACGGGTCATATGTCAAGGTCATTCCTGAAGATAACAAGATAGTCGGCTATACCACAAAGAATTCTGGAGGAGTGCCTTCGAATTTCAGAAACTGGTTTGTGATAGAGTCTGATGTTCCTTTTGAATACGTCCGTACAATCTCAGACGGAATTGAACATTCAGAAGAACTTGAGTCTTTGTCCGAGCACTCCGGAGCTGTGGTCGGTTTCTCTCTGTCGGAAGACTGCATAGCCAATCTCAAGGTGGCTTCATCATTCATAAGTCTGGATCAGGCCATTGTCAATATGAAGGAGTTGGGCGACGGTGATTTCGACCGTCTGAAAGCTGAAGGGCGTGCACGTTGGAACGATGTGTTGGGAAGAATCAAGGTGGAAGATGACAACATAGACAACATCCGCACATTCTACTCATGTCTATACCGTTCTGTCCTTTTCCCTCGCACTCTGACAGAAACTACGGCAGAAGGTGACCTTGTACATTATAGTCCGCATAACGGAGAGGTGTGTCCGGGATATTTCTTTACAGATACAGGTTTTTGGGACACTTTCCGCTGTCTGTTCCCTCTTTTGAATCTTGTATATCCTGAAATGAATGAAAAAATGCAGGAGGGGCTGGTCAATGCATATAAGGAGAGCGGTTTTCTTCCCGAGTGGGCAAGTCCGGGACATCGCGGATGCATGGTGGGGAACAATTCAGCTTCTGTAGTCGCGGATGCATATCTGAAAGGAATTCGAGGATATGACATCGAGATACTTTGGGAGGCTGTAAAACATGGAGCAAATGCTGTCCATCCTAATGTTCTTTCTACTGGTCGTCTTGGTTGGGAATGGTACAATAAGCTTGGATATGTTCCATGCGACGTAGGAATAAACGAAAGTGCTGCCCGCACTCTGGAATATGCATATGATGACTGGTGTATATATACACTTGGCAAGGCGCTCGGCAAGCCGGAAGAAGAGATCGGAGTGTACAAGGAAAGGGCTATGAATTACCGCAATCTCTATCGCAATGACGAATCTCTTATGAGCGGACGAAAGGCTGATGGAGCCTTCTCCGTTAATTTCAGTCCTTTGAAATGGGGTGGTGACTTTACAGAAGGCAATGCTTTGCACTATACATGGTCCGTGTTCCATGACCCGGCAGGCCTAATCTCACTTATGGGAGGTGATGATGCATTTAATGCAAATCTTGACAATGTTTTTGACATACCACCTCATTTTGATGACAGCTACTACGGCTTCACCATTCATGAGATACGAGAAATGCAGATTATGAACATGGGTAACTATGCGCATGGAAATCAGCCAATTCAGCATATGCTGTATCTTTATAACTGGAGCGGCCAGCCATGGAAGACCCAGCAGCGTATCCGCGAGGTCATGGACAAGTTCTACACATGCCATCCTGACGGATATTGCGGAGATGAGGATAATGGTCAGACATCTGCATGGTATGTGTTCTCTGCAATGGGTTTCTATCCTGTGTGCCCTGCGACAGACCAGTACATACTTGGAACTCCACTCTTCAAGAAGGTTGAGGTGTCCATGCCTGGCGGCAAGACTTTGACTATCAATGCTCCGGATAACGGGAAGAAGAACTTTTATGTCGCTGGCATGAAGGTGAACGGAAAGAAATATACCCGTACCTATCTTGAGCATGACCTCCTGATAAAAGGAGCTGATATATATTATACTATGTCCGACCAACCTTCAAAGAACCGTTCTGTATCACTGGAAGACAGGCCATATTCATTCTCTAACGAAAGATAACAATGAAAAAACTGATGATTTTGTTCCTGACATCATGTCTGGCAACAGTTGCTATAGGGCAGGAATACAGATCCGGTCGGCCTTCAGAGGAGGACAGATTGTTTACCTCTGAGGCTGTTGAGGCCAAGATAAACGAAATTACCGGCCTTCTCACCAATCAGAAACTGATCTGGATGTTCAGAAACTGTTTCCCGAATACTTTGGATACAACAGTACACTTCAAAGGAGAGGATTCAGACGGATTATATGACACTTTCGTATATACCGGTGACATCCATGCCATGTGGTTAAGAGATTCTGGAGCACAGGTGTGGCCGTATATCCAGCTTGCTCCGCAGGATGAGCATCTTCGCAATATGCTTGCAGGAGTGATCAACCGTCAGTTTAAGCTTATAAATATCGATCCTTATGCAAATGCATTCAATGACGGACCGACGGGTGGCGAATGGCAGAGTGATATGACCGAAATGAAACTTGAGGTACATGAGCGCAAGTGGGAGATAGACTCTCAATGTTATCCTATAAGACTGGCTTATCATTATTGGAAGACAACCGGTGATGAGTCTGTTTTCGGACCTGTATGGCATGAAGCTGTAAGGAACATCCTCAAGACCTTGAAGGAACAGCAGAGAAAGGAAAACCTCGGTCCATATAGATTCCTCAGGAAGACAGACCGTCAGCTAGATACCAAATGCTGTCTTGGCTGGGGCAATCCTGTAAATCCAGTGGGCCTCATCGTTTCTTCGTTCCGTCCTTCAGATGATGCAACTACGTTCGACTTCCTAGTTCCATCCAACTTCTTTGCTGTTTCTTCTTTGAGAAAGGCTGCAGAAATATTGATAGAGGTCAACAAGGATACTCAGACTGCTTCGGAGTGCCTTGAACTTGCAGATGAGGTGGAAAAGGCCCTTAAGAAGCATGCTGTAGTCAGACATCCGAAGTATGGGAAGATATATGCCTTTGAAGTTGATGGATTCGGGAATAGATTTCTTATGGATGATGCCAATGTTCCAAGTCTTCTCGCTATGGCATATCTTGGTGACGTTCCTTTGAAAGACAAGGTGTATCAGAATACCCGTAGATTCGTCTGGAGCGAGGATAATCCATATTTCTTTAAGGGATCAAAAGGTGAGGGAATCGGTGGCCCTCATGTAGGCTACGACATGGCCTGGCCAATGAGTATCATGATGAAGGCTTTTACATCTCAGGATGACACTGAAATCAAGGAATGCATTGAGATGCTTATGCGAACAGATGCTGGTACAGGTTTCATGCACGAGTCCTTCAATGTGAACGATCCGAATGACTTCACACGACCATGGTTCGCATGGCAGAACACTTTGTTTGGTGAGCTGATCATCAAGCTGATTGATGAAGGCAAACTTGACCTGCTGAATTCAATAGATGAAAAATAGACTTAAATACTGTGAAAAAGTTTGCAATACAAGCTTCTGAATTTTAATGGTTCAAAACAATAAGGGTCGGAAATGTTTCCGGCCCTTAAATGTGTAACATGGTGATTGATATAGATTTGCCCTATATATTACAATATGTCATGTGGCAACTGTTATACGAGCGCCTCTCCTGTCATTGCAGCAGGCTGCTCAATGCCCATCAGCTTGAGGATTGTAGGAGCCACGTCAGCGAGTTTACCGTTCTTCACCTCCTTCACCTCGTCACCAGCGTTCACTACGATGAAAGGAACATCGTTGAGTGAGTGAGCTGTGTTAGGTGTGCCGTCCTCGTTTACAGCGTAGTCAGCGTTACCGTGGTCAGCTGTGATGAGAACCACATAGCCCTGTGCCTTTGCAGCCTCTACGACTTTCTCTACACACTGGTCAACAGCGATGACAGCCTTGCGGATAGCCTCGTAGATACCTGTGTGGCCGATCATGTCGCCGTTGGCGAAGTTGAGGATGATAAGGTCGTTCTTGCCTGTGTTTATAGCCTCTACAAGTTTCTCGGTGACTTCAGGAGCACTCATCTCAGGCTGAAGGTCATAAGTCGCTACCTTTGGAGAGTTCACGAGGATACGGTCCTCGTTTTCGAAGAGTGCCTCGGCGCCGCCGTTGAAGAAGAAAGTTACATGTGCATATTTCTCTGTCTCCGCGATACGGAGCTGGTTCTTTCCTGCCTTTGAAACCACCTCGCCGAGAGTCTCCTGTACGTTCTCCTTGTCGAAGAGGATGTGTACGCCTGTGAATGATGCGTCGTATGGAGTAAGGCAGCAGAAGTACAATGGAATGGTCTTCATGCCCTGCTCAGGCATATCCTGCTGTGTAAGGACTGCTGTGAGCTCGCGTGCGCGGTCGTTACGGAAGTTGAAGAAGATCACAGCGTCGCCTTCCTGAATCTTTGTGAGAGGCTGGCCCTCTGCATCAGTAAGAACGATAGGCTTGATGAACTCATCGGTAACGCCCTCGTCATATGAAGCCTGGATAGCTTCTGTTGCAGATGTAGCGTATGTTCCCTTTGCGTCAACGAGCATGTCGTAAGCTCCCTTCACACGCTCCCATCTCTTGTCACGGTCCATCGCGTAGAAGCGTCCGCATACTGTAGCGACCTTTCCGGTTGACTGAGCCATAGCAGCCTCGAGACCTTCTACGAAGCCTTTTCCGCTCTTAGGGTCAGTGTCACGACCGTCCATGAAGCAGTGTACGAAAACGTCCTCGAGACCGTACTCCTTTGCCACATTGAGGAATTCATAAACATGCTCGAGAGAGCTGTGTACACCACCCATTGATGCGAGTCCCATGAGGTGGAGCTGCTTGTTGTTTGCCTTTACATAGTCGTATGCGGCCTTGATTTCGGCATTCTGAAGAAGCTTGTGCTCGCGGCATGCGATGTTGATCTTCACGAGGTCCTGATATACCACACGACCTGCACCGAGGTTGAGGTGACCCACCTCCGAGTTACCCATCTGACCGTCAGGAAGACCTACGGCTTCGCCGCATGCCTTGAGTGTAGCCATAGGGTACTGCTTGCGGAGACCTTCGATGTAAGGTGCTCCCTGAGTGTAGATGACATTAGACTCATCCTGTCTGCCCTCGCCCCATCCGTCGAGGATCATGAGTAGAACTTTCTTGTCCATGATGAATATATTTTTAACAATTATTTATCAATATCAGCGGCGCAAAGATACAATTTATGCACCACTTTTTCTAATTTTGTACAATGAAAAACTGCAAGGAGAACGATCCTTGCATATGGAAAGGAACATTATGGCAAGAAATAAGCATTCACATGGACGCGGCAAGGGCCGTGGAAAGAAGGAAAAGAAGGTTTTTCCACAGGTGGTAGGAAAGGTGCAGATGACCCGTGAAGGCTATGCCTTCGTTATCGTCGAGGGGGAAGATGATGATGTCTTCGTCAAGGCATCCAAGACCCGTGGTGCATTGCATGGAGATACCGTCAGGGTTACCGTGACACGTGAAAAGACAGATAAACGCAGGGAAGGGGAGATCGTGGAGATCATCGAGAGATCACCGAAGCCTTTCATAGGTGTGCTTCATGTGGTTGGAAATCAGGCTTGGGTGCTTATGCAGAGCCGTTTCATGCCTTATGATATCACCATTCCTTTTACTGAATCTGACAAGCAGCGATATCGCAGACATAAGGTGAGAGGACAGTCTATGGCGGAGCCTAAGGATGAGACCGGCTGGCTCAAGCCTTTGGGGGACGACCTTTTTGCAATCCATAAAGTTTATGAACTTGGTGAAGACGGCTATGGCCGCCAGGAGCTTACAGCACGTTCCGGAATGAAAGTGGCGGCAGTTGTGGACGACTGGCCTCGCGGCGAAATGTCTCCAAGAGGACATATCGTGGACGTTCTAGGAGAGCCGGGAGACAATGATACCGAGATGCATGCGATTCTTGCCGAATATGCTCTGCCATATCGTTTCGAGTCGGAGGTAGCGAATGCTGCAGACAGGATATCGGAGGAGATTACAGCAGAAGATCTCAAGGGCCGCATGGATTTCCGTCAGACTCTGACATTTACTATCGACCCGGCGGATGCTAAGGATTTCGATGATGCGATATCTTTCAGAAAGCTTGAAAACGGCAATTATGAGGTCGGTGTACATATCGCTGACGTCACTCATTATGTCCGTCCGGGATCTGTCGTGGACAAAGAGGCGGAGGCGCGTGGTACGTCTGTGTATCTTGTAGATCGAACAGTGCCGATGCTTCCGGAGAAGCTTTGCAACAAGCTCTGCTCGCTCCGTCCTCATGAGGAAAAGCTTACTTTTTCAGCTGTGTTCGAGATGACCCCTCTGGGCCGTGTGGCCGGTCAATGGTTTGGCAAGACTGTCATTTACTCGGATTTCAGATTTGCATATGAAGAGGCACAGGCCATCATCGAAGCGGGGCCGAAAGCTGTGCATGAGGGCGTGAATGAAGATATCAAGGAAGCGGTACTTATCCTCAACGGTCTTGCCTCGAAACTTCGCAAGAAGAGGTTCGCAAGCGGTGCGATCAGCTTCGAGCGTCCTGAAATGAAGGTTGAGGTTGATGAGAAGGGCCGCCCTGTGAATGTATATCAGAAGGTTACCAAGGAGGCTAACTGGCTTATCGAGGAGTTCATGCTCCTTGCCAACAGGTCTGTGGCTGAATTTGTGGCTACCGGCTGCAAAGGCGTAGGGGAGGCACCTGCAAAGGGTGTGAGAAAGCAGGCCAAGACATTCGTTTATCGTGTGCATGACGAGCCTAATCAGGAGAAGGTCGAGAATCTGCGCAATTTCATCGGTAACTTCGGCTACAAGATGGGACCTACAAACAGCGGAAAGGACATATCGAAGGAACTCAACAGCCTCTTTGCTGCCGCAAAAGATACTCCGGAATACAATGCCATCGAACTCCTGTCACTCAGGACCATGGCCAAGGCGCGATATGATACAGAAAATCTTGGTCATTACGGTCTTGCATTCAAGTATTATACTCATTTCACGTCGCCTATACGTCGATATCCGGATATGCTCGTGCATCGACTGCTGGCTCAGTATCTTGAAGGAGGGGAGTCTGCAAGAAAGGAGACATATGACAAGATGTGCAAACATGCATCCGAGCGTGAGATCGTTGCGGCGGAGGCAGAGCGTGCAAGCATCAAGTACAAGCTTGTGGAGTTCATGCAGGATAAGGTCGGATATACATTCGGAGGACATATTTCAGGCCTTACGGAGTGGGGAATGTATGTAGAGATAGAACCTACTATGATTGAGGGAATGGTTGCACTCCGTGATATCCGCAGCGATTTCTTTGAGTTCGATCAGGATCATTACCGTCTTGTCGGCAAGCGTTCGGGTATCGTCTATAATCTCGGCGACCCTGTCCGCATACGTGTAAAGAAGACCAATCTTGAGCAGAAACTTCTTGATTATGTGCTTATTGAGACTGGACTTGAAGAAAGGGTGTATGACCGTATCGATTATGAGCAGGGACGAGGCACCTCATTCATAAAGGGAGAGGACGGATCATTCGACAATGTGACGGTAGGCATCAACAAAGCTGCGCGTAAGGAGAAGGTCCGCAAGGCTATTCAGGAGTCTAAGCGCAAGGCGAAGAAAGCTTCTAAAAGGAAATAATCATGAAGCCACCGAAAGATATAGAAAAATATCAGGAGCATTATGACGAAAAGAAGTTCGGTATAAAGCTTCCCAAGGTCGCACGCAAAGCCGGCTCCAAGCTGGTCTATGCTGTACTGCTGTTGTATTATGTTCTGCGTAGTCCTATGGTCTCCAAGTCTGATAAGACCAAGATATACGGAGCATTGGGCTATTTCCTCATACCTCTGGATATATTCCCTGACTTTATTCCTATGGCAGGATATACCGATGACCTTACAGCTGTGATCTGGGCTTTACATACAGTATGGAAGAATATAACCCCAGAGGTAAAGGCTCAGGCAGCAGCAAAGACCCGCGAATGGTTCGGTGATTTCAATCAGGCAGCAGCCGATGAACAGATGACTCCGTGATTATTTACGTTTCCTTTTAGGATTGGCTGGAAACCAGCCTCTTTCGACACGTTTCTCCTGCTCGATGAGCTCATGTATGGACCAGAAGCATGAGAACGCGGTCACGCCTGTTATGGTAGCCCATATAAGGCTTTCAATGAATAGAGAGAGTACTGCAAAGACAACTCCGGCCAGAGCGAATGCCCACCAGCACTGCTTGCCGAAATGATATTCCACCTTGATGACTATAGGGTGGAAGATTCCTATTATGAGGAAGGTCGCAAGACCTACTATTATTCCTGAGCAATTCATTTTTTCAGTTTAAACGAATGAGGTGCAAAGATAATTTATTTGTCTTATCTTTGTTCAGAGAATGACATTATTATGGAAGAAAAGACATTAAGTTGCGTAGATTGCGGCACGCAGAACTGCAAATTCAAGACAAGGGCATATCCGGATTTCTGTCTTACGACCAACCTTTCTGAAGAAGATTCCGCATGGGCTCTTGAACGTTATGACGAGGATAGGAACCGCGAAATAATGATAGCCAGTGCTGAAGTTGAATACGAAGGTTATTGTCAATGGACCCGTGTTCAGGAAATCATGGAATTTGCCAGAAAGATCGGCGCCCGCAAAATAGGAATCGCCAACTGTATAGGCCTCATCAACGAGGCCCGTATTTTCGCCCGTATTCTCCGCGCCAATGGATTTGAACCATATGCCGTCATCTGCAAGGTCGAAGGACGCGCGAAGAGTTCGGTGGGCATCCCTACCGAATGTGAGAACATAGGCCCGGCCATGTGCAATCCGATCCTTCAGGCACGTCTCCTGAATCAGGCCGGCACCGACCTCAATGTTGTCATAGGTCTTTGTGTCGGTCATGACAGCCTTTTCTACCGCTATTCCGAAGCATACGTAACCACCCTCGTGACCAAGGATCGTGTCACCGGAAACAATCCTGCGGCATCGCTTTATACTGCAGGGTCGTACTATAAGAAGAAGTTCGGGGTGTGATTCCCGTGTTGGAGGCTGCTGTCATATCCCTTCCGGCTATTTGACAAGGTGAAATGTCCGACGGAGATTTAACGTGATCTAGTGCATCAAGATCGCATAATGCCATAAAGACTGCTATAAGGGAAAATGCTAGACGTTTCATATGTAAGTAGCTGTTGTTTGCAAATGTAATCATAAATTCCTCATTAGCAAGTTCTCATTACTTCGTCATTCATTTTCAGCGGAAAAATGGTGTTTGAGAATGGAAATTGTCGAACCGCTGAATTCAATCCAATAATCGCAATTCTGATGGGTAGAGAGCCGTTTTTAATGAAATAACAAGGCGCATCAGCGCCGCGTCATCCGCGTCAGCAAGATTTTCGCAGAAAATCGCAGCAGCGGGGACGCCCGACCCGACCATCAGGAGCGGTCGGTATGCCCCTGAAAGGGGCTGTCAGCGCAGCTGACTGGGGTTGAGAAGTGGGTACAAGCAAAGAAGACTCAGCGCAATGCTGAGTCTTCTGCTTGTACCCGGAGCCGGGATCGAACCGGCACGGATTGCTCCACTGGTGTTTGAGACCAGCGCGTCTACCGATTCCGCCATCCGGGCTGGTGTGCTTTTTCTGTAGCCTGTCGCCAGGACTGAAAGAGACACTGGTTTCTGAAGGGTGTCCTCCACATTGGAAATGCAAAGGTATCGGAAATTTCGGAAAATGCAAAATAATTATGAAAAGCTTGAAAATAGCCCCTGATGGAGATACGCAGAATTATGCTATATTTGTAGGATGTAACCGTGGCGGGCCGAGAGCCTGCCGCATCAAACCCGATCCAGATGGAGCAGATAAACATATATTCCGGAAAGAAGGCGATAAGCCGTATCGTGGCAGCCGACAATGTCAAGGGGCTGGAGGCGTGTCTCGAACCTTACAGGAGCATCTATGCGGTCGTTGACAGGAATGTCGCGGAGAAGTGTCCCGCAGTCGCGCAGATGACCGATATCCTCAAGAGGCATTCGGCTCAGATCATGCAGATCGAGCCGTCGGAGCAGGCCAAGACGCTTGAGACAGTGATGGAAATATGCGCATGGCTTCTGGAGAACGGTGCGGACAGGGATGCGCTGGTGCTGGCTGTCGGCGGCGGAATAACCACGGACATGGCGGGATTTGCGGCGAGCATCTACAAGAGGGGAGTGAGGTTTGCATATGTGCCTACGACTCTTCTGGCGCAGGTGGATGCGGCGATCGGCGGCAAGACGGGGGTAAACTTCGACAAGTATAAGAACATCC
>JAZLAS010000017.1:0-11965 GCA_045613365.1 Candidatus Cryptobacteroides sp.
GCAGATTTACAGTCTGCCCCATTTGGCCACTCTGGTATTCTCCCAAAATTCTTTTAAGAACTTTTGAGCCGATGGAGGGAATCGAACCCACGACCCCGAGATTACAAATCACGTGCTCTGGCCAACTGAGCTACATCGGCATTGTTGTTTCCGTTTCAGAAGTCATTTCCTTAACGGGATTGCAAAGGTAGTTATTATTTTTAAATCTCCAAAACTTTTCAATCTTTTTTTGAGATTTTTTTCTTTTCCTCACTTATTGCAGCCTTTATTCCTTCTCTTGTCAGACTGCATTCGCTCCTCAGCTGCTTCTGCGTTCCCTGGCTTATGTATGCGTCAGGTATTCCTATCGCTCTTACATATGTGTGACGCTCGTCGGAAGACATGAATTCGGACACGGCTCCATAAAGACCGCCTATGACCGTACCGTCCTCTACGGTTATTATCCTTTCATGTCTCGATGCAATCTCCTCAAGCATTTCCTTGTCGATAGGCTTTATATACCTTATATTATATACGGAAGGGCTCCAGCCGGTTTCTTCTTTGATTTCCTGTGCTGCTTCAAGGGCTCTGTTGGCCACAGGGCCGGCGGCAATGACTGCTACCTTGCTTCCTTCTGCAAGTTTTTCTCCCTTTCCTGTTTCCAATCTGGTGAACTTGTGTTCCTGCCACTCCCGTCCTTCTCCATATCCGCGCGGATACCTTATTATATAAGGACCGGTTTCAGCCAGCATGGAAGAGTACATCATGTCCTTCAGCTCGATCTCGTCCTTCGGAACTGCAATCACCGCACCCGGGATAGATCTGTATATGGACATGTCGTAACAGCCGTGGTGTGTGGCTCCGTCTTCGCCGACGATTCCGCCTCGGTCGAGGCAGATCGTTACCGGGAGTCCCTGCAGTGCCACGTCATGTATGATCTGGTCGTATGCTCTCTGAGAGAAGGAAGAGTATATGTTGCAGAACGGCTTCAGCCCTCCGGCAGCAAGTCCAGCAGAAAATGTGACGGCATGTTCTTCTTCGATACCTACATCATAGAACCGCTTCGGCATTTCCTTGGCAAGCATGCTCATTCCGCAGCCGGAAGCCATGGCAGGGGTGATGCCGACTACTTTAGGGTTCATTCTGGCAAGTTCGAGAAGGACTGTTCCGAACACGTCCTGATATCTGCTTTCTCCCTTTTCGCTTTTGATTCTTTCTCCTGTCTCCGGATCAAAGATGCCGGGTGCATGCCATACGGTCTGATTCTGCTCCGCAGGCGCATAGCCCTTTCCTTTCTTGGTGAGCGTGTGAAGTAGGATCGGCCCCCCGATTTCCTTGAGTTTCCTGAGGGTTTCTACAACCTGTGCTATGTCGTTGCCGTCGATAGGACCGAAATACCTGAATCCCATCGCCTGAAAGAGATGGCCTCCGCTTTTGCGCACAAGATGTGACTTTGTCGTGGCTACAATCCTTTGAAGAAGGCTTCTTGTCTTGGTTTCCCCAAGCCTGTCCCAGACGTGTTTCTTGGCCTTGTTGTATCTTGGGTCGGAAGTTATCTTGAGCAGGTAATTATGGAGAGCTCCGATATTCTTGTCGATGGATATGTTGTTGTCGTTCAGAATGACGAGAATGTCAGACTTTGTGGCTCCGGCGTTGTTGAGACCTTCGAAAGCAAGACCTCCTGTCAGGGAGCCGTCTCCTATGAGCGCGACAACTTTCTGATTCAGACCCAGCTGCTTCGATGCTTCTGCAAAGCCGAGAGCTGCCGAGATTGATGTGGATGAATGGCCGGCTCCGAAAGCGTCATATTCGCTTTCAGACCTTTTAGGGAAGCCGCTGATTCCGTCCTTCATCCTGTTCCTGCGGAAAGCTTCACGCCTTCCGGTAATGATCTTATGGGCATATGCCTGATGGCCTACGTCAAAAACAAGCTTGTCGGAAGGAGTGTCATACACATAATGAAGGCCGACAATCAGCTCTACCGCTCCGAGGCTCGAACCTAGGTGCCCCGGATTTACCGAGCAGCATTCTATCATGTAGCTGCGGATCTCTTCGCACAATACGCGAAGCTCATCCAGGGTAAAGTCCTTTATGTCGGCAGGGGAGTCCACCCTGTCAAGATATGTATATGCCATAGATGAATGTTCCATAATCCGTTGATGCCAAAAGGCCTGCGAAGTTACTATTTTATTCGGACAATCCGAAATCTGTTTTGCCGATTAGGACAAAAACCGTATCTTCGCAAATTGAAATCCGGAAAGAACAAATAATCAGATATTATGGCAGAAACTATCAAAAAGTATCTAAATGACAGCTTTGCGGCAAGATGGGCGGCACTTATCCTCATCGCGCTTGCAATGTTTTTCGCGTACATGTTCGTGGACGTGATGTCACCTCTCCAGTCGCTCATAGAATCGTCAAGAGGCTGGGACAGCTCGGTTTTCGGAACATATGCAGCTTCCGAGTACATCCTCAATGTATGCGGTTTCCTCATTCTTGCTGGTATCATCCTTGACAAGATGGGAGTACGTTTCACAGGAATCCTTTCGACATCCCTCATGGTTGCCGGTGCGGCCATCAAGTATGTCGGCATCACAGACTGGTTCCAGGCAACAGCATTCTGCGAGTGGCTCGGCTCATGGTGGACGGCTCTTCCAGGCAGTGCTAAGATGGCTTCACTCGGCTTCATGATCTTCGGTTGCGGCTGTGAGATGGCCGGTATCACTGTTTCAAAGGCTATCGCGAAGTGGTTCGAGGGTAAGGAAATGGCTCTTGCAATGGGTCTTGAGATGGCTATCGCGCGTCTCGGTGTATTTGCTGTGCTTTCCGCTTCTCCACGTCTTGCAGATAAATTCGGTAACATCGAGGCTCCTATCCTCTTCTGTGTAATACTCCTTCTCATCGGTCTGATCAACTTCATCGTATTCTCAGTGATGGACGCAAAGCTCGACAAGCAGAAGGGTATCGTTGACGGAGGAGAATCAAGCGAAGAATTCAAGGTCAGCGATCTCGGCAAGATATTCCGCAGCAAGATGTTCTGGCTTGTGGCCCTTCTCTGCGTGCTTTATTATTCGGCTATCTTTCCATTTCAGAGATATGCAACCAATTTCCTTGAGGTGACTCTCCAGATTCCGGCATCCGAGGCTGCGGACCTCTTCAGATGGTTCCCGATCCTCGCCATGGTGCTTACTCCTTTCCTTGGAGCATTCCTCGACAATAAGGGAAAAGGTGCTACAATGCTCATGCTTGGTGCAATCATCATGATCGCTTGCCACCTCAGCTTTGCATTCCTTCTTCCGCTTTTCCCTCAGAAGTGGTTTGCGCTTCTTCTGATTGTCGTGCTCGGAGTGTCATTCTCATTGGTTCCTGCAGCTCTGTGGCCATCGGTTCCTAAGATCATCGATCCTGTGATCCTCGGAAGTGCATATTCGCTCATCTTCTGGATCCAGAACGTCGGTCTCTGTTTCGTTCCGCTCATCATCGGTAACGCACTCAAGGCTACAGGCGGATATACAGTGCCTATGATCATTTTCGCTTCATTCGGAATCGTTGCCTTCTTCATGTCTCTCCTTCTCAAGGTCGAGGATAAGAAAAAGGGATACGGACTGGAGCTTCCAAACATAAAGAAATAATGTCAGTCCTGAAAAATACTCTCAGGGACAACAGATGGGCATGCTGGCTTGCGCTGGCATGCCTTGTTGTTCCTATGTTCGCCTCATATTTCTTCGACGACATGTTCTCGTCTCTGTCCGAGCTGTTCAAGAATCCTGAATATCTCGAGTTAGGGTGGAATATGGCTGATTACGGATTCTATGCTAGCGGCTATTCTTTCCTTTGCATCTGGGGAGGACTCATCATATGCGGAGCATTGCTTGACAAATTCGGAGTACGTCTGGTGGGATCTATATTCGTCGGCATGATGGCAGGAGGTGCCGGGCTCGTAACATTTGCGATTTCCGCAGGTTTTGAACCGGAGACCTCGCTTCTTATCGCCTACATAGGCTGTATGCTTTTCGGCCTTGGAAGCGAAATTGCCGGAGTTTCAGTCACAAGGTCGATAGCAAAATGGTTCAAGGGACGCAATATGGCCCTGGCGATGGGACTTCAGCTCGCAATTGCGCGATTCGGAACAGCTACTGCCATACTTGTCGCTCCTATGATAGTGAAACAGAAGGCTTTGGGCGAAGTCTATACTCTTGCCGAGACCAACAGACCGGCTCTTATCGGACTGGCAGTCCTGGCGGTGGGTGTGATCCTCTGGGCTGTATTCGTAGCTATGGATGCCAGATTTGACAGAGAAACCGGCAGTACGGACAAAGTTGAGACAGCGGAGGAAGACAAGTTCCGTTTCTCGGATATATGGAAGGTCCTGAGCAATCCTCGTTTCCTGATGATCGCATTGCTTTGCGTGACATTCTATTGCTGCGTGATACGTTTCAAGAAGTTCGGAGTCTCGATACTTCTGCCGCTTTTCGGTGTCGATCTTGATATAGCGACCGTACTTCTTGCGATGATCCCGTTCTTTACCATCCTTTTCACCCCACTGTTCGGAGCATTGGTAGATAAGGTAGGAAAGGCAACCACATGGATGATCGTAGGATCTGCGCTGGTGCTAGTTTCGCATCTGATCATCACCTTTGCCCCTCAGGGAGTGCCTTTCTATGCATATGTGGCCATCGCTCTTCTTGGTATAGGATATTCTCTGGTTCCTTCAGCTATGTGGCCTTCCGTGCCTAAGATCATTCCGGAAAAGAACCTCGGTACAGCTTATTCTCTGATATACTGGGTCCAGAATCTCGGAATGTGGGCTGTCCCTATTTATGTCGGACGTATATTTACAAGAGAGATCACAGAGGCCGGCAATCATGCCCAGGAGGTCTCAGCTGCGATCCATGCCGAATGGATATTCATCTTCCTCGGTATCATCGCTATCGCTGTGGCTTTCCTCCTTTTCTTCTCTTCGAAGAAGCATCCTGAACTGAATCTTGATGCTCCTGCCCGTAACTGAAAACCGTTTTGAATATGAAAAGACTGTCTGACTGTTTATATGTCTCGTTGCTCTGCGTGGCGCTGGCATTTACCTCATGTTCTTCATGGGAAGAGCCGGCAGGAGTGTCGGAACAGATACCTCCGATCTTTCCTGATTATGCCGGAGTGACCGTCCCATGCAATATAGCTCCTCTTAATTTCATGGTGGAAGGGGCCGGAAAAATACAGGCTGTCCTGATGCTGGAAGGGAGTGAACTGATGAGAGCCTCAGGAAAGGAAGGTGTGATAGAGTTCCCTATGAAGAAGTGGCAGGCGGTCTTGTCTGAAGCAAAAGGTCGCGACCTGGCTGTCCTGGTGTCTCTGTGGAGCCCTGAATATCCAGAAGGCATGAGTTACAGCCCTTTCTATATCCATGTCGCCGAGGAGCAGATTGATGGCTGGGTGGCATATCGTCTTATAGAACCAGGTTATGTGGGCTGGCGTCAGCTAGGTCTGTATCAAAGGGAGTTGTCCAGCTTTCATGAATCAGCAATCATCACTAACCGCAAGACAACTACAACATGTCTGAATTGCCATGAATTCCCGTCATATTCCCCTGAAAGCATGATGTTCCATGCCCGTGGAGCCAATGGCGGCACGATAGTTTATGACGAAGGCAAGCTTCAGAAGATAGATTTCACGACTATCGGTCTGAAAAAGAATGTGACTTATCCGTCATGGCATCCGCAAGGCAGATATATCGCATTTTCTGCTAATTTCACACGTCAGATCTTCTATGTGGAAGGACGTCAGCAGGTAGAGGTGTTCGATACTTCGTCGGACCTCCTTGTATATGATGTCAAGACCGGAGAAGCCGTGACAGACCCTCGTTTTGCTACGCCGGAATCGCTCGAAACTTTCCCAACATGGTCGCCGGATGGAAAATATCTGTATTTCGCATCTCATTCTGCAGACAGTGTCGTGACAACTTTCTTCCCGGACATGCAGTATGACCTTTTGAGAGTGGCATTCGATGCAGAGAGCAAGACTTTCGGACAGGAAGTGGATACACTCTACAATGCCCGGGTCATGGGAGGCAGCGTCTCTCATCCGCGTGTATCTCCTGACGGAAGATATCTTGTCTATACATTGTCGGACTATGGAACATTCCCTATCTGGCATGATGAGGCGGACTTGAAGATGCTGGATCTTGAGACAATGGAACATGTCGATATATCCATGTGGAATGATCCGGAAAGTGCCGACAGCTACCATGTATGGTCGTCGAACGGAAGATGGATGGTTTTCGGAAGCCGAAGACTGGACGGACGCTATACCAGATTGTTTATCGCATATCTTGACAAGGAGGGCAGGCCTTGCAAGCCTTTCCTGCTACCGCAGGAAGATCCGCGACATAATGTGTGGAGACTCAGGTCATATAACAAACCTGAACTCATAAACGGTAAGGTGAGTCTGCCTCGAAATGCAGAAGATATGTTTGTTGAAGAATAGATAATGGGCTGATATGAAGAGATTTATAATATTTTTATTGACCTTTGTGGCTCTATGGTCATTGTGGTTCTTCGGTTTTCCAAACACGATCATCTGGTTGGAAGGCTTCAGCTTTTTCTGTACTTTGCCTGATTATACAGGGCTGAATCTGGATATCCCTGGATCAGTGTTCCAATATATGGCAGCATTCCTGCTTCAGTTCTATAAATGGCCGGCAGTCGGAGCGGCAATCCATTCTCTGCTACCTGTTCTTTTCGTCTTTTTTGTATGGATCGCTGTAAGCAGATTGTTCAGCAAGTCCGAAGGCCTCCTCTGGATCGCTTACCTTCCTCTGCCTTGGTTCATATATTCGCAGATGAATGACCTTACTTTGATTGAGCCCGTTATAATGCTTTCCGCCACTGCCGCTGTCGCTTTGATCGCAGTACTGATCCGTATGGCAGCAAAGAAGGGACTGCCTTCCTGGAAGTTCATGCATGGAAAATGGCTGGAGATGGTATTGATTGTACCCTGCGTGGGAGCGTCGATATTCATGGTTCCCGGCAAGCAGATGAACCGGAAATTCGAGCAGATCGCATCTCTTGAATATCTGGCAACACGCCAAGATTGGGATAAGATAATCAAGACTGTTTCCCGTAAGGAGGCTTTAGAGGATGAGTATATGCGCAAATATGTGCTTCTGGCTTTGTCTGAGACCGGAAGACTTGCGGATGAGGCATTCAGGTATGGGCTTGCAGGGTCTGGTGATTTCATATTCCAGAAGCAGAAGGCTGCGCTATGCTACAATTTCAACATGCTGTTCTATCGCAGTCTTGGTATGGATAATCCGGCTGTGTATTATGCTTATGAAGAAGCATCTCTTTCTGCTTCTGGTCTGAGCTTCAATGCGTTGAGGACTATGGTAGATGCTTATATCCATCTTAAGGATTATAAACTGGCAAAGAAATATATAGATATCCTGAGCCATTCGACCTGTCATGGAAAATGGATACGTGAGCGTCTGGACGCACTTGAAGGTATCAAGGACTCGGAGCCTGAATATGAAAATCCTGAAATAAAGATACCTTGGGGAAAGTTCAAACTGGATATGGCCTTCATGGCTGAGTCGCATCCGGAAGATCATAAGATCGCTGATTACATGTTATGCGGACTTCTGGCTGACAGATATGGCTTCGAGTTCTATGATGAATTCCGGAAGATGGCTCCGTCAAGATTCGCTCCTGGGCAGCATGTACCTAGAATCTATCAGGAAGCTCTGTTGATGCTTATAAGTCAGAAACCGGAAGAAATACGCCAATATGGTATCGACGATGAGGTGATTGACGATTTTGTAGAATTTTCAGATCTCGTGAGCCAAGGTAAGGCGGCCCTTGCCAGGAGGAAGTTTGCCGGTACATATTGGGCCTATATTTATCATTAGGACATCATAGGTATGATTGAAATCTCTTATCCGCGTTGTAAGCTGCAATATACGTGCTTCGCCATTTCAGGAGGGAATGATGAATACCATCTTATTCTGCACCCTGAGGAAGGGGACGGATTTGAAGTGCAATACGAGGCCGTGAAGAACGCATTGAGGACATTTCTTGCTGAAGAGGCGGGGAATGCTTGTCCTGTCTTTATGCGCTGGTTCCTCACTGATGCGGCAAATCAGCAGGAGATCATTGAAAGGGATTCTCAGTCATGCGCTGTGTCCATTATAGAGCAGCCTCCTCTCGATGGGACAAAAGTGGCATTATGGGCTTATATTATAAAGGGGACCGAGTCCCATAGAGCAGGAGAACGTACATGGGAAGCGGAATATCATGGCTTTACCCATTTGTGGACAGCAAAGGAGTGCAGGGGTGACGGTGATACGGAATTGCAGACCCGTGCTATCCTTGAGTCATATGAAAGTATGCTTCAGGGCCGGAGCTGCCGGATGGCCGATAATTGCATCAGGACATGGTTCTTTGTCCAGAATGTCGATGTGAATTATGGTGGGGTTGTCAAGGGACGCCGTGATATCTTCAATGAGATAGGTCTTACATCTCATACTCATTATATAGCAAGTACAGGTATTGCCGGCCGCATCGCTTCTCCTTTTTCGACCGTGATATTTGATTCTTATGCAGTCAGAGGCTTGGGTAAGGACAGGATACATTTCCTGAAGGGCTCTTCCCACCTCAATCCTACATATGAGTATGGGGTGACTTTCGAGCGAGGAACTGTAGTGGATTATGCAGACAGGAGTCATGTCTTCATCTCCGGCACAGCAAGCATCGATAACAAGGGACAGATCGTCTGCCCTTCAGATATAAAGGGACAGGTGCTGCGTATGTGGGAAAATGTAGAGGTACTGCTTCAGGAAGCTGATTGCAGCTATGAAGATGTCATGCATATGATGGTGTATCTGCGCGATATCTCTGATTATCAGCTGGTAAGCAGAATGTATGAGGAGCGTTTTCCTTCATATCCCAAGGTCTTTCTCTGGGCTCCTGTATGTCGTCCCGGCTGGCTTGTCGAAATGGAATGTATGGCAGTGAGGAAACGGTTATAAAGCAAAAGAAGAAGTCGGTATCGACTTCTTCTTTTGCTTTATCTCATGATTGTTGCTTCACGGTCAGGACCGACAGAGATGATCTTGATAGGAACCTCAAGGAAATTCTCCATGAATGCGATATATTCGCGGAACTCCTTAGGAAGGTCCTCTTCTGTACGGCAGTGTGTGAGGTCTGTGTTCCAACCCTTGAACTCGGTATATACAGGCTGAATGTCAGCATATGTGTCGAATGGCCACTGGTTAGAAGGCTTTCCATCAACTATGTAAGATGTGCAGACCTTGATTGTTTCGAAAGTGTCCAGACAGTCTGACTTCATCATGATGGGGTCTGTAACACCGCTGATCATCACTGCGTATTTGAGTGCTATGAGATCAAGCCAGCCGCAACGACGAGGACGTCCTGTTACTGCTCCGAATTCATGTCCGATAGCGCGTATCTTCTCGCCGGTCTCATCGAAGAGCTCGGTAGGGAACGGACCGCTTCCGACTCTTGTGCAGTATGCCTTGAAGATTCCGTAAACATGTCCGATCTTCTGCGGGCTTACTCCGAGACCTACACAAGCACCTGAGCATGATGTCGTAGATGAAGTCACGAAAGGATATGAACCGTAATCCACGTCAAGCATCGAACCCTGTGCTCCCTCAGCGAGGATCGGATTGGTCTTGAGAAGGTCGTTGATGTAATATTCACAGTCAACCAGCTCGAATGTCTTGAGGTATTCCACAGCTTCCATGAATGTAGCATCTTCTGCATGAGGATCGCATTCGTATCCCATCTGCTTGAGAAGTGTGATGTGCCTGTTCTGGAGCTTTGCATACCTGTCAGCGAAGTCCGGAGCGAGGATGTCGCCTACGCGGAGTCCGTAACGGCTGATCTTGTCAGTATAAGTCGGGCCGATACCCTTGAGGGTCGATCCGATCTTGCCCTTGCCCATCGCAGCCTCATTAGCTGCGTCGAGAAGCCTGTGGGTAGGGAGAATAAGGTGAGCTTTCTTGGCAATGACGATACGCTCGTTTACAGGGATTCCTGTCTTTGCGATATTGTCGCATTCGCCTTTGAAAGTGATAGGGTCGAGAACTACGCCGTTTCCGACGATGTTCTTTGCATCCTTTCTGAAGATTCCTGAAGGAACTGATCTGAGTACGAAGCTCTTTCCTTCAAAATGAAGTGAGTGACCTGCGTTAGGACCACCCTGGAAACGTGCTACTACAGGATAATTTCCTGCAAGTACATCCACGATCTTACCTTTGCCTTCGTCGCCCCACTGGAGGCCGAGTACAACATCAAGTTTCATTTTCGGTATATGATTATTCTGTTAATTTCCTGTGATTAGAATGGAAGATCATCTTCCGGCATGTCGTCAACGATGTTCTGAGGTGTTGCAGGACGCTGCTGAGGTGCCGGAGCATATGCCTGCTGTTGAGGCTGGCTGTATGCCGGTGCCGCCTGCTGTGCCGGAGCTGCATATCCTGGCTGCTGATAGCCTCCCTGCTGGGCTCCCGGATTGTCAGACTTCTTGCCGAGGAGCTGGAGGTTGTCTGCGATGATCTCAGTCGTGTATCTCTTGTTTCCTGTCTGGTCGTCCCATGACCTTGTGCGGATACGTCCCTCGATATAGAGCTGTGTGCCCTTCTTTACGAATCTTTCGACAACATCTGCTGTACTTCTCCAGGCCACGATGTTGTGCCATTCTGTATTCTCGCGTGTTTCACCGTTACGGTCCCTGTACCTTTCGGTTGTGGCCAGCGTGAATGTCGCCACTTTTGCATTTCCGGATTGTCCATCAAGGTAACGTACTTCAGGGTCTCTACCAACGTTACCGATCAGCATTACTTTGTTTAATGACATATTTTGGTTTATTAAAAGTGTCTTTTAAAGGGCGCGGCCCAAAAACTTTGCAAGATAGTCATATTTTCTCATAAAACATCGGACATCTTGCTCAAATCCGGCTTTTCTCCAGTAAAAATTTCATATCCGGTCAATGCCTGATACAGAAGCCATGTTCTGCCTCCGGTATATTCCGTCAAAGGATTGGCGGTTTTCATACTTTTTATGAAGGTCTCGTCGAATGACGGATTCTTATAGTTGGCTTCCATTATGTATTTCGGCTTTCCCGGGGTGAAATCGTCCTCAGTCAGATCTTTGAGTTCCGGTATAGCTGTCGGAATGTTGTAAATGACTATATCTGCCTCACGGAAACATTCCCTGAACTCGCTCAGTGGCCGTGTCTGGTCGTCACGTACCGTACGATTCATTCTTATCACTTCCATTCCCAGCGACTCTGCAGCCGCTGCAGCAGCCTTGCCAGCTCCTCCAACTCCGACAATCAAGGCTTTGATGGCTGTCACCTCCGACAGCCACATCCGCACGCCGAGATAGTCCGAGTTATAAGCTTTTATGCCTTCCGGAGTCTTTATAAGCAGATTCGTAGCCTTTATGATCTGGCACTCTTCTGACAGAATGTCCGCTTTGGCATATGCCATTTCCTTGAATGGGGCTGTGACATTGATTCCATCGTACCCGTCCACGAATCTCTGATATGCCTCTTCAAAATCCGCCGTCTCGATCAGCTCGTACGGATATTTACCGTCATACCCCGCCTTGAAAAGGGCAGGGGACAGCGAATGCGCTATGGGGTGACCTATGAGACCGAATTTCATAAGTTGCGTTGTCTTACAGCCTCGAACATCAGGATTGCAGCAGAGACAGATACATTGAGGGAGTCCAGTTTCCCCAGCATCGGAATCTTTATGTGTGCGTCCGCGGCCTTTCTCCAGACATCGGTGAGTCCTGTCGCTTCTGTACCCATGACTATGGCTGTACTGCCTTTCATGTCTGTATCATAATACCATTCCGAGTCCTGCAGCTGTGCTGTGTATATCCTTATCTTATTGTCCTTGAGCCATTTGATCGTTTCTTCAGAAGTGGCGGCAGCTACCGGAACAGTGAATATTGCTCCGATG
>JAZLAS010000018.1:0-2061 GCA_045613365.1 Candidatus Cryptobacteroides sp.
CACAGCAGAGCCGCCGCAGCCAATGTCAGGATCGAAATGATCCGGGTTATTTTCATCAAATCTTAGCGCTATTCATTATGATAACGCAAAGTTACCAATACCCCGGAAGTCAAACAAATATATATTTATCAGATAATGATACAATTTAAACAATAACCTTGTTCTTTTTGAACATGGCCCTGAAATCACGCGGAGTATAGTTCCTCTTGGCCTTGAAGGTACGGTTGAAATTGGAGAGGTTGTTGAAGCCGCATTCGTAGCATATTTCGGATATGTTCTTGGACGAATCCACCAGCATTCGGGCAGCATACCCAAGCCTTATATCTATGATATAATCCGACAATGTGCGGCCTGTCCTCTGGCGGAAAAAGCGGCTGAAAGCGACAGGGCTCATACCCACAAGATCAGCGATATCGTTAAGTTTCAGAGGATCGGCATAGTGGTCATTCACATACTGCTTCACCTTCTGGATACGGCTGCTTTCCACATTGCTTTCGGTATGGGAGAACGAACTGGAGGCAAGCACCTTCATGTCATCCGACACAGACAGTTCATAGAGGACATACATAAACTTGAGAAACTGCACGAAACGCTCTGATTCATCGGCGATTGTATCAAGCGCAGAATACACCCTCATGATGGTCGAGACAGGAAAAGAAAGACCATGGTCGGCCTTCTCCAGCATGTTCCTGATAGAAGCGAACTGATTCCTGGTAAGAAGTCCGTCGCCGAAGATGTCTCCGGAAAAATGAACAGTGATCTCCCTTATGTCCTTCGATGTGCAGCTGCCCTGCTCCCAGACATGTTCAAGATCCTCTCCGCCAAGCAATACAAGCTCATAATCACCGATCTCCTCGACGCTGTCTCCAACTATCCTGCGCACACCCTTTCCCCTCTCGATGAAGTTCAGCTCAAACTCCTTATGCTGGTGGAGAGGATAGGTGAATTCTGTCTTGTGACGCTCCACGATATAGAAGCAGTCCTTTTCGGAAAGACGGGTGATTTCAGTAAAAGCCTTGCTCATGGTTAATTTTTCAAAAGTTCCTCTGCAAATATATAAATTTTATCATTTTGTGATACTATTTTAACATATTATCGACATTTATAAGTGCATGGACACATGCATTGCCATATAATCGGCGATTTTCACTATATTTGTAAAAACTGATAGCCACACCATGGAAAAACCCCACAAGACCGCAGCCGAAATATTTGCAGCACAAGCACTTGCGACGCAGATGAAGGCTGAACTCACAAAGAACATCCTTCCATATTGGATGGGAAGAGTGCCCGATCCGGACGGAGGAATGTACGGTCGCATATCGGGTGATGACATAACAGACCCACATGCTCCTGTCGGAAACATTATGGTCGCCAGGGTTTTGTGGACATTCGCTTCAGCTTACAGGATTTTCAAAGACAGTGGAGACCCTGCCTCGGTCAGACATTATCTCGAGATGGCCGACTTGGCCAAAAACATGATAATCAAGAGGTTCTATGATCCGAAATTCGGTGGTACATACTGGTCCCTGAATCCTGACCAGACACCACTGGACACCAAGAAGCAGATCTACGCGATAGCATTCACCATATACGGTCTTGCAGAGCTGAACCGCGCGACAGGCGACGGAAAGGCTCTCGAATATGCGATCAAGCTTTTCAATTCGATAGAAGAACACAGCCATGACTCGACCCTCGGAGGATATTTCGAGGCATTCACCCGTGAATGGACAGAGATAGAAGACATGCGTCTGAGCGACAAGGATGCCAACGAGAGCAAGACCATGAACACACATCTTCATGTCCTCGAAGCCTATACATGCCTGTACCGCGTATGGAAGAATTCTCTGCTTGAGGAGCGTCTGCGCGGACGCATTTCGGTGTTCGAGGAGCATATCGTCGGAAGCGACGGTCATCTGAAACTCTTCTTCGACAATGAGTGGAACTGCGGATATGATACCGTTTCATATGGACACGACATCGAGGCATCATGGCTTCTGCACGAAGCCGCGCTGGTGTTGGGAGATGCCGAAGTTCTGGAACGCATAGAAGCATTGGTTC
>JAZLAS010000019.1:0-32715 GCA_045613365.1 Candidatus Cryptobacteroides sp.
CACGAGTTTGCCGCCCCACTCAAGTGTAACCTCCTCGGTAGCCTTGGCGTTCACCTTGAACTCCTGACCGTTGAAGCGGTAAACCTCCTGCATAGGCTGGCCCTCCTCGTAAGGCTCTACAATGAGGTGAACCTCACCGAACTGTCCGGCACCACCTGACTGCTTCTTGTGACGATAATCAGCGCAAGCTACCTTTGTAATGGTCTCACGATAAGAAATCTTAGGAGCTGAGAACTCGATCTCGAGCTTGTTCTCGTTCTGGAGTCTCCACTTGAGAGTGTTGACATGCTGCTCGCCCTGACCCTTGAGGATAGTCTGCTTCATCTCCTTATGATATTCGATGATGTATGTAGGATCCTCAGCTGCGATCTTAGCCATTGCCTCGCTCACCTTCTCCTCATCCTTTGCATCCTTTGCCTTTACAGCACAGCGATACTTGTAGTGAGGGAACTTGATGTCAAGATAAGCGATGTCTGCACCTAGAGTGCAAAGGGTCACGTTTGTCTTTGCAGCGCGGAGCTTCACCGTACATCCGATGTCACCTGCTACAAGCTCAGTAACCTTCTCCTTCTTCTTACCTGCAACAGCATAGATGGCTGTGATTCTTTCCTTGTCACCGGTCTCAGGGTTCTCAAGGTCTGAGCCCTCTACAAGCTTACCGGACATCACCTTGAAGTATGCAACTTCACCAAGGTGCTGTTCAACTGCAGTCTTATATATGAAGAGTGAAACAGGACCGTCCTGCTTGCACTCGATCTTTCTGTCATCCTTAGTCACACCGATACGCTCTGCTGGAGAAGCCGCTACGCGGATTGTGAACTCCATGAGACGCTTCACACCGATGTCCTTCTTTGCAGAAAGGCAGAAGATCGGCATTACATCACCCTGACGGATACCGATACCAAGACCCTTTCTGATTTCGTCCTCTGAAAGAACGCCCTGCTCGAAGAAAGTCTCCATCAATGTATCGTCGTACTCTGCAGCACGCTCGATAAGAGCATTTCTGAGCTCCTCAGCCTCGTCTGCATGCTCTGCAGGAATATCAAGATCCTCACGCTTTCCTGTATCACCTGCAAAACGGTAATACTTCATCTTGAGGACATCAATGAATCCGTCAAATTCAGGACCTGCATTTATAGGATACTGAACGACAACAGGCTTGCTACCGAAAGATTCTTTCATTGACTCGATAGTTCCCTCCCAGTTCGCCTTCTCACCGTCGAGCTGGTTTACAGCCACGATAAGAGGAATCTTGTATTCTTTTGCATAACGTGAGAATATCTGAGTACCTACCTCAACGCCCTGCTGAGCATTCACAACGAGTACACCTGTGTCGCATACCTTGAATGCTGAAACAGCTCCGCCTACGAAGTCATCCGCACCCGGAGTATCAATGATATTGAATTTTGTATCCATGAACTCTGCATAAAGCGGAGTAGCATAGATCGATCTCTGGTTCATCTGTTCAATCTCGGCATTGTCAGAAACAGTGTTCTTGCCTTCCACTGTACCTCTTCTGTCAATGACCTTACCTTCGTAAAGCATCGCTTCAGATAATGTGGTCTTACCTGCCTTGGTGCTACCAAGCAGAACCACATTACGGATGTTTTGAGTTGAATAAGTCTTCATCAGTTCTGTTGTGTTATTGTGTTTGTAATTATGTTCTTTCAGCGTCATTTTTAACGCATCCTCGCAAATCTATAAAAATATTATTGCAATATCAATAAATGAGCATATGTTTTTGACATGATTTACGATTATCCTCATCAATAAGCACTTCCATAATATCTTCACATGAGAATCCAAGTCGCTCATAAAGAATATTATCTAACATATCTGAAACTGTTCCAAGGCTTTCATACAGGTTTTCCAGTCTCTTTATTTTTGCTGACAGGCTGTCATCGGAGATAATGATGCAGCAGATTTCTTCGTAGATACATTCAATTTCGGCAAACATATGAATCAGGTTTTCTGCAAATCTCATTTGTAACATCAGAAAAACCAAACTTTAGGGACGAAAATACCGGAAAAACAGATAGTTTTTTCTTTTTATGAAAAGTTTTGAACTTTTTTAATAAGTTTTTCTTGCAATTCGTCAGATAATCTTGTTTATATGACATGACGTTATCCAATAATTTTGCTGTCCATCAATCACGAAAGACATGGACAATTCTACCATAAAGGACAATATCAGAAAGAGAAGGAAAGAGCAAAGATTCACTCAGGAGGAGATGGCGCATAAGCTTGACATCTCCCTGACTGCATACAGGGATCTCGAAAAAGGCAGCACCAGCATTGTCAATGCCAACGTCATGAGAATAGCCGAACTTCTTGACACTTCTGCTGAAGAACTTGTCCTTGGATATCGTCCGGTCCAGGCTCCCGGAAGACTTCTGGAAGATATGCGTTCCCAATACGGAGGACGTATCGCAGTCATGGAAAAAAGGATTTCCGATCTGGAAAAATTGGTGGAATCACTTGAAGAAACCATAAGAAGCAAGAACGAAATCATAACTATGCTCAGAAAAGCCCTTGACGAGGACAAATAGATTGTGTATTTTTGCAGAATGCGCAATGAAACACATCTTTTGAGTTATCTTCATGCAGACCTTATAGAAGCGGGCTGTGACGAAGCCGGAAGAGGTCCTTTGGCCGGTCCGGTATTCGCTGCTGCCGTCATTCTTCCCAAGGATTTTCATCACCCCCTTCTGAACGATTCGAAAAAAATGACAGAAAAGGCAAGAGAGACTCTCCGTCCGATCATCGAACGGGAAGCCATCGCATGGGCTGTTGAAGAAGTGAGTGCGGAAGAAATTGACACCATGAATATCCTGAACGCATCTATAACCGGCATGCAGAGAGCCGTGCGCAGACTCAGCATCAGACCGGAATATCTGCTGATCGACGGCAACAAGTTCAAGCCGTTTGACGGCTATCAGTACCAATGTGTCGTGAAAGGTGACGGTAAATTCGCCTCGATAGCCGCTGCTTCCGTTCTGGCCAAGACATACAGGGATGATTACATGAGACGACTTGCAAAGGAATATCCTCAGTACGGCTGGGACAGAAACATGGGATATCCCACTAAGGAACATGTGGATGCCATCATAGCTCACGGATATACACCGCACCACAGAAAGAGTTTCCATCTGAAACAACTGGAACCGACATTGTTTTAGATTCCTCCACTCCCTACGGTCGGTTGGAATGACAAGAAAACAACAACAATACTTTAATATGAAGAAGATTATCAGCATCATCACAGCGATGACCATTTTTGCCGGCAGCGTTTTCGCTGACGAAGGCATGTGGCTTCTGCCGCTTCTCGAGAAGATGAACGGAAAGGCGATGAAGGAACTGGGCTGCGAGCTCACTCCAAAACAGATCTATGACATCAACAATACCTCCCTCAAGGATGCCATCGTGCAGTTCGGAGGCGGATGTACAGGAGAAATCGTCTCAGCCGAAGGTCTCCTGCTGACCAACCACCACTGCGGATACGGCAATATCCAGAAGCTCAGCACAGTGGAGCATGATTACCTCAAGGATGGATATTGGGCGATGAACCGCAGCGAGGAACTTCCATGCGAGGGTCTTACCGTTACATTCCTTGAATCCATGCAGGATGTGACAGGAATAATCGAGAAAGCCGAAAAGAAAGCCCGCAAGCAGTTCAAGGACAAGGAAGACGCAGATAAGCTTGTTCTCAAGTCTGTCAAGGAAAAGATGGATGCCCTGGTCGAGCAGGCCGAAGAGAACAATCCTCATTGCAATGTAACTATCCAGACTTTCTATAATGACAATGTCTATTACCTTATCGTATATAAGATTTACAAGGACGTACGTTTCGTAGGCGCACCGCCTTCATCAATAGGTAAGTTCGGCGCAGATACCGACAACTGGATGTGGCCACGTCATACAGGCGACTTCTCTATGTTCCGCGTATATAGCGCTCCGGACGGATCGCCTGCAGAATATGCACCGGAGAACGTTCCTTTGAAAGCTAAGAATCATCTCAAGATATCGCTTGCAGGGATACAGGAAGGCGATTACACAATGATCATGGGTTATCCTGGACGCACGACCCGTTTCCAGACTTCACCAGAGCTTAAGTCACAGATTGAGCAGAATGATATCCGTATCGCAGCACGTACTATCCGTCAGGACGTAATGCTTGAGGATATGCTTGCCGACCCTAAGGTAAAGATACAGTATGCCAGCAAGTATTCCGGATCTTCGAACGGCTGGAAGAAATGGCAGGGAATGAAGCTTGCATTCGACAAGCTTGACATCATCGGACGTGCAGAACAGGAAGAAGCAGAATTCACGAAATGGGTGGAAGCAAAGAAGAAACGTCAGGAGAAATATGGTACAGCTCTTAAAGATCTCGCCAACGGAATCGAGGCCGGAAGAGATGCCAACAATGCTTTTACCAAGGCTTTCGAGACAGTATATAAGATCGAGCTCACTAATTTCGGACTTACGATGAACGTCCTGGCTTCGAGAGCAATTAAAAACGGTAAAGACACCGCTGCAGCTCTTGAAGAGGCATACAATGTCATCGCTCCGCTGTACGCAGATTATTCAGCCGGAACAGACAAGAAGGTTGCAAAGGCTCTTATGAAGCATTACCGCGACATTGCTGAACCTGAAAACCATCTCAAAGGACTGCCTGAAGATTTTGCATCAATGGATATCGATGCATTTGTTGAATGTATGTTCGACAACAGCATATTCACTTCTGCCGATACACTCAAGTCTGCGATCGCCGAAAAAGGCACTGGCATCTTCGAAGATCCTGCTGTAAAAGTCGGCATGTCCATATACAATGAATGCCTTCAGGCGCAGATGCTCACAATGGAGTCAGCCAAAGCTCTTGCAAAGGCCAGACAGGCCTATACTGCCGGACTTCTTGAATGGAAAAACGGAGAGCCATCTTATCCGGATGCTAATTTCACTATGAGATATACATACGGTACGGTAGGCGGCTATTCTCCAAAGGATGCCGTGGTTTACAAGCACTACACCACCCTCGACGGAGTGATGGAGAAGGAAGATCCTGACAACTGGGAATTCGTTGTCCCTGAGAAGCTTAAGGAACTTTGGAAGAACAAGGATTATGGTCAGTACGGTACTGCTGACGGCGAAATGGTGACATGTTTCCTCAGCAACAACGACATCACAGGAGGTAACTCAGGAAGCCCGATCATGAATGCACGCGGCGAACTCATCGGACTTGCTTTCGACGGAAACTGGGAGTCCATGAGCAGCGATGTGATGTTCGAACCTGATCTCCAGAGATGTATAAATGTTGACATCCGCTATGTCCTCTTCATCGTTGACAAATTCGGCGGCGCAGGCTGGCTTATAGATGAAATGGATATAGTCAGATAATCGTAAATCTTACAAGCAATGAAAATAAACGAAATAAATAAATGGCTTTTTGAAGTTGAGCACCCTGCAAAGGGAGACAAGAACATAGTGGAGTTGGGAATGGTGGAAAATGTCGAGGTCAGCGAAGACAGCGTGACCGTGACCCTCGCATTCGCAAAGCACCGTGACCCCCTTGCTGAATATCTTATAGGCAGCACCAAAGCCGCTATCATAAGGAATGCACCTGCAGGAACCAAGGTGGAAGTCAAGACCATCATCAAAGATGAAGCACCTAAGAAGAAACCTGGTCTTGATCTCGGATTCGAGGAACTCTCCGAAGTAAAGCATATAATCGGAATCGCTTCCGGAAAGGGAGGAGTCGGTAAATCTACAGCTGCAGTAAATCTGGCTGTGGCCCTTGCCCGTCTCGGATACAAGGTCGGACTGGCAGACGCCGATGTATATGGACCATCTGTTCCAAAGATGACGGCAACAGAGGCAGAAATGCCTGACGCTATTCTGGAAGGAGAGAAGGAGACCATCATGCCTCTCGAGAAATATGGCGTGAAATGGATGTCCATCGGATATTTCGCAAAGCCTGAACAGGCCCTCATATGGAGGGGACCTATGGCATGTAATGCCTTGAAGCAGATGATCTTGCAGGTTCGTTGGGGTGAGCTCGACTTCCTCCTCATCGACATGCCTCCGGGAACAGGAGATATCCACATCAGCCTCGTTCATGATATTCCGATGGAAGGAGCGGTCATCGTCAGCACCCCTCAGGACGTAGCGCTTGCAGACGTTGAGAAAGGTGTGAACATGTTCCGTAACGAGAGTGTGAACAAGCCTATCTTCGGACTTATCGAGAACATGGCATGGTTCACTCCTGCCGAACATCCGGACGAAAAATACTATATTTTCGGACAGGGAGGAGGACAGCGCATGGCAGAGAAATACGGAATCCCTCTCCTCGGCCAGATTCCTATAGTCCAGAGTATCCGCGAGGGTGGAGACACCGGAGAACCAGCCGCTCTCTCGTCACGTCCAGACGGCCTGGCTTTCGTAGCTCTTGCAGAGAAACTGGCTTCTGTTCTGAAATAAGCGAATTACTATCAAGCAATTATCAATGAATATGAAACGATCATCATACTGTTTTTCAAGCGGATACAGATTTAAATATTTTATATTCGCTTTATTGATTTTTACAGTTTGCTCATCTTTTATTTCAATACAGCATGAATCTCCAAAAGCAATATGTACCATCCTCGCCGAAGACGGGAATACCAAATATGAAAAGGATGCAAGACAAATAGCTTCTGTTATTGCAGAAGCAGACATGGACATGTCATGTATTGATCTACTTAAAAAATATGGAATAACCGATCCTGAACTTATAGGCAATAGACTTGTTCTTAAGACAGTAAAGAATAATCGTGGACAGGAAATAATATTGGAAGCTTTAGTAGAACTGTCAAAAGAATCATTGGCTGATGCAGAACTTAAAGGATTCAATGTAATTTTCAGGAATGATTTAAAAGACGATTATCGTAAATTTTATTCTGATGTCGATTTCTCGGAAATGTATTCTGCACTGACCGAAATCATCAACACGAAAGACTCTCCTGACAAGACAGCTAAAAGATATGCAGTATATTCTTTCTGGGACATGTGCTGCAATGCCTTTTCTTTCACAATAGAAGATAAGTATTGGGAAGAAGCTTCATACATCGGCGTTTCAAAATAAACTTGACGAAGGGACATAAAAAGCCTGCTGTACAATGATGTACAACAGGCTTTTTGCTATAGCTCTTATCATTAAATTAGAGGCGCTCCAATTTTACAGTAAAATGTCTCATGAGCTCAGTCTCCCATACGATCTTCACACCACGTGTGATCTCATGACGACGGTCATAAACATTCTTGAGAGCTGCTGCTATCACGTCCATATGGTTGTTTGTGTAAACGCGACGGGCGATGCAGAGACGGAGAAGGTCAAGACCTCCGAAACGGTTCTCACGAGTCACAGGATCACGGTCAGCAAGGATGTATCCGATCTCACAGCCACGTACTCCAGCCTCGATATAGAGCTCGATTGCAAGAGTCTGTGCAGGGAACTCCTCCTTTGGAACCTGATCAAGAACACGGTCAGCATCTACGAAGATGGCGTGTCCACCTACAGGGCGCTGATAAGGAATGCCGTACTCATCAAGCTTAGCTGCAAGATACTGCACCTGACGGATACGTGTCTCGATAGTCTCAAGTTCTGTGTTCTCGTCAAGACCTACAGCGAGAGCAGCCATATCACGGCCGTTCATACCACCATAAGTAAGGAAGCCCTCGAAAGGAATGCAATACTTCTTTGCTCCCTCATACCAGTCCTCATGACGTGTAGCGATGAAACCTCCCATATTCACAAGACCGTCCTTCTTTGATGACATTGTCATACCGTCAGCATATGAGAACATCTCCTTGCAGATTTCCTTGATAGTCTTGTCTGCATAACCCTCCTCACGTGTGCGGATAAAGTATGCATTCTCAACGAAACGAGCAGAGTCGAAGATCACGCGCTTGCCATACTTGTCAGCGATTGCGCGAACCTCACGAAGATTCTGCATTGATACAGGCTGTCCACCTGCTGTGTTGTTTGTAATAGTAACGATGATGAAAGGAACGAGCTCTGCCTTCTCAGCAAGTACCTTCTCGAGCTTCTTAGGATCGACGTTACCCTTGAAAGGAACCTCAAGCTGAGTATCCTTTGCTTCGTCAACTGTGCAGTCAACAGCAAATGCCTTACGGCTTTCGATATGACCCTTTGTCGTGTCGAAATGTGAGTTGCCCGGAACGACAGCATCTGCCTTTACAAGATGGCTGAAAAGCACATTCTCAGCTGCGCGGCCCTGGTGAGTAGGGATTACATACTCGAAACCGGTGATTCTTGTAATGGTATCCTTAAGCTGGAAGAATGAAGCAGAACCTGCATAGCTCTCGTCACCCATCATCATAGCAGCCCACTGACGGTCGCTCATCGCACCTGTACCTGAGTCAGTAAGACAGTCAATGTAAACCTGATCTGACTTGAGCTGGAAAAGGTTGTAGTCAGCTTCCTTGATCCACTGCTCGCGCTCCTCGCGTGTACTCATGCGGAGAGGCTCTACCATCTTGATCTTCCAAGATTCTGCAAAAGGTAATTTCATATTATTGTTATTTAAATTGTTATTGATTATGATTTTCCAAGATTATATTTGTCAAAGGTAATATATTTTAATCAAAGAACGTAAAAAACTATTATATTTATAATATCACTTAACAAGCTCGGATTGACATGGAGAAATCTTAGCTGCAAATCCTCCTCCCGGAGCCATCTTGACAACAAGTTTTCTGTCAGCCGGAAGACTTACCGTTTCTTTCTTATAGTCGCAGGCTGCACGGTCTGCATTGATGCCGTCACGATAAAGCTCCACATCATATGAACCTTCAGGAAGGAAACTCAGGTCAAGAACCATCTCACGGGCCGACCAGTCCGTCATTGCTCCGACATACCAGTCAGAACCGCTTCTACGGGCCATTGCGATATATTCACCTACCTTTCCGTCAAGTCCGCGAGTTTCATCCCAGACCTCTGGAACTGCTGCTATGAACTCTGTGCATTCCTTCTCCTTAAGATAATTCGACGGTGAGTCACAAAGCATGTTGAGAGGAGAATCGAAAATGACATACTGCGCAAGCTGACGGCATCTGGTTCCCTGACTCATGGCTTCCGAATTAACCGGGCGATAATTGCCACGTGAAGCATTGCGCATGGCACCCTGGGTATAATCCATCGGTCCTGCCATCATACGGATATAAGGTACAGTCACATCATATGTTACCTGATCTACGCTCTCCTTTGACCATTTCATCTGCTCAAGTCCATGGACTCCTTCGAAATTTACCACATTAGGATAGGTTCTGTGAAGTCCGGTAGGCTTATATGTTCCATGGAAATCTATCATCAGACCATATTCAGCCGCCATAGCTGCAGCACGACGATGGAAATCAACCATGACCTGATCGTCACGGTCCATGAAATCAACCTTGAATCCTTTTATGCCCATCTTCGAATAATGTGAGCAAACCTTCTCCATATCGCGGTCGAATGCCCAGTATCCGGCCCAGAGAATCAGGCCTACATTGCGGTAAGATGCATATTTTACAAGCCTTTCAAGATCTATCTCCGGTATCACCTGGAAAAGGTCCGCCTTTTTGTTTACAGCCCAACCTTCATCAAGAATGACATATTCGATACCATTCCTTGAAGCGAAATCGATGTAATATTCATATGTCTCATTATTGATTCCCGCACGTAAATCCACCCCGTAAAGATTCCATGCATTCCACCAGTCCCAAGCCACCTTGCCTGGCTTTACCCAAGACCAGTCTTTTGAAGGATCCTCAGGAGAAGCAAGACGATAAACCATATCATTATCTGCCATCTGCACATCATTCTCAGAGACAGCTACTATTCTCCATGGAAAAGAAGTCTCGCCTTCACACTCTGCCATATAAGGCTTTCTGGTCTGGACTTCCATCTGAAGATTATTGTGTCCTCCCTGCTTCATTTCATCAGGATAAGGAGCAAAACGGCTCTCAAGAGAAGCATCTGCATTCGAATTATAAAGATACAGACCCGGATAATCCATAAGGTCGGATTCCGTGATTGCTATCTTCTTCCCGTTCGGACCATCTACCATCAATGGAAGGAAAGCGATCCTGTTCTTGTTCCACTGGGAAAGCGGAGTATATTCATAGCGATTCTCAAAAGAATTATAATATTGATTGTCAAGGGTTTCCGTATGCTGACACACGTATGCAGCCCACATGTTCCAGTCCTGAGGGAAATTGAAACCTGCGAATTCATTTTCTATCTGATATGCATCCTTCAGATGAGAAACAAAACGGTATGCCATGCCATCGTCATACGCACGGAAGATCACGGAAAATTGCTTGAACTTCAAGGTGATCTCATTGAATTCATCCTTGACTTCCGCCTTCTTGTAAAGAACCGTAGGAATCACCTGGGATACATATCTCCTTGTAACCTTCCTTACAGGCTGGACACCTCCGAACAGATCACCACGTGTGGTAGCCATGCTTATGGAAGTTTCGTCCAAGAGAAGATCACCGCCGTGAGACAGAGTATAAGAGATACCTTCTCCTGCCTTGACAGAAACAGAAAGCTTTCCGTCAGGAGATTTAAGTTCATACGTTTTAGAAGCGGCAACTGCTGATACCGATGCAAGTACAGCAGCCACAATGATCATAAGTCTTTTCATTTTCATGTGATTATATTCCTAATTGTTCCTTCATCGAGCGGAGCAGGTCAAAAGCCTGAAGAGGGGTCATATTGTTGAGATCTGCCTTGTCCAGTTCATCCTTAAGCGAAGATAGCAGAGGATCTTCCAGCTGGAAGAATGAAAGCTGCAGCGACCCGTCGCTCTCCACCCGGCCTTCCTTTATGTTATGCGGCTTGATCGTATGCTTTTTCTTTGGAGACTTCTCGGTTCGGCCTGCGGTCTCGCTCGTAATGACACCTCCGTTTTCCAGCGCAGCCAGAGTCTTCTCTGCAGATTCGAGAACCTGCTTAGGCATTCCTGCCATACGCGCCACATGCAGACCGAAGCTATGAGCCACTCCTCCTTCCTTAAGCTTGCGCAGGAAGATGACATTCTTACCGACTTCCTTGACAGCTATATGATAGTTCCTTACACGGTCATATATGTTTTCCAGGTCGTTGAGTTCGTGATAATGAGTGGCAAACAGAGTCTTAGCCCCATCTCCATACTCATGTATATATTCCACGATCGCACGGGCTATGGACATACCGTCATATGTCGATGTTCCTCTTCCTATCTCGTCAAGAAGCACAAGAGAACGTGCAGAAAGATTATGCAGGATCATCGATGTCTCAAGCATCTCGACCATGAATGTCGATTCACCACGCGAAATATTGTCAGATGCACCGACACGTGTGAATATCTTGTCGCAATAGCCTATTTCAGCTGATGAAGCAGGTACGAATGATCCTACCTGAGCCATAAGCACTATCAGGGCTGTCTGACGGAGAAGAGCCGATTTACCGGCCATGTTAGGACCTGTGAGGATAATTATCTGCTGACGGCTGTTGTCAAGATATATGTCATTAGGAACAAATTCCTCGCCCGCCTGCATCATCGTCTCGATGACAGGATGGCGTCCTTGCTTTATGTCTATGACCTTTCCGTCGTTCATCTTCGGACGGCAGTAATTGTTCGAAACGGCCAGATCTGCAAAACCGGAAAGCACATCAAGTCTTGATATGATACGGCAGTTCTTCTGAATCATTGCTATATTTGCCTGAATTCTGCCTACAAGCTCCGCATATATCTGAACCTCAAGCGCATATATCCTTTCCTCCGCACCGAGAATCTTCTGTTCATACTCCTTCAATTCCTCAGTTATATATCTCTCGGCATTGACCAGAGTCTGTTTTCTTATCCATTCTTCCGGTACGCTGTCCTTATGTGCATTGCGTACTTCAAGATAATATCCGAATACATTGTTAAAACCTATCTTAAGGGAAGATATTCCTGTGCGCTCTATCTCGCGCTGCTGTATCTCGAGAAGATAATCCTTGCCGTGACGGGCTATCATCCTCAGGTCATCAAGTTCTTCATTGACACCGGCCGCTATCACATCTCCCTTGCCAAGCTGGGAAGCAGTCTCCGGATGCATGGTCCTTCCTAGATAATCAAGAAGAGCGGCACAATCCCCCATATTTCCGACAAGTTCATCCAGAGCCCCTATCTTTCCACGGCAAAGGCTGATGATAGGGCCTGTCTGGCTGAGTCCCCTGCGGAGCTGCATCACTTCCCTAGGCATGATCTTTCCTGCCGCAGCACGTGAGATAATTCTCTCAAGATCTCCGATATCGGAAATCATGGTCTGCAGACGCATCAGATCATCGCGGTTATCAACGAAATGCTGAACGACAGCATATCTGTTTTCCAGCTCGGTCAGATCCATTACAGGCATGGACAGCCATGTCCTCAGCATTCTTGCTCCCATCGGTGAAGAACATTTATCCATCACCTCAACCAGCGACGTACCCTCCTTTCCTGCCGTCGAAGCGAAGATTTCCAGATTGCGGAAAGTGAAACGGTCCATCCATACAAAAGCACCTTCATCGATGCGCGAGATAGAGCATATGTTTGTCAGCTCCTTATGCTGGGTCTGCTCGAGATATATGAGCAAAGCTCCGGCTGAAGTGATTCCAAGCGGAAAATTATCTATGGCAAAGCCCTTGAGGGAATCGACCCTGAGCTGCCTTTTGAGCTTTTCTACAGAACTGTCATAGACAAAGGCCCACTCTTCGAGAGTCGAAATATAATAATGGTCGCCATATCTCTCCTTCGTCCCTTTTTCATATCCTCTAGGCACCAGAAGTTCCTTCGGAGCAAAAGAGCTCAGAAGCGTACCGATATAATCCAGAGAGCCTTCCGCCACCTGGAATGTACCGGTCGAGACATCAAGAAAAGCCACTCCGCATTTTTCCTTGAAGAAAGTCAGTCCTGCGATATAGTTATGCTCCTTCTGCTCAAGAAGCTGCTCATTGAACGCCACTCCAGGAGTCACAAGTTCGGTAATGCCTCTCTTTACTATCTTCTTTGTCAGTTTCGGATCCTCAAGCTGATCGCAGACCGCCACCTTATAGCCGGCACGCACCAGTCTCGGAAGATATGTCTCAAGGGAATGATGTGGAAATCCTGCCATAGGAATAGCTCCCGGAGTCGCGCTGGAACGCTTTGTAAGCACGATTCCCAGCACTTTGCTGGCAGTAAGGGCATCATCGCCGTATGTTTCGTAGAAGTCGCCGCACCTGAAAAGAAGCACCGCCTCCGGATGCTCCGCCTTTACAGCGAAGAATTGCTTCATCATCGGGGTTTCGGTCGGTTTCTGAGTTGCCATAAGTATCTATTATTATATCTAGGCAAAAATACGAAAAATATTTTATCTTATTTTACGTATATTTGCAGGATTATGAAACGCGTACTTATCATATCATATTATTGGCCGCCTACCGGCGGTTCGGGGGTGCAGCGATGGGTGAAATTCGCAAAATATCTTCCGGCCGAAGGGTGGCAACCAGTGATATATACGCCTGAAAATCCGGAACAGCTTGCAGTAGATGCATCGCTTGAAGCCGAGATTCCGGCGGAGGCAGAGGTTCTCAAGACGAGAATCATAGAGCCATATGAAATGTACAAGAAAATTCTGCGCAGGTCCGGACACAGCAAGGAAGCCGTGGAAGTAAATCCGGTGAATGCACAGAACAAGTCCCTTCTTCAGAAAATGGCGATGTGGGTGCGCGGAAATCTTTTCCGTCCGGATCCACGATGCCTCTGGATAAGGCCGTCAGTAAGATACCTTAAGAAATACCTTGCCGAGCATCCTGTAGATCTTATCGTAAGTACAGGGCCGCCGCAGTCAATGCATATGATAGGCCTGCGTCTTGCACAAGAGACCGGACTGCCGTGGATTGCCGACTTCAGGGATCCATGGACGAAGATATTCTATTTCAAGCATCTCCAGATGACACGTGCTACAGAAAGATGGCATGAAAGAATAGAGAAGAAGGTGCTTGATGAAGCAGATACGGTTGTAGCCGTTTCACCGTTGGTTCAGCAGGAATTCCAGTCAATGACAAATACTCCTGTCGAACTGGTCACGAATGGCTTCGACGAGAGCGATTTCCCTTCTGAAAAATGTTCGGAAGCTGCAGGAGGAGAATCCAAGGAATTCACTGTCACTCATACCGGACTCTTCGCTGCGGACGGTAATCCTACCATGCTCTGGAAAGTTCTGTCTGAAAAATGCTCAGCTGATGAACGATTCAGAAAACTGTTGAAAATCAAGCTTATAGGAAAGACGGACTGTCAGATAATAAATTCAGTTTCAGATGCAGGGTTGGCTGAAAATCTTCAGGACATGGGATACCTCCCTCATTCAAAAGCAATCGAAGAACAGAGAAAGGCTTCTGTTCTGATTCTGCCTCTCAGGAAGGAACCGGAATACAAGGCCGTTCTTCCGGGAAAGCTTTTTGAATATATGGCATCTTTCAGGCCGGTTCTTGGAATAGGACAGACGGACGGTGCAATGGCTATGATCCTGGATTCAGCCAAAGCCGGGAAGGTTCTGGAATGGGAAGATAAAGCATCACTTGCCGCATTCATAGACGAATGCTGGGAAAAGCATCTTAAAGGAGGACTTACTGATGAAGGTGCTGATATTTCGCAATTCACACGACGCAGCCTGACACGACGCATGGCGCAACTTTTTGAAAAGGTCATAGATTCCCGGTCAAACCGCGGATAAAATTAATTGATAGTAATATGAACAAGGAAGTATTGAAGAAAATCGGAATATATGCAGGTATCCTCCTGCTGTTCATTGTATTGGCATACAGCTATACACCTCAGGTTCTTGAAGGAAAGATAGTGAACCAGAGCGACATAGCCTCATGGAAAGGTATGGCAAACGAAGCTATGACTTATAACAAAGCCAACCCTGACGATCCTACAGCCTGGACCAATTCGATGTTCGGAGGTATGCCTACGACTGCTACTATAGACAGTTTCGAAGGCGATCTTACCGACCATATATATGATTTTCTTCTTACCGGACGCCGTCCTGCCAGCTATCTGCTCATAGCGCTGATAGGAGGCTTCCTCCTTATGCTTTCTCTCGGGACAAGCAAGCTCATTGCCATAGCCGGAGCAATAGCCATAGCATTCTGCTCTTACAATATGCAGATCATTCAGGTCGGACATAACACCAAGATGCAGGCTATCGCGTACTTCCCTTGGGTTCTGGCAGGAGTCATATTCACTTACAAAGCGGCACTCTCGTCATTGAGAGGAGAAGAGCAACATGGCAATCACTGGCTGCCAAAGACCATCCTCGGAGCGACACTCTTCGCCTTTGCACTAAGCATGCAGATAAAGGCAAACCACCTTCAGATAACATACTACCTGGCTATCGTCATTTTCGTTTATGCTATAGGACTTTTCATTTATCTGTGCCTCGACAAGGCCCGCCGCAGCGAGAGCCTGAAACGTTTCTTCACAGCTTCAGCCTTTCTTCTTGTCATCGGCATCGTCGGCATAGCCACTAATGCCAACAAGCTGATTCCTACATACGAATACACGCCTTACACGATGCGTGGAGGTTCCGAACTTTCATCCGACAGTGCATCACATAATGAGAAAGGATTGGATCTAGACTATGCCACTGCATGGTCATACGGCATCAATGAGATGCCTAATCTCCTGATTCCAAACTTCAACGGAGGAGCTTCTTCTGGAGAACTTCCACTCGACTCCGAGACAGGACAGCTGCTCAAAAGAGCCGGACAGCCAAATCTGAAACAGACCATGAAACATATGCCTCTGTACTGGGGTCCTCAGCCGTTTACAGCCGGACCTATGTACATGGGAGCAATCACCATCTTCCTCTTTGTACTCGGCCTCATCCTCTGCAAAGGCAGGGAGAAATGGTGGCTTGTCGCAGCTTCAGTCATTGTCATATTCCTTGCATGGGGCAACCATTTCATGTGGTTCACGAAGCTTTGGTTCAACTACGTTCCAATGTACAACAAGTTCAGGACTGTTTCCATGGCTCTGATAGTGCTTCAGGTGACGCTCCCTATGCTCGGATTCTATGTACTCGACAGGATCCTGAATGAAAAATATGATAAGAAGACTTTCATGAAGGCAGGATACATAGCATACGGAGTGACTGCAGGATTCTGTCTCCTTTGCGTTCTCATACCGGGAATAGCAGGAACATTCACAGGAGCATCCGATGCTGGTATGAATGAGATGATTGTTGATGCATTAAGGGCTGACAGACAGACCCTTATGACAAAGGATGCTCTCCGTTCGCTCATTCTCATAACCGTGATGTTCGCCCTCATCATCTGGGCATTCAGGACTCCTAAGGTTGATGCTGTGGGCAAGAACGGTTCATTCGTCCTGAAGGGCAGGACCACTATAGTAGCCGTTGCCGTAATATTCCTCATATGGATCGACCTCGCAAGCGTAGGAAAGAGGTACCTCAACAAGAGTCATTTCGTTACGCCTAAGGACTTTACCGCCCATTATGAGCCACGTCCGGTAGATAATATCATTCATGAAGACAATGACCCGAATTTCCGAGTTCTGGACATAAGTGTCAATACATTCAATGATGCGATCCAGAGCTACCATCACAAATGCATCGGAGGATACAGCCCTGTAAAGCTGCAACGTTATCAGGATCTTATCGACAGATACATCGTCTCGGAAATGAGACAGATATACAAGGCTTCGCAAGGAGCAGCAACTGTTCAGGAAGTTTCTGCAGCTCTGCCGGAACTCAAGGTAATTTCCATGCTGAACGGAAAGTACATCATCCTTGGAGCGGAATACTCCCCTGTCGTGAATCCTCATGCATACGGAAACTGCTGGTTCGTGTCTGATTTCGTGCCTGCAGCTAATCCTGATGAGGAAATAGCTCTTCTGGCGGACACAGACCTCAGGACAACCGCCGTCATCGGTGATGATTTTGAATGGGCGCAAAGATTCTTCGCTGACTCTCAGAATGACAGGAATGAAGCTCAGAATGATACCATAACTTCCGACAGGATAAAACTGTCGCATTATGCTCCTAACGAACTCCGCTATGCTTTCAGCACAGACGACGAGCATGCCGCCATATTCAGCGAGATTTATTATCCAAAGGGATGGAAGGCATGGATAGAGCCTGCTGGAGCATATGGAGAAGTACGCGATGGTAAGTACCATCCTACTGCCGATGCTCGCGAAATCGAGCTTTTCCGTGCCGACTGGATGCTCCGAGGAGCCATCATACCGGAAGGTGAAGGCCAGCTCATAATGAGATTCGAGCCGGATTCATATCAGCTTGGAAAGAACATTTCCCGCGCCAGCTCGATAGCTTTGATCCTTCTTCTTATAGGATCAGCTGCCGGAATGATCTTTTCCTCACGCAAAAACGACTAGAACGTCCAAACACCTAAAAGACTATAATACAATCAATTAACAAATGAAGGGTAGGTAAAAACAACCTACCCTTCATAGTATATCTATCTAAAAATCAAACATTTAGCTGTCCATCAGAAATTCAAGGCAAAACCGATTCCGTTAGCGGTCGGGCCGAATGCTATATATGCATCTGATGAAATACCGGACATGTATTCGTCAAAAGTTGAGTTGAGTCTCTTTTTGTAAACGCACAATGTAGGTATTCCGGAGGCGATCATGGCAAGACCTGCCAATGCACCGCAACCTCCGATTGTAATCAATTTATCTGCTGTGGACATGCCGTTATTGATATTGTCAGTAACCGGCTTCATATTTCCTGCTATTATTCCTACAGTACCTAAGAGAGGAATGGAAATGGCAGTTCCTGCTGCCGCCAAAATACCTCCGGTGAACACTACTCCGCTGCAGAAGGCAAGAGAAGTTCCGGCAATGGTAAGTCCCAGACCTACCTTATATGCACTACGATATGCAGCCCATCGGTCAGCTACAGAAAAATCATATTCCGAGACAAGATAAGCCATTACCTCCTCGTGAGGGATCTTTTCCCCATCTACATATACCCTGCTTCCCTTCAGTACAGGAGCATTGTTGACAGCATATTGAGCCGAAGCTGCAATGGTAATGAAGCTGCATACAAGCAGAAGTAAAAGTCTTTTCATAGTGATTGATCAATATTTAGAGAGATGCAGCACCTGCCGATAATGTTGCATGCCATCGGATCTTCATTACAGAATCCTACAGCAATCCCGAAATGAAGATCGAAATGATGGCCAGAGGACACACATAACGGATCAGGAACCACAGGACGCCGAAAAGCTTTGCATTGCGGCTGATGGTTCCGCCGTTTGTGAACTCATCATATACATCCGTCTTCTTGAGCCTCCAACCCACAAAGAGGACAGTAAGGAGACTTCCAAGAGTCATGAGGATGTTGGAAGAAAGATTGTCAAAGAAATCGAAAAGATTTCCGCCGCCGATCTGCACATTTGACAGAGGACCGAAAGAAAGCGAACATACCGCTCCGATGACCCAGCAGATGGTAAAGAGAACTCCGCAGGCACTTATACGTGAGAATTTCTTTTCTTCCACCAGGAAGGCCACAGCCACCTCAAGCATTGATATGGACGATGTTAGGGCAGCTACCAGAAGAGCGACAAAGAAGAGGATGGCCACCAGTCCACCGGCCGGCATCTGACCGAACACATATGGAAGAGTCTCGAATACAAGGCCAGGACCGGACTGCGGATTGATTCCGAAAGCGAATACCGCAGGCATGATCGCTATTCCGGCAATAAGGGCGAACATCAGGTCAGCTACAGCCGATGCCGTACTCTGGAACATGATATTCTCCTTCTTGTCAACATATGATGCATATGTCATGATGGTACCGAAACCGAGCGAAAGCGAGAAGAATGCCTGACCGAGAGCTGAAGCTATGGCCTCGCCATTGATCTTTGAAAAATCCGGATTGAAGAGATAGTCAAGACCTGCCTTTGCACCAGGAAGTGTCACCGAATATATGGCAATGGCTATGACTATGATAAAAAGCAAAGGCATCATCACCTTGCTGAATTTCTCGATGCCGTCCTTTATTCCTACCACGACAATGAGGGTTGTAGCAAGGAGAAAGCCTGTATGAGCGAGAAGAGGAGTCCAGGTAGATGAAACCATATCCGAGAACATGGTAGCCATAGCACTCTGCGACTCACCACCGGTGAATGAAAATGTACATGACTTTAACATATAGTCTATCGACCATCCGCCGATGACGCTATAGTACGACAGGACGATAAGCGGAACGATGATCGTGAATAAGCCCACCCAACGCCATGCAGAGCCGCCAGAAAGGTCACGGAAGGCCGCATATGCGTTCTTCTGGCTTCGTCTTCCTACCACGAACTCCGAAATGAAGATAGGAAGGCAAATAAGGAAGCTTAACAGTATATATACTATGATGAAAGCTGCACCTCCGTTTTCACCCACAAGATAAGGGAAACGCCAAAGGTTGCCGAGTCCCACCGCTGAACCAGCCATCGCCACAAGAGCACCGAATCGGCTGCCGAAACTATCTCTAGCCATATTATTTTCTACAATATTCTACAAATTCAAAATCATACCCGGTCTCCTCATCATGAAGCATTTCCGAACGTTCCGCCACCTCCCATACCGAAGGATCTATCTCAGGAAAGAATGTATCGGCCTCCTCTATGACAGTATGGACATGCGTCACGATAAGACGGTCTGCGTCGGGAATAGCCTGTGCATAAATCTGGCCACCTCCCATAATGAAGCAACGTGGATTCCCGATCGTGTCGGAAATGACGGAGGATTCTGCAACTGAATATGCCTCTGCCAGAGAACCGGTCACAACGACTCCTTCCGGAGCATCAAAGCCACGTGAAATGACAATATTCGTACGTTTAGGAAGCGGACGGCCGATGGATTCGAATGTCTTGCGGCCCATGATGACCGGACTTCCCGAAGTAGTTCGCTTGAAGAACTTCAGGTCCTCGGAAATATGCCACAGAAGAGCATTGTCCTTTCCTATGGCATTATTGTCCGCAATCGCTACTATTATGCATTTTTCCATAATTTCTGGAATGAAATGTAGCTGTCATCAGACAGCTACTGGTGCGGGGATACGTGGATATGGATCGTAATCTACAAGTTCGAAGTCCTCATACTTGAAATCGAAGATATTCTTGACTTTAGGATTTATCTTCATCTTCGGAAGTGCGCGAGGTTCACGGCTGAGCTGGGTTGCAACCTGCTCGAAATGATTCACATAGATATGCGTATCTCCTGTGGTATGGACAAATTCGCCAGATTCAAGACCACATACCTGCGCTATCATCATGGTAAGAAGCGCGTACGAAGCTATATTGAAAGGAACACCGAGGAATACATCGGCACTTCTCTGATAAAGCTGGCATGAGAGCTTTCCGTCGGCTACATAGAACTGGAAAAGGGAATGACATGGAGGAAGAGCCATCTTTTCCACCTCCGCTACATTCCATGCAGACACTATCATTCTACGTGAATCCGGATTCTTCTTAATGGTCTCGATGACATTTGAAAGCTGGTCGATCGTGCCTCCGTCAGGAGTAGGCCAGCTGCGCCACTGATGACCATATACAGGACCGAGATCGCCGTTTTCGTCTGCCCATTCGTCCCATATGGTCACTCCATGGTCCTGAAGATACTTCACATTGGTATCACCGGCAATGAACCACAGAAGCTCATAGATGATGGATTTGAGATGAACCTTCTTTGTAGTAAGAAGCGGAAATCCCTCTTTCAGATCAAAGCGCATCTGATAACCGAATACACTTTGCGTACCTGTTCCGGTACGATCAGACTTTATTGTTCCGTTTTCACGGATATGACGTAATAGATCCAGATATTGTTTCATGATGATCAGCGTGTTCCGAATGCAAAGATTATTGCCTGTTCATAAACTTCTCCCGGACGGAGAACACATGTTGGATAGTCAGCCTTGTTAGGAGCATCAGGATAGTTCTGACACTCTATGGCTACTCCGTCATAATCATTATACACATGTCCGTTCTTGCCCTCAGGACAGCCTGCAAGCCAGTTTCCGGTATATACCTGCACGCCTGGCTGTGTGGTATAGATGGTAAGAAGACGACCGCTTTCAGGAGCATGGAGCTCACCACAAAGCTGAAGCTGTCCAGGCTCAGCTCCATCGATAACCCAGCAATGGTCATAGCCCTTGCCGATCTTGAGAGGCTCGAAATCCGCATTTATATCCTTTCCGATAGGCTTTTCATTGACGAAATCCATAGGCGTTCCTGCAACAGGCTCGCTTTCACCAAGAGGAATCTGTGTTGCATCGGTTGGAAGATATTCCGATGCATTGAGCTTCAACGTATGTCCGAGAATATTGCCGTTTCCTTCACCGTTAAGGTTGAAATAAGCATGATTTGTAAGATTGATCACTGTAGGAGCATCAGACTCTGCAGTAAGTGTAAGACGAAGCTCGTTCTCCTCGCTCCACTCATAACGGGCAACTGCCTTCAATGCTCCAGGATATCCCTGCTCGCCATCCTCGGAATAATACAGGAATTCGACTCCGCCTTCATGTTCACGACTCTCCCATACCTTGTTCTGGAAACCTTCAGGACCCCCATGAAGATGGTTAGGGCCATTGTTTATAGGCAGTTCATATTCCTTTCCTTCAAGAGTGAATCTGCCAAGAGCTATTCGGTTGGCATATCTTCCCGGAATCTTTCCTGCACATGGTCCATCACCGAAATAACTTTCAGCCACAGGATAACCCAGCACCACATCTGCCAGATTACCTTCCTTGTCCGGAACTACAGCAGAAACGAAAGCAGCTCCAAGATTTGAAACCTGGACATACGAGCCATTTGCATTTTTCAAGGTATAAAGGTAAATCTCCTTACCACATGCAGATTTACCCCAAAGTTCTCTATTGATTTCCATGTCTTATGTTTTTATTGATTATTCAGATAATTGAATACCTTGTTTTCCGGTGCATCCTTCATGATCACTTTCTTATCCTTGTCAAGAAGATAAAGTGAAGGGATTGCCCTTACATTATAAAGATTGTCAGTCCTTATCACAAGGTCGGGATCGAAACCGTTGTACCATTCTTCAGGATATACGGGCATATATTCACGCCATGCCTGCAGATCCTCATCGATATAAATGTTCAGTACGGCCAGATGTCCCTGCGAAATCATCGAAGATATCTTCTGGTCTTCCTTCAGAACCTGAATGATGTTCATACATGCCTCACATCCCGGATTACTGAAGAAAAGCAAGGTCATGGGAGCATCTATGCCATAAAGGGTATGCATCTTCCCATACTTGTCGGAAAACCTGAAATCTGCAGCAGAAGAGCCAGCAGCATTCATGGAAGTCATTCGTATATCATATTCATACTTTTTCTTCATTTCTGGAGAAAGTCCCTCATATGATGAAAGATATCTGACATACATATTGTAAAGATCTTCATTTCTCAAAGGAGAATTCGGATCATACAGATATCTGGAAACCAGAGCATTGAAAGTTTCGAACACATTTGAAGAAGTATCCTTAAGTTCGCATGCCTCCGCCCTTTCATAAAGCTTTCCGACAGCCTTGCCGGCAACATCATACGGAACCATATCGAGTATCATGGTCCAGTCAGCAAACTTCTGCTCGACCTCCTCTTTCATGACTCCGCTGACAAGCACGGAATCCGACGGATAATCTCTGGAAGGATCGGTTATTCCGTTCCAGAAATTCACAGCCATATATTCGGCTATGTCATTCCTGTCAGTCAACATTCCGGGAGGATATGCATCAGGAAAAGGCAGAGCCTTGAACTGCTCCGCCTGTCTTCCTTGTCCGCATCCTGCAGCCATGGCTGCAAGAACAATCATCATGAATATCCTACCTTTCATATTTTCCTACAACAGCCTGAGAAATATTGATAAGGAAGTCTCCTATCTTTTCAAGCTCTGCGAGAACGTCCATGAAATAGACTCCTGTCAGATAATTATAGCTGTTGCTTTCTATATTCACTATATGCTCCTCACGGAGATGATTTCTGCACTCATTGATATTGTACTCAGCATTCTCAGCATTTGAAATATCACTGAGTTCGTTGTTCTTGAGATTCTCGATCATCACGTCGTAGCTCTTCTGCACGAGGTCCATGATCTTGTTGAGACGGTCGAGGATAGGCTTGTCGAATACCTTTCCATGGACATTCTTTCTCTTGAGAATACGTCCGATAGCCTCTCCTGAATCTCCGAGAGACTCGAGCTCGCCGATGATCTTATACATCGACTTGATCTTGTCTGCAGATTCCTCACTCATCTCATTCTTTCCTACCTCATTGAGGTATGTAGCGATCTCATACTCGATTCTGTCCGTAATTTCCTCATACTTGATGAGCTTGTCATTGAGAGTGTCGAATTTTTCAGGATCCTGCTCGTTTACAGCCTGACGGATATAGCCGAATCCATTGCGGCAGATCTCAGCAAAATGAATGAGTTCCTGCTGGGCCTCGTTGAGAGAAAGTTCCGCTGTGCTGAGAGGACCTCCTGATATATACTTGAGTCTGAACACCTCTGTCTCTCCCTTAGGTTCCTTGACAAGCCATATGACAGCTTTCTCGATAAAAGGTACGAACCAGATGAGGATACATGTATTTGTTATATTGAAGAGGGTATGCAGCATTGCGATTCCATAAAGCAATGAATTCTTATACATCTCCATCATTTCAGGATCTGCAGGATTGCCGCTTTCTGCAATGATAGCCAGCTGACGGCTAGCCTCGACAGGATCATAGAATCCGAGAGATTCCATTATTATGCAGATGAGGCTCACGATAGGTCTGAGAAGACAAAGTACCCAGATGACTCCGATGACATTGAAGATTGTATGTGCGCGTGCTGCCCTCTTTGCAGATGTATTTGCCACAGCAGCAGCAATATTTGCTGTGATGGTCGTTCCTATGTTCTCTCCAAGCACCATAGCTACAGCGAGCTTGAAGTCAATGAGACCTGATGCAGCAAGAAGCATGGTGATGGCCATAGTAGCACTGGAAGCTTGAAGTACGATAGTAAGTACTGCACCTGCGATAAGGAAAAGAAGAATAGATCCGAAACCGAAGCCATTGATACTTCCGAAGAAGCTCATCATTCCGGACTGGTAATTGTCAAGTATGGCATTCGAACAATCCTTCATGAATGTCAGACCTACATACATGATGGCAAAACCCATCATGAACTGGCCTATATTCTTCATCGATGCCTTCTTTGAAGAATGCATCACAAATCCGAAGGCCATCATAGGTACTGCAAAAAGCGCAATATTGACTGAGAATCCGAGAGAAGTGATCCATGCAGTAAGAGTAGTACCTATATTGGCTCCCATGATGACTCCGATGGCATTTCCCAAAGTCAGGAGTCCGGCATTAACGAAACTTACCACCATGATGGTTGTAGCTGATGACGACTGCACCAGAGCAGTCACCACAGTACCTGTAAGCACACGTTTGAAAGCATTTGAAGTCATTGAAGCCATGAAAGCTCTGAGACGGTCTCCTGCAGATTTCTGGAGACCCTCGCTCATGAGTGCCATTCCATAGAGGAACATAGCAAGTCCTCCAAGTACGGAAAGCACATTAAGAACAGTTGTCATATGATTGTTTGGTTTTTATTTGCTTTTTAATAGGGCGAATAAGTTACAAAAATATAAAAAATAATTAGATTTGCGTTTGGAGTCAATGCTTTTAACATATAAATATGAAGACTTTTTTCATCAGACATATATTGCTACTTTCACTGCTTCTGATACCTCTTGCGGCATCGGCACAGTTCTATGTAACGGGAGACGATCCTGGCAGGCTTAAATGGTATTCGATAGAGACAGACAACTTCAAGGTCATCTATCCGGAGGGAACCGATTCACTTGCAAGGACATATGCTGAAAAGATCGAAAGATTCCGCATACCCGTTTCGCTTACATCAGGTTACGTATCCGGGCAGGGAGACGGCAGGAAGATGCCTGTGGTACTTCATGCATACAATGCAGCCAATGGTTCTGTAGCTTGGGCTCCTAAGAGAATGGATTTCTTTTCCATTCCTTCCGCATATGATCCCGAACCTCTCCCATGGTCAACGATGCTCTCCGTCCATGAGTCCCGCCATGTAACCCAGATGCAGTTCGGAATGACGGAAGCTCAGAAACCTTTCGGTTGGTTCTTCGGAGAAATGTGGAACATATTGGCTTCACTGCTTTATCCAGGCATATCATACATGGAAGGTGACGCTGTAATTACCGAAACGGCATGGACCCCTTCCGGAAGAGGTCGAACAGCGGATTTTCTGAACTATTACTGGGTCGCATTCGATCAGGGAGATTTCAGAAGCTGGGACAGATGGAGATTCGTGTCACAGAAACATAACGCTCCGAATTATTATTCTCTAGGTTATCTTACCTTGGGAGGATTTCGATATCTCTACGACTGTCCTGAATTCATGAGCGAAGGATATCATCTTTCAGCACGCAGACCATACAATATCGTAGCATTCTATGATATTTCGAAAAAGCACAGCGGAAAGAAGTTCAACAAGGCTTTCAGAGAAGTATGTGACACTCTGTTTACTCTATGGAATGCCTCTGCAGAGGCGCGGAAGCCATATATTTCGTCGGAGCCTGTAACTCCCGAAACACGCATGTACACCGATTACACAGGCAATCTTGTAGTCGGAAACGACTTATATGCAATAAAGAAAGGACATGTAGATGTTCCTGTACTCGTACGCATAGACAGTACAGGAAAAGAGCATCGCATCAGTACGATGGCATATGACGCCGGAAGGATACAATGGTCACCTTATTTCCGCAGACTGTACTGGAGCGAAACCCTGGAAGATGAAAGATGGAATCTTCAGACCAGATCGGTCGTCCGTTATCTTGAAAACGGAAGGAAACATACTCTGAAGAATAAAGAACTTCTCTACAATCCTGCACCAAAACCTTCAGAAGCACATCTTGCTGTCACACGATATGATGTAGAAGGAGGATCGGCATTGGATATGATAAGCGGAATCACAGGCAAGACCATAAAGTCTTTTGAAGCACCGGACAGCCTCCAGCTGACAGAAACCGCATGGATAGGCAATGATGTATATGCAGCGGCTGTTTCTGACAACGGATATGGAATATACCGTATCCGTCTTGACGACAGCATCATTGCCGAAAGTGAATGGGAAACAATCCTGGCTCCTCAACCTGTAATGATAAAGGATTTCAGTTCTTACGATGATGAACTTATCTTCACATGCGACCGCACGGGAGTCAACGAACTTTACCATCTCGATCCTTCGGACGGCAGCCTTACCCAGAAGACATCCACAAGATACGGATCTTCGGATTTTCAGTACAGCAGTGACGGACAATGGCTTTACTACACTTCACAGACACTGAAAGGAAAGCGAATATTCAGGACTCATTCCGACTCCCTGCTCAACAGAAAGGCAGATTTCACTGTCCTGCACAAATATCCTATAGCAGAAAAAGTCACTCAGCAGGAGCAGAATATAGCATTGGAAAAGAATGCGGACATCAATAAGGAAGTACATATTTCACAGCCTGAAAGATATCGTAAATTTCCTCACATGTTCAATGTCCATTCATGGGCGCCTGTATATGTAAATGTGGACAATATCATGAACATGTCATTTGACCGCATATGGCAGGCAGCATCGCTGGGAGCGACAGGAATAATCCAGAACAGACTTGCAAACACCGTAGGAGAATTCGGGTATTCCGCTCACAAAGACCCTTACAATGAAAGGAAATGGAGGCATTCAGGACACGCAAGGCTCACATATTCAGGATTTTATTCCATAATCGAAGCTTCAGTAGATTTCAATGACAGAGGTGCTAGACAATACAATACATATGTCTATAGGCAAGGAAATAATGCAAGCATAGAATTTTCTTCAAAGGAACTAGATGTACCTTACATCGAAGGAAAACTTTCAATGTACATTCCTTTCAACTTTTCATCGGGAGGCTGGTATAAAGGACTCATACCTAAGGTTACATACAGGATTGGAAACGACATGTTCAACAAGAGCGTGACAATCATGGACCTGGAAGATCACGCAGGCTCAGGCAATACCGAGGAACTTGAATATTTTCAAAGACCGGTATTCTCAGGATATGAAGAAAGAGACATTGTCTTCAGACATTCATTGTCCGGATCTGTCAGGGCATACATAATGCAGGCAACGCCTAATTCTGCCGTATATCCTAGATGGGGCATAGGTATGGAAGCAGGTGCTTCCGGCAACATAGAAAGCACATCCATACTTTCACCTATGGGATACATCTACACCTATGGATATATTCCTGGAATAATCAGGGAACATGGCATAAGGTTATCAGCAATAAGCCAGCTTAAGCTTGACAAGAAATCCGTATTCGGCCTGCCTGCAGTCAGCTTCCTTCCTAGAGGCTTCACTTCTGCAAATCAGCTTGCAAACTGGCTTGCCATAAGGAACGACTGCCTGACCAAAGTGACGGCAGATTATGCGATTCCTATATTTATCGGAGATCTTTCAATCGGAGGCAGCATGTTTTCCATCAAGAGAATGATCCTTACCCCTCATTTCGACTACTCTTTCACAGGAAACGGAGGACTATGGTCGGCCGGTGCGGATCTGGTTCTTGACATGCACAGCATACTTACTCTTGAATGGCCATGCACATTCGGAATAACTTTCTCATATAACGGAGGAAAATCATTAAAGTTCCTGGAGCTGGATTCCGGACTTGAGATCAACAGATTCCATATAGGACCTACCTTCAATGTAACTTTCTAACAATCAATAATATGTCAATCATCAATGAGGCACTTGCACCCTGCACTAAATGTGGAGAGCAGCATAAGATAACTGTTTACAGAAGCATCAACATTGCAGATAATCCGGAGCTGAAGGCAAAAGTAATGGATGGTTCCCTCTTTCTATGGGAATGCCCGCACTGCGGACAGGTCAATCTGGCAAAATATGAAACCCTGTATCATGATCCTGTACTCAAGGTAATGTTCTGGCTTCTGCCTGCCGGAGAAATTTCAGAAAGCCAGATGCAGGCGATCACAATGCACACGAAAGCTATGGGAGGATACACTCTACGCCGTGTAAACGATATGGGAAGTCTTATGGAAAAAGTGCTTATTGCCGAAGCCGGACTCGATGATGTGGTCTTGGAGATGTGTAAATATGTCACCAAGCTTGAGATGATCCAGAAAAGCGTCGCATCCGATCAGAAGGAAGAATTCATGGCCTCAGTATTCCATTTCTACCGCTCAGAAGGAGAGGGAGATGATCGTATGCTTACCTTTATGTATGGTCTCGACGGACAGATGCTGGGAGTCAATATCGGTTGGAATGTATATCAGGACTGTTCAGGCATCCTGGAACGTAATCAGCAGATACGTCCTGCCGACGGCTTCGAAAGAATTGACGCAGACTGGCTTTCGTCAGTGATGGCTTAAACATCTGAAACACTTAAAACATTATATATCACTATATTACGCAAAGTTCCTGCTCCCTAAAGGGAGCAGGAACTTTATATAAAAGATTGAAATTCAATTATTTATCAATTTCATTAAAGAAGCTTACGGGCACCGTCGCTGATCACTACAGGGATAACGACCGGCTCATGGCCATACTTCTCTGCAAATGATGCCTTTGCCTTTTCGATGAATGCGTCGTAGAGCTCTGCCTTCACGAGGTTGATGGTACATCCGCCGAAGCCACCGCCCATGATGCGTGAACCTGTCACACCGCACTCCTGTGCAACTGTAGCGAGGAAGTCAAGCTCTTCGCATGAAACTTCATAGTCCTTCGACATGCCCCAGTGGGTCTCGTACATACGGGCTCCTACTGTCTCATAGTCGCCCTTTCCAAGAGCGTCGCATACATCGAGTACGCGTCTCTCCTCACCGATCACATAGCGTGCGCGAAGGTAATCTTCCTCTGTAATCTGATCCTTGATAGCCTCGAGCTGGTCCATTGTAGCACCACGGAGGAACTCCTGGCCGAGAACTTTGGCAACTCTCTCACAAGATGCGCGACGGTCGTTATATGGCGAGCCTACCAGCTCGTGCTTCACGCAAGAGTTCAGAAGGACAAGCTTGTAGCCGTGCTGCTCAGGATCGAATGGGAAATATTCAAACTCCATCGAGCGGCAGTCAAGACGCATGAGGTTGCCTGCCTTGCCGAATACAGAAGCAAACTGGTCCATGATACCGCACTTCACGCCGCAGTAGTTGTGCTCTGTACTCTGACCGATGCGAGCGAGCTCGAACTTGTCGATGCCGAGATCAAACAGATAATTGAGAGCGAATGCGAATGTGCTTTCCAAAGCTGCAGAAGAAGACATGCCGGCTCCGAGAGGAACATCACCGGCAAAAACTGTATCGAAACCTGCAATCTTTCCACCACGCTTGATAGTCTCACGGCATACACCGAAGATATATCTGGCCCAGCTCTGAGAAGGAGCATCCTCCTCATTGAGACCGAATTCACAATACTCATCAAGGTCAAGAGCAAAAGCGCGGACTCTGTCTGTTCCGTTGAGCTTTATTTCAGCTATCATTCCCTTGTCGATAGCGCCTGGGAACACAAAACCTCCGTTGTAGTCAGTATGCTCACCGATAAGGTTGATACGTCCTGCTGACGCAAAGAATTCGCCCTCTGTCTGGAAAAGGGTCTGGAATTTTTCAGTTATTCTCTGTTTCATATGAATTAGTGTTATTATTATTGCTTTTATTATTCAAAATCTTCCAAATATAGCAATATCAATCGATAAAACAATCTTTTTTATGTTCAAATAATCTTAGTATTATCGGACAATGGTCGCTCACACCACCTATATATCTTGGTCCGGAATATGTCCTGAACGGTTTTTCACCAGGGTGTTTCTTTTCCCAGATCATAAGGAAAGGTATTCTGCATACTTCCATTTCCGTATGCTCTGATAATTGTCTGCTTACCATGAACATATCTATCAGCTGCCATTTTCCTTCATATCTTATCGTACCCTCCCCTTTATCATAAAGCCGGATACCTTTATTTTCCAATGTGTTTTCCATCAATCCGAATGAACCGGAATCAGGAGTGTCATTGAAATCACCCATTGCAATGATGGCATTGCTTCCGAGCGAATCGCAAATGAATTTCAAAGCTTCCATTGCCGCTTTCCTTCTACCCTCAGATTCATCTGCACCACCATATTTAGACGGATGATGATTGACAATGAAATCCAGTTCCGAACTATCTGAAAGGCACATTCTGGCATGAAGAATATCTCTTGTCGAAAGTTTCTTCCCTTGATATACAGGAGTGCGGAACGATATGGAAACATTTCTCATTGAAGATTCACGATATATCATGGCCACATCTATACCACGTCTGTCATCTGAGTCATGATGGATTATCCTGTAATCATATTTTCTCAAGACGGTTGACCTCAGCAGCTTGACAAGAACTCCCTTGTTCTCTATTTCTGCAAATCCTATGACGTCAGGCATCCGGCCATATCTCTCACCTATCCACATTATGGACTTTACGACAGCATCACATTTAGTCTGAAATTTCTTCCTGCTCCAATGACGGCTGCCATAAGAAGAAAACTCCTTATCCGACTCCCCTGTCCCTCCATCCACATGATCAAAGAAATTCTCCACATTCCAGAACATTACCAGCAAGGAATCCTGACTGTAGGATGGCTGGCAGATTGAGTATAGCAACAAATATATCAAGATTCGTTTCATACTGTATTTCATCGTAGGGATTGCCACGTCGCTCCGCTCCTCGCAAAGACGTGTACAAAAGTGAATGAAAATTTTGCGATAGGGTTTAAAAAAGATAAAAATTCAGGCTTAAAAAGAGAAATAAATTAAAGAAAAAGAAAAAGTTGGCGTAAATTTGCGCCCTGATAATGATTTTGAATATTTTACCATTTAAAAGACAATAATACAATGGCACTTAAATGCGGCATCGTAGGACTTCCTAATGTAGGAAAATCAACATTGTTCAACTGTGTAAGTTCAGGAAAGGCACAGAGTGCGAACTTCCCTTTCTGTACTATAGAGCCTAACATAGGCTCCACCATCGTACCAGACAAGAGACTTGAAGTACTTGAAAGCCTCTGCAATCCTAAGAGGGTGATTCCTGCAACCGTAGAAATAGTCGATATAGCAGGACTTGTAAAGGGTGCAAGCAAGGGAGAGGGTCTCGGAAACCAGTTCCTCGCAAACATCAGAGAGACTGATGCAATCCTTCATGTACTCAGATGCTTTGATGATCCTAACATCGTCCATGTTGACGGAAGTGTAGATCCTGTACGCGATAAGGAAGTCATCGATATGGAGCTTCAGCTCAAAGACCTTGAGACAGTGGAAAACCGCATTACAAAGGTTCAGAAGCAGGCTCAGACAGGCGGAGACAAGAATGCAAAGAAACTTTTCGATCTTCTTTGCAGATACCGCGATGCACTTCAGCAGGGAAAGTCATGCCGTACAGTCATACCGGAAAACGCTGATGAAGAGCAGCTTGCGAAGGAACTTTTCCTCCTTACCAACAAGCCTGTAATGTATGTCTGCAATGTTGACGAAGCATCTGCAAAGACAGGTAATCAGTATGTAGAGCAGGTACGTGAAGCGGTAAAGGATGAAAATGCAGAAATCCTTGTAATTGCTGCAAAGATAGAATCTGATATTGCTGAGCTTGAGAGCTATGAAGAGAGACAGATGTTCCTTGAGGAAATGGGACTTGAAGAGTCAGGAGTAGTGAGACTTATCCAGAGCGCTTATTCGCTTCTTAATCTCCGTACATATTTCACAGCTGGAGCTGATGAATGCCGTGCATGGACAATCAACGTAGGCGACAAGGCTCCTAAGGCTGCCGGAGTCATTCATACTGATTTCGAAAAAGGATTTATCCGTGCAGAAGTAATCAAATATGAAGACTTCGTATCACTCAAATCAGAAGCTGCATGCCGTGCTGCAGGCAAGCTCGGGGTTGAAGGTAAGGAATATGTAGTTCAGGACGGAGATATCATGCACTTCCTTTTCAACGTATAAGAAATCCAATCTCAGATTTGAGATCATCATATGAAGGGACGGGATCGTCGGTATGAATATATCTGATGATTCCGTCCTTGTCATTTATATATATCCGAGGTATCCTTTCACTTGCGAACAATTCATACACACCTCTATCTTTTTGGGCTGAATAAGGCATTTTAAGACTATTTTCTTCCCAATAAGCCATTATCTCATCATTTCCTTCACTGCGGCTTATAAACGCAAATCTAACACCTTTACCGGCATATTCATCATATATCTTCTGCATGAGCGGCAAAACCTCACGGCAATCCTTACATGAAGTATGAAAAAACATAATTACCGAAACATTGCCATACAGATCGGCGTCACTCACGACGGTCCCGTCATTCATAATCACGGAAAATTCCGGCAGACTATCTCCTGCTTCAAGATCCGCTCCGGTACGCTTTTCCTTTATGCACCCAGTCATCAGCGTACCTATCACAGCAAATACCATCAATAATCTCTTCATGTCCTTCTGTCCGTCATTATAAACTATCCTACACAAAAATAAATAAAAAAAGAGCAACTGAACCAATCAATTGCTCTTTAAGAATATTT
>JAZLAS010000020.1:0-2463 GCA_045613365.1 Candidatus Cryptobacteroides sp.
GGCTTGACAGCACTTATCTATCCTGACTTCGACCAGGGAGCAAAGGATGGCATCAGCCAGAAGGCTATGGTAGCAATGATAGAAGGTTCTCTTGCCGAAGTGAACAAGGAGATTCCTAATTACGCAAGACTCAAGCGTATAGAGGTGATGTCAGAGCCATTTGAACGTACTCCAAAGAAGAGTATCAAACGATATCTCTATCAAAGAAAATAGCTTCTTAACCAAAACCTAAACCCAAGTTCCGCCCGAGCATATGCTAGAACAATGCTTGGGCGGACAATTTTTAGATGAACATCTGCAGCACCTTCCATGTCGCAATCATATGGCAGATGTCTCCGAGGATGACAAATACATGGAAGACTGAATGGATGTATGGTACCTTTTTAAAGCTGTATAGTACAGCTCCTGTGATGTATGCTATTCCTTCACCGACTACCCAAAGGACTACGGTAAGTCCACAGGTGTCGTAGAAAGGCTTGAATGCCACGAGGATTGTCAGACCCATCAGCACATAGCATGCTGTCTCCAGATAGCTCTGAGCCTTCATCTTGCGGAAACTCAGTCCTGTTCCTACAAGGGCGCTCAGCCATACGAACTCGAATATTACCCAAGCCCATGCGGGTTCACCAGCTGTCCTCATGGCGATGAGTGTAAGAGGGGAGTAGCTACCGGCAATATGCCAGTAGATGGCCGCGTGGTCGAACTTACGGGCGATTTTCTTTGCCTTTTCTCTTGATGTCGGTATCGAGTGATATATGGTTGATGCAGCATACGAACTGCACACTCCGATAAGGTATAGCACAAGACTGAAAGGGGCTATCCAAGAGTCTGATGCATATCCTTTTACAAGAAAGAACGTGCATACTGTAAGGCCCATCAATAGTCCCAGTCCGTGCGTGATGCAGTTAAGAATCTCTTCGGAGAAGGAATATGTGTTGTTGACTCGCTTCATTTACTATCTCTTTTCTTCCTCAATGGTCGGTGCAGAATCCTTATATCTGAAGCGGCGGATCTTCTGAGTTGCGGTCTTTTCGAACGGTTCCTTCATCACCTCCACAGAACTTACCTGCGAAGACTTGTTCACATTGCGGTTCGTGATGCTGAGAATCTTCTTCTTCCATGCATCCAGCTTCTCATAGATCTTATCCTCGCTCTCCTTATCCCAATCGATGAAGTTATCCAATGGCTGCACAAGGGCGATAAGTCGGCCGTTACGCTCAACAACAATTGATTCGCTTACGCCTTCCACATTGTTAAGCACATTCTCAATTTCCTCCGGATAGATATTCTCACCGGACGGACCGAGAATCATGTTGCTAGTTCTGCCTTTGATGTAGAATCGTCCCTTTTCATCCTGTACAGCAACATCGCTCGTACGGAACCAGCCGTCCTCAGTGAATACACTTTTCGTGCGCACAGGGTCCTTATAATAACCAAGCATCACGTTCGGACCTTTTGCAATGATCTCTCCTTCTCCGGTCTCGGGATTCACATTATGCAGCTTCATCTGCACATTATAAACCGGATAACCCATGACTCCGACACCCCTCCAACCATGCATTGCATAACCGATAAGCGGTGCTGTCTCTGTGAGACCATATCCGATTGCGTATGGGAACTTGGCCTTGAGAAGGAATGCTTCTACCTCCGGATCAAGCTTGGCTCCACCAATTCCGAAGAATGTCACGCGGCCACCGAAGGTCTTCTTGAGCTTTATACCGATAATCCAGCACATAAGTCCGTGCATGTGCTCATTCATCCATGAAAGCGTACGGCTTTTCTTGATGGTTGGCAGAACGCTAGCCTTGTAGATCTTCTCAATGATCATCGGCACAGTAAGCATTGTAGTAGGCCTTACTATCTTTAGGGCCTTCAACATAAGCGAAGCGACAGGCGGCTTTGGAAGGTAATACACAGTTACACCCGTGTACATAGGATAGAGCATGCCAAGAGTCATTTCCAATGCATGAGCCAATGGAAGGATGGACAGATGGCTGTCTTTGGTTGTTCTCTTGCATGAATGATAGCAGGTGATGACATTCGAAGCAAGGTTTCTATGGCTCAATACAACGCCCTTGGCATTTCCTGTAGTTCCGGAAGTATAGATAATTGTGGCTATCTCATCCGGAGTAGGTACAGACGTGCGGCCGTCACAGGTAAACTTGTCATCATTAGACTTGATGATCTCAAATGTGTCAAGCTCGATTACCAGAGTCATCCTGTCCATTATATCCTTGCTGACCTTCGAGGCAAGACGCTTAGAGACAAAGATCACCTTGCTTTCAGAGTGATTGATTATGTTAGTCACTTCATTTTCGGAGCAATCCGGCAGAATAGGAATAGATATTCTGCCGAAAGCTACAGTAGAGAAAAAGGCAACAGACCAGTTGGGCATGCTCTGAGAAAATATCGCCACCTTGTCCCCGGAACCTATGCCATACTGAGTAAGTACCTTCGACATAC
>JAZLAS010000021.1:0-25451 GCA_045613365.1 Candidatus Cryptobacteroides sp.
CCATGATCTCAAGCCATCCGGTACCCTTACAGATGTTACAACCCTTTCCTCCACAGATGTTACAGCTGACATCGATTTCGGCAGAAGGTTCTGTGAATGGGAAGTATGAAGGACGCATACGGATCTGTGTCTGTGCGCCGAACATCTCGCGTGCGAAAAGAAGGATTGCCTGCTTCATGTCAGCGAATGTCACATTCTCGTCGATATAAAGTCCTTCCACCTGATGGAAGATGCAGTGTGCTCGTGCAGAGATGGCCCCATTACGGAACACGCGGCCCGGACATACGATACGGATAGGAAGCGGCATCTTTTCCATTGCGCGTACCTGCACTGAAGAAGTATGGGTACGGAGAAGGACAGGATTGTCGCTGTCGCTGATGAAGAATGTATCCTGCATTTCGCGTGCCGGGTGTTCAGGCGGGAAGTTCAAAGCCTCGAACACATGCCAGTCGTCCTCCACTTCAGGACCTTCGGCCACATCATAACCGAATTTGCGGAAGATGCTTACGATCTCCTCACGTGCGATCGATACAGGATGACGTGATCCCAGCTGTACAGGGTCACCAGGCATTGTATAGTCAAATGAAGCAGCGCCTGCTGCAGGTGATTCAGCGGCAGCCTCTCTAAGTTCCTCGATCTTGGCAGCAGCAGTGTTCTTAAGAACATTCAGCTTCTGACCGAACTCTCTCTTAAGCTCCGGAGCCACAGTCCTGAATTCCTCGAAAAGAGCTGTTATCGAGCCCTTCTTTCCGAGAAGGCGGACACGTGCCTCTTCTATTTCCTGCTCGGTCTTGCATGACAGGCCTGCGATTTCAACCATCAGGGCCTCAATTCTTTCTCTCATATCCTTTTTACTATTAATTTCTATCCATAATCAAGACGTTTCCCGGGCAAAACCCCAAGAAACTGCAAATGTAGTGATTTTTCCGAGATGTTACTCTTCTACAGGATAGCCGATGGCAATTATGCAGTATGGACGGAGTCCTTCCTTGATGCCAAGAAGCTCGCGTACATAATCCTCGGCCTGCGCGCCGTCCGGCTCCGCCTTGAGGCGAGGGCGTCCGTTGCAATGTACCCAGCAGCTGCACAGATCCATGGCAGTGACAGCCAGCTGGACGAATGTAGCAGAAATGGCGCAGTTATCCACCCATAAATCTGTCTTCGTCTCGTCTCCAAGCACGACAATCGCAGCCTGGGCGCCGCTGAGCAAGGCAGAACCATAATCACGCATCTGCGACAATGCATCCAAGGTATCCCTTTCCTCGACGATCATGAATGCCGAACTCTTGCTGTTTCTTGAAGATGGAGCCGTCTGTGCGACCTTGACGATCGCATCAAGCACTTCCTTTTCCACAGGCCTGTCGGAATATTTCCTGACACTATGCCTTTTCTCTATAACTTCTAAAAAATCCATAACTTCTTATTTTTTACCCTCTGCCTTTGCCTTGCGTTTTGCTCTGGCTTTCTGGGCCTTTGCCGCTCCCTGCTTGAGATAAGCTGTCCATTGTTCTTCGGTAAAGATCTTCCTGTATGTGGCATCGATCTGATCCATCCACTTATCCTGAACGGCGATGTACATGGACGAATTAGCGACCTTCGCATTTCTAAGGTTCTCATAATCAGCCATCATTGCCGGAAAATCATGCTTCAGGGTCGAATCGACATAAAACACCTGCCAGTCTTCAAGATCCAACACTCTCTGAAGCCTGTCAGCCTCCATTTCAGCCTGTTCAAAGATATCCGGCTGCTCGTCTTCCTGCTGAGCATATGCTGCCAAAGATGAAAAAACAGCAAGAAACACCATTGTAAGAGCAACTTTCAATTTCATATCTAGCGAAAAATTTATAGTTTTGCAGAATAAGCGTCAGAACAAAATGTTTTTTGACGCTCAAAATCGACACAAAAGTAATTAATAATAACAAAAGTACAAAATGAGACGACTTTCAGCAGCACTCATCATTTTAGCAGCAAGCGCACTATCCTTCTGCTTTGAGAGCCAGGCATGTACAAACGTACTTGTAACAAAAGGAGCAAGTGCAGACGGCTCCAACATGATTTCTTATGCAGCAGACTCGCACATGCTCTATGGAGAGCTTTATTATGTCCCTGCCGGAGTATGGCAGAGCGGAGACATGCGCAAGATCAACGAATGGGATACAGGAAAATTCCTCGGCCATATCCCTCAGCCGGCAAGAACATACCAGAGGGTAGGAAACATGAACGAGCATCAGCTCATAATTGCTGAGACCACATACGGAGGACGTCCTGAACTTGAAGATCCGAAGGGTATCATGGACTATGGTTCTCTTATCTATGTCGCTCTTGAAAGAGCTAAGACTGCACGTGAGGCGATAGATATCATCGTTGACCTTGCAAACACATATGGATATTATTCAAGCGGTGAGTCATTCTCTATAGCTGACACAGAAGAGGTCTGGGTGATGGACCTTATCGGAAAGGGACCGGACAACAAGGGTATTGTATGGGTTGCCAGAAGAGTTCCAGACGGATATATCTGCGCTCACGCAAACCAGGCACGCATCAGCACTTTCCCTCTCAATGATCCTGAGAACTGCATCTATGCTCCGGACGTGATTTCATTTGCACGTGAGAAGGGCTACTTCAGCGGTGAAGACAAGGATTTCAGCTTCTGCGATGCATATGCACCTCTCGATTTCAGCGGAATGCGCGGCTGCGAGGCACGTGCATGGTCTGCCTTCAACATTCTCTGTGACGGAAAATTCACCTTCATGGATGAGAACGGCAACGAGGTTACCAAGGATGCGTATGACTATATAGAATATGCTCTCGGCTGGGACAAGACCAAGAGATTCCCTCTTTTCGTAAAGCCGTCACGCAAGATCACTGTAAAGAATGTGGCTGATGTCATGCGCGACCATTATGAAGGCACACCTATGGACATGACAAAGGACATCGGAGCCGGCGGAAACGCCCTGCCATACCGTTGGAGGCCTATGGGATTCGAATATGAAGGAAAGTCATACATAAATGAGAGAGCCATCGCGACACAGCAGACCGGTTTCTGGTTCGTAGGGCAGTCACGCGGCTGGCTTCCTGACGAGATCGGCGGCGTAAACTGGTTCGGTTGCGACGATGCCGCTACTTCATATCTCACTCCTATCTACACATCTACATATGAAATTCCTGAATGCTTCCGCGTTGGAAACGGAGACATGATCACATACTCGCCTACATCTGCATTCTGGATGACAAACCGCGTGGCAAATGCATGCTACAAGGCCTACAACATAATGTTCCCTACCGTAGATGCCGAAATCGATGCATGGGAAGCTGCTATGGCCGAGGCTGTGCTAAAGGCTGACGAAGAGGCACTCAAGATCTATGAGGCAGCAAAGGACAAGCCACGCAGACAGATACGCCGTAATGCGAAATGCCGCAAGACCGTAGATCCTTATACTGAAGTACGTCAATACCTTACAGAGTTCTCTGTAAGCAACGCCCAGAAGATTTTCGAGAAATGGGTTGCCCTTGAGGAGCTGCTTCTCGTGAAGTTCATCGACGGAAATGTAAAGTCACAGAATGAAGACGGCAGCTTCGTGACCAACGAGCATACCGACAGCTTCCCTACCAAGATCGGACAGCCGGGATACACTGACAAGTGGAAAGAGGCTGTAGCTAAGGATCATGGTAGGATCGTAGAAGTAAAATAACCATTAATTGGTATTTATACAACCTGCAACGATCTGTATCTTTGCAGGTTGTAATCATTTAAGTAAATCATGTATAGACTCCTGATATCGACAATACTGTTACTGACGGCCATCTGTGCGGAAGCTCAGTCATGGTCTGTCAGCGGAAGGGTAACGGAAGCCGGTTCAGAGTTGCCTGTTACCGGAGCTGTACTCCGATTGGGTACAGATTATCTCTGGACTACTGCCGATGCGGATGGAGAATTCACTTTCAGCAATGTCCAGCCCGGAAAATATGAACTTCAGACAAGCTGTCTTGGATATGTAAGCGTTACCATCGAGATAGACGTAAAAACAGATATAGACGATATCTCCATCACACTTCACGAAAATTCCCTCGCTCTTGACGAGGTGGTGGTGACAGCTCAGAAGGCAAAGGACGGGCTAGGCACGTCACATAGCCTCGGACGCGACGCCCTCAATCATCTCCAGCTTTCAAACATGACCGATGTAGCCGCCCTTCTTCCCGGCGGAAAGACTGTCAACCCGGATCTGACGGCAGAGAATCAGTTCTCGCTGCGAGAAGGAGGATCGGACCTCGGCAACTCCGCTTTCGGAACGGCTGTGGAAGTCGATGGAGTCAGGATAGGCAACAATGCATCATTCGGAGAAATGAACGGAGTCGATACCAGAAGCGTAGCTGTGGAGAACATCGAATCCATCGAGGTCATCACAGGAGTACCTTCGGCAGAATATGGCGACCTCAACAGCGGAGTCGTGAAGATAAACACCCGCAAAGGACGCACACCTGTCAACGTCACATTCTCCGTAAATCCTCGCACATATCAGGCATCGGTATCGAAAGGTATTGACCTTCAGAAAGATAACGGAGTCCTGAACATCAGCGCCGAGTGGGCAAGAGCCGTAAAGAAGCTCATTTCCCCATATGAATCATATACCAGGTCCGGAATAACTCTGGGATACAGCAATACCTTTGCGAAAGTCCTCCGCTTCGAAGCCGGATTCACCGGAAACATCGGAGGAATGAACTCAAAGGACGATCCGGACGCATTTTCAGGAGAGTACGAAAAGGATAGGGACAATGTCTTTCGCGGCAATACCTCGCTTACATGGCTGCTCAACAAGTCATGGATCACCAATCTCAAGCTCGATGCTTCGGTCAACTTCAACGACAATCTCTATCATTTCCACAAATACGAGTCATTCGCATCCAACCAGCCGTCGGTACATGCCGAGCAGGAAGGATATTTCCTTGCAGACAGGCTTCCGATGACATATTTCTCGGACCAGATCATCGATTCGAAGGAGCTTGATTTCGCAGCATCGCTCAAATACAACTGGCACAAGAGGTGGGACGATGTGAAGAACTCGCTCAAGGCCGGAGTGCAGTGGAAGGCGAACGGCAATGTCGGAGAAGGAGAATATTACAAGGATCCTTCTCTGGCAGCTAACGGATACAGGCCAAGGCCATATTCGCAATATCCTTTCATGCACAATCTTTCCGTATATGCGGAGGAACATCTGACTCTTCCTGCAGGAAAGACAAAGCTTGAAGTGACAGCCGGTCTGCGACTTGAAAACGTGTTCATAAAGAACTCACTGTATAACAACAAGACCACGCTCTCCCCTCGTTTTAACGCAAAATGGGAGATTGCGGAAGGCCTCGCAATCAGAGGAGGCTGGGGCATCACGGAAAAACTTCCTTCGTATCATATCCTCTATCCGAAGCAGGAATACAGAGATATCCAGACATACGGATTCTCGCACGGAGAACAGACAAGCTATATCTATTATACTCAGCCATATACGGTCACATACAATCCTGAGTTAAGGTGGCAGCGCAACAGCAATTCCGAGTTCGGAATCGATGTCTCCTTCGGCGGCATGAAAATGTCTCTTGTCGGATTCTACAACGTGACCAAAGGTCCGTACAACTTCCTTTCGGTATATGAACCTTATTCATACAACATCCTCCAGCGTCCGGAAGGCTTCACCATGCCATCGGATCCGAGCATAAAGGTTGACAGCCAGACCGGAATGCTCTATGTCAGAGGAAACGAGGATGAATACTGGACTCCTATGGATGTGAAGGTCACCGACCGTACATTTGCCAAATCAAGCAAGCAGAATAATGGCGCTGACATAAAGAGGGCAGGTGCCGAGCTTGTCGTAGAATTCCCAGAAATAGCTCCGATCCGTACGACTGTCCGCTTCGACGCGTCATACACCCACACCCGTTATCTGAACGAGCAGTTGTCGGCATATTATCAGAACGGATGGTCACACACATCCCTTCCGGACCGCTCATATCAATATGTGGGAATCTACGCAAACGGTGGTGGTGCCACCAACCATGTGGCCAACGGAAAGATCACGCACAATCTCGATGCGAACCTGACTACGATCACACATATCCCGCAGGCCCGTCTTATCATCACATGCCGTCTCGAGATGTCGGTACTCCGAAGAAGCCGCCTCCTGTCAATGTACAACGGCAATCCGTATGCATTCACAGTCACCGACACAGGCAAGACTCCGACCGGAGAAGACATCTATGCAGGCAAGTCATACACTGCCGTATATCCGGTTTCATATATGGACCTTGATGGAAATGTACATCCGTTCACCGAGGCTGAGGCAGCCGACCCTGCATTCGCGAACCTCATCCTCAAATCCGGAAACGCATATACATTCGCACAGGACGGATACGGCCCGTACATGTCTGCAAACCTCAGCATCACCAAGGAAATCGGCGACCATGTGTCACTGTCTTTCTTTGCAAATAACTTTACCAATTCAAGACCATATGTCAAGTCGATGGCAACAGGCATCGGAGCGATCTTCACTCCAGCCTTTTATTACGGCCTGACCTGCAGATTGAAATTCTAGAATGAAGAAGATTTTCTACATATTGACCGTCATCATCTTCGCAGCATCCTGCGCTGAAATCAGGAATGAAGACCCTTACAAGGAGGGTCTGAACATCCTGAATATCAACGCAGTATTCCCTAACGGATTCGAAAATGCTCCAAAGAACGGCATTGAAGCTGTCGTCGAGGACATGAACACCGGAAGCCGTTATTCACAGACTTCCGACACCGAAGGAAAAGTGACATTCAGTCTGCCGAACGGCCTTTACCGCATCAACATGAGCGGAAAGTCTGAAGGAGGCATATTCAACGGTGCAGCCGACAAGGTAGTGCTTTCTGGCACAGACATGGCCCTTGACCTCAACCTGCTGTATTCAAAGGCCGGCTCGATCATCATAAAGGAAATCTACTGCGGAGGGTGCAAGAAACTTCCGGAGGAAGGAAACTATCAGGGCGACCAGTACTTCATTCTTCATAACAACCATTATGAAGTGCAGTACCTTGACAGTCTCTGTTTCGGAACATTGTCTCCTAACAATGCGACCGGATCCAACCCATGGGTATCGAAGGATGCCGCGACAGGAGAGACCATCTTCCCTGACTTCCTTCCGATAATCCAGGCGGTATGGCAGTTCCCGGGAGATGGCGACGACTTCCCTCTCCAGCCGGGCGAAGATGCCGTCGTATGTCTTCGCGGAGCCATCGACCATACGGCACAGTACCCTCTATCGGTCAATCTCAACAAGCCGGGATATTTCGTCTGCTACAATATCACATATTTCTGGAACACGGCTTACCATCCTGCACCGGGCGACCAGATTTCCAATGACAGGATCATCGATGTAGTGATCAAGACCGGCCAGGCGAATGCCTATACCATGTCGATAAGTTCACCTACTCTCGTGGTATGGAAGCCGGAAGGCATGAGCATGCATGAGTTCGTGAATGACATAAGCAACATCACTCCCGTACCGGGAAGCAGCGTTGACAATGTAGTGAAGGTGCCTTTCGAATGGGTATATGATGCGGTAGAGGTATTCGATGCACGTTCTACGAACAACTCGAAGAGACTTGCTCCGGAACTCGATGCGGGATATATCATGCAGACGGACATCTATCTCGGCCGAAGCCTCATGAGACATGTTGACGAGACCGCAAGCACGGCTTCCGGCTATGAGATACTTGCGGATACCAACAATTCGCTGAATGATTTTTATGAAACCGAAAAACAGTCGCTCCATGAATAAGAGAGGATACATATTGGCCGTCAGCCTGATGTTCCTCGGGCTGGCTGTTTCGGCGCAGACATATGAAAGAGTTTTCAGAAACAATATCTGGAACAGGTCTGAAAACATCAACGGAGTGCGTCAGGACACCGTTTCACGCTCATATGCAGAGGCGTACGGAAAATACTCCGGCGGAGACTTCCGCGACACATGGCAGGCCTCCGAAGGATGGAGTGCAGGAGCCGTGACCGCCAGCATACAGCATATGGAACATATGACTCTGGCTGGTTCATTCTCATTTGACCAGACCGACGGTTATGATATGTGCGGCTCGATGTTCATTCATCCGGGATTCTATCCTGTTGACATTCTGGAGTTCACCCCCGGACGCAAGACCATGCAGACCTATGCTTTCGACGGAGGTATTTCATATGACCTTTCACCATTCTGGAGGATCGGTGCGAAGATGGATTTCGAGTCGGCGAACATGGCCAAGAGAAAAGACCTGAGACATACGAACTGGAGACTTGACATGACAGTAGCCCCGGGATTCATGTACCATAATGGAGATTTTGCAATCGGCGCGAACTACCTGTTGAGAAAGACCAGCGAAACCGTAGAGGCCGAGCAGATCGGTACGGCGGAATCATCATACTATGCCTTTCTGGACAAGGGATTGATGTACGGAACATATTCCGTATGGAGCGGCAGCGGACTCCACCTCAGCGAGGACGGAGTGAAAGGATTCCCGGTAAAGGATTTAAGCAACGGAGGAGCCATCCAGATGCAGTACAAGGGCATTTTCGCAGAGTTCGAATATCTGCACACCCAAGGCTCTATAGGTGAAAAGGAATACATCTGGTTCCGCTTCCCTGGCAATGAGGCCGGACTGACTCTGGGATACAGCCATAAGGGACATCAGGCAAGGATAGCATTGAAGCGAAAAGACCTGAAACTTGATGAGAGCATCCTGGAGAAAGTGTCGGAAAACGGCGTCACAACCGTTTACAACCACGGAAGCAACAGGATCCTGACAGAAGAGACCCTGACATTGGCTCCTGAGTATGAATATGTTTCAAGACTGGTTGAAGTGCATGCCGGCGCGTCTCTTGACTGGAAGAACAGCGTTTCTTCGCAGATGTATCCGTATGCTTGTTATCAGTCGCTGACGACATGGGCTGCAGGAGCCGATGTGCTGCTGCATCTTGGCCAATTCGATCTTGGTCTGAATGCGGGAGCCGGAAACGGAAATGTAAGCGAGGAACTTGAGATGGTCAATGAGGTTTCCGGAGTACAGACAGAACCTTTCAGGCTTCAGGAATGGTACGACCGTCAGATGGAATATATGACAGCTTCGCGCGTTGATGCTGGACTGTCATTGAGATACAATTTCAGAAAAGACATTTATCTTCAGGCCGAAGGCTCATGGGCTCATGATTTCGGAATCAAGCATATAGCCGGAGCAGACCGCTTCGGAGCCGCATTCAGAATCGGATATAATTTCTAAACTATATGATTATGAAACGTTATTTTTCAATCGCGCTCACAGCGCTTGCAATCGCAGCCTGCCAGCAGCCGGTACAGCCGGATCTGGCTCCCGGAAAGGTTCAGGTCGAGCCGGTCATCACCCGTGCCACAGAAGTGAACTTCGAGAACGGCGACCAGATCGGATTCACAATGACCAAGGTGAACGGAACAGAAGCATATGCAGACAACGCCATCCTCACCTTCGATGGATCTGTATTCTCAGGCGACCTCATGTGGTATGCAGATGCATATTCGGAGGCTGATGTATATGCATATTATCCATATGAAGCTACAGGCACTCCTGCTTATTATGCTGCTGTCCTTGACCAGACAGCCGGCATAGCCCAGGCAGACTTCATGGCTGCATCAAAGAAGGGAGTCCTCCCTACTCCTAATGCCATCACAATGGTCTTCAAGCATCTGATGACCAAGCTTGTGGTCAATATAGATAATCTGTCTGGCGCAGATGTGACTGCAGTCAAGATTCTTGGCGGAGATGCAGCCTGTGATATCGACCTTCCAAATCTCGCAGTCCTGCCGGCAAGTGGCGCTATGTCAACTGAGCTGACTGAAATCACTACATACGAGGCTACTGCCGGAAAGGTATGGCAGGCTATCGTCATTCCTCAGACTGCAAAGCTTTCAGTCGAGGTTAGCCTTTCAAACGGCAAGAAGATCACCCAGCCTCTCGCAGAGATGACTCTCAAGTCTGGCGGACAATATACTATCAATGCACGTCTCCTTCAGGACAATATGATCGTAAGCGCCTCCGGCGAGATCGAGAACTGGACTGACGAAGGCGAGATCGGTTTCGAGGGAGAAGGAACAACCGAGGAAATCCCTGTAGAGTTCACAGAACATGAAGGATATTTCGTTTATGACGGAGTTGAGTATAAGACCGTTACTCTTGCTGACGGAAACACATGGATGGCTGAGAACCTCCGTTTCATTCCACGCGGACGCACAGTTTCAAGCGACCCTGCAGAGGATGCAGGCATATGGTATCCTGCAGCAAATGCAGAGAAGGTTGCTGACCCTGCACTTGCCGAGACTCTCGGACTTCTTTATGATGCGGCAACAGCATTCGGCGTAGAGGAAATCACCGCTGACAATGCCGGCACATTCGAAGGTTGCCAGGGTATCTGCCCTACAGGCTGGCACATCCCTACCGTTGCCGAGATGACAGGTCTCGTCGGACACAGCTCGAACAGTGCATTGGTCAACACAGCCGCACCATATTATGACGCCACAATCAAAGGCGCAAGCATCGCAGCTCTCGCCGAGGCAGGCTGGTCATGGCAGTTCGCAAGTATGAGGAACAAGACTTCAGTGACAGGAAAAGGCAGTTACACTGTGACCAACTACAACGGCATCTATGGCATAATGTCATACGTCATCGGCTCGACATTGCATCAGGCGACAACCAATGAAGACGGCAGTCTCAAGAATATCCAGTACCACTACTTCATGCCTCTCTACAACGCATCGAACGAGAAGATCTCTGTTGCATACGGAAACTTCCTTTCCGGCGCATCAGTACGCTGCGTGAAGAATAAGTAACATTAACCGTGACCTTTATATTTCTACAGGTCAACAACTTACAAAAACCTCCTGCTCCCTTGTGGCGGCAGGAGGTTTTTATATATAATTGAAAATCAACTCCTTGCAAGAAATACAATCAGAGGGCAGTCAGGATTCCCGCCAGACCCGGTAAAGAAAATTGCTAATACCGACGGAATTATGTATCTTCGAAAGTTAAAACTATCATATCATGGCAAAGAGATCAACAATAATCAGAAACTGGCCTAAGTACCTCCTTCAGTGGGGAGTGCTTATCGCTTTGATCGTTTTCATAACTGGTATCATTCCTTCAGAAGAAGCGGTGGATCCTGAGGCCTACTGCCCTATGGGTGGCCTGCAGGCACTCGCAACATATCTTGCGAACAACAGCCTTCCTTGCAGCATGTCATCGCTGCAGGTGATGATGGGTATAGTGCTCGTGGCTGCGGTAGTGCTTTTCAGCAAACTTTTCTGCGCTTACATATGCCCGCTGGGTACAGTGCAGGACCTTATTGCAAAGGCTAGGAATGCAATGAAGATCAAGAGCATCAAGGTACGCAACGGATCAGCCATCGACAAGGTTCTCCGTTTCGTGAAATATGCTCTCGTATTCTGGATCTTCTATATGACAGTCAATGCCAGCGAGCTTTTCTGCAAGAACCTTGACCCATATTATGCAATAGCAACAGGTTTCAAAGGCGAGATAACACTCTGGATGTCAATCATATCCATCAGCATCGTCGTTCTTGGAAGCTTCCTTATAGACATGTTCTGGTGCCGTTATCTCTGTCCGCTCGGAGCGATTTCGAATTCGCTCAAATTCTGGGTCTGGATCGGAGTGCTCTTCGGAGCATATTATGTTGCCGGTGTGCTTGGTGCCGACATTCCATGGGCAGTTCTTCTTGGAGGATTCTGCATTACAGGCTATCTCCTCGAGATTCTGCATTCAAAGCCGAAACTCCAGATCCTGCATGTCACCAAGGACGACAACATGTGCAACAACTGCGGTCTCTGCATAAAGAAATGTCCTTACCATATCGACATCAAGTCAGTGCATGACGGAAAGCTTTCAAATGTTGACTGTACTCTTTGTGGAGAGTGTGTGGCTGCATGCTCGACAGGAGCGCTCAATATCGGAGTCGGCAGACAGTCAAAGAGCAAGGTATGGAAATATGTTCCTGCTGTGCTTACAATCGTGCTTATCGCATTCGGAATATGGGCCGGCGGCAAGTTCGAACTTCCTACAATCGACATGAAATGGGGTATCGAGAATGTGAACAGTCTTCAGACAGCTACAATCGAGGGACTTCGTTCAGTGAAGTGCTTCGGCAGTTCGATGGCATTCAAGGCGAAGCTTGAAAAGATTCCTGGCGTACATGGAGTAAAGACATTCGTGAAGAGACATACTGCAGATATCCTTTATGATCCGGCAAAGACAGATCCTGACAAGATCCAGGAGGCGATCTATGTACCTTCAAAGTTCAGGGTACAGACCCCGGATCCTGCAGAAATCGATACACTCAAGATCGTGACGATCAGGACAGAGGGAATGTATGACAAGATGGACATCAATTACCTCGGTATGCAGATGCGTCTGACAGGCAAGAAGATATATGGTCTCGAGACTGAGTTCGCTTGTCCTCTGATCGTGCGTGTATTCATGCATCCGGAAGAGGAGCTTGATGAGGACTGGTTTGAGGATATCGTTGAGATGGATGTTCTCCAGATGCCTGTTCATGGAGGCGGAACAAAGGAGATCGAAGTCAACTACAAGTTCGAGGACTACGAAGGAGAGACAGGAAGGATCAGCACCGAGCAGTTCATCAGAAACATGTTCTCGCCGTTCAGAGTACAGTGGAAGAGCCGTATCGAGGCTGCAGAAGGCAAGCAGCAGTACATTTATGAGATCGTGGACAAGAATTATGAGAAGCCGATCATTCTGCGCAACATGCCGTTCCTGAGCAATCATCTTTCAAGGCACGAGGGTGTGGTCGGAGTATATCTCGATCTCAACAAGGATCTTCAGCCTGCAATCCAGATCAGGTATGCCGAGCCTATGACTGAGGCAAAGCTTTGGGAACTCATGACTATGGAGACATGGACCATCACTTACAAGGCTGACGATGTCAGAGAGGAGGGAGCCAAGATCAGTTTCAAGACTCCTGGTGCATCATACGAATATAATGAATAGTAGCAATTACATTTGAATACTATGAAAGTTATTTTCAAACAGATCATCATTATAGCAGCAGTTGCGTTGATGGGTGGCTTTAGCGCTAAAGCGGACGAAGGAATGTGGATGATCCATGCGATCGATGCTGCTCTTGAAAAGAAGATGCAGGAGCGTGGTCTGGAGCTGTCTGCAAAAGAAATATACAATGCTGATGCAGAGGGTGCTTCCATCGCAGATGCTGTCGTTTCGATGGAGTTCGGATGTACCGGAAGCATCATTTCAGACAACGGCCTTCTCATCACCAACCACCACTGTGCGTACAGTGATGTACATGGATTGAGCACGCCGGAACATAATTACCTGGATGAAGGATTCTGGGCAATGCGTTCTGATGAAGAAGTCAACATCAAGGGCAAGAGCGTATATTTCCTCAAGAAGGTGATCGATGTGACAGACGAGGTAAACGATATGAAGGCTAAAGCCGACTATGAGAGCAAGCCTATGGGACTGAGGAAGCTCAGTTATCTTCTTGAGAGCAAGTACAAGCAGGACACAGGTCTCGAGGCATGGCTGGCATCCATGTGGGACGGTTCTAAATACTATATGGCTTTGTATGAGGTATATCGTGATGTCCGCCTTGTTGCTGCCCCTCCTGTATCATCTGCTGCATTCGGAGGTGATATCGACAACTGGGAATGGCCTCAGCACAAATGTGATTTCGCGATGTATCGTGTATATACTGCACCGGACGGATCTCCAGCTCCTTATTCAAAGGAGAATGTTCCTATGAAACCGAAGGCAAAGCTCAGCATTTCCCTCGACGGATACAAGGCTGGTGATTATACCATGGTCATCGGATTTCCTGGAAGCACCAACAGATACAGCAATTCATATGAAGTCAATTTCTATGAAACCTTGAGACATCCTATCTGCAACACCCTCAGAGGGGCACAGATGGACATCATCAAGCGATGGATGGATGCTGATCCGGAGATTCGACTGAAATATTCTGATTTCTTCTTCTCGCTCAGCAACGTACAGGAGCTTTACAGCGGCGAGGTCGAGTGCCTCGGAAGGTTTGATGTAGTGGAAAAGAAGGAAGCACTTGAAAAGGAACTTCAGGCTTGGATTGAAGCAGACGGACAGCGTAAGGAACGTTGGGGAAACCTTCTTTCTGACCTAAAGACAAAATACCTTGCTGTTGTAGATGCAGAGAAGAATCTCAATTATTTCCGTGAATCTCTTATCAGAGGTACACGCATCTCGAGACCATGTTCGAAGCTCAATTCTTTCCGCACAGCTGTGTTTACAAGTCAGGGAATCACTCCTAAGAAGACTTTCGAACTTAAGAACGGACCGGACCCTGCAGAGACGGAATTCAGCAGGACATTCAAGTTCAGAGGAAAGGATTTCAAGCAGCTCGATGCCTTTATCAAGGAATATGAGACATTCGATCTCAGAGTGGAAAAAGACCTGTTCAGATATGCTGTCGAACAGTTCTATGGAAATGTGGACAGAAAATTCTGGGAAGAGTATCATAAAGAGCTCTACGACAGATATGCAGACTGCGGAAAGATCGCTGCATTCATATGGGATAACAGTTTCATGACCGATAAGGAAAGAATGGAAACATTCATTTCGGAAGAGCATACATTGGATGATTATCTCGGCGATCCTCTTTACCGTTTCCTCCAGACTCTACGGGTAACTGTATTCAATGAGGTGACAAATGCCGCAGAAGGAGAGGTGAGCAGGTCCACATTGAACAAGGAGTTCACACATGCTCTCTACCAGATGAGATTGGAGAAAGGCATCGCGCAGTATCCTGATGCCAACTCTACAATGCGCATCACATACGGTACAGTCGGAGGATATGAGCCTCGCGACGGCATGATATGCGACTGGAAGACCACTCCGACCGGCATTCTCGAAAAATATAATCCTGGTGACTATGATTTCACTCTCAGTGACCGCCAGTATCTCCTTTATCGTAAAGGAGACTGGGGTAAATGGGGCTTCGGAGAGAACGGTTCGCAAATGTATGTCAATTTCCTCACCGACAATGACATCACAGGAGGAAACTCCGGAAGTCCTGTCCTCAACTCAAAAGGTGAACTGATCGGCCTTGCATTCGACGGCAACAAGGAGTCCCTTGCAAGCGACGTCTATTGCACACCGGGCTACAACAAATGCGTATGTGTCGATATCCGCTTTGTCCTCTGGACGCTCGACAGATATGCAGGAATGACCAGGATAATCGATGAGCTCGGATTATAAAAAGACATTGGAAATCGAAAGGAAATTCCTTGTGGACGGCGATTTCATGCCGTATGTACATAAATCAGTACGAATCATTCAGGGGTACCTCAACACTGCCCCTGAACGTACTGTACGCGTACGCATCAAAGACGAAAAAGGATACCTGACCATCAAGGGAGCCAGCAGCACCAGCGGAGCAAGCCGCTACGAATGGGAGAAGGAAATCCCAGTTTCTGAGGCTAAGGAACTGATGAAGCTCTGCGAAAAAGGTGTTATTGACAAGACCCGCCACCTGGTCGATGCCGGCGCACACACATATGAAGTCGATGTCTTCCACGGTGAAAACGAAGGACTCATCATGGCGGAAATCGAGCTCTCATCCGAAGATGAGAGCTTCATAAGACCGGACTGGCTCGGCAAGGAGGTCACCGGTAACCGCAGGTATTACAACTCGATGCTCATGAAGCAGCCTTATAAGGAGTGGGGAAAATAAAGGAAGGCCTTCATCATACCCGACTATCTTGCTTCTCGTCAAAAGATCGAATCATCGTGCCACCACAACCTCAAGTCCGCAGCCCCAGAATGGTGATGGAACACATGGCTCGAGAGTACCGTCTTTTCTGATGAGGTTTATGCTTTTCAATGTGATCGTGAGGCCGCCTGCCTGAAGGAGCTGCAGGGTGACTCTTTTTGCCTTGGAGCCCAAAATGGACGGATCGAATTGAACTGTCGGTGAAGCACCTGAAAATTTTCCATATTGTTCCTTTCCATCAGCTTCGCCATATACCTTCACATGGAGCTGGCCTTCAGAAGGAGTCTTGTCCAGTTCAAATGTAATACCCTGATATTCACTCAGTTCCACAGAAGACGACACAAGATTCAATTCTGACCAAAGATCCCTGTATGTGACTTTATAGTCAATGTCGAAATCTTCTATGACCGGTATCGACGGGGAGAATCCATCTCCATGATATCCTTTGACTATGGCTTCTGCGATTTCTGGAGAGCTGAAGCAAGGGATCGAACGGCACATACCGTCTGAGATGCTCATCCAATGGAAACTGCCGATGCCACGACGTTTGCATTCGCTCACAAACCAGCGGGCATAATGGCAATAGTTCTCAAGCGAAGGATTTTCGCTGAATGTTCCCCACTCCCCGACTATGACAGGACCGCCGAGAGACACAAGATATGTCTCAAGGTCATCCAGCATCTGACCGACCTCCCTCTCCATTGCCGTAAGGTCATCGATCATTGGGTATGAATGTACCTGAAACAAAATATGGTCTTCAACCTTGTCTGAAGGCATCTTCATGTTCTTGAGAGGGTCCTGAAGATGCGGATTCCAGTTTCCGGATCCGCTGCAGGCACCATATGTATTCACGACAAGATTTCTTACGGCATTGTTTCCTCCGGTAGAACGCACCACATCGACAAAACTCTGCGCATAGTCATTTATGGCCTTGTAAGCTCCTGCTGCCGTTGCTGCATCATAACCAGAAGAATATGAGGCAAAACACCATGAACGGTCCCGGTCAAGCATCTCATTGTAGGATTCGAACAGAAGACGATGGTCATAGTCACGGAATCTCTCGGCAATCTGCCTCCACAGGCCCTCATACCTCTGTTTTTCCTTGGCATAACCTTCCGGCGAAGCCACCAGCCATGCCAGTTCCTTATCTGCACCGGTATCGTGATGGACATTGATTATACAATACATACCGGCATTCAGTACATAATCCACCACTTCATTCACACGGTTCATCCACTCACCATAGACCTGCCCATCCGCACTCATATGCACGCCCCATGACACGGGTACACGGATTGCACCGAAACCTGCCTCCTTCATCATCGTCATAAGCTCGGGAGTAGTGACAGCCTGTCCCCAGCCGGTTTCCCATTTCCGCCAATCCCTTCCGTCAGTATCACCTGTCCATATGGATTCAAGCGTATTTCCCAGATTCCAGCCTACACCCATATTTGCAATGGCCTCAAAAGAAGTCTCAAATGCCGGAAGAGGTTCTGGCTCTGGCTCCGGATCGGGTTCGGGCTCCGGTTCCGGCGCAGGAATCTCCTCCTCCGGATTCTTCTCCTCCTCCAAAGGCAGATCCTGCGGAGTACAAGCCAATACTCCGATGATCAGAAACATGAATGCAAATATTTTACGCATAACAGATAATATCACGCATCAAATTTAATAAAATCAGAAATCATTCTGAAGAAACGAGCGGAAAATCAGTTCCAGAAGGACATGGTTCTGGTGAATCTGAAACATGTCATTATTGTGCTTACCCTGCTAAATTATTTGAAGGGCAAGCACAATGATTTTATGTAAATAATTGAACTACCGAATGTTACAAAATTAAAACATTCTTATGCTGTCGTTTTTTTAGCAGAGTAGGAACGCTAATAGTGCTCTCTGATCATCTGCCCCATCTTGTCACGAAGACAAAAAGTCACAGATAATTTAGTCTTCGCGGCAGAATAATGCTTTTAATGGGCTGTTTGTAAGTCACGAGGACTAAACTTATGGCAATTTTTCGTCTTCGTGACAGGAGGGGCACAATGAAACTTCCAGTGACTCCCTCTGTTGATGTTCACTAGAAATGCTTAAAAGCTGCATGAATGCCTTATTTGGAAGGTTTCTAGTGAGGTTGATAGGTCAGTTGTTCACTAGAACTCTAGTAAAGATCCTTCGCTAACGCTCAGGATGACAAAAGGGACACTCCGGTTGACATGCATACATCACAACTCCGATGGACAGAAGGTCGTCTCGCGGAATACAACCCGCTCCCGCGGGTCAACGCTCGACTCCCTTTCTGTCCATCGGAGTCGTTAAAAGGCATAAACTATCCCAAAACCACAACGACCTGATGTTCTCCAGGTGTGTGAAGGATGAGATTACCCGGCAGAGGCTGACCGTCGAAGATGATCTCACGGACGCCCTTGCAGACTCCGTCAGGATTCTTGACAGTGATTTCGTAAACGGATCCGCGGAAACGGCGTCTCACGGTGTATTCCTTCCACTGGGAGCAGATGCATGGATCGATTTCAAGGCCATCGTATGCAGGCTTTATTCCCAGGATATACTGGGTGATGGCATACCAGTTCCACGCTGCAGTACCTGTCAGCCAGCTGTTCTTGGCCTCGCCTGGACGAGCCGAATCCTTGCCCGCGATCATCTGGGAATATACATATGGTTCGACCTTGTGGAGATCGCTTCGGAACTCTGTGTATGACGGACATATCTTACGGAAATAGTCCCATGCATAATCTCCTCGTCCTAGGACGGTCTCGCCTATGATGACCCAAGGATTGTTGTGGCAGAAAATGCCGGCATTCTCCTTATATCCGGCAGGATATGAAGATATCTCGCCATATTCGACCAGATATTCTGTGAAGGCAGGATTGTTCAGGACGATTCCATGTTCGCAATCCAGACGTTCCTTTACCGAGTCAAGAGCCTTCTGTACCATTCCCTCTTCCAGACCGATACCAGCCATAGAGCACCAGCCCTGCGACTCGATGAAGATCTGTCCTTCCTTATTTTCATGTGAGCCGACCTTCCTTCCGAAATAATCATATGCACGAAGGTACCAGTCTCCGTCCCAACCATGCTTCTTCACGGCCTCGACCATATCTTCCACCAGACCTTCGGCACGGTCAGCTTCCTGCGAAAGCCCGAGATGACGGCATAATTCCACATAATCACGTCCACAGACTACAAAAAGTCCGGCAATCATAAGAGACTCTGCCTTCGAGCCCTCAGTCTTGTTCTCCGTAGTCTGGAATGATTCATTCGGATCCCATGAGAAACAGTTGAGATTCAGACAGTCGTTCCAGTCGGCACGTCCTATCAGCGGAAGCATATGCGGACCTAGATTATTCACGACATGGTCAAAAGAAATGCGCAGATGCTCCATCAATGACACTTCAGAGCCCGGCTCATTGTCAAACGGAACAATCTCATCAAGGATACCGAAATCGCCAGATTCCTTGATATATGCTACCGTTCCGAATATCAGCCACATAGGGTCATCATTAAATCCGCCGCCGATATCGTTGTTTCCTCGTTTTGTCAACGGCTGGTACTGATGATAACAGCCTCCGTCAGGGAACTGGGTCGATGCAATATCTATGATGCGTTCACGAGCCCTTTCAGGTATCTGATGAACAAATCCCACAAGGTCCTGATTTGAGTCGCGGAAACCCATTCCACGGCCTATGCCGCTCTCGAAGAACGACGCCGAACGGGACATGTTGAATGTGACCATACACTGATACTGGTTCCATATGTTCACCATTCTGTCAAGTTTTTCCTCCGGACTATTCACGACAAATATGTCAAGCAGAGCATCCCAATATGTCTTAAGCTGTGCGAATGCCGCATCTACCTTTTCTACAGTATCAAGCGAAGCGATCATTGCACGTGCCTTGGCCTTGTTTATTATCGGAGAACTGCCGCTATGCAACAGACCCGGCTCCGGCTCTGAAACAAATTTCTCATCCTGCTCATTCTCTACATATCCCAGGAGGAATATATAGTCCCTGTTCTCACCCGGCTTGAGCTCCACCTCGATATAATGCGAAGCTATAGGACTCCAGCCATGGGCAATACTGTTGCCTGAAACGCCTTCCATCACTTTCTGAGGGTCACGGAACTCGTTATAAAGACCTATGAATGTTTCCCTGTCGGTGTCGAATCCGTCAACCGGGGCATTCACGCTATAGAATGCATAGTGGTTGCGGCGCTCCTTATATTCTGTCTTATGATATATGACCGAACCGTCCACCTCGACTTCTCCTGTAGAGAAGTTTCTCTGGAAATTCTCCATATCAGTTGCCGCATTCCAGAGACACCACTCGGCAAAGGAATAGAGCTTGAAACGCCTGACTGCATCGGAAGTATTGCGTAAGGTCACTTTCTGCACCTCGCCCCATACTCCGAGCGGAACGAAGAAGAGCACGCTGGCCTCCAATCCGTTCTTTGCTCCGGTTATGCGGGTATAGCTCATTCCATGACGACATTCATAGAAATCAAGCGGAGTCTTGCATGGCTTCCAGCCCGGTGACCATACCGTGCCGCCATCATTTATGTAAAAGTATCTTCCGCCATTGTCCATCGGAACATTATTGTAGCGATAGCGGGTGATCCTGCGGAATTTCGCATCCTTGCAGAAGGTATAACCTCCCGCCGTATTTGAAATCAGCGAGAAAAAGTCCTCATTGCCAAGATAATTGATCCAAGGCCAAGGAGTCTTGGGATCCGTAATCACATACTCACGGTTCGCGTCATCAAAATGTCCGAATGTCTGTTTCATGATTATTCTGCTGTCAGGTAAAGTACACGGCTGCTCCAGTCGTCCTGCTTGTGATAGTCTACAATATGCTTAAGAGGAATCTCAAGTCCGTTCTCCATAAGGAACTTTCCGCTGAAGACAAGGCCCTCGTACGGAAGAGGAACGTTGTCTATACGGTTGAGTTCATGAACCCTGTACATGCGGTCCGGATCGAGACCCGCCATCTTCACGCGTGGGAGATGGTCGTCATAGAATGTCTCTGTCTTCCACCAATAGAACACAGCTTCCTCCTTCTCTGGAGACACATACATCATAGACGCCATATTATGACCATCATATGGAGAAACAAGTCTGTAGATATCTCCGAGCTGCACAACCTGACGGATCTCCTTATACTCGGCTATTGCTTTGCGGCACAGATCCCTTTCCTCCTGAGTCATATTGCGTGGCTGGATCTCCATGCCCAGACGTCCGCTCATGGCCACATCGACACGATATTTCAAAGATGTGGTACGGAACACCGTATGGTTCGGAGTCGCACTGATATGAGATGCCATGGCAATCGCAGGGAAGAAATACGAAGTTCCCCACTGCATGTGGATACGCTGGAGGGCATCTGTATTGTCGCTTACCCAGAATTCATCAAACCACGGAAGAACCCCCCAGTTGGCACGGCCTCCGCCTGATGCGCAAGCCTGAATGGTAAGGTCAGGATATTTCGCACGGATACGGTCACATACCTTCTCGAATCCACGGTGGTATTCTATATACAGATGGCTCTGCTTGTCTTTTGGAAGGTACTGGGAACCATGGTTCACAATTGACATGTTGGCGTCCCACTTGATATAATCGATACGAGGATTCTCGGTCATAAGATCATCGACTATACTGAAGATATAGTCCTGAACTGCCGGATTCGACAGGTCCAGCACCAGCTGAGTGCCGCCACGTCCTTCTACCACATCTCTTTCCGGAGCCTTGATGACCCAGTCCGGATGAGCATCATAAAGTTCGCTCACGCTGTTCGTCATCTCCGGTTCGATCCATATTCCGAAACTGATGCCATGAGAATCTGCTCTTTCCACAAGCCAGCCGATTCCGTTAGGGAGCTTGTTCCTGTCAACCTTCCAGTCTCCAAGAGCGCAATTATCTGTCAGACGAGGATATTTCTCTCCGAACCAGCCATCATCCATCACGAACAGTTCACCGCCCATGTAGGCGATATCAGCCATCATCTGATCCATGCCAGGCTCATTGATATTGAAATATACGCCCTCCCAGCTGTTCAGAAGAATCTTGCGGAGCTGATTTCCATGAGCAAGCTTGTAGTTGCGTCCCCATCTGTGGAAATTTCTGCTGGCACCGCTGAGACCTTCTTCAGAATAGGTGATGGCCAGCTCCGGAGTCTTGAAGACCTCTTTCGAAGCCAGGGTATATGCTGAATTGTCAGGATTTATTCCAGCATAGAACTGATGGTAATCAGTATCGCGTGTATCGATGCGAAGTTCATAGTTTCCGCTGTAGCAGAGAGCTGCACCTATGACACGGCCTGTGTTTTCCTGAGGCTTTCCGTCAAGTGAAAACATCACTTCAGCATGATCCGTATGGGCATTGCGGACGCCGTCCTTATTCTTTATCACCCTCATACCACGGTCAAGAGGTTCCTGGATCAGACGGCCTTCATTTGCCCATGTACCATGAAGATGGCTTACCCATACATCACCGATACGGATAGGAAGATAACCTGAATCGAATCTTGTCAATGTAACAGGCTTTTTCTCCAGATTTTCAATCTCGGTCCATGTCTCTATCATGTCCACATCCTGATATGCACGGTAGCAGACAGTCACATAGAACGGATATACTGTGTCTTTCAGCCTTATTCTTGTCACCTTCGCAGAAGACTCTTCCATTGTACTGACGCTCTCCACACGAAGAACCGTTGACATGTTGCCGTCCATATGCTTCACTTCCAGAGACGCCTCTGACTGGCACCAAAGGCCGTATGGAGGGTATGCATTATGATTCGGAACACCTGCCGCTTCAAGGTTGGCGACATCGCGGTCAGCGAGCCTGCTGCCGAAATACATGATCTGCAATTCACTGCCCTTGTCAGCCTTCAGCACCAGTTCTGTGTTCGGTGTAGCGATGCGCACCTGCGCCATTGCAGACACCGCCACTATTGCAAAAAGAATCGATACGATTATTTTCTTCATATCCTTTTATGTTTTACAGCCTTTCTTTTACGAATCTGCCCCATGGACTGAGGTCTTCATCATTCCATGGGCCTTCAGACTTGGCAGACGGATAAAGCATCGAGCATGTCTCCTTCTTGTCTGAAATCGACCAGAAAGCATAGCTGATGTCATTTTCATCCATCCACTCTATCCAGGCATCGGTTGACTCCACATCGATAGGTCCCTGACCGTCGGCATTCATTCCGCCGCACTCCGTAACGAACAGCGCAAGGCCCTTGGACATGGCATAATCTCCTTTATCGCGGAGCCATTCCTTATGTGTGCCAGCATAGAAATGCAGGGTGTACATAAGATTGTCATATCCCACGATCGGATCATTCGCGGCATCATCTACATTCTGTGACCAGCGAGGAGTTCCGACAACTATGACGGCATCCTTCTCTATTGCACGGATTGCAGCGATGACTGTTTCCGAATACTCTTTGATCTCTGCCCATGTGTAATCTATCTGATTTACATGATCCTTATATGAAGGCTCGTTCCAAATCTCATAAATCACATTTGGAACGCCCTGATATTTCTGAGCCATGTATGTAAAGAATTCCACAGCGGCCTCGGTATGAAGCCCATGCGCATGCCAGTCAACGATCACATAGACACCATTCGCAACAGCTGCATCCACAATCGTACATGCACACTGCTTTCCGAAATCAGGATCCTTAAGATAATTCTGTACCTGACATTCGTCATCATCTATCTCCACACCTATTGCTGCACGAACCAGTTCAGCGTCCCAATCCTCAACCACATGTTTCACAGCCTCAGCATTATAGAAACGAGGCCACAGCACGTTCCAACCGAAACTCATTCCCTTGAGTTCTACAGTATCGCCCGATTCATTCATAAGGGCAGTTCCTTCCACATGAAGACGTTCAACAGCAGGAACCCTGCTGCAACCACCGGCAAGAAGAACGGCAATTGCAGCAAAAAACAAATATCTTTTCATATTACTCTGCCTTTGGTGCAGCACGACGGACCTCCAGGCCAGCCTGGATTTCCTTCATTCTCTTGGTTGTAAGAGGATAGATTGTAATGAAGATGAGTGACAAAGCAGCTACCGCAGCCGGAACGAAGCTCATGAGAGCCTTCACCCATGTGAGCGCATACTCTGTCTGAATTGCTCCAGCCTCAGTGCTGTAACCTACTGCTGCGAGAATCGCTGTCACAGCCGAACCACCGATGGCGCCTCCGAACTTCTGTGCCATTGATGAAGATGAGAAGATCAGACCGGTCGAAGCGGTATTGAACTTAAGCTCAGCATAATCTGCGATATCAGCATACATACTCCATACAAGAGGAGAAACTATACCTGTAATGATTGAAATGATTACCTGCATAAACATCATCAGCCAATATCCGCCTGAAGTAAGAGGAATGAAGAAGAACAGGCAGCTCAGACCGATAAGAAGAATCAAAGAATACATGAATGTGCTCTTCTTTCCTATCATCTTGGTGATCCATGGACACATGGCTACTCCTGCCATATTCGCAACCTCTCCTACTGCGAAGAAGATACCTGCATAGAACAGGAATTCGAATGAGAATATCTTGAGCTGGGCTCCATCTCCGATGACGCTTGCAAAGAAGAAAGGTCCTGCTGTATAACGTGCCGAATTGAACAAGTTGAAGAAAAGTACTCCTCCAAGAAGGATCCACCATGGCGCATTTCTGAACAATGTCTTGAGATCCGATCCCACTGAAGTCTCCTTAGGCATGCTCTTGACAGTTTCTTTGGTCATCTTGAAACAGAGAATGAAAAGGAGGAAGCAACATACGGCAACCACAATCATTGCATACTGCCATGAAGACGGATCGTTGACAGCAGCATCTATTCCCTGCATCTTGTTGAACATCTTGCAGAGAGGCTCCCAACCTGCAAGCACGATGAAGCTTCCCGCATATGCAAAGAACATACGGAATGATGAGAACACTGTCTTTTCATCAGAATCTGCGGTCATGACGCCGAGCATGGCACCATAAGGTACATTGATCGCAGTATATACGGTCATCATAAGGATATATGTGACATATGCCCATACACGCTTACCTGCATAACCCATATCCGGTGTGGTGAAGAGGAGTACGCCAACCACAGCAAAAGGTATAGCTATCCATAGCAGATAAGGTCTGTATTTTCCCCATTTGGTCTGAGTACGGTCTGCGATAATACCCATCATCGGATCCGAAACGGCATCCCAGATACGAGTAACGAGCATCAGGAATGTAGCGTCCACCAGACTGAGACCGAAAATTGTAGAATAGAAGAAAGGAAGGTAAGCTGTGAAGATCTTCCAGAACATAGATGACGACATGTCACCGAATCCATATCCGATCTTCTGGCTGAGAGGGGCCTTTGCCGGGGCCGCCATTGAACTTGTATTGGTCATTATTTATGTTTTTATGTGATTATCTTACAAATATAATGTTTTATCTTAAATTACGGTCAATTAGTCTGTTAAGCCTCTTGACACTCTCTCCTGTCGTGAGAGCGTCCGGTTCTGTGTTCATGCAGTAATCCACGAGACGGTCAACAGTAGATGTAGCCACATGCATTCTTGTGTCGCTCGACGCGTAGTAGATGAA
>JAZLAS010000022.1:0-16670 GCA_045613365.1 Candidatus Cryptobacteroides sp.
AGCATGTTCTCGATCGTGCTTATCTTCTGTTCCTTGATTCCTACGTATTCTCCGGCTCTTGCCAGAGCTTCGTCAAGCCGGTCAAGGTCGGCAGAATACGGACGTTCTTCCGTTCTGCTGCATGCCGCAATGATTACGGCAGAAAGAAACAATAGCGATAGTCTTTTCATGTTTATCATATGTGGGCTACAAATTTAGCAATATTTTACTTATATTTGTAGGATTGGACCAATTTACAAAAGTAAATGAAAGTTAAAAGAATCCTTATCACGGTGCTTGCCGCAGTCCTGATTTCAGCCTGCGAGAAGAATCCGTACGGACCGACGAATCATACTCCTGGCCAGAAAGATCCGGAACCGGAAAAGCCAGTTACCATAACCAAGGGAAAATATGCAGAAGGTGCCGACATCAGCTGGCTCACTCAGATGGAGAAGGATGGGATGAAATTCTACACCGCTGACGGCAAAGAGACAGAATGCACTTCACTCATGAAAAGCATAGGTTTTGACGCCATACGTCTCCGCGTGTGGGTGGATCCTGAAGACGGCTGGTGCGGAAAGGATGATGTGCTGGAGAAGGCCAGACGTGCGCAGAAGCTCGGAATGAGGATAATGATTGATTTCCATTACAGCGACACATGGGCTGACCCGTCAAGTCAGAAGACCCCTGCAGCATGGAAAAGTTTCTCTTTACAGGAACTTGCCACGGCATTGGAGGCTCATACTAAAGAGGTTCTGCAACTGCTCAAGAGTAATGATATTGATGTAGAATGGGTACAGGTGGGCAACGAGACCAACAGCGGCATGCTGCATCCTCTAGGAAAAATCAGCAACAATGCCGACAATTTCGCTGTTCTGGCAAACAAGGGTTATGATGCAATAAAGAGTATCTATCCTGAAGCAAAGGTCATTATCCACAGAAGCGAAGGGCATAAGGCAAATGAGTGCAAATGGCTGTTCAACCACTTGAAAAACAGCAAGGTGAAATATGACATCATAGGACTTTCATTGTATCCTGTCTGGTGGGAGAACAACGGTTGGTGCGACTGGAAGCCAAATGTAGATGCATGTCTGGCAAACATAAAGAGCCTGGTGGCCACATTCGGAAAGCCTGTGATGATATGCGAAATAGGAATGCCGGTATGGGAGCCGCAGATGTCCAAGGAAGCCGTGCAGTACATCCTTGACCAAACCAGGAAGATCGAGGAATGCCACGGGGCTTTCTATTGGGAGCCGCAGACAGACGGAGTTTGGAAGCCTTCCGGTTATGCATCTTTGGGCTGGAATGCATATGACAAGGGTGCCTTCAAGAATGGAAAGCCGACAGCGGCACTGGATCCGTTTAAAGATTAAATATTCTTCACTTCGTTCAGAATGACATTGAAATATGAAAAGAATAATAATAACACTATTACTTCTGGTTGCGGCTGCAAGCACATTCGCGCAGTCTCAGCGCACTGAGACATTACTTAAGGAGTGGGAATTCCGCAAAGACCACAATATAGGAGCTGCAGAAGGCTGGAGCACGGTTTCTGTTCCTCATGACTGGGCGATATACGGTCCGTTCGACAAGGCAAATGACCTGCAGACAGTAGCTGTCGTGCAGAACGGAGAAGATGTAGCTACCGAAAAGACAGGACGTACCGGAGGACTTCCGTACATGGGCAAGGGAGCATACAGACGAGCTCTGGACATAAAGGCTGATGAGCTGGACGGACGCAGGCATATCCTCTATTTCGACGGAGCCATGAGCGAAACTCAGATATTTGTGAACGGTGAGAAGGTATGCTTCTGGCCATACGGTTACAATTCATTCTGGTGCGATGTGACATCTCAGCTCGAAGCAGGTGCTAATGACATCGCCGTGCTCCTCGAAAACAGACCTCAGTCATCACGCTGGTATCCCGGAGCAGGACTTTACCGCAAGGTCCGCCACATCACCCTGCCGAAGATTCATATTCCCGTATGGGGAACATACGTCACTACACCTCACATCGGAAAGGACTATGCGACAGTCAATGTCAGGACCAAGATCGAGGGAGTGGAGGATGGAACCGCTATTTCGGTAAGGACCACGATAAGCAGAAAATCTGATGGAATGATAGTGGCAGAAGAGCTTGATACAAGGCCGCTGATGGGAGGAGAAATAGAACAGAACATAATAGTACCTGCTCCTCAGCTCTGGTCTCCGGAGACTCCGAATCTATATGAGGCCCGTATAGAAATCAGCTCGGGCGGAAGCATAGATACGGCCTGGGATATGGAAAGGCCTGAAATAAGCTTCACCCATGGTAAAGAAATACAGGACTGCCAATTGACTACATTCGGATTCAGAGCCATAGAGGTCATTCCTGACAAGGGATTCTTCCTCAACGGAGAGGCCCGCAAGTTCCGCGGAGTCTGCCTGCACCATGACCTTGGTCCGCTTGGCGCCGCCATCAACAAGGCCGCACTCCGCAGACAGTTGACAATACTCAAGGACATGGGCTGCGACGCTATCCGTACCTCGCATAACATGCCTGCAGAGGAACTCATCGAACTTTGCGACGAGATGGGATTCATGGCGATGTGCGAGAATTTCGACGAATGGGACATCGCCAAATGTGAGAACGGTTATCACCGCTTCTTCAATCAGGACAGCGGAGACGGCAGGATATGGGCGGAGAGAGATATGATCAACATGCTCCATCATTTCCGCAACAATCCGTCTGTTGTCATGTGGAGCATCGGAAACGAGGTTCCTTCACAATGGAAACCGGAAGGACTGAAAGTGGCGGAATGGCTTCAGGACATCTGCCACCGCGAAGATCCGACAAGACCCGTAACCTGCGGAATGGACCAGTATAATGCCGTAGTAATCAACGGATTCGCAGAGCAGCTCGACATCGTAGGGTTCAATTACAAGGTGGACAGATACATTCCTGCATACAAGATTCTTCCACAGAGACTCATTCTCGGCAGCGAAACCGCTTCTACCGTCAGTTCGCGCGGCGTCTATCATTTCCCTGCAAAGCTTGGAGCAGCAATAATGCATGATGACCATCAGTCTTCATCGTATGATACGGAATATTGCTGGTGGTCGAACATACCGGACAATGATTTCGCGGCTGACGAGGACTACGAATGGTGCATGGGACAGTTCGTATGGACAGGATTCGATTATCTTGGCGAACCGTCACCATATGACACAGATGCATGGCCGAACCATTCTTCCGTTTTCGGAATCGTGGATCTTGCCTATATTCCTAAAGACCGTTTCTATCTTTACAGAAGCCAGTGGAACAAGAATGACGAGACTCTGCACGTTCTTCCGCATTGGAACTGGAAAGGACGCGAGGGCCAGGCCACGCCTGTCTTCGTTTATACATCATACCCTTCGGCCGAGCTCTTCGTGAACGGAGTCTCACAGGGCGTCAGAACCTTTGCCAAGGCAGATGGGAAGGTACCATGTCTCGGAGAAAAGGCCATGGAGAGATTCCGTCTGATGTGGAACGATGTAACATATCAGCCTGGCGAAATCAAGGTGGTAGCATATGACAATGACGGCAATGCAGTCGCCGAGAAGGTTCTCCGTACAGCAGGCAAGGCTTCATCCATCAAGCTCACACCGGACAGACCTGTCATCAAGGCAGACGGAGAGGATCTCTGTTTTGTAAATGTAAGCCTTACCGACAAGGACGGCAATCCTGTACCTGCAGACAACAGGCTCGTTAAGGTAAAAGTCAGCGGAGCGGGAAGCTTCAAAGCCATAGCAAACGGCGACCCTACATGTCTGGAATCATTCCAGCAGCCTCAGATGCATCTGTTCAGCGGTCAGCTGACGGTACTCGTACAGAGCAGCGACATGCCGGGAGACATAGTTGTGGAAGTGAGCGGAAAGGGAGTGAGAAAGGCTGTATTGACAATAGAATCGAAATAACAACCGAATATATGAAAAACAGATTTTTTACACTGATTGCCGTACTCGTATCATGCGCCTCATGCATAGATGAGATTCATGAAGGCGGACAGGCCCAGCTTCAGGAACAGCAGATGCTCATGACAAAGCTGGTAGGAGGCACCTGCGATGAGGCAGAGCCGGGAACACTTCTGGTCAGACTTGATGAAGACATGGCTTCAAGAGTCGCTGAAGGAGACGAGGCTGCCGTCGCAGAACTTATAGGCCATACCCAAGAAGCAGAGATTGCTCCGGCGCTTCTGGCAAAACCTAGAAATATGGAAATCGCCAGAAAATATGGCTTGCACCAATGGTATATGGTAAGCTTTGACAATGAGAGGCCTTTGGAACAGATGGCTGCGAAGATGGCTGCAGTTCCGTCAGTGAAATCAGTCCAGTACAATTCCTTCCTCAAGCCTGTCATTTCGGACAAGGTGACTGAATTCGTTCCGGTCCCTTCAACAAGGGCTGAAGGCGAGGAGATGCCATTCAACGATCCTTACCTCAAGCATCAGTGGAACCTCAACAACACAGGAGACAAGAGCATTGCGTATAATTCAGTCGCTGGAGCTGATGTCGGAGTGATCGATGCATGGAGGCTTACTGCAGGAGATCCCAGCGTAGTGGTCGCAATATTCGACTGCGCTGTCAACAACATGCACGAGGACCTGAGAAATGCAGTTTGGACAAACAAGGCAGAAGCAGATGGAAAACCGAACGTAGATGATGACGGAAACGGATTCATCGATGACACATACGGATTCAATTTCGTCGGATGTTCAAAGATCAACAAAGAGTATTCTGAAGGCCTTCTTGAAGGGAAAGATGTCGAAGCTGTGAAGGGCAATATCCTGAACTGGTCAAAGGGAAGCGGACATGGAACACATGTGGCCGGCATAATAGGAGCCATCAACGGTAATGGAAAGGGCGTAAGTTCCATTGCCGGTGGCACAGGCAATGGAGATGGAGTAAGACTCATGACATGCCAGATCTTCGAGGGCAACTCAAATGCTTCCGACGCTCAGAATGCTGCGGCTTTCATATATGCGGCCGACAATGGAGCATGTATCGCACAGTGCTCATATGGAAACAGTTCTGTGATCACGACTGACGATCTATACATCAACGGAGACGATGATAAGCAGATCAAGGGATCACCTCTTGAGAATGCAGCTCTCAGATACTTCCTTGACCCGGCGAACAGCAACCATGAGTCCCTCAAGGGGAACATAGCCGTATTTGCTGCCGGCAACCACAAGAATCCATATTCAAGCTACCCTGGTGCCCTTCCATATGTCTTATCCGTCACAGCTTTCGGAGCGGACTATCTGCCAGGAGGTTACACCAACTATGGTCCTGGAAGCAAGATCGCGGCTCCAGGCGGAGAATACACCGACGACAAGAATTACGGAACGATGATCCTTTCTACCGGAGTATCAAATGCTGCACAGGCATCTCCAGGCATCGACGGAGGCAGGACATACGTATATATGCAGGGAACATCAATGGCTTGCCCTCATGTATCCGGAGTCATAGCACTAGGAATATCCTATGCCAAGAAACTTGGCAAGACTTTGACAAGAGAAGAGCTTACCTCACTGCTTCTGACTTCTACAAACGATATCGATCAGTATATGAGCGGTACTAAAAAGTACTACGATCTCAGCAGTTATTCATGGACAGATATAGACCTTGGCCAGTATAAGGGCAAGATGGGAACCGGAGCTGTGGATGCATGGAAATTCCTCATGGCCATAGAAGGCACGCCTTCCGTAATGGTAGAGGCAGGCAAGACGGCTCATATCGATCTGACAGACTACTGCAGCGGTACCGGCAATTACAAGATAAGCATTGACGAGGCTTCAAGGAAATCCCTTGGTCTGGCTTCGGACCCTGTCATCCGGAACGGAAAGATCGAGCTGACCTGCTCATCAATCGGATCCGGCAGGATCACCATCAGCTCTGCTGTCGGCAAGGATACCGGAATGGAAAACGGCATCGGCGAGATGGAGTACTCACGCGTCATTTCTATCGTATCAAGACCATTCGCGACAAATAACGGCGGCTGGCTTTAAATCAGGAAAAAGATGAAAAGGATATTATATATAATTGCAGCCGCTCTGCTTATGGTTGCTTGCGGCGATAAGAACGGAGAGTCAAAACGCAGCCTCGAAGAACAGCTTTACGGAGAATGGAAGAGCAGCGACCTGGCGATTGACGCCGAAATATACATGAACTTCCTTGCAGACAAGACCTTCGAACTGTATCAGAAGGTCGGAGAAGGAGCTCACAGACTTTACCGTGGCACATGGAATATCGAAGAAGATCTTCTGACCGGAAGATACAACGATGGAGAAGACTGGGCAGCAGCTTATCAGGTAGCCATCAAAGACAAGACTCTGACATTGACTTCCAGCAATGATGCTGCAGAGAAGAGTACATATGTGCAATGCGAGATTCCTGCAGAAGTCAAGGATCACTCCGTAGTTGAAGTCAAGTCTTCAGGACGCATGCTGAATTCGCAGCCGCAATACCGCTGGTTGTAGAAATCATACTCCTTGATGATCTGAAGGCGGCGCTCCTGAAGGCCGCCTTTTCTCCAATTAAAGTCCCACCAGACCGGCCACTCACTTAAGTTCGGGTAGGGAGCGGCATCTGAGCGCATTGTCAAGCTTAGTTGCAGGCAGGCCCAGCGTCCGGCTTCGTTGATCTGATCGAGGGATTTCCAACGTGAAGATGCGAGGGTGGTCGTGATGACCTTAATGCCTCTTTGAGCTGCATATCCGGCCGTACGGAGCAGACGGAGTTTGAAACATTTCAGGCAGCGTCCTCCCCTTTCCGGCTCTGCCTCCAATCCTTTTACCGTCTCCAGCCATGCCTCATGGTCATAATCAGCATCTACTATCTCCAGACCAAGCGATCTTGCATAGCGGGTACACTCATTCTTGCGGATTTCATACTCCTCATGAGGGTATATGTTAGGATTGCAATAATAAATTACAGGTGTGATGCCATTGTTCATCATCGCTTCGATTATAGCGCTGGAGCATGGAGCACAGCAGGTATGGAGAAGAACAGTCTTCTCCCCCATAGGCGCCTGTATTTCCTGTTTCTTCCTTGCCATATCCTTCCTGCCCATGTCGAGCTTCACCTGTCATGTCGAGCTTGTCGAGACATCTCTGCAAAGATAATTCTAAAATATGTATCTTTGCAAATTCAAAATCAAATCAGATGGGCATAATTCCTGACAAATATATATTCGAGATTTCCAAAAGTCTGAAATCCAGGCATAAGAACGCCGAGCCCGGACCTATGAGCGGCTGGCTTGCTCTCAGCCCCCTGATGGTATTCCTCTGCGTATATCTCATATCTTCGATCATAGCAAACGATTTCTACAGGATTCCGATTTCTGCGGCATTCCTCATCGCTTCCATCTATGCTGTAGCTATCTGCCGGGGCAAGACCATGGAACAGAGAATCAGCATCTTTTCCGAAGGCGCCGGCAACAAGAATGTGCTTCTGATGATATGGATATTCGTCCTTGCCGGAGCATTTGCATCTACTGCGAAAGAAATCGGAGCCATTGATACGACCGTCAACCTTGCACTGCGCATACTTCCCGGGAAACTCCTTTATGCAGGACTTTTCCTTGCGTCATGCTTCATATCCATGTCCATCGGCACCAGCGTCGGAACAATCGTAGCATTGGTGCCTGTTGCCGCAGGTATAGCTGAAGAGCTTGCACTCGGAGGGGCTTCAGAAACATTTGCAAGTGCTCCTTTCATTACCGCCATCATAGTAGGAGGAGCCTTCTTCGGAGATAATCTTTCATTCATTTCCGATACGACGATCGCTGCAACAAGGACCCAGAACTGCTCGATGGCAGATAAATTCAAGGCGAACATCCGCATCGTAGCTCCTGCTGCAGCCATTGTGAGCATACTCTACATATTCTTCGGATCTGCCGTTACATTCACACCGGAAGCCGGCCCGATCGAATGGGTGAAGCTTATCCCTTACATACTGGTGATAGCCTTGGCGATCTCTGGAATGGATGTCGTAGCTGTACTGACCATCGGGCTCGGAGTCAATGCTGTCATAGGTCTTTGCGGTGGGAGCCTCACGTGGACATCATTCCTTGAATCGGTCGGAAGCGGCATCAGCGGAATGGGCGACCTGATCATCGTCACCATGCTGGCCGGAGGAATGCTTGAACTCATCAAGGTAAACGGCGGACTGGACTTTATAGTAAAAGGACTTACAAGGAGAATCAGAGGTAAAAGAGGAGCGGAACTCAGCATCGCAGCACTGGTATCTCTGGCCAATCTTTGTACAGCCAACAACACGATCGCCATCATTACCACAGGACGCATCGCAAAAGACATCACTCAACAATTCGGTCTTGATCCTCGAAAGACAGCCAGTATCCTGGATACGTTCTCATGTCTGATCCAAGGCTTCATTCCTTATGGAGCACAGCTGCTCATGGCTGCCGGGCTTGCAGGCATATCCACCATAAGCATAATCAGCCATCTTTACTACCCGTTCATAATGGGAACATTCGCTCTCGGAGCTATCCTGCTGCGACTTCCTAGAAAGTATTCTTAAGAAGCGGCCAGTTTCTGAAGAAAACAGCTACAATTCTATCGAGCTGGAATCGATCAGATTATTCAGAAGAGCATAGACGGTAAGTCCGGCAACAGTCTTGATGCCGGTCTTGCGGGTGATATTCTTTCGATGTGTTATGACAGTATGGATCGAAAGGTTGCAATGATCGGCAATTTCCTTGTTCAGCATACCTTTCGCCACGCATACGAGAATCTCTTTCTCGCGCTGCGACAGATCATGCCCGTCCGCTTCCGGAGTTTCCTCATGAGATGCAAGGGATTCCCGGAGTTTCCTTACTATCGTAACAGGATCATCGTACATGCTGATGGTGCCGTCATATGATTTCACCTGTTCATCATCCATCGGAACCGTCCTGAGTGCCACTACCGCAGCACCTGAATGTTCAGCAAGCCTTGTACTTCCGTTCAATCGCGAAACATAGTCAAAGACAACAGGATCTATAATGATCAAATCTGCGTCCATATTGCGAAGACGAGCTTCGGAAGCATGCGATATATCAGAAAGAATGCCTTCCACACGGAATTCACCCAGCTCTGACAGTACAGCTTCAATACCCCTTGCAATTATCTTGGAGGGCATTATCAAAAGGACTTTCTTATGTGACGTCTTCATTTTTCCTCCATTTTATTGACCATCGGAATAAGGACAGAATCCTCTATGACAGTATGCTTGAGCAGATCTTCTTCAAGCCTGCATATCCTGTACAGGACCTCATTGCGAAGAACGGTATCACATGTTTCCGGGAGATACTTCATCACTATGTTCTTCAGGTCATTGAGAGTCTCATCGATATTGCTGTGATTCTCTTCAAACTGCTCTATAGAATAACTCTCCTGCCTTCCACCTTCAATAAGAGCCCTTACATATGGAAAGACCACACTCTCCTCGTATGAAAAATGATTCTCCACCTGAGTCTTATAATCCGCAAAAAACTTCGCCACTATCTTCTTCTGCATGAGATCACATGGCTCCACCATATCCTTCAGGTTCTTCTCCAGACCGGCAAATTCCTTGTCAAGATAGAATGCATGGGAATTGTGCAGATACTCCACAATCGTCTCCGGATCAGCTTCCGATATAAGTTCCGCAGAAGGGATATAATTGTCATATGTATAGATATTGCATATAAGCAGGAAGGAATTCAAGTTTATACCCTGCCTCTCGCAAACCTCCTTTATGGTATTCTCTCCGAATCCCAGACTTATGTTCATACGTGAGAGCACATTCAGAAGCTTGAAGTTCACATCTATCAAGTCCGCGAGCTTCATGGATTCCGAAAACACTATACGTTGTATCTCTGTCGTCATATTCATTATTTTTCTCAAAGTTAAACTTTTTCTTCAAACCTTCCATAACTGACAAGAGGCATTCCATCACGGAAGGCCTCCTGTCCAAACTATAAAGTTTATACAACAATTAAAAGGATTTAAATTCTATAACTATAATGGCTTATTTCTATTCCTTCAGGTCTTACCTGATTACATTTGCAAAGATAGCTCCACCTTCCCTCCCCCGCAATCCCCAATAGTTGGTATTTTAGCGTGGAGCCCAACCACCTATTTATCAAACACTTACCAATACCCACGTGCCGTCAAAGGGGAGCACGTAGGTATAAGCTTTCAATTGATTATCAAGCAGTTATGCTCCATACTAAATCAGGAGAGAGGCGATGCGGAAGGTGATGAAGGCCGCCACCCATGCCAACAATATGGTATATACCGCGGTGATGATGGCCCACTTCCAGCCACCGCTTTCATTCTTGATGGCGACGAATGTGGCTATACATGGGAAATACAAAAGAATGAAGACCATATAGGCAAGGGCAGCCGCAGGAGTCACCGAACGCACCAGAGCCTTCTGAAGCCTGGTCTCTCCAGAGGGCTCGACCGGTATTGGAACGTGTTCACCCTCAGATTCTTCTATCCTTGTTGAAAGGTCTCCCATAGGCTGTTCGTCCGCATACATGACACCGAGAGTGCTGACAACCAGCTCCTTGGCACCGACTCCGGCTACGATTCCTACACCCATCCTCCAGTCGAAGCCAAGAGGTTCAAGGGCCGGCTCCATCGCTTTGCCGACATATCCGATGAACGAATGTTCCTGCTGTTCCTGAACCGAGTCGTATGCATCATGGTTAGGGAAATACCCGAGGAACCATATGACCATCGAGCAGACGAGGATAATGCCACTCATCTTCTGGAGATACTGGCGGCCCTTTTCCCAAGTGTGACGTAATACGGACCTGGCGGTAGGCACGCGATATGGAGGGAGTTCCATCACGAAAGGCAGGTCATCTTCCTTAAAGAACAGGCTCATCACCTTGGCTGCGATTATGGCCATGAGAATGCCCAGGGCATAGAGTCCCAGCACCACAAGACCGGCATGACGAGGAAAGAAAGCTCCCGCAATAAGTACATATACCGGCATTCGTCCTGCACATGACATCAATGGGATAATAAGCATGGTTATAAGGCGGCTCTTGCGGTTCTCAATAGTCCTTGTCGCCATGATCGCCGGCACATTGCAGCCGAATCCCATGACCATAGGAATGAAAGACTTGCCGTGAAGACCTATCTTATGCATAAGCTTATCCATGATGAAGGCAGCTCTGGCCATGTATCCGGAATCCTCCAGCAGGGATATGAACATATATAGGATCAGAATGTTAGGAAGGAACACAAGGACGCTGCCGACTCCTCCGATGATACCATCTACAACCAGATCCTTCAACCAGCCATCCTTCATGACAGTCGCGACAAAAGCTCCGACATGTTCCACCAGCCATTCTATCCATCTCATAGGATACTCTCCGACAACGAATGTACTCTGGAACACGACATACAGGAGGAAGAAGAAGATCGGGAAAGCCAGCCATTTGTTGGTAATGACCGCATCAATCTTGTCAGTCAAGGTATGACGGCGCTTCTTTCCTTTGTAAGGCTCATATGTTTCAGCCAATGCACCCTGAACAAAAGCATATTTTGCATCTACCATGGCAGATTCAAGGCCTGAATTCAAAAGTGACTCGATCCTCTTATGCTCATCGAAACGTGCAGATATGATTTCGTCTCTGTTCGGAAGAGATTCCACGACCTTTTCTATCTCCTTGTCATTTTCCAGATACTTGATGGAAAGGTACCGTGTGGAATACTTGTAACGTATATCCGTATTCTTCTGCAGAAGATGCTTGATGCGGTCAATGCTCTGCTCAAGCTCCGCTCCATGATTGATATGGATATGACGTGCCAGATGCGGATCGCTCTTTTCATAGATCTGCACGACGGTATCGAAAAGTTCGTCGATCCCTTTACCTGTACGGCTTACCGTAGGCACTACCGGCATTCCGAGAAGATACCCTAACTGCCTGATATCCAGCCTGTCGCCCTTATCCTGAAGCTCGTCATACATATTCAGGGCCATGACGACACGTAGGTTCATGTCTATAAGCTGCGTAGTAAGATACAGATTGCGCTGCAGATTGGAAGCATCAACGACATTGACCACAACGTCAGGCATATCCTCTACCAGGTTCCGCCTCACATAAAGCTCTTCGGGACTATATGCAGACAATGAGTATGTACCCGGAAGATCGACGATGACAAATCTGTATCCTCCATGCTCGAATATGCCTTCCTTCGCATCTACAGTCACTCCGCTGTAATTGCCCACATGCTCATGGCTGCCGGAAGCGATATTGAAAAGCGAGGTCTTTCCGCAATTCGGATTTCCTACAAGAGCGACCCTTATCACCTTTCTTCTTTCTTCCGCCAATGAAGTCATTTCCCTCTCCAGATAAGCCTCATCCGCAGCATCCAATGCAGGCAGAGACTCCCTCTCGGAAAGGAGTACTTTCGCTTCCGTCTCACTGATGACTTCTATCTTTTCAGCCTCAGCTCGACGCAACGATATCTTATATCCAATTATCTCATACTCTATAGGATCCCTCAGAGGAGCATTAAGGATCACCTTGACCTTGTTGCCCTTCACGAATCCCATTTCAATTATTCTTTTACGGAAGCTTCCATGGCCGTTGACCTTGACGATCACTGCACGTTCTCCCGTCTTCAGTTCAGATAGTCTCATATAGCTGTTTTTGCGCTGGGCGCAAATATATGGCTTTTCTGCAATCTACAAGCCTGCAGAGGTATGTTTCAAAGTAAAAATCACGACTTCTAATGACTATGCACGATGTTTCATACCCACAATTTGGTAGTGTCCTTCAGATATGATTGGAGAATAATTCATATATTTGTAGATTATTGGCAATGAATCAAATGAAAAGAATAATCATACTACTCGCAGCAGCTGTTGCTTTTCTGGCATCATGCCAGGACGAGATAACCTTGAATCCGGCAGCATCCTTGTTTTCAGACAAGCCGGAACTGAAAGATGAGACAGCAATCTTCAGACTCGCCGTAGCTAATGTAGCGGACAGCAGTCAGGCCGTGGTCTTTCCTGTAAGATTCGAAGGTACAGCCGAGCGTGGAACAGATTATTCAGTTTCGGCTGATGCTTTTGTCTTCGGAGGCGAATCTCCGGTAGAAGCCATCACAGTGACCACATTGAAAAGGGGGACAGACAAGACCCTCTCACTTATACTTGACCTGCCTGAAGGATTTGACGGAGGAAGATTCCTCAGTGCCGGATATACCCTTCATGACAAATATGCCTATATCTCGTTCGACAATGCCGCCTGCATGTTGGCAGACTCCCTTGACCTGCCGTTCAAGCTGACAGACAGAGAAGGAAGGACCAGATCGATCAGCAAGGAGGCAAAGATCAGCCTTTCCGTAAACAAGGAAAAATCAACAGCCGTAGAAGGAGAGGACTTCATGTTTGCCGACAGTTCATGGTTCACTGTACCTGCAGGAAACACAGGAGGCTCATTTAAACTGGAATCGCTGAAACCATCAATAGACCCAGGACGCGACAAGCTGGTGCTTGGTATCGGGGTCGAGGATTCCGAGGGCTTCGGTTCAGGAGAAATCACCGAAATAGAGATAAGCCTTCTTGATCAGATCTGGGGCACATTGGAAGGAAAATGGAAGATCGACACATTGATCACAGATTCACTGTACATGAAGGAAATATGGAAAGAGAACTGCTCAGGATATAGCCTGATGCCGGAGTTCAATGAGAGAGATGCCGTTTCATTCGATCTTCTGGAAGGTACTTTCTCCCCTTCGTTCCGATCTTCTTTCAGAAACTATTTCATAGGAGAATCAACAATGCACAAAGGAGGGCTTCAGGAGATAAGGCTTGACGAAGATAATTCCGTCACACTCCAGACATTCCTTCTGGACAAAACCAACCGCTACTTCTCAAAGAACGAAAAGAGTGAAGATACCGAATCTCTCATCGGTCTCCGTCTTGTTCAGGAAGAGGAGGAAGAGATTCTGGAAATGTATCTGATAGACCATACTTCCAAATCTTTCATGCCGGAGCTGGAGGCTGACGGGAAATATGCCCCGGAAAAGCCTGCGGCGGCATCTCCAGGGCTCTATCTCAGACTGGGATTTACAAAGGAATAGCAGCATTCAGACTCTGGTCCACCCAGATGAGCTTCGAAGTGTCATAGCCTCTGTCTTCTGCTTCTTCGATGGCTTCATCTATGACCGCATCTTTAGGAACAGGGACGCGGGAGAGTATCCAAAGATATTTAGGGCTGCCGCTTCCTATCAGAGCCACCTGATAATTGTCATCAAGCATCAGGATATTGTAATCACTGTAGAAGGACAGGAAGAAGGAGACCTCCAGATGTGCCGGATCGGTATCAGGATCAGGCTGCCGGGCTTTGCCATCAGCGACCTTGTACCTGCCGTTTTTCCATCCGGAGTTGATGACCGTCACTTTACCGTCATCACGTAAAAGATACTCAGCTACGACATTGTCCATGTTTCTTTCGAAACTGTGGTCAAAACGTGCTATCTCGTACCACACACCGAGAAACCTGCCCAGATCCAGACTTGGAATAGGAGAATTGTCATAAGACTTTTCCTGAGCGATAAGAAGGCCTGGGAACAGAATCATTGCCAGCGCCAAAGGAATCAGACTTTTCATAATAAACCTGCGTTTATGTTACACTAACTAACCTAAACGCAGGCAAATCAAAGATTATGCTATTTCTATAGTATAGACACTTGAAAATTTTTCTCCCGGAGCAAGACAGTTGATCCAATCCCTATCCTTGTACTCACCTTCATATCCGGCCCTGTCGCAACGTCCGTACCATGGTTCGAGACAGATGAACGGAGCATTCTTTGTCGGAGGAGACCATATTCCGACGACTGGAGCATCAAAACTCAAGGCAAGCCAAGGAGTGCCATCTGTGCGATGGAATGCGACCTTGCTGATCTGAGCATCCTGAAGCATTATGGTATCTATTATATCGAATGTCTCACGTGTGAGCGGCATAAGGCCATCTGCAGGCACTTCCAAAGGATATTTCTTCTCCACATCGACACAGCCCTTCTCTTTGATACGGATACATTCCAATCCTTCCGATCTGTCGAATGAAAGGAAACCCCTCTCTGACTTTTCCGGATCATAGTCGGGATAATTGAATGCAGGATGGGCTCCTATCTGGAAATACATATCCTCATTGCCAGGATTGAGGACATCCCAGATCACATCGATCTTGTTCTCATGCAGTCTGTAGGCTATTTCCAGGACAAAAGGCCAAGGGTATTTCTGAAGTGTCTCTTCCGAAGACTCCAGTCTGTAGCGCACTTCAGTATCGCTTGCACTGACCAAAGTGAAATCCATATCACGGGCAAAGCCATGCTGACCTAGCATGTATTCCTTTCCTGCCACGCGATAACGCTTTTCCCATACGCTTCCCACTATAGGGAACAATACAGGTGAATGCCTTCCCCAAAATGCAGGATCCGCCTGCCACAGATATTCAACAGAGCCTTTTCTGATGCTGGCAAGCTCAGCGCCATGTTCCTTGACCGTTACAGTCAGAAGATCATTTTTAATCGTAAACATAGATTCTATAATAATGGATTGTAAATATACGACAATTCCAAAGACCAGCCTACAATTTATGCACTAAATTGCTTACTTTTGCAAAGTCTGCATGTCAATATGCCGAGGCTTCAAATACAAGCTTATGAAAAAGACATTAATTCTGATGGCCATAAATAAGCCTGATTTTCTGGCCGAGATTGAAAACAACCGGGATTTTACGTTGAACCATTCTAATCGATTCTGTCTCAGGGGATTATAAAAGAAAAACGGAAGCATCATCTGCTTCCGTTTTTAGTGCGGTGGGCGAGACTCGAACTCGCACAGGATTACTCCCACTACCCCCTCAAAGTAGCGTGTCTACCATTTCACCACCACCGCTTCTTTTGTTTTGGGATTGCAAAGGTACGACAAAAATCTGAACCTGCAAATTTTTCTGCAACTTTTTTCAAAAATTTTGCACGATTTCTATTTAATCACTTCATTTTCAGCATTTATGATTGATTTCTCATTTTAATTTTGTATCTTTGCGCGCTTTTCCTCGGGTAGGAAAGCATAGGTAATTTTATAAACTTTATTAATACAGATTCACAATGGCTGTTAAAATTCGTCTTCAGCGCCACGGAAAGAAGAATTTCGCATTCTTCCACATTGTTGTGGCAGACTCACGTTCACCTCGTGATGGTCGTTTCATCGAGCAGATCGGCTCTTACAACCCTAACACAAACCCTGCAACAATCGTCATCAACGACGAGCGTGCACTTGCATGGCTTAACGTAGGTGCACAGCCTACTCCAACTGCAAAGCGTATCCTTTCATATGAGGGTATCCTCCTTGCAAAGCATCTCCAGGGTGGTGTAAAGAAGGGCGCTCTTACTCAGGAGCAGGCTGACGCTAAGCTCGCTGCTTGGAAGTCTGAGAAGGCTGCCAAGGTAAACGCTAAGAAAGAGGGTCTTAGAAAGGACGCTGCTGCTGCTCAGAAGGCAGCTGTAGAGGCTGAGGCTAAGATTAATCAGGAGAGAGCTGAGGCTATCGCTAAGAGAAAGGCTGAGGCTGAGGAGGCTGCTCGCGCTGCGGCTGAGGCGGCTGCTGCTGAGGCTGCTGCTGAGACAGTTGAGGCTGAGGAAACTCCAGCT
>JAZLAS010000023.1:0-6229 GCA_045613365.1 Candidatus Cryptobacteroides sp.
CTTCATATTCATTTCCCTATGTCTAAAATGACAACATCCTCACAAAGTTATCAATTTTTATGAATCGGGAAAATATTATTACATGAAATTACTTTACATAGACCCTGCGGCTATCTACCACATCTTCAGCATTCCTTCCGATCCAGACCTCAAACCATCCTTCCTCCACTCTGAACTCCATATCCTTGTCCCACATATGGAAGCTGCGATACGGGATCTCCAGTTCGACCGTCTTGCTCTCACCAGGGTTCAGCGTCACTCTCTTGAATGCGGCAAGTTCCTTCAAAGGTCTGGCAACAGATGCGATTTCATCGTGCATATAGACCTGTACGACCTCGTCACCTGCAACCTTTCCTGTATTGGTAACCTTTACCTTCACTTTAAGGGAATCACCCTTCTCCAGTGACTTAGGGATCTGAAGATCACTATATTTGAATGTAGTGTAGCTCAATCCGTATCCGAAAGGATAAAGAGGCTTGCCATCATTCTCCACATAACTGTAGTTACGTCCGCTCGGCTTGATGGAATAATACATCGGATTCTGTCCGATACTCTTTACCCAACTGAACGGCAGACGGCCGCCTGGATTATACTTGCCTGTAAGCACATCTGCGATCGCAGTACCTCCCTGTTCTCCTGAATACCATGCCTCAAGCACAGCTGCTGCACCATCTACCCACTCTGTAATATCGATGACCGAACCATTCTGGAGAACAACGATGACAGGCTTGCCTGTAGCAATGAGATCCCTGACCATACGCTCCTGGTCTATCGCCACATTGAGAAGCTTCTGCTCGTCGATGATCTGATGGTTCGAATCGTCCCTGTTCTGGCTTACATGCTGTGACGGAAGCTTGAAGCTGCTTCGGTCGCTTCCTTCATCTTCCATGATTCCAGGAAAGAACATAAGGACATCGCATGTCTGAGCCAAAGGATAGATATCCTGTCCCTTGCTGAGCACGACTTCGGCCTTGCCCTCGAATGCATTCTTTATACCCTGATATGCACTGACAGCACCTTCTCCTCTCCATCCGCCTCGTCCGCCACTATAGTCGCCAAGGCACAACTGATCGGCACCGGGACCATAGATACCGATCTTATCTATCTTATCGACATCAAGAGGAAGTGTTCCGTCATTTTTGAGAAGGGTCATGCACTTGCGTGCCGCCTCTTCTGCAAGATCCCTATGCTGTTTGCTGCGTACCACTTCGGCAGCCTTCTTTTCATCAACAAACGGCTCCTCAAAGAGTCCCAGCTCGAACTTGATCTTAAGGATACGACGCACAGTCTCATTTACCGTCTCCTCGCTGATCTTACCGCTTTTGACCAGCATCAGAAGCCCATCATGCGTATTCATGAGTTCGAGGTCCATACCGTTATTCACACTCATCGCAAGCGCATCCTCGTGGCTTTCTGCCATATAATGACCGCTCTCGATCAGTCCTACCGCACCATAATCACATACCACATAACCATCGAAGCCCCACTCATCCTTGAGAATGTCATTGAGAAGAATGCCGTTGCAGCTTACCGGAACACCGTCCACAGAATTGTAAGACGACATTACAGACCTCGCGCCGCCTTCCTGGAAACAGGCACGGAACGGCTCCAGATACACTTCACGAAGAACCCTCCATGATGTTGAGGTTGCATATGAATCATGTCCTCCGTCGCCATAATTGTCCACATAATGTTTCGGGGTGGTAACCACTCCGCTGCCTTCAAGAGCCTTCACATACGCGACTCCGAAAGCCGAGTTCATCAGAACATCTTCACCATAGCTTTCCTGTGCTCTGCCCCAACGCTGATCGCGGCTCACATTAACTACAGGAGCATACACCTGACGTACTCCTACAGCCCTCAGCTCTTCTGCAATGGCAAGACCTACTTCGTAATAAAGATCAGTATCGAAGGTCGCAGCCATGGATATGCTTTGAGGGAAACACGTAGCATCACCCCACTGCGCTCCATGAAGCGCTTCACCATGCTGAAGCACAGGAATACCCCATCTGCTTGCCTTTATAGAGCGTCTTGTATCCTCGTTTATATGCTTTGCTGCAGATTCGGGATCATTCGGAATGTTTCCGTCCCAAAGGAAATGACCGACATTACGCACATGTCCCTTGGCATAATCCCTCTTTTCATAAAATTCATGCATGAAGAGGAGTTGGGCACTCATCTGATTGACCTTCTCTTCAATAGTCATCCTGCTCATAAGATCCTCCACCCTCTTTTCCACTGGAAGATCCGGATTCTGATAAGGATATTTTCTTGCCTCGACACCTGAGACAAGGGATACAAATGCAATGATTGCAATGATTGTCTTCTTCATATTTAGTTAGTCTTCTTTAATATTTCGAACTGAATGAATGTCTTCCGGATGTTACTTCATGTATTTCCACACCGTTTTCTGCAGGCAGATAAACTGTGGCAGAAGTGCCGACTGGAACTGTACAATCAAGACGGAACTTTCCGTTCTTGCGTTCCCACCTTATATCTATCCTGCCATATGTCGTGTCGTGAGAGTACTCTACCCAGTCAAGACCTTCAGGAACGACCGGACGAATCTCAAAGGCTTTGAATCCCGGCTCCAGAACCTGCAATCCAGCCAGGTCACGATAGAACCAGCTCAGACCGCTTCCGAACATAGGGTGATTATGCGAACCGCTGCTTCCTATTCCATCCCAGTTCTCCCATGTAGTGGTAGATCCCTGCTCCACCCAATATCCGTAACTTGGGAGATCTCTCTGATTCATTATCTTATAGGCAAGGTCCTCAAGACCATTCTCACAAAGTATTCCGAACACATATCTGGTACCTATGATTCCGCTGTCAATATGGTCATTTGTCTCTGCAAAGTTGGCACGGAGGGCAGCAAGAACCTTATCATGCCTTTCTGCAGGAACTCCCATCTGAAGAGCAAAGATATTGCTTCCATAGTTTCCATAAGAGCCTTTTTTCGGATTATAGAAAGTCTTATGGAAGGCCTCATATGTCCTGTCTCTTATCGCCTCATACTCAGAAGGATCATTTCCAAGGATTTCCGCCACCTTAGCAACTATATCCGCAGAATTCCAGAGAAGGAAGGTATGTACAAGATCTGTCCTTGGCAATTCACGTGGTGGGATCCACTCACCCAGATTAAGCCATGGATCCGCTTCTTCTGAAAGCATGATGCCGGTTTTAGGATTCACCCATTTCTGCATCCATCCTATGTGTCTGCACATAGCATCAAAATTCTGCTCCAGCACACGCACATCACCATAGTGGTTATAGAATTCCCACGGAAGGATTTCTATCGCTGCACCCCAGCCTACACCGCCACCGCATCCAGGTTGCCATGGAGCCGCATTTGGAACATATCCATTAGGAATCTGGGCACCTCTGATGTCACGTATCCACTTATTATAGAACTGTCGGACGTCAAAATTATGCATTACCGTCAAGCAGACTATCTGTGCATCACCCGTATAGCCGCAACGTTCCCTATGCGGGCAGTCGCTTGCTATGGAACCGTGCATGTTGTCAAGCTGGCTCTGCTGCCATATCTTGTTTATATCATTAAGCAGTTGATTGGAAGTCCTGAACTCACCGGATTTTCTGACATCGCTACATACAAGGTGGGCCTCCAGCTGATCTTCGGAAATGCTGTCCAGACCATATATTTCCACCTCAGAAAAGACAAACCATGTGAATCGTGCGTGATACGACTCCTTACCTGTACCTTTCGCGATATATGAGTTTCCTCCGTTTCCGGATTCTCCAAGATACTTGATTTCTATCTTCTGTCCCTCTTCTGCATCTATATCCTTCAATGCAACCCAACCGGACACTTCCACAGGAAACGTCACATGGAAACCGCCATTATCCATCCTGTCTATGCTGACTGGAGCATAACGTTCTACAATCCTGTCAGAAGGACCGTTCTGAGGGATAAGTTTTCCTAAAGGAGCGGATTTTAACGCCGCATTCTCCCATTTTGAATCATCATATCCCGGAGCTGACCATCCATCATGCTCAAGCCTTGCATCATAATGTTCGCCAAAGAAGATCTGGTCCTTCACAATGGCACTGCGATCTATCTTCCACGTGCTGTCGGAAGCGATCGTCTGCGTCGTACCGTCAAGATAAGCCACCTCTATCTGCCCCATAAATCGAGGAGAACCATAACCCATTGTAGGCCAATGCTTTATCATATCATAGAAGCCGTTTCCCAGAACGACTCCAAAGACATTTTCTCCCTCCGTTACAACATCTGTCAGATCGTAAGAAAGATACATCACAGTATATTCTTCAAAAGGATCAGTTATGCCTCGTTCTGTTCCGACAAGTTTCGGACGGACATCATAATTGGTCTGATTCGGAGCAAAATATTCGTCACCGATCCTCTCCCCATTGACATGAAGCTCGAAATATCCGAGACCTGTTCCGTAGAAACGGACCTCCTTTACAGGCTTTTCGAATGAAAAGGTCTTCCTTATGATGGGAGCAGGGACAGCATCAAATTCATTGTCTTCCACATTGTACTGGAAGGGCCTGTCTTCAAGAAAATCATATGACTCATTTCCCTGCCATGGTGCACCGATCCATTCTCCTTTCCACTCGTCATCCGACAGAATACCCATATGCCACGATGCCGTTTCGCTCCATCCTGACTCCTTTCCTTTTTCATCCCAGACCTTTACCTGCCAGTAGTAAGACGTACGAGAACAAAGTTCCTCGCCATCATAAACGATGAAAGCGGATTCATCCGAAAGAACTTTTCCGGTATCCCACACAAGCTTACTGAAATCAGGCGAACCTGCAGCAACGCGTATCTGATACGCGGTCTGGGCCACTCCCTCCGCCTCTCTCACATTCTGATTTATCCATGCCAGACGTGGATTTTGAATATCAATAAGAGCATTGTCATCGTATTCGCAAGTAAGCTGCACCGGGCTGATTCCTGAGCCTGCACAGGAAAAAACATGAGCCATACATACCGTCAATATCATGGCGCGCATGCACACCATCAGTCTGTTTTTCATTATTTCGAAAGATTAAAGTCAATAAATTGTATTCCTTATGCAAAGATGGCGGTTTCCATCTGCATACAGACTACATATTTTGGTTTTTCACCTGCACTTTCTGATCAGTATTTGTCAGGGTTGAATTTATGACTATATTTGTAAAAATCATTTCAGAACAATGTTTACCATAAAATATATTGCACAAAATGAGCAGGATGAGCAATGGGGATTGACAGTATGCTCCACAGGAACGCAACTTGTCGCCCCAGGAGAAACATACCCACCTCCTGTCCATGAGAACGGATATATGTTTGATCCGGGTAAGGGAAGAATCATCAACGAATACCAGCTCATCTATATTGTTGAAGGCAGAGGTACATTGACTACGGCATCCGCAGGTACATTGCGAATAAACAGTGGTGACATGTTTCTGATATTCCCGAACGAATGGCACACATACTCCCCTGATCCCGAAACAGGATGGCGTGAGTATTGGATAGGATTTCACGGAGTCAATATAGACAGCCGAGTAAAGGCAGGCTTCTTTTCACCGAAATCACCTGTATATAGAATAGGTCTTGACGAAACCCTTGTACACCTCTACAAAGAGGCTATAACCGTAGCGCAACGCCAGGAGCCTCATTTCCAGCAACTCTTGGCAGGCATAGTGAATTATCAGTTAGGAATAGTGTTCACCACCCACAGCAACAGGAACTTCAACGACAGGATAAATCCAAGCATCATAGACAAAGCCAGATACTTCATGCAGGAGAACATCGATACAGACATCGACATGCCTGATATCGCGGGATTCCTCAATATCAGTTACTCTACATTCCGACGAATGTTCAAGACATACACAGGAATGGCTCCCGCACAGTATTACATGAGTATGAAGATACAGAGGGCAAAGGAAATGCTCCGCAGCACGACCATATCGGTAAAAGAAGTGTCATTTGCGCTGCATTTCGAGACACCGGAATATTTTTCCAGGATATTCAAGAAGAAGACGGGAATGACTCCCAGTCAGTTCAGAGAACAATTACAGAGAATCATTTAAGTATAAGATTCTTGACAACGGGGCCATCATTGCCCTCACGGACAAAAAGGGAATCGGACTTCAGATATTCATTGAGCTTATCCAGAAGCACATCCCTCTGGAAATAAAGCTGGTTCCTCACCACCGATGAGCTGATCGCACATATCATGATCCCACGGTC
>JAZLAS010000024.1:0-48224 GCA_045613365.1 Candidatus Cryptobacteroides sp.
TTCCAGCCATAACCGGCCTAAAGGCTGGAGGGATACTCGTCGGCGACGCAGCCTTGGCGTCGCGGATTAAGGTAGTGTGCTTAGCAGACTACGCAGCGAGTGCATAAGAGTTGTTGCCAACTATAAGTTCGAAAGCTGAGATTAACGGGCAAACTTCCCACGCCCGACGTGCTTACCGTCCAATGTCAGATGCTGTCAAAACCAAAACATCCCCATTGATTCAGACTGCAAATATAATGAAAAACTGTCATTATGAGCTTGTCAATAAATATTTTTCAAAATAAAATTTGCGGAATCAAAAAATCGTCGTATATTTGCATTCCCATTTCGGGAGCATAGCTCAGTTGGTTTAGAGCATCTGCCTTACAAGCAGAGGGTCGGGGGTTCGACTCCCTCTGCTCCCACTAAAAAGAGACCGTCAGAAACGGTCTCTTTTTTTATATCTGTCTCAGTGATTGAGCTACTGTCTTGGCATCGGATATCTTGGCCTGAAGATTTGCAATTCGTTTAGAGTCGCTAGGATGAGTACTGAGAAATTCCGGCACACCACTGCCTCCGAGGGAAGCCATCTTCGACCAGAACTCCACCGCGCTATTCGAATCATAGCCAGCGATTTCCATAAAGACAATACCCATATAATCCGCTTCATACTCATGTTTCCTCGAATACGGAAGCATCATGCCGACCTGCGCTCCAAGGCCAAAAACCGTGGTAGCCGTTTCTCTCACGATTGCTGATTTTTCAGAGAGAGCACTTGAAAGAATGGCCATTCCATATTGGGCAAGTATCTGCTGGCTCATACGTTCATTGCTATGCTTGGCTACAGCATGAGCGATTTCATGGCCTAGAACCACAGCCAGTTCCGCTTCTGTCTTGGCAACGGAAAGCAAGCCTTCATAAACGACAATCTTGCCTCCTGGCATACAAAAAGCATTTACCTGAGTATCCTTGACAAGGTTGAATTCCCAGGCGAAATTCGCGATTTCTGACTCCAATCCGCTTGCACGGAGATAGTTCTCTGTAGCAGAAGCCAGTTTCTGTCCTACATTCTTTACCATTGCGGTAGCTGATGCATCAGATGAGAGAGTAGCTGTGCCCAGATACTCCTTATATTGCACAAGGCCTGCCTGAAAAATCTCCTGATCGGAAACGAGAAGGATCTGACGCCTTCCAGTCAATGGCACGGCGCCGCAACCTGAAAACAGAAGTTCAGCAAGAACAGTGACGCAAAGCAGATATGCCATACGTCTGAATGAAAGCTTTCTCATAAGAATAAAAATAAAAAAGACCGGTTTCCCGGTCTTTCAGTTACTTAATTTGCATGTGCCTGAGCCGGATTCTGATGCTGTGGCTGAGGAGCTGCAGCCTTTGCTGACGGCTGCTGGACTCCGCAGAGTTTGTCGAACTCTGCTTCAGTTATCATCTTGCAGTTTCCGTTGAAAGTAGAACCAAGCTCTACAGCAAGTCTCTTGATATGGAGGTTACCGTTGATCACACAACCTTCCTTGAGCGCAAGTGTATCCTTTACGTAGATGTTTCCTTCTACCTTTCCCCAAAGGTCGATATTTACACATACGATGTCACCCTTGATCACGGCTGTTTCACCGATCACCACGCGTCCCTTGGCAGTAACCTTGCCTTCGAAGGTACCGTCGATACGGATATCGCAAGGAGAGATAATCTCACCCTTTATGATTGTTCCGGCAGAAATCCTGCTGATGGCATTTACATTTGAAGTCATTTCTATCTTTGCCATATTATTGTTAATTTTAATTGTTAATCAAGTTTAGAATTAAAGGCCTTTTCCGTGACAGTTCTTGAATTTCTTTCCTGAACCGCAAGGACATGGATCATTACGTCCTACCTGCTTCTCCACATGGACAGGCATCCTGCTCTTCTGCTCTCCGCCGTTGGTAACGAGGTCTGTACGTGAAGTTGTCATCTGATCCATTTCATTCCTTCTTGGCTGCTGAGGAGCCGGAGCTTTAGCCTCGGAAGCATCACGGAGAGGGATAAAGGCTCTGAGGAGGAATGAGAGGACGTCCTTATTAAGCTCTTCAAGCATCTCGCTGAAAAGGTTGAAGCTCTCGAACTTATAGATAAGAAGCGGATCCTTCTGCTCATATGTAGCATTCTGTACAGACTGCTTGAGATCGTCCATGTCACGGAGATGTTCCTTCCATTTCTCGTCGATCTGCCACAATGTTATCCTCTTGCTCAAAGACCTCGCAATCTCCTTACCCTCAGTCTCATAAGCCTTCTTAAGATCTACTGAGAGAGTCATCATCTTACGGCCGTCAGAGATAGGGATCGCGATATTCTGATAGATCGCTCCCTGCTTCTCATAGACTTCCTTGATGATAGGATATGCCCTTGTCAGCATGGTTTCCATACGACGCTCATATGTCTGGAGCATATTCTCCTGAAGTTTCTCAGCCATGACAGCCTTGGATGCCTTTGCAAAGAACTCCTCATCGAAACCCGGGTCGATAGACAGAGATGACATCACAAGCTCCGAGAAAGACTCGAAATCCAGGTTCTCAGCCTTTTCTGCAAGAATCTGAGCAGTATCCTGCATCATGTTCATGACGTCGATCTCTACCCTTTCACCTGAAAGCGCATTACGTCTCTTTGTATAGATCACCTCTCTCTGAGAGTTCATGACATCGTCATACTCAAGAAGTCTCTTACGGATACCGAAGTTATTTTCCTCAACCTTCTTCTGAGCTCTTTCGATCGAGCTGTTGAGCATCGGAGCTTCCAAAGCCTCATTTTCTTCCATTCCGAGTCTGTCAACGACACCTGCTATCTTTTCAGAACCGAAGAGACGCATGAGCTTATCCTCAAGGGAAACATAGAAGATAGAAGAACCCGGGTCACCCTGACGTCCTGAACGACCACGAAGCTGACGGTCAACTCGACGGCTGTCATGACGCTCTGTACCGATGATGGCAAGACCACCTGCATTCTTCACTTCCTCCGGAAGCTTGATATCGGTACCTCGACCGGCCATATTGGTCGCAATAGTCACAGTCGATGGTTCTCCGGCATGTTTTACGACCTCCGCCTCACGTGCATGCTGCTTTGCATTCAGTACCTGATGCTGGATACCACGCAGACGAAGCATACGGCTGAGGAGCTCGGAAGTCTCGACATCAGTCGTACCGACAAGCACCGGACGTCCGGCCGATGTAAGCTCTACGACCTTGTTGATCACTGCATCGAACTTAGCCTTCTTTGTCTTATAGATAAGGTCATTGTTATCGATACGTGCGATAGGTCTGTTTGTAGGGATAACGACAACATCAAGCTTGTAGATAGACCAGAACTCGCCTGCCTCAGTCTCTGCCGTACCTGTCATACCGGCAAGCTTGTGGTACATACGGAAATAGTTCTGGAGAGTGATGGTAGCGAAAGTCTGTGTCGCTGCCTCTACCTTCACATTTTCCTTAGCCTCGACTGCCTGATGGAGTCCGTCGCTCCAACGACGACCTTCCATGATACGGCCGGTCTGCTCATCGACGATCTTGATCTTTCCGTCCTGAATGATATAGTCGATCTCCTTGTCGAACATCGTATATGCCTTAAGGAGCTGATTTACAGTATGCACACGCTCAGACTTCAAAGCAAAATCAGCAAGGATCTCATCTTTCTTCACCTGCTTTTCCTCTGCAGAAAGACCAGACTTCTGCACCTCTGCAATAGATGCACCTACATCAGGAAGCACGAAGAAGTTTGAATCTTCAAGATTGCCTGTGATCAGGTCGCGTCCCTTGTCGGTCATATCGACAGAGTGCTGCTTCTCATTGATCACGAAATAGAGCTCATCTGTAATGAAAGGCATCTCGCGCTCGTTATCCTGGATATAGTAGTTCTCGACCTTCTGGAGAAGCTGCTTCATACCTGGCTCGCTGAGGAACTTGATGAGAGGCTTGTATTTAGGATATCCCTTGAATGCCCTGAAAAGAAGCACGCCGCCATCCTTCTCATTTCCATCTGCAATGAGCTTCTTGGCCTCATTGAGGAGCTGGTTCACAAGAGTCTTCTGTGCGCTGTAGAGACGCTCTACGAGAGGCTTGTACTCCATGAACTGCTGGTCCTCACCCTTAGGTACAGGACCTGAAATGATGAGAGGGGTACGCGCATCATCAATAAGCACCGAGTCAACCTCATCGACAATAGCAAAATGATGCTTCTTCTGAACAAGGTCGCTCATAGAAGTCGCCATATTGTCACGGAGGTAGTCGAAACCGAATTCGTTGTTGGTACCGAATGTGATATTGCATGCATATGCCTTCTTGCGGGCCTCGCTGTTAGGCTGATGCTTGTCGATACAATCCACAGAAAGTCCGTGGAACATGTAGAGAGGGCCCATCCACTCAGAGTCTCGCTTTGAGAGGTAGTCATTGACTGTAACCACATGCACTCCCTTTCCTGCCAATGCATTGAGGAATACAGGAAGCGTAGCCACGAGGGTCTTACCCTCACCTGTCGCCATCTCTGCTATCTTTCCCTGATGAAGGACGATACCGCCGATAAGCTGCACGTCATAGTGGATCATGTCCCATGTCACCTCATTTCCACCCGCGATCCAGTGGTTCTGCCATATCGCATAGTCTCCCTCGATGGTCACGAATTCCTTAGTCGTGCTGAGGTCGCGGTCAAACTGAGTCGCCTTTACCTTGATGACAGGATTCTGAGTGAAACGGCGGGCTGTTGACTTCATGATGGCGAACGCCTCCGGAAGTATCTCATCAAGAACGCCTTCTATGATTTCATCCACCTTCTTCACAAGCTTGTCCTGCTCTGTAGCAAGAGCTTCCTTCTGCTTGAGCGGAATCTCTTTTTCAAGCTCTTCCCTGATCTGGGCGATACGGTTCTCATCATCTGCTATAGCCGCCTGGATCTTGTCCTTCAGCGCCTGGCATCTTGCCCTGAGCTGGTCATCGTCCAGAAGATCTATCTCCTTATATGCCTCAAGGACCTTGTTCAGGGTCGGCTTGAGGGCTTTCATGTCACGGTCTGCCTTAGTACCGAAAATTTTCTTGAAAACGTCTGTAAATGACATATCTTAACTATATTTATTATCGAAAACAGGTTGCATGTACCCACAGTACACACAACCTGCAAATATAGTGACAAATAGTCAATTATCAAAAACGAGATGCATAATCTGCCATTTTGACAGAATTATGTCATCAGAAGCGTACGGCTGCTGTCAGATAGAACTGCTGGCGACGCATCCTGAATATATCTCCTGGTTCTCCCTTATACTGGTTCACCACTCCCCAGTCATATCCGAATGACACTTCAAGAATCTCGAAGAACTTCGCTCCTACAGCTCCGCCGAGATACATGTCAAACCTTCTGAACTTTGCTTCAGGAGCTGTACTTTCAATATATTCCTTCATAGCTCCAGCCCCGTTTGAAGCCTTGATCTTTCTATTGAAATAGTTATATGTTACAGTATGGTAGTCATTATCTATTTGAGCGCGGTACCTCAGATTTGAAGCAAGACCGAATGAAACTGTAGGACCGACCTGAGCGAACAAGCTTACAGTTGGGAACAAAGGATACTCATACTTGAGCTGGACAGGAATATTCATTCTATGATCCTGCTCCTTGGCGATTATGTCAATTTTATCGAAGTCTGGATCAGGAGTAACAGCCTGAAAGACATAGTCGAGACCTGTCTGGATATAAAGAGAATATGGAATCAGGGTGAAATCCTTGGTAAGGCCAACATGGAAACCATTCTTGGCGCGATCGGAATCCACACTATCTGAAAATTTGTTCGCTTTCCTGTAGAATGAGTGAGCGAAACCGAAATGCAGGCCAAGTCCTTCTGCAGGGCTTACATAATGTTGGTGGTGATGAGGGTGAGGAGTACGATACTGCCTGTACACAACATCCTGAGCCATGGATTCAGCCGCACCTGCAAGCATAAGAGCTGCGGTCAGAAAATAAATGAACTTTTTCATAATAATATTTATTAGTTATTAAATTATCTGTCCTTGTACATACTGTCGTAATAGTTCTGATAATCTCCGCTGGTGACCTGATCCATCCATTCCTGATTATCGAGATACCAACGTACGGTCTTCTCTATTCCCTCCTCAAACTGAAGAGATGGCTCCCAGCCAAGTTCCTTATGGAGCTTTGTGGAATCGATAGCATAGCGGAGATCGTGTCCCGCTCTGTCCGTCACATATGTGATCAGAGAAAGGCTATGGCCCTCCGGATTGCCGAGCAGACGGTCCACAGTAGCGATAATGACCTTGATCAGATCTATATTCTTCCATTCGTTGAAGCCTCCGATATTATACGTCTCGGCTACCTTTCCTTCATGGAATATGAGATCGATGGCACGGGCATGATCCTCGACGAAAAGCCAGTCGCGCACATTTTCTCCCTTGCCATATACCGGCAGAGGCTTTCCATTACGTATATTATTGATGAACAGAGGTATAAGCTTTTCAGGAAACTGATATGGACCATAATTATTGCTGCAGTTGGTTACCACTGTAGGCATACCGTATGTATCATGGAATGCACGTACGAAATGGTCGGAAGAAGCCTTTGCTGCGCTGTATGGGCTGTGTGGATCATACTTCGTGTCTTCAGTAAAGAACTTATCTCCGAAAGGCCCTTTACCATCCTTACCGCCCGCAGGGTCAGTCAGTTCAAGCGCTCCATATACCTCGTCTGTAGAAATATGATAGAAACGCTTGCCTTCATACTTTTCAGGACGTGCTTCCCATGAGAGGCGTGCCGCCTGAAGAAGAGAGAGGGTTCCCATCACATTGGTACGCGCAAATGTGAAAGGATCCTTGATAGATCTGTCCACATGGCTCTCGGCAGCAAGATGAATGACTCCGTCTATCGAATATTCTTCGAAGATAGCGCAGATCCTGTCAAAATCGCAGATATCGGCCTTGACGAAGACATAGTTCTCCGCATTCTCGATATCCTTAAGGTTAGCCAGGTTGCCGGCATAAGTCAAGGCATCGACATTGATAATGCGATATTCCGGATACTTCTTTACAAGAAGTCTGACTACGTGACTGCCTATGAATCCGGCACCACCGGTCACGATGATGTTTCTGTCAAATCTTTCCATATCTATAATGAATTCTCCTCAATCTGTCTGAGACAGAATGCGAGCGAGTCCTTCCAATGAGGGATCTCTATATTGAATGTCTCCTTAATCTTCGTCTTGTCAAGTACAGAATAATGCGGACGCCTTGCCGGTGAAGGGTAATCACTGGTACGGCAAGGGACCACATGGCAAAGATGGCCGCTCATGTCACAGATTTCCTTGGCGAAATCATACCATGAGCATACACCCTCGTCCGTAAAATGATATATGCCCGTCCTGTCAAGCATTTCCGCATCTATGACAGAGGCGATCACATCGGCCAGATCCTGTGCAAAGGTAGGCGTACCTATCTGATCAGCAACCACTTTCACAACAGGTTGCGAAGCGGTCTTTTCATAAATGGTCTGAACGAAATTGCCTCCGAATATACTGTAAAGCCAGGCTGTCCTGAATATCAGATATCTGCAGCCGGAAGAAATCACCGCCTGTTCTCCGGCAAGCTTCGTCCTGCCGTATGCGCTTAACGGCGCTACTTCCATATCTTCCGTGTATGGCAGATATCCCATACCATCGAAGACATAATCCGTCGAAACATGTATAAGGACCGCTCCAGCCTCTGCAGCAGCTGCCGCAAGAATACCTGGAGCTTCCGCATTGATACGGAAAGCAAGGTCCTCTTCACTCTCAGCCTTGTTGACATTCGTATAGGCGGCACAATTCACAATGACATCTACGAAATGTCCGCTGATCATAGATGAAACAGCCTCAGGATCAGTTATATCAAGGGATAGGATATCGTCATTCCCTCTTATATCCGTCCAGATACATTGATGGTCACTGCCAGACATCGCACGTCTGAAAGAGCGTCCGAGCTGTCCCATACAGCCTGTTACAAGTATATTCATAACTATAGTTCCTCCAAAATATCCTTGAGTCGCGGATGTTTCTTGTCCTTTTCAGACAGAATCACTTTCTCTGCCGGAACCTTCCAATCTATGCCAAGGTCCGGATCATCCCATGCGACAGCACCTTCGCTCTGAGGAGCATAGTATGCATCGCATTTATACTGAAACACCACCTCATCGGAAAGCACACTGAAACCATGGGCGAAGCCACGTGGAATAAAGACCTGACGATGATTATCTTCCGACAGTTCCATCGTCACATGCTTGCCGAATGTAGGAGACCCTTTCCTCAGATCGACAGCCACGTCCAGGACCTTGCCTTTGATGACCCTGACCAGCTTGGCCTGAGAGTAAGGAGGTTTCTGGAAATGCAGTCCACGGACGACTCCATACGATGACTTGCTTTCATTATCCTGAACGAAATCCACATCAGCCACTTCCCTTCTGAACTCACGTTCTGAAAATGATTCGAAAAAATATCCTCTGCTGTCACCGAAGATCTTAGGTTCGATGACAAGGAGCCCTTCTATGTCAGTCTTAATAACATTCATTATCTTTCAGCAAGTTTAAGAAGATACTGCCCGTATGGATTCTTAGCCATAGGAGCAGCTATTTCCTTCAATCTTTCGGCAGAAATCCAGCCCTGTTCATATGCGATGGCTTCAAGACATGCCACCTTGAGTCCCTGTCTTTTCTCAATCACTTCAATGAATGTAGATGCCTCTGAAAGGGAGTCATGCGTACCTGTATCAAGCCATGCAAATCCTCTGCCGAATGTCTCCACCATGAGTTCCCCATCATCAAGGAAATGCTGGTTGACAGCCGTGATTTCAAGTTCTCCTCTGGCTGAAGGCTTGATTGTCTTTGCAATGTCCACCACCTTGTTAGGATAGAAATACAATCCCACTACAGCGTAATTGGATTTCGGAACCGCTGGTTTCTCCTCTATGCTTATACATTTTCCATCAGAGTCAAATTCTGCCACGCCATAACGCTGAGGATCACTTACCCAATAACCGAAAACAGTCGCACAGGAATCATTTTCCGCCCTTTCCAATGCGTTCTTAAGCATCGGTTCAAGACCGTTTCCATGGAAGATATTATCTCCCAGAACCATGCACACACAGTCATCGCCGATGAATTCCTCTCCGATGATGAAGGCCTGAGCCAGTCCGTCCGGAGAAGGCTGTTCGGCATATGAAAAGGAAACTCCGTAATCGCTTCCGTCGCCCAGAAGTCTCTGGAAACCAGGCAGGTCCATCGGAGTCGAAATGATGAGAATCTCCCTGATTCCGGCCTGCATGAGCACAGAAACAGGGTAATAGATCATCGGCTTGTCAAAGATCGGGAGCATCTGTTTGCTGACTCCCTTGGTAATCGGATAAAGACGTGTACCCGAACCGCCTGCCAACACAATTCCTTTCATAACAAAATCACATTAATGCATTTTCCTCCGGTTCATAACCGGTATCTGGAGGAAGTACCTTTCCTTGTGCGACAGCACCGGCACCGGCCGCTACCGCCAAGGCGTCACAACGTTCATTCTCAGGATGTCCCGCATGTCCTTTTATCCAATGGAAGGCCACCCTATGCTTCTGAAGAAGCGGAGAGAGCCTCAACCACAGATCTGGATTCTTGACCTTCGCGAACCCCTTTCTCTTCCAGTTTTCCAGCCAGCCCTTGTTGACCGCATTGACGACATACGACGAATCGCTGGTCACATGGACCTCGGCATTCTCCCATCTGATAGCTTCAAGCCCTTTTATGACAGCCAGAAGCTCCATCCTGTTGTTCGTCGTCAAGCTGAATCCTTCGGACAGTTCCATCATATGTCCGGCACACTTCAGCACCACTCCATAGCCTCCAGGCCCGGGATTGCCGCTTGATGCCCCATCCGTAAACAGAAATATCGGAGGTCTGTTCTGCTTTACAACCTCAGCCATGACTACTCGATGATACGGCCTCCTTTAGGCTTGATTTCAGTATCAGGGAGTACCACATTCATACGGTTTTCAACAAGGTCATCATAATCAGCCCGGCTGTTATAAATGTCGATAGCCGTATAGATCGCTGCCATCATAGAGCGCGGGTCAGCCATATCACGACCTGCCATTTCATATGCAGTTCCGTGGTCCGGAGATGTCCTCACGACAGGAAGACCTGCCGTATAGTTGACCCCCTCTTCGAAGGCAAGAGCCTTGAATGGAGTGAGTCCCTGATCGTGATACATAGCCAGAACAGCATCAAACTTCGAATAGTTTCCAAGGCCGAAGAATCCGTCAGGTGAATATGGTCCGAAAGCAAGGATTCCTTCCGAATTAGCCTCCTGTACTGCAGGAAGTATGATCTGCTGCTCTTCGTCACCGAGAAGACCGCCGTCTCCGCAATGAGGATTCAGACCGAGGATAGCAATTTTCGGAGCATCTATGCCGAAGTCTCTTTCAAGCGAAGCTTTCATCAGGCGCAGCTTGCTTAGGATCCTGTCCTTGGTAATGTTCTTTACAACGTCCTTGAGGGCGATATGGCCGGTGACCACACCGATCTTAAGGCGGTCACATACCATGATCATCGCCACTTCATCCACACCGAACACCTTTTCGAGATATTCCGTATGTCCGGTATATCCGAAACCTTCGCCAGCCATAGCCTTCTTGTTGATCGGAGCTGTGACAAGCACGTCTATGTATCCTTCCTTTATGTCGGCTACGGCCTTCTCCAGAGATGTCATGGCTGCTTTTGCTGACTCGGGGGTAGATTGTCCCGGCTCCACGAAAACATTCTCAGGCAGGCAGTTGACGATGTTCACACGCTTGTTATGAACATCCTTAGCCGAACTTATGATGTTTGTATTTATCTGGTCGATATTATGTATCTGCTTTTTATAGAATCCGAATATCTTCGATGATCCATATATCACAGGAGTACAGATATCCAGCATCCTCTCATCTGCCAGAGCCTTGATGATCACCTCATAACCGATGCCGTTTCCGTCTCCCTGGGTAATTCCCACAACTAGTTTTCTTGCCATATGACTTATAGGGTATTATTCAAAATCAACTTACAAATATAATAAATAATATGAACAAAACGGAATTTTTATTAGATTTGCCAGACTATGGCACAGAACGGACTTGATATGGACATACAGTTTCTTCCCGGAGTGGGTCCTAAAAGGGCCGCCCTTCTGAAGAAAGAGCTCTCTGCAGGCACGATCGGAGAGCTGCTCAGGCTGTATCCTTTCAGGTACATCGACAAGAGTTCATTCGTCAGGATATGCGATATAAGACCGGACATGGCGTATGTGCAGATAAGGGCCAGCGTACTCAGAGCCGAGGTGATTGACAAGAAACGTCTCAGCGTATGGATCGGAGACGGAACCGGAGAAATCGAAACAGTCTATTTCAAAGGTATGAAATGGATGATGGAAAAGCTCAGACCCGGCGCAGAATTCATATTCTTCGGCAAGCCTGCCGCTTTCAACGGACGAATAAACATGGTTCATCCGGAAGTTGACCCTGTACCTGCAGACCTTTCCGGGCCAGGGCAGCAGAATTCCGGAACAATGACCGGAGTATATCCAAGCACCGAAAAGCTGAAGAACGGCGGCATCACCGGAAAGGTGATGAACAAGCTCATGGAAGCCGCATTGAGCAAAGGCCTGCAATATGTAGAGGAATCAATGCCGGAACATCTGATGAAGCAGTGCGGTCTGGTACCTATACACTTCGCTTTGAGAAACATTCACTTTCCGAATGATATGCTTTCTTTGGAAAAGGCGAAATACCGTCTCAAGTTCGAAGAGCTCTTCTACCTTCAATTGTCTCTCCTGAAACAGAAATATGTGCGAAGCAGAGCTGAACAAGGAATCCTCATGCCACGTGTAGGAGAAGCATTCAATCTTTGCTACGATTCTCTTCCCTTCCCTCTCACAGGAGCACAGAAAAGAGTGATCACGGAGATACGCAACGACATGAAGAGCGGCCATCAGATGAACCGCCTCCTTCAGGGAGATGTCGGCAGCGGAAAGACGATGGTAGCGGTACTGACAGCCCTGATAGCCATCGGAAACGGCTACCAGGCTTGCATAATGGCTCCGACCGAAGTCCTTGCGCAGCAGCATTACAAGAACATACAGAAATTCCTTGCACCTACAGGAGTGAAGTCCGCACTTCTTACCGGAAGTTCAAAGGCCTCAGAAAGACGCGAGGTGCATGCCGGGCTCGAAGATGGCAGCATAGGGATCATCGTGGGCACACATGCACTTATAGAAGATAATGTGATATTCAGGAATCTGGGACTTGCAATCATCGATGAGCAGCATAGGTTCGGAGTCGAGCAGAGATCCAAGCTATGGAGGAAAGCCACATGCGGAGCTCCGCCTCACGTCCTGGTAATGACAGCTACCCCGATTCCGCGGACCCTTGCGATGACCTTGTACGGCGATCTTGACGTATCTGTGATCGACGAACTTCCTCCAGGCAGGAAACCGGTCCAGACAATACATGCGACCGACGGCAAAAGGCCTGCATTATATAAGTTCATGCGCGACCAGATAGCCCTCGGACGCCAGATATTCATTGTATATCCGTTGATAAACGAGACAGAAAAACTTGATTACCAGAGCCTTGAAGCAGGAGCGGAAGAAATCATGCAGAAGTTTCCTTTCCCTGAATACAAGACAGCGGTAGTACACGGAAAGCAGCTGAATGATGTGAAGAAGTTCAACATGGACGCTTTCGCAGCAGGAAGGGCCGACATTCTCGTCGCGACCTCGGTGATCGAAGTCGGAGTCGATGTACCGAATGCCTCAGTGATGGTCATCGAAAGTGCCGAAAGATTCGGTCTGAGCCAGCTTCACCAGCTTCGTGGACGCGTTGGACGAGGCAGCGAAAAATCCTATTGCGTACTGATGACAGGGCACAAGCTCAGCAAGGAATCAAGGCACAGGATAGAACTGATGTGCGCAACGGAAAACGGATTCGAACTGGCCGAAGAAGATATGAAGATGCGCGGGCCGGGAGATCTGGAAGGCACTCAGCAGAGTGGACTTCCGATAAGTCTGAACATCGCTTCCCTGGCCAAGGACGGACTGATTCTGAATGCAGCACGCGACTGTGCAGATGCCGTATTGCGTGAAGATCCGACATTGTCCTCCGACAAGAACCAGCTCCTGCGTAAAGAACTCAGAAAAGAAAAATATCAGATAAAGGATTACAGCAAGATAAGTTAAGACCCATGGTAACAGAACTGCTGCAGAAATACATCTGGCTTGTACAGACATTCATCAGGGCCGGAGAGAACGGCCTGTCACTCGGCGAGATTTGCGACCGGTGGGAGAACCGCTTTGACAGTCCTTATTCCAGAAGGACATTCAACAATCACCGCGAATCCGTAGAGGAAGTATTCGGAATAAAGATAGAATGTAACCGCAGCGCGAACAGGTATTTTATCCGTTATACGGATGACGTGGCGGATGAAAATGCAGAATCCGCATGGCTTATCAACACGTTCACTGTCAACAACATGCTCACTCTGGGAAAGGAAAGGCTTTCCGGAAGAGTTTCAGTCGAAGACATACCTTCAGGCCACAGGCATCTGACCTCTGTCATGGAAGCGATGACCGGCAATCACGAGATAACGATAACATATCAGAAATATACGAGCGCAGCGAAAGATTCCTACACCTTGCATCCTTATGCCGTAAAGGAATTCGCGAAGCGATGGTATATCGTAGCCTACTGCATCGAAAGAAAAGCCATCAGGATATATGGTCTGGACAGAGTAGTGAGTCTTGAGATATCGGAGAAAACGTTCATGATGCCGAAGAAGTTCGATGTAGAAGAACTGTTCGCAACCAGTTTCGGCATCTATATACCGGAAGGCAAAGGTGAAACCATCACATTCAGGGCGACTAAAAGGGAGGCCAGTTTCCTCAGGGACCTCCCGATACACACCAGCCAGAAAGAGATAGCCTCTGACGATAATTCCGTAACATTCAGCATCTTCGTTTACCCGAACAAGGCGTTGATAATGGAGTTCTGCAAATATGGAAGCGGTCTGGAAATACTATCCCCGGCCTCCATACGCGAGCAGGTAGCGGACGAGCTGCTTAAAGCAGCACGGCAATACCAGCCCCTATAGCAACAGACAATCATAAAAAACAACATATCATGAACCTTTGGAGCAAAGCAGCCATTGCATTAGGCATCTTGTCATTAACAGCATGCAACATGAATCAGAACGACACAATAAGCAGCGAAGGCTATATAGCCAGAAGCGGAATTCAGATCAAGGACGGTCACATGACACCGGAAGCCCTTCTCGCTTTCGGCAGGCTTTCCGACCCTCAGGTATCTCCTGACGGAGAGCATATAATGTACGGAGTGAGTTACACTTCCACTGAAGAGAACAGAAGCGTACGCAACCTTTTCATCTGCAGGCTTGACGGGTCAGACAACCAGCAGCTCACGACTTCAGGAAAGAGTATCTCGAATGCACGTTGGAGCGCTGATGGAAAGCACATTGCATTCCTGACGGGAGGACAGATCTGGACAGCAGAGATAGCGGAAAAGAACGGGAAATGGGAACTGGACGACATAAGGCAGGCCAGTGACATTCCAGCAGGCGTAGGTGAATTCAAGATCTCCCCAGACGAAAAGAAGATAATGTACATAAGTTATGTCAAGAGCCACGTAAAGTCTCCGACAGACTGCTACGAAGATCTCGACAAGGCTACTGCGTATGAAACCGATGACCTTATGTACAGGCATTGGGATCATACTGTAATGGAGATTCCACATACTTTTGTTGCAGATTTCAGATTCGGCGGAGCTGTGATAAAGGAAGGCATTGACATTCTCGCTGGCGAAACCGAGCTATACGAACTTCCTACCGAACCATTCGGAGGTCTGGAGCAGTTGTCATGGAGTCCTGACAGCAGATTCATCGCTTATTCCTGCCGCAAGCTGACAGGAAAGAAATACGCATTCTCGACCAACACAGAGATATACATCTATAATGTACAGACAGCAGCAACTTCAGTAATAGACATGAAGGGAGGATACGATACCGACCCGGTATGGAGTCCTGACGGTAAGAAGATCGCATGGATCAGCATGGAGAGAGACGGCTATGAGGCTGACAAGCAGAGGCTTATGGCAGCTTATGTTGACTATGAGGAAGATGCTCCGAAGGTCTGGGGCATCACTGATGTAACCGGAGATTTCAAGTACAATGCTGCAGGACCGATGTGGTCGCAGGACTCTAAGAACATTTACTTCAACTCGCTGGCAGAAGGTCTTCAGGGAATATTCGTCGCTAAAGGTCCGGACTTCGATCTCCCGGCAGGAGCGATGGCAAAGCCTGCAGATTGGAAGATAGAAAGACTTACAGAAGAAGACAGATGGAACGATTTCGGAACGCCGTTCCACATAGTAGATAATGAGGAAGGACTTACAATGTACACGACATGGTGCAGCATGGACTTCCCTACCGAGCTTGTTGCAGTCAGATGTACTGCTGACGGCAACGAATACATTCCGGTGACAGACGAGAACGGTCATATTCTTTCCCAGCTTGCTGACCATAAGACCGAAAAGAGGTATGTCAAGACAGTGGACGGAAAAGATATGCTCACATGGGTTCTTTATCCGCCTCAGTTCGATCCGTCCAAGACATATCCGGCCATAACCATCTGCCTCGGAGGTCCTCAGGGCACACTCAGGCAGGGCTGGTCATACCGATGGAATTACCGTCTCATGGCCTCTCAGGGATATATTGTAGTATTGCCGAACAGACGCGGAACTACAGCATTCGGCCAGGAATGGACCGAGCAGATTTCAGGAGACTATCCGGGCCTTAACATGCAGGATTACCTTGCTGCGGCACGCGAACTGAAGGCTGAGCCATATGTAGGTAAGATGGCGGCATGCGGCGCAAGCTACGGAGGATATTCAGTTTACTATCTGTGCGGAATCCATGGAAATGTCTTCGATGCATTCATTGCTCACGCAGGAATCTTCAACGAAGAGCACATGTATATGACGACAGAAGAGATGTGGTTCCCTAATTTTGATAATGGAGGACTTCATACGACCGTGACAGATCCGCGCGTGGGAACTGCAGAAGGCCCGACCGGACCTGCCGGAGACGGACTCACATTCGGAGGGATCAAGCAGGGCGGCTCGCCTTGGAGCAAGGATCCGAAAGCCATAAGACATTACGAGCTGTCGCCGCACAAGCTTGTAACGAACTGGCATACACCTTTGATGGTCATACATGGAGGCATGGACTACAGAGTTCCTGTAGATGAGGGAATGGCTGCATATAACGCAGCACAGATGATGGGTGTGCCGTCCAGACTTCTTATCTTCCCAGATGAGAACCACTGGATACTCAAGCCTCAAAATGCTCTTCTCTGGCACAGAGAATACTTCCGATGGCTTGATCAGTGGTGCAGACATTAAAAGGCATCATTCGACTCTCTTTTCTTCAGAAACGAGAACGGCAGCTGCATAACAGATGCCCATTGTGAAGAAATGACGCCATAGTCCGAAGAGGGCGATAACGAGGAAAACTGTTCCTGCAATAACGCAAATTGTCGTACAGATCTTTTCCATAATACCCGATAGTCAAAACAATAAAGGACTTTCTACTAACCAGCAATAACTATCTTTGTAATATTTACACAATTATCGAAATATCACTATTTCAAAAAACTTAATTATCTGCAAATTTTCATGTTACTATTACATCCGATGCGAATAATTGCTATATTTGCATCGGATTTTGGTAACAACGACTGCAAAGCTAACACCAATTTTGTAATATCAAAGGATTTTTAGTAACATTTTACACATTTTTTGTAATTATTCACACAAATGCCCATTAAGAAAGAAATAGGAAGAACCATTAAGGAATATTTTTCCGAGATAGGAATGTCCCAGCAGGAGGTCGCAAATGCGCTCGGTGTCCAACAGGCCGCAGTCAGCAACCAGCTGAACGGCCGCCCATTTGGAAAGAACTCCGCCGCAAAATGGAATGCAGCATTCGGTTTCAGAATAAACTGGCTGCTTACCGGCGAAGGTCACATGTTCGATACGGACATGACACAAGAGGAATATGACCATCAGCTTTTCGAAAACCACCCTGAACTTAATCACAAAGACGACATACCGGTTATCCCTGCCAGACTGTTCAGGGCTCCCGAGATCAACATCTACGAATACGTGATCAACTCACCGAATGTCGAAAAACTTCCTCCCGTGCCACACTTCCAGAAGCACGACCTTTTCGCCACTTGTCCGGGCGACGCAATGGCTCCAAGAATATGCAGAGGATACCTTCTCGCCTTGAGAAGAATGCCGATAGACTCCACGATAATAAACGGTGAGACATACGTAGTAGATACCGTTTCACAGGGTATGTTCCTCAGAAGATTAGTTGACACCGGTGACGGACTTACATTCATATCAGAAAACCAGCAGGACTTCCCTGATTTCTCACTCCCCTACAGCGACATCATCAACATCTTCAGAGTCGTCGGAGTCCTTATCACGAACATTTGATCTATGTACCCCCATGCGGAATCGAACCGCAACCGTCAGAACCGGAATCTGAAATTCTATCCATTAAACTATAGGGGCGGATTCCCGATACAGACGGGAATGACATATCGTATATCGATGCAAAGTTAGTCAATTTTGAAGATTTCACCACATATTTCGACATTATTCCTCAATGTGGTGAAAATTTTGAAAATGTCATAACGATATTAGTAATTTTGCATCAGGCATTCCGAAAGACAGGTCGGAATGATGTACAATCTAAACCAATTCAGAAATGAAGAAAGCATATGTTTTTCCCGGACAGGGATCACAGTTCCCCGGCATGGCCAAAGATATTTATGACAGCAACAAGATCGCAAAGGAGATGCTGGACAAAGCTAATGATATCCTTGGATTCAGGATTACTGATATAATGTTCGAAGGCACTGCAGACGACCTTAAGCAGACCACCGTGACACAGCCTGCCATTTTCCTCCACTCGGTAGTGCTGGCAAAATGTCTCCCAGACTTTGCTCCAGACATGGTTGCAGGCCACTCTCTCGGTGAGTTTTCCGCACTGGTCGCAGCTGGAGCCATGGACTTTGAAGAAGGTCTGAGACTGGTGGCGACACGAGCAACGGCCATGCAGAAGGCATGCGAGCTCGTTCCAGGCACCATGGCAGCAGTGATCGCACTCCCGACTGAAAAAGTAGAAGAAATATGTGCCGGATGTGACGGGATCGTTGTCGCCGCCAATTATAATTGTGACGGCCAGATCGTCATCTCAGGAGAAAAGGATGCAGTAGAAACTGCATGTACGAAAATGAAGGAAGCCGGTGCAAAAAGAGCGCTTGTGCTTCCGGTAGGAGGTGCATTCCACTCTCCTCTGATGGAACCAGCACGCGCAGAGCTGGCCGAAGGAATAGAAAAGGCTGTATTCCATACTCCGGTATGTCCTGTTTACCAGAATGCCACAGCCAGGCCATCAACTGATCCTGCAGAGATAAAGGCCAATCTGCTGGCGCAGCTGACATCTCCGGTGAGATGGACTCAAAGCATAAAGAACATGATTTCTGACGGAGGGGATCATTTCATCGAGTTAGGTCCGGGCAAAGTTCTGCAAGGACTGATAGCCAAGACAGCAGAAAGTCCGGTAACCATTGAGGGATTCCAGACTTTGTAATCAGCACTTCATTAAATAAGCAATTTGTCCAATTTTTTCGTACAAATTTACGTCAAGTTTCAGCAAAAAAAACGTAAATTTGTACGATATTGTTTTTATACGTGAACGGGCACGATTTTTCGAACGGAAATTAAATATAATACAACATAAAACATATAACGAATTATGGCAAACAACAAGAAATTCGTCACATGTGACGGTAACTGGGCAGCGGCGCATATCGCATACCTTTTCAGCGAGCATGCAGCCATCTACCCTATCACGCCTTCTTCGACTATGGCAGAGTACGTAGATGAGTGGGCAGCTCAGGGCAAGAAGAATCTCTTCGGTGAGGTTGTAAAGGTAACAGAGATGCAGAGCGAAGGTGGCGCTGCAGGTGCAGTACACGGTTCTCTCCAGGCTGGTGCACTTACGACCACATTCACAGCATCGCAGGGTCTTCTCCTGATGATTCCGAACATGTACAAGATAGCAGGTGAGATGCTCCCTACTGTTTTCCATGTTTCTGCACGCGCACTCGCTTCGCATGCGCTTTCAATATTCGGTGACCACCAGGACGTGATGGCATGCCGCCAGACAGGATATGCAATGCTCGCATCAGCCTCTGTACAGGAGGCTCTTGACCTTGCAGCTGTCGCTCACCTTTCTACAATCAAGTCAAGCATTCCATTCCTCCATTTCTTCGACGGATTCCGTACTTCTCATGAGATCCAGAAGATCGAGCTTATCGACGAAGAGGCTCTCAAGGGAATGGTAAGCACCAAGTCTCTCGCTAAGTTCCGTGCCAAGGCACTTTCACCAGACTCCCCTGTAACACGCGGTACAGCACAGAACGGAGACGTGTATTTCCAGGCTCGCGAGGCTTGCAACCAGTATTATGACGCAGTTCCTGATGTAGTGGCACGCTACATGGGCGAGATCAGCGAGCTTACAGGCCGCGAGTACCGTCCGTTCGACTACTACGGAGATCCTGAAGCTGAGAACATCATCATCGCCATGGGCTCTGTTACCGAGACCATCAAGGAAACCATCGATTACCTCGCAGCTCAGGGCAAGAAGGTCGGCTTGATGATCGTACGTCTGTACAGACCTTTCTCAGCAAAATATTTCATGAAGGCGCTTCCAAAGGGAGTGAAGAGAATCGCAGTACTTGACAGGACCAAAGAGCCAGGTTCGATCGGCGAGCCATTGTTCCTCGACATCAAAGCGCTTTTCCAGGGAATGGAGAATGCACCTCTCGTAGTCGGAGGACGCTATGGCCTTTCATCAAAGGACACTACTCCTGCACAGATCGTTACCGTATATGAGAATCTTGAAATGGCAGAGCCTAAGGATGGCTTTACAATCGGCATCATCGATGACGTTACATTCAAGTCACTCCCACAGAAGGAAGAGTTCTCGATCGTGAAGCCGGGCACTACAGAGTGCAAATTCTTCGGCCTCGGTTCTGACGGTACTGTCGGCGCGAACAAGAACACAATCAAGATCATCGGTGACAACACTCCTAAATACTGCCAGGCATACTTCGACTATGACTCAAAGAAGTCAGGCGGATACACATGTTCACACCTCCGTTTCGGAGACCTCCCTATCAAGGCTCCTTATCTTGTAGGAACTCCTGACTTCGTGGCATGCCACGTTCCTTCATACCTTTCAAAGTATGACGTGATGAAGGGCATCAAGCAGAACGGTACGCTCCTTCTCAACAGTCTCTGGGACGAGGAAGAGACACTCAAGAGGATTCCTGACCATGTAAAGGCTGTCATCGGAAAGAAGAACATTACCCTTTACATCATCAATGCGACAAAGATCGCTGCAGAAATCGGTCTCGGCGGCCGTACAAACACCATTCTTCAGTCCGCATTCTTCAAGATCACAGGCATTATCCCTTACGAGGAGGCTGTAGAGTACATGAAGAAGGCTATCGTGAAGAGCTACGGCAAGAAGGGTGAGCATATCGTGAACATGAACTACGCTGCCGTTGACAGAGGCGGCGAGTATGTCAAGGTAGAGATTCCTGCTGACTGGAAGGACATCACAGCCAAGTTCGAGAATCCTAACAAGGACCGTCTCGCTCCAGCATTCGTAAAGGAGATCGCCGACGTTGTGAACGCACAGGCAGGAGACACTCTTACTGTAAGCGCATTCAACGAATATGTTGACGGAACAATCCCAGCCGGCACATCAGCTTATGAGAAGCGTGGCGTAGCCGTAAAGGTTCCTGAGTGGCAGGCTGACAACTGTATCCAGTGCAACAGCTGTGCATTCGTATGACCTCACGCTGCAATCCGTCCATACCTCCTTACAGATGAGGAAGCTGCAAATGCACCTGAGGGTCTCAAGATCCAGGATGGAAAGGCTACATTCAAGGCTTACAAGTTCGCTCTCAGCGTATCTGTTCTTGATTGTACAGGCTGCGGCAACTGTGCAGACGTATGTCCATCAAAGGAGAAGGCTCTTGTAATGAAGCCGCTCCAGAGCCAGGAGGCAGAACAGAAGAACTTCGACTGGCTGCACTCACACATCGGCTACAAGGACAATGTACAGCCTAAGACTGGAAATGTAAAGAACGCTCAGTTTGCTCAGCCTCTCTTCGAGTTCTCAGGAGCTTGTGCAGGTTGCGGTGAGACCCCATACATCAAGACCATCACCCAGCTCTACGGAGACCATATGATGATCGCAAATGCTACAGGATGTTCATCTATCTACGGTGCATCGTTCCCTGCATCTCCATACTGCAAGAACGCTGAGGGACATGGTCCTGCATGGGCAAACTCACTCTTCGAGGACTTCTGCGAGTTCGGTCTCGGTATGAAGCTCGGTTCGGACAGAGCACGTATGACTGTTGCGAAGCTCATGGAGCAGGGTCTTTCATGCTCATGCTGCACAGACGAGATGAAGGCTCTCTTCACTCAGTGGCTTGAGAACAAGGAGGACGCAAAGATCACACGCGAGGTTGCAGACAAGCTTATTCCTCTTTGCGAGGGTTGCGGCTGCGACGTATGCAAAGGCCTCGTTGAATACAAGACATTCATCCCTGCACGTTGCCAGTGGATCATTGGTGGTGACGGTGCATCATATGACATCGGATACGGCGGACTCGACCACGTGCTTGCTTCAGGCGAGAATGTGAACATCCTCGTACTCGACACAGAGGTTTACTCTAATACCGGCGGACAGTCTTCAAAGGCTACACCAGCAGGTGCTATCGCGAAGTTCGCAGCTTCAGGTAAGAGAGTACGCAAGAAGGACCTCGGTATGATGGCAATGAGCTACGGTTACGTTTACGTCGCTCAGGTCGCTATGGGTGCATCTCCTGCTCAGTACTTCAATGCTATCAAGGAGGCTGAGGCTTATGACGGTCCATCACTCATCATTGCTTACGCTCCATGTATCAACCATGGTCTCAAGGCCGGCATGGGTCTGAGCCAGAAAGAGGAGAAGCTTGCAGTCGAGTGCGGCTACTGGCATCTCTACAGATACAACCCTGCACTCGAGGGAACTGACAAGAATCCGTTCACTCTTGACAGCAAGGAGCCGGACTGGAGCAAGTTCCAGGACTTCCTCAAGGGCGAGGTTCGCTTCGCATCGCTATACAAGATGTATCCAGATTCTGCCGAGGAGCTTCTCCAGAAGACAGAGGAGTTTGCAAAGGTTCGTCTCGAGACTTATAAGAGACTCGCAAAATAATTCACTGAAAAGCCCCGGTATCGGGGCTTTTCTTTAAAACCCTAATTCGACATGAAACTAATGACTGCCATCATTTGTGCCTTATCACTTTTAATAGGCACGACAGCTGTACAGGCTCAGCCTAAATGCAAACTTAAGCCGGACCAGACAGTTATGCTTTATCCTGAAGGCCAGGCTGCCGGAAAGGGACTTCCAGAAGCTCAGGGACCACTCGTTTCCAACGGCTACACTGCTGATATGGAGAAAATCGCCAGCAACGGCAACATATCATATATAGGTGACAACGCCAGAATGGAGCTGTATTTCCCTAAAAAGCCTAACGGACAGATGGTCGTAGTCTGCCCAGGCGGAGGATATGGTGTGACCTCATCATGGAACGAAGGTCTGTATGTCGCTGACTGGATGATATCGAAGGGAATAACAGTATGCATAGTTGAATACAGAATGCCTAACGGACATTGGGAGATTCCGCTTCAGGATATGCAGAACGCATTCCGCTATTGCAGGGCGCATGCCGGTAAATGGGGTGTCAACCAGATAGGCGTCATGGGATTCTCAGCAGGAGGACATCTTGCGGCCAGCACTACAAACCTTTTTGTTGACGATATCACAAGACCTGATTTCTCTATTCTCATCTACCCTGTCATTTCAATTGACAAGAGCATCACCCACATGGGTACAAGGACAAGTCTCATCGGCAAAGACGAGAAATGGGATAACAAGGAAGTGAGCGTCATAGAATACGAGGCTGCACAGGCAAAGAAGGCCGAACTGGAAAAAAGATATTCCCTCGACCTCCAGGTGACGGAAAAGACTCCGACTTCATTCATCGCTCACTGTACCGATGACAAAACAGTTCCGATTGAGAATACTATTCGTTACTACAGGGCTCTCGTAAAGCATAAAGTACCTGCAGAAGTCCACATCTTCCCTACAGGAGGACACGGCTGGGGATTCTCAGCAGAGAAATACGTCGGTAAAGGCAAAGACAGATTCGCGTACGCAAGAAATGAGTTCGAGGCTTCGCTTGAAAGATGGCTCGGATCGATCAGAAAGTGACAAGGAAATCTTTGAGAAGCTTACACAGCTTTGTACGTGCGAACATGACCGAAGGCTGATAAAGCACGTGGAAATGATTCACTGAATGATGGGTGGCTGAAAAGTCACCCATTTCCATTACCGGAGCGGCAGAAACACTTAAACGGACGATGGCCCCTGCAGGAGTATCGAAAGGGGAAGATGTTGATTTCACTAAAGACAGCCTGAGATCTGCCTCTTCGAAAAGAGTCCTTTCCAGAACGATCTCAGGATGAACCTTAAGGAATGCATCGAGAGCCGGAGAAAGAAGATGTTCATAGATCTCTTCTGATGCGGAGATCCTCACCACGGTACTAGGAAGCGGAGAAAACATGCCGGTAACCGAATCATACGAATCGACTATCCTCCTTGCATAATCCATGAAGATCTCTCCCTGGGGAGTCAGACGCACTTCAGACCGCAATCTTTCAAAAAGCTTGACACCTGTCGCCTTCTCCAATTCTGCAATATTCTGGCTGACTGCCGGCTGAGATACGCCAAGAGAGGAGGCGGCTTTTGTAAAGCTTCCTTCTCTGACCACGGTCATGAACACCTTGATTCTGAAATCTTCAAGCATATGAGATCCTTTTGCACAAAGATACAACATTTTGATTATATTTGTAGTTTCTAAAGCGACAATGCGTCTAATGAAACAGTAGAAACAAAACGAACATAAAATCAATTAAAGCATGAAACGTTTATTCATTTTCTTTGCGGCACTTTTTGCCGCAGCGATGGCGTTCGGTCAGACCCCGCTTCCAAACGATCCTGCAGTAAAGACAGGAAAGCTTGACAACGGCATGACATATTATATCCGCCATAACGACCAGCCGGCTCAGAGAGCAGAATTCTACCTCGCTACTGACGTGGGAGCATTCCAGGAAGAAGACCATCAGGACGGTCTCGCACACTTTCTCGAGCACATGTGCTTCAACGGAACAAAGAACTTCCCTGGAAAAGCACTCCTTGACTGGCTTCAGAGCATAGGTGCAGAATTCGGACGAAACATCAATGCATCGACAGGATTCGAGCAGACACAGTATATGCTCAACAACATTCCTGTAATAAGAGAGAGCATCATTGACTCTTGCCTTCTCGTGCTTCACGACTATTCGCACTTCGTGACATGTGACCCTGCTGAGATCGATGCTGAGAGAGGAGTCATCCTTGAGGAAAGAAGAACAAGAAGAGATGCCAGCTGGAGACTTTTCGAGAAGTCGCTTCCATACTACTATGGAGACACACCATATGCTAAGAGAACTCTCATCGGAGGCGAGGAGCAGCTCAAGACTTTCGCATACGAGAGCCTCACAAGCTTCTATGAAACATGGTGCAGACCTGACCTCCAGGCCGTTATCGTTGTCGGAGACGTAGATGTAGATCAGGTAGAAGCCAAGATCAAGAGCATTTTTGCCGACATCCCTGCTCCTGTAAATCCAAAGGCAAAGGTACTTCACAAGATTCCTGACAATGTAGAGCCTATCATCGGTATCCTCACAGATCCTGAGATGACATCTTCAAGCATCGAAGTGATGTGGAAGAGCGAGCCTATGCCTAAGGAAATGATGAATACTGACATCGCTTTCATGACAGACATCATAAAGATGTATATCCGTCTCATCATGAGAGAGCGTTTCACTGACATCACTGCAAAGCCAGATGCACCGTTCCTTGGCGCAAACTTCTACATCAGCAATCTCTGCAACTCTTGTGATGCTACAATGGGTACAGTTTCTTTCAAGGAAGGTGATGCTGTCAATGCATTCGCTGCCTTCATGACAGAGATCGAGAAGATGAAGAGATTCGGTTTCACCGACGGTGAGGTACAGCGTGCAAAGGATAACATCATCAGCAGCTATGAAAAGAGAGTTGAAGCAGCTCCTACACGTAAGAATGCTGAGTTTGTATATCCTCTCCTTTACAACTTCTACGACAATGAGCCATACATGGAGCCTGCAACAGAGCTCCAGCTCGCTCAGATGATCTGCTCACAGCTTAACGCTCAGATCCTCAACCAGGTAGCAGCTCAGGTAATCACTGACAACAACATGGTTATCCTCTATAACGGTCCTGAAAAGGAAGGTCTCGCAAATCCTACAGAAGAGCAGATCAAGAGTGTTCTTGCTGCTGTCAAGGCGGCTGAAATCACAGCCAACGCAGAGGAAAGCGTGAATGAACCATTCATCAGCGGCAATCTCAAGGGTGCTAAGTCAAAGAAGGCTAAGAGCACTATCTACGGCGCTACAGAGTGGAACCTCAAGAACGGTGTGAAGGTAGTGGTACTTCCTACACAGCACAAGCAGGATCAGGTTATCTTCAATCTTCAGATGGACGGAGGTCAGACTCTGATTTCTACTGAGGACAAATATTCTTTCGAGGATAATATCTGGACACTTTTCCTTCATAACACAGGTATCTCAAAGTTCTCCGGCACTCAGGTTTCAAAGATGCTTGCAGGAAAGAACCTCAGCGTATCACCATACATCTCTTCTGCAACACATGGTATCCAGGGACAGAGCACTCCGAAGGATCTTGAGACAGCTCTTCAGCTCGTTTACCTGCACTTCGCTGATCCTCGTTTCGATGAGACAGAATACCAGACAGGTATCCAGCAGATCAATGCGATCCTTCCAAACATTGCAAAGAATCCGGATTTCATCTTCCAGAATGCGATGAACAAGATCCTTTACGGCAACAACCCACGCGTTGTGGAGCTTAACGAGGAGACACTCGCAAAGGCAAACCTTGCTACAATCGAGAAGGTTTACCGTGAGCTCTTCAAGACCGGAGCAGGCGCGTCCCTTACAATCACAGGTAACGTTGGCCTCGAGACTCTCAAGCCTATGGTCGAGAAGTACATCGGCTCTATTCCTAAGGGCAAGAAGGGTACGACAGTGAACAAGGCCAACATGATCGGCTTCGCTAAGGGCAAGATCGACGAGAAGGTCGAGATCACAATGGAAACCCCTAAATCGACTGTACTTCAGCTCTATACAGCTTACATGCCTGTTGATACAAAGACAGAAGTTGCCCTTGAAGTAGCTAAATATGTCCTTGACATGATCTACACCAAGACAATCCGCGAGGAAGAAGGCGGTACATATGGTGTGGGCGTAGCAATGGTAGGACAGAGATATCCAGAGCAGAGAGCCCTCATTCAGGTTTACTTCGACACCAACCCAGAGCAGGCTCCAAAGCTCCGCGAACTTGCTATCAAGGGATTGAAGGAACTTGCTGAGAACGGTCCTGAACAGGATAAGTTCAACATGGCGATCGAGAACTTCAAGAAGAATATTCCTGAAAGCAGAATCAGCAACTCATACTGGGCAAACAACATCAGGGAGTACTACAGACATGGTATCGACTATGATGCTGAGTACGAGGCTGCTGTGAATTCTGTGACCCCAGAGGACGTGAAGGCTGTTCTTCAGGCTATTCTCGCACAGAACAACCTTATAGAGATTACATCTGCTCCAAAGGAGTAGGTGTAAGCCTCTTGACAAAAGAAGACCCAGACTTCAATGGAAGTCTGGGTCTTCTTTTTAGTCTTACTGGCAGATTACTCACCTGGTACGATAGCACCCATTGGGCAAGCATCAGCGCATGTACCGCAATCGATGCAAACGTTTGGATCGATCTTATAGATGTCACCCTCTGAAATAGCGCCTACTGGGCACTCTGGCAAGCATGTTCCACAAGCTGCGCAGTCTTCTGTAATTCTGTAAGCCATTTTCTTATCCTTTTAAAAGTTAGTGTTCCAATCCTTATGCCTTAAGCATTCAATTTGCAAATTTAGACAATAATTTTGATATTCAAACACAGACTTAGATTGAATTGTACTATCTTTGTATCAATATTTGAATGCAAATGAACAGAAAGACATACTTATACGCAATAGCATGTATGCTGTGTGTGATCTGCTCAGCAGCTCATGCACAGGAAAAGCTGAGCAATGGTCTGGTGATCGACAAGATGACACATAACTTCGGAGACATCATGCTTGACAGCGGTCCGGTAAAATGCGAATTCGTACTTGAGAACAAAGGAAACGAACCGGCCGTAATATACAATGTGACCACAACATGCGGCTGTACTGATGTAGAATGGACCAGAGAGCCCATCAGACCAGGAGCGAAAGGCAAGATATCAGTGACTTATTCAAACGACGAAGGCCCTTATCCGTTTGACAAGAGCATAACGGTTTATCTTTCGGACATAAAGAAGCCGGTCATTCTGAAACTCAGAGGCGTATCCATGGAGAAGCAGAAGTCTCTGGCAGAACTGTATCCGGTAGCATATGGTCCTTTGGGACTGAAGGAGTCTGTAAACAAATGCGGAAACATTGAGCAGGGAGGACAGAAAAGCGAATCAGTGATGGTGGCTAACCTTTCCGATTCTCCTATCAAGGTAAGTTTCAAGGACATGTCTGAAAACCTCTCCATCAAAGTATCTCCTAATCCTATTCCTGCAGGAAGCACAGCCGAAATGTCATTCACAGTCAAGGCAGACAGGGAGTTGTGGGGCAAGAACACCTATTGGGCCACACCTGTCATAGACGGAAAGTCTTACAAGAACAGCGAGGGGAAAAGCGAAATAGGTGTATGGGCATTCACCAAAGACAATTTCGACAATCTCAGCGACGATGAAAGGTCCAGAGGTCCACGTCCAAAATTCGTCACAAGCACATTCTCTTTCGGAAAGATAAAGAGGGGTACCACCGTACATGCCGAATATACCTTCAGAAATGACGGCAAGGAGCCTTTCTGCGTCCATAAGGTGGACGTTGATGCATGTTGCTATTCGCATAGTTCGATACCTGTGGCAGCTCCTGGCGAGACCGTAACCTTCAGGGTACATCTTGACACCAAGGACATGCCTTTGGGAGAGACCTTGGCTATTGTCACCCTTACGACCAACTCCCCTCTACGTCCTATAGTCAACCTGTTCATCGCAGGCTGGTTGGAATAGATATACTTACGCCGGGCATGGCCCTGCTCATAAGGACACAAAGAACGTCATTGCGAGGAATGTAGTGACGTGGCAATCCAAGACATAAATGAACATGACGCATTTATTCATTGACATACTTCGCAATTCAATACTGATAACCGGACTGGTGACAGTGATGATGATGATGATAGAATCGATCAACATCGAATCAAGCGGACTCTTTTTCAAGGGCCTGCGAAAGACAAAGGTAGGCCAGGTAGTCATTGCGGCGATTCTAGGGTCGATTCCGGGCTGTATGGGAGGTTTTGCGACCGTATCCCTATACACCCACAGAATGTTGAGTTTCGGAGCCCTTGTAGCCATGATGATAGCGTCTTCCGGAGACGAGTCCTTCGTAATGCTTGCGATGATTCCGGAACAGGCTCTGGTGCTGTTTGCCATACTATTCGTCTTGTCTGTCATAATAGGAATCATGACAGACAAGGTATATGACAAGATACATGTTTCCAGATGTCCTATGCATGACCACGAAGAATGCGGGGCTGATACAGAATGCCATGACGGATATGTGCTGCATGAGCATGACGGAGCCCATATAAAAGGATCCGAAGACAAGAAAAGACATTATGGCTGGAAGAGGATCGTGATGTTCATAGGCCTTGCCGTATTCATAGCCGCCCTGGCGACCGGACAGCTCGGCCATGACCACGGGGCACATGGCGGACACGCACACGAAGGTCATGTCCATACAGAAGCATGCGAGCATCACCATCATGACCATGCGGAACATGGCGAAGACACCTTCACCATAAATCTTTTGAGCGAAGATTGGATGAACGTACTATTCGCAGGGCTAAGCGTACTTGTACTATTTGTTCTGCTGTTTGCGTCAGACCATTTCGTCGAAAATCATCTTTGGGAACATATAATCAGGAAACATCTTCCGACCATCTTTGCATGGACATTCGGAGTGCTTCTTGTTGTCGGAATTGGATTGCAATATATAGATATAGAGCATTGGATCAGCGACAACACAGCACTTATGATCCTTCTGGCCACTCTTATAGGCATAATTCCCGAGTCCGGTCCGCACCTTATCTTCGTCACCTTATTTGCGGCCGGCATCGTTCCATTCCCGGTACTTCTGGCCAGCAGCATATCTCAGGACGGCCATGCATCTCTTCCTCTGATTGCAGAAAGCAAAAAGAGCTTCGCCTGGGCGAAGCTCATCAATTGCATAGTGGCATCAGCGGCTGGCTACACAGCCATGCTGTTCATGTAATCAATACAGAAGCTCAACGGCATCAATCCAAAGTTTCGAACTGCTGCAACCAGTAAAATAATCTCCGAATTGCGATGAAGCGCATGAAATGACGATGTGTGTCGGGTGCTTGTCCATAGAATGATAGTTCAATGGAATGATGTACTCGGTCCACTCCCCTGTCTCTGAGATGACCTTATCTGCTCCATTCATATGATATCCGTCGTTATGAATGATGAGATTGCCATCCGCTATTGTAGAGGCATCAGTCGTAAAGTCAACGAATGTCGAAGCATCTGTCGTATTTATGTGCACCGGACTCTCCGGAGTTCCCCCGTACTTCTTGTAATCCCATGTACCGAGAGCTATCTTTATCTGAGCCCGGTCATAGTCAGATTTGGTAAGAGTGACTCCCGGAGGAGTTGAATTGATGATATCGATATTTCCTGTAGAATACTTGCAGTAAAGCTTGAGAGCAGATGGACGGGAGGTCCATGGACGTCCGAAATTCACTTTTCCGCCACTGGTTCCTACAAGTCCGGCAAACTGTCCGGTAAAGAGATTGCCGGCAGCAAGCATACCTGCAAGCTGGCTGGTCTGTGCCCTTACAGACTGTTTTCCGTCAACTTTCTCTTCCGTATCCACATATGTGATTACAATACCGAGGTTAGCGGATCCGTTCACTCCTTCAGAGCCTTCACCGTTACCTGATCCCCAGAACATTTCCATGCAGTCCTCTATACCGCAAGCAGGATCATAGAACTTATAATAATTGGTTCCAGCCACCTTGCTTGTATATTCAAAGCTTCCGTTAGGAATCTTCACAGCAGTTTCTGTCATGAATTCCACTACAGCACTCTGATCGGCACCGCTGAAAGCGACGGCTTCATATACGGTATCCTGTTCCAGACCCTTGATATGCGCGACAAAAGTTCCTCCGTCAGAAGTGATATCGGACTCAGACACCTCGATCCACTCTGAATCGCCCTTCAATCTGTACTTGAAGCCGTTCTCGACTCCTGCTGTTCCGATAGAAGTCAGATATGCTTCATGAGCCCATGGATTGACATTCGTGATCTCGACAGAAGCATCAGTGATCTCGACGAAAAGCCTCCATGTTTCCGTAAGATCGAATGCAGTCACATCTACCGAAATGCCATGAGTAAAATCTCTCATTGAAGTATAATCTACAGAATATGTACTGAGCCCCTTAGGTCCCAGTTTCAAGGAAGTCACCTTTATATTCGAAACATCCGCATTCTTGCCGACCATGGCGATGGCGCGGCAGTTTGCAGGATCGATCACACTGCTGCCGATCTGTCCCTCAACAGTGAAATAGCGCTGTACGGTCCTCACCCCCACGATCTTCCATGCATAATCATCATATGTACGGATATTGAACCGCAGAGGAGATGACAGGTCATGTTCTCCTATGATATCAATGGAAGGAATTGCAATCTCTTCATCTATTTCATATGAAGTGATGGATATTTTCCTCAGATCCGTAGTCTCGGGAAAGACAATGGTGACAGTACACTCGTCATAATCGATATCGACACTCTCCGCACCGACAGCGTCAAGAGAGATGATATGAGGGACGACGACAGGATACGGAAGATCATTGTCTATACAGCCTGTCAGCCCTATAAGAGCCGCAATTATATATATAAATTTCTTCATCATTCTATAAATGTACTGTAAGACCGAAACTCAGACCGAGAAGATTAAGACTTGCCAAAGCTTTCCATGCATGACGTGTTCCGACAATCTCGCCGTCGTCATATGCAGAGATGTTGCTGTAGGACAGGTCGGCCAGACTTATGGAAGCCTGAATCGAGACATTGTTCATCGGAAAATAAACAATGCCGGGAGCGAATCCCAGATGAATCTTCTTAGTCAATGAATATGCATCGGAAGAATCGCCTGTAAAGAACTGCGATTTCGACCTTGTGACTCCAAGGATATAATCCATGATGATTCCGACCCTTCCATGATTGTCCAGGCCGACATATGTTCTCTGGAATACGCTGGCCCCCATCGACATGGTATTGGCATGAAGATTTTCCAGAGTCATCTCAAAATTACCGAGAAGATCTGCAGTAGCGGTATCCACCATACCGTTGACATTGGTATATTGGAATTTTGCTCCGATAGCATGATTATCAGCGAATGTATATGCTGCTTCAGGCGCAAGGCGAAGCATGGAAGCATCGGCGCCCACACCGTTCAGAAGAAGCATATATTCAGTGTCTGCACTGGAGAAATCTGCATACATCACGGAAATTCCACACTGCCACTCTCCCTTAGGGGCAATCAGATGGTTCTTGAAGCGTTTCTGTACCGTCGTATCCTTTGGAGCTATTTCCTTGCCGAGCACGATGGTTCCGCCAGCTTCAGTATCCTGGGCATAAGCGGTTGCAGCAGCAAAAATGAATGCTAAAGCTGCAGACAATTGTCTCAAAGTTCTCATCATAGGAAATAATATGACATTCCTACTCCAAGGGAGAGGAGGTTAACCATAAAGCCGGCAGAGGTGGTATCGGACGAGCCGTTCGCCACCTGATTATGGACCTGGTCAGTCCAGCCGTAGCTTACACCGAACACGCCTACATTAAGTTCGACAGCAAGTCTTTCCGTCAGGAAGGCGATTATACCCGGATCTACTGCAAGCTCGACAGCATACTTCTCTTCGTATGTGCCGATAATATAGTCTTTTCCAGGATAAAAAGCCTTTCCCTGCTTGAAGGATCCGCCAAGCATAAGGTCAGCGAACATTGCGATACGCTTGGAACCTGCCAAAGGAATGTAGGCACGATACAGCGCATGGGCACTGAACTTATGATTGATCTGATAGCAGTCGTCCGCACTCATTGAGATATCGGATATGGAAAGATCTGCAGAAGCAAGGTCAAGCATGCCTCTTCCATATGAGAACCTTAATCCGACTCCCATATTATCCTTGAGCATATAGATCAGCTTGGGATTGACCGACAGATTGAAACCTTCGGAATTTATGCCATTTATTATGGCAAGATTAAAATCATCATTGATATGCTGGGAATAACGGGCTGTACCTCCGAATACCCATGTACCCTTTTCAACAAAAGGAGAAGAAGGCACGACCTCATATCCACGGTCATAATGCTGAGCCTCGGCGCTCAAGGCACCGAGGACCAGCATAGAGAATATGATCAGATATCTGCGCATTAAAGATATTACTCGTAAATAAGTTCTGCACCGTCGATCCAAAGCCTACCTCCATCATATCCGGTAAAGTAGTCACCGAACTGTGAAGTAGCGCATGAGATGACGATATGGGTCGGATAAGTGGTAAGCTGACGATAATCGAGAGGAATGATGTACTCGATCCACTCCGATGTGGTTGCAGTCACCTTCTGTCCCCTGTTGAGCATATAACCGTCGTTGTAGATGATAAGGTCACCGTTCGCGATAGTGCTCTCGTCAGTGAAGAAGTCAACGAAAGTGCTCGCATCAGTAGTGTTCACATGTACAGGAGAATCCTTGGTTCCGCCATATTTCTTATAATCCCATGTTCCGATTGCGACCTTGATCTGAGCACGGTCATAATCATTCTTTGTAACACCGAGATTATCATTCTTGAGAATATTGATCTTGTCGGTAGTGTATTTGCACCAGATCTTAAGCGCGGTAGGGCGGCTTGTCCAAGGACGTCCGAAATTAACCTTACCACCGCTTGTACCTACGAGTCCTGCAAACTGACCGGTGAAAAGGTTTCCGGCAGTAAGCATACCTACGATAGAGTTGTTCTGGCAGAGAACTGACTGGTTGCCATCCTTCTTATTGCTTGTATCGACCGTTGTGATGACGATGCCCATGTTTGCAGATCCGTTCACACCTTCGCTTCCTTCTCCGTTACCTGAGCCCCAGAACATGTACGAGCCATCTTCAACACCGCAATTAGGGTCGTAGAACTTGTAATAATCCTTTCCTGAAACAAGGCTGGTATATTCAAAGCTACCGTTAGGAAGTTTTGGAGCAGCCGCTGTTGTAAAGGTCATCACATCTCCTATCTGCTCTCCATCGATCATGAGTCTGTATGAATACTCTGTAGAAGGAGTAAGTCCGTTGATGTCTGCCTTCCAAAGACCTTCAGCATAATTTTCTCCGCCGACTGTCGTCCATGAAGAGCCGTTTGACGAGTAAGCGAACTGAATGGTAGAATTTGCATATTCTCCTGCATCAACATCAGCATACAGTGTAGTATGGGCAGCCCATATCTCATAACCTGGGGTAGCCGAAAGTCCGGTCGCAACAGGTTCGAAGATGATCGTATCATCGACGATATCTGTCGAATAATCGACAAGAAGAGTGAATACAAGCTCACCATCCTTGATCGTATAAACAAGATTCATCTTATAGAGTTTTCCTGGAAGGAGGTCTTCGATCACACCTGTTTTAGTAAATGCGCTTCCATCCTTTGAAAGAGTTCCGGTGAAAGTCCATGTGAAAGCCGGCTCATCAAGACCTGCTACAATGAAATAGCCCTCTGCTCCTGACTTAGATGCATCATAAACAAGCTGAGTAGCAGCATCTTCTGCATCAAGACCGATTGTAAACTTATAGCCGGCATTGAAATTCTCAGCAATCGTAGGATCGAATGAAATCTGTGTCACGGCATTATTGACATTTGCAACAACCTGCACACTGGTCACCTGTCCACCTACGATATCGAAAGTCTCGGAGCCCTTATAGCTCTTGTTGTCCCATGATGCGACAGCAGGAGCAGAAGAAGCAGCTTCGCCTGCGATGACATCGACACGGTATGAATCCTCAGCGAGGTAGAGTGTCGAAGGCATATCATTATATGCATATGAGCGTACAAGACCGCTGAAATCAGCCTTGTAGATATTCACAACTGCAGAATTGTATAGTTCCGTCTCAGACATGGCACGAGTCTGGGGAGCGATGGACATTTCCATGTTGAGCACACCCATCTCAGCGTTGCCTTCCTTGATTTCAGCCTTGTTGCATGATACGGCAACAGCAAGAGAAACTGATATAAATGTAAGTATCTTCTTCATATCCTTTCCTCCTTTACTTTACGATCATTGCAACAGGAATCTGATTCCTGCAACCCTGATTATCAACGATATTCATAGTAAATGTATGAGTACCCTTGTAAATCACAATGGCATCCTGCGCAGCATCAAGGTTGAATGCGATCTCAGTCTGGCCGAGAAGTTCCTCGCCATGAGGGAACGGAACCACATCAAAGATGATGGCATTAGCCTCTGATGGAGATATGAGGTCGAGTTCTCTAGCCTCTGCTGCATCAACAGCTGCAAGGAACGATGAGTTGTCAGAATCGATTGTCACGAAGAATTTCTTTACTCCGTTAGGAACTGTAGCCTTGAATCTGATAGCCATGTCTCTTGTTGCCACTGGCACGATCTCGATATTCTGAAGGTCTGTGATCTGAGTGTCGCAGCCGGCAGCATAATCAGGAGCAAGAGCGATACCTCCGTCACCCTTAGGAGCATCCGGATCATCACCAAGAATTGTTTCACCTGTCACAGGAACAGAACCGTTGAGGGTCGCATCACTGATAAGGTCATTGATGATGATATCGAAAGTAGCAGTACCCTGCTCGCTTGTCTTCTTGATGAACTTGATCTGACGCCACTGCTTTGGAGCAATATTGGTGAATGACTTTGTCATTTTCTGCACCTTGCCCTCGAAGTTTCCACTGAACACGACATCCATTGTAGGGCCGTTCACAGCAAAATATCCGGCACTCTGGTCATATGTACCGTCAGCAGCAAGAACATACTCAAGCTGTTCGCTTGAATTCAGAGACACCTTTGTCGAACCTGCACCAGTCATCGAAGCGAGGAATTCATCGCTGTACGATACAGTCACCTTACACTGGACAAGAGTGCAGACAAGTTCTCCGATCTTTGTCTCCTGACCTGCAGAGATTGTAAAATTCTTTGTTACACCATAAACAGGCTGCTCGAATGCTGCGACAGGGACAGGATCATCGGATGAACTGGCTACAAGCGTATAGTTACCTGCCGGCAAAGAAAGCTTGTCACCATTGTTCTTTATCTCAGCATATGTCTTGCGTGTCACTTCATTATCTTCAGAATCGAGAATCTGAATATTGTACTGTCCTCCGGCAGCAACCGCCCTGGTTTCTACAGTTTCATCAAGTCCAAGAGAGAACTCGCTGAAAGAAAGGTAGCCGTTCTCCTTTTCCTTATTGACAGGAGTCTTCTGGCATGAAGCTGCAAAAACAAGCGCAGCCGCAGTCAATAATATTGATATCTTCTTCATAGAATATTCTCCTTATTAGTCATTGAGTTCATAATTGCCGAGGTCGATCTGCTCGACTGTATCATTGAATTTTACAGTGATGGTCTTACCGCCTACTTCCGGAATGTCGAAAAGAATGGTATAGGCAGTAGCAGCCTTCAGACCTGTGAATTCAGAAAGAGAGCTTTCGTATTTCTGAGTCTCACCCTGCAGAACATAGTTGACAGTGAACTTGTATCCGTCAACAAATGCAGCTCTTTTCTCTCCCTTTACAAATGTAGCGAGAGTGGTAGTGCTGCGCACGATGCTGAAGGTGTAGTCCTTGAAATACTCCTTGAAGATATCCGAGCAGGATACCTTTACGACAGTATTGCCGAGGCTTACCGGTATGGAAACCTTGGTAACCTGTCCTCCCTGGACAGCAAATGTCTGAGTTCCTGTGAAATAAGGTTTGTCGAAGCCTTCCTCCTCCAGAGAACCATACTCTGCCGTTACTGAATAATTACCTGCAGGAAGCTGTCTGGAAGGATCCCATTCAGAGACCTTTCCCGCCCACACCTGAGCAGACGATGCATCAAGAATGGTAAGGGTGAAGTCACCTGCAGAAGGTAATGCAGTGTAGTCAGAAACCTGACTCCTTGTCAAGACATCAGTGACATTCTGGTTGTTGGAAACCTCGAAAGCCACATGACCATCTCCGACCGTCTGATTCTTGGTGCATGAAACAGCAGCCAGGATCAGCATAGCACTCATGATTTTTACAAAGTGTTTCATCGTTTCTGGTTTTTGAATCTTATATTAATTATTGATATATACTTTTATGTTGTCGAGATAGAGATAATAATTTGAATTGTTACCAAAGAAGTTCACATCACTCTGTCCTCTTGTCGTCGAGACAAAGAATGCGATTCTGGTCGATGCACCTACCGATGTGAAATCGATTGATTGTGAAGCCATTTTAGCAAGACTGCCTGCCGTATATGGGCCGAATGAATGCATATTGCTTTCAGCATCGGCAACACTATTACCCTTCACACCCTTGATTGAAGATGATTCCGATCTCGTATGAGTACCTACATAATACATCGAAACATTCTCATCTGCATCAGCCATATTCAGACCTGCCGGAACCTGGAAAGCATAATTGTACTCAACCCTCACATTGACAGAAGCACCGGACTTCAGATATTTGAGAGCAGGGGTATCCAGACGTCCGCAATACTTTGCATATGTCACTACAGCAGCTTCATATCTGCAATTGATCCTGACATATTCGCCTTCGATGATACTGAAACGAGATGCGTTCCATCCGTCAAGAGGCATATAACCATTGAGAACATAACCTCCTAAATTAGTATCCGATGTGCTTGAGTAATCATCATCATGGGATGTAGCAAGTGCGCCTGAGAAGTCTTCGTCAAGAAGATATGGCACATCACCAAGATCAAGAACGATCCTGTTGCCGTCATAAGTCATCATATCTGCTGTAATCGGACGCTCCACCAGAGCGTGCTCGGTCTCATAGGTATATGTTGCGACTCCGGACGTAATGGAGCTGATTATCAGATCGTAAGCCTCCTTTCCATCTGTTCCCAAAGCCTCGACTGAATGTCTGAAGTTTCCATTGCCTTCTGCCGAAGTATTGGTATATCTGTACCATTCTCCTCCATTGAAGGAAATACGTACATTGGATAAAGGCTCGCCGATATGATTGTCACGGACTATCATGGTAAGTCTGTAATACTCTTCGATGGAAACCGGCTTGATCTGCACCGGAGTAGAATGACCAGCAGCAAAGGTCCTTCCGGACAAAGATATCGGGTCTATCGTAGCCTTGTACTTCTGCGTATAGGCCGCAAGATTCATGTAATCCGATGAGGTATATGTACCGTTATAAGGGAATACAGCAGCACATGCAAAAGAAGCATTATCAAAATCCGCCGATGCACCTATCGGCTCAGCAAGTTCCAAGGTGATTGTGTTTGTACCATTGCTGAGAACGGCAGCCGACGAAGGAGCCGATATATCCGCAGTCACTGTACCTGCAATATTCTGAGGCATCGAAATCACGATCTGCTCGATATCCTCTCCGATCGTGCCGTACTCCGATGGCAGCCAGAACCTGAACTGATGCATCAACCTGTTCATTCTCAAGGACATGCCGGAGTGGTCATCGGGATCCGGAATAGAAGTAAGAGGGCCATGCTCCACAGGTGTCGCAATCATGATATCCGCGCCTCCGGAAGCTTTTCCGTCCTGTAGGGCCGGAAGATCGAATGTAGCATTTGTTCCGCTTACCGAAGCCGGAACCGGATAGCAGCACATATAAGTATATGTACCGTCAGCCATAGCAGACGGAAGCGTTGATGTAAAGAATCCACGCTGGCAGTCTATTCCATATGTCGTGAATACCTGATTAGACAATGCATAGGACCCAGTCGAAGTCCTTGCCCATACTGCAAGTTCATCACCGGCTGTCCATGCGGCCGAAAGGCCATTCGAAAGCATCTCCGTACGTGTCGTTGTCCCTCCTGCATATATGCCGACCTTCTGTGTGCCAAGGTCCTGGACTCTGTCAATTTCCGGGAAATCCAACTGACAGGATATAAGCAGAGACAAGGAAGACAATATCAGGAACGTACGGATTTTATCTGTCCATATTCGTCTCATTTCGGTTAAGAATATTCTGCAAAGTTACAAAAAAATGCATAATTACAAAAACCAGGCTTTCCGGCAAGCCTTAAATGACAATTTATCAGGCAATCGGCAAAAACATAACAGCCGCTTCGATAAAAATTGCTATATTTGCACGATTATGTCTCTTTTAGAATATGGCAAACGAAATCATAAATAACAATTACGGCGACGAGAACATCAGGACGCTTGAAGGTGTGGAACATATCCGTCTCAGACCGGGAATGTATATCGGAACACTCGGCAACGGAGAAGATCCTGCAGACGGAATCTATGTACTCCTGAAGGAAGTGGTCGATAACTCCATCGATGAATTCTCGGCCGGCTACGGCAAGCAGATCCTGATAAACGTTTCAGATAAGGAAGTATCAGTCAGAGACTTCGGACGAGGCATTCCTCTCAATTCAGTGGTCAAGGCTGTCAGCATCCTCAATACAGGAGGTAAATATGACTCAAAAGGCTACAAGAAGTCTGTGGGTCTGAACGGTGTGGGTCTCAAGGCGGTCAATGCCCTTTCTTCACACTTTTATGTAGAGGCATACCGCGACGGAATGTGCTCATTTGCAGAATTCAGCGCCGGCAAGCACGTGACTGACGGAATGAAGGAGACAAAGGAAAAGAACGGAACGTTCGTGAAGTTCATTCCTGACGACAATCTTTTCGTAGGATACTCATACAACATCGAGTTCGTAGAGTCGATGATCAAGCACTATTCATATCTGAAAAAGGGTCTGACACTCAACCTCAACGGAACCGCATACAAATCTGAGAACGGTCTTCTTGACCTGATCAACGAAAAGATGTCCGAGGAGCCGTTCTATGCACCTATCCATATTTCCGGAGAGGATATAGAGATTGTAATCACCCATGGCAGCAGCTATGGCGAGAACATCACATCATTCGTCAACGGACAGAACACACGCGACGGAGGAACTCACCTTGCTGCCGTCAGAGAGGCTGTTTCCAAGACCCTCAAGGAATTCTTCAAGACCTATTCGAAGAAGGACTTCGACCCGCAGGATATCCGTCAGGGCATAATCGGAGCCATCAGCATCCAGATCCAGGAGCCTATCTTCGCGAACCAGGCCAAGACCAAGCTCGGATCGACATACATGTGGAACACGGAGATAGAGAACGAGGACGGTACGCGAAGCTATGACATCGGACCGACTATCCGAAGTTTTGTCAACGACTTCGTCAAGACAAATCTTGACAATTACCTCCACATGCACAAGGAGATAATCCCAGCCCTTCAGGAAAAGATCGTTTCTTCTGAAAAGGAGCGTCAGGAAATTTCTTCTATCCAGAAGAAGACCAAGGAGCGTAACAAGCGTTCAAGCGTTTACAACAAAAAGCTCAGAGACTGCAAATACCATTATAAGGACAAGCTTCCTGCTGCAAAGGAGGAGCTTCGTGAACTTACCAGCATATTCATCACTGAGGGAGACTCTGCCAGCGGAACCATCACAAAGGCACGAAACGCAGAGACTCAGGCAGTATTCTCCCTTCGAGGAAAACCTATAAACAGCTACAAGGAGAGCCGCAAGAAGATAGCGGAAAACGAAGAGCTCAATCTCCTGATCAACGCCCTTGGACTTGAGGAGGACATAGAAGACCTCAGATACAACAAGATCATCGTTGCAACCGATGCCGATGACGACGGAATGCATATCCGAATGCTCGTACTGACATTCTTCATGAAATACCACCCTGACCTCATCAGAAGAGGCCATGTATATATCCTTCAGACCCCACTTTTCAGAGTCAAGAACAAGAATACTGTACGCTACTGCTACAATGCCGAAGAGAAGGAGGCAGCGATCAAGGAACTCAAGACAAAGGTCGAGATCACACGTTTCAAAGGTCTCGGAGAGATTTCCTGGGACGAGTTCACAGGCTTCATCGGAAAGGACATGCGTCTTGACAAGGTAAGGCTCAGCGACGAAGAGCCTCTTGCTGACATCATGGAGTTCTATATGGGCAAGAATACCACTGAAAGACAGGAATTCATCGTCCAGAACCTGCGTACAGCACAGGAATTGGAAGACGTAAACATTTAATCATCACGGCCCTCGGGCCTCATAATGACAGACGCTATGTGGAGAAAATTCTGCGGATGGCTGCTCCGCACATTGGGTTGGACTGCAGTTGACCCGGTAGCCCCTGAAGACAAGTGCATAATTCTCGGTGTCCCTCATACATCTATCTGGGACTTCGTGATTTCATACCTTTATTATACCTCTGTAGGAGGAAAACCATATTGCATGGTCAAGGGAGAGCTGTTCTGGGGTCCTCTCGGCTGGCTTCTCAGAAAGCTCGGAGGTATTCCTGTCGATAGAAAGAGAGGAAGCAACGTAGTTCTCAGCGTCATCAAGGAAATGAAGGCTAAGAAGACAGTCCATCTCGCTCTTGCTCCGGAAGGAACACGCCAGCCGGTAAAACGATGGAAGACCGGTTTCCACACTATAGCACGCGAAGTGGGCTGTCCTGTTTACATGGGGTATTTCGATTGGGGAACAAAACGTATCAGCAGAGGACATAAAGTCGAGCTGACAGACGATGCCAAGGCTGATATGGCTAGGATACAGGCGCTTTACGAAGAGATGCATCTCGTCGGAAAGCATCCTGAAATGTACATCACTCACTAAACCTAAATATTATGATTCAATTGTACAAGCGTATGCAGAGGATGAGGGAAAAATATGTCGATACCCTCGCCAAGCTGTACGAGTATGCGACCACTGTGTACTCAAAGAAACAGTACACACAATGGTATGATACCAAAGAAGGTGGTTATACATACAATTCATTCAAAGCTGCATGTGACAGCCTCTCAAAGAAGCTGACACAATATGGAATCGGAGCCGGCGACAAGGTAGCTATCCTTTCGCAGAGCATGCCGAACTGGTCTGTTGCATTCTTCAGCATAGTTCCGTTCGGAAGAATAGCGATTCCGATACTCCCAGACAGTTCAGAAAATGAAGTATCAAACATCCTTGAGCATTCAGAGAGCAAGGTGATCTTCGTATCACAGAAGCTGGCTCAGAAGGTCAATCAGACTTGTCGTGACAAGATGACCCTCGTCATAGACATCGACACTTTCGAGGTGATCCAGGCTAATGATGAAAAGTTCACATGCGACGGAAGGACAACAGTTCCTACCCCTGATGACATCGCGACCATCATCTATACCTCCGGCACTACAGGAAGTGCAAAAGGCGTGGTGCTCACTCACAGGAACCTTGCTTCCAACGTGATCACATGCTATCACTCATGCAAAAGGACGGAAAAGGACAGATGGCTCTCGGTGCTTCCTATGGCACACACTCTTGAGATGACCCTCAGCATGCTTTACCCGATGTATTGCGGTGCGACAGTCTATTATCTGCCTAAGCCGCCTGTAGCCTCACTGCTTCTCAAGGCTCTGCCTATCGTAAAGCCGACAACAATGCTTACAGTTCCGCTTATCATCGAAAAGGTCTATAAAGGCAGCGTGCTTCCTACAATAAAGAAGAGCCGTACCCTGACCTGGATGAACGAGCACATGAACGGACTCATGTGCAAGATCATCGGAATGAAGCTCAAGAAGACATTCGGAGGAAAGATTTCATTCTACGGTATCGGAGGTGCCAAGCTTGATCCTGAAGTAGAGAACTTCCTGCTCAAGGCAAACTTCCCATATGCGATCGGATACGGCCTTACAGAGACCTCCCCATTGCTCGGATATGCAATGCATGGCTGGAGGGCTGTCGGTTCGTTCGGATACCCTGTCTATAATGTCAAGCTCAAGCTCCACAATGTGAATCCGGAGACCGGTGAAGGAGAAGTTGTCGCAAAAGGTCCGAACGTAATGCTCGGCTACTACAAGGATCCGGAGCGTACAAAGAGCGTATTCACGGAGGACGGCTGGTTCCGTACAAGCGACATAGCTATCCAGGACGAAAAAGGACGTTATTTCATCAAGGGACGTAACAGCAATATGATCCTCGGCCCTTCTGGAGAGAACATCTATCCGGAGGAGATCGAGAATGTGATCAACAACCTTGAGGGCGTAAGCGAATCTATCGTAGTAGAACGTGAAGGAAAGCTTGTAGCCCTTGTGCAGCCTAACGAAAACTTTGTCGAGTGGAACAAGGAAAGCGAAGACAAGCTTTATGAAAAGCTCAATGCATGGAAGGCCAAGCTGCTCAAGCTTACAAACAAGAGTGTAAGCAAGGCCTCGCAGGTAAGTTCAGTAGAGGTCATGAAGGAGCCGTTCGAAAAGACAGCGACCCAGAAGATCCGCCGCTTCAAATACAAGGAGTCAGCTCCAACCGTTGAAGAGGAAAAGAAAGAAAAGACAGAAAACAAATAATGCGAAAAAAGGATGACATGAAAAGTCATCCTTTTTTCTTATCTTCGAATGGTAGTTTTGGAGAGGAGGTACGTCTTATAGGCGGAATTACAGCTGAACTGATTTTATGAAATTGTTTTACAAGATTACATTTCTCATTGTGCTGATGACGGCGGCCGTGTTTGAGGCACCTGGGAAAAAGGAGGATCTGCCTACCATAAAGGAACAGATGGAGAAGATACATCTGCTTTTCAATATGAACTTCATCTATGACTCCTCCATATCACTGGACGTACCGACAGACGCAAAGCCGGACCCTGAAAGCCAGACGCTTGAGGAATGTCTTGAAACGTTGTTCAAGGACACCGACATCGGTTGGGAGGTCCACAAGAGATATATTATCCTGACACATAAGGACAGGAAACGCAAACCCAAGGACTACACCATCTTCATAGAGGAGCAGCGTGATACCTTGAACGAATCAAGGATAACGGCCTTGACGGGAAAGGACCGCAACATTACTCAGACCGGATTCAAGAGACTGGACAAGAAAAAGTTTGATATGGGATTTGCTGTATTGAGTTCTCCTGACGTGATCAAGACACTGCAGCAGCTTCCGGGAGTCGCCACCGGTACGGAACTTCTTTCAGGAATGTATGTGAGAGGTGGAGACGGCGCAGACAACCTTTACCTACTGGATGGGGTCTCCTTATATCAGGTGAGTCATCTTCTCGGTCTGTTCTCATCATTCAATACGGATGTCGTGGAGTCGCTTGACTTCTATAAGAGCGGCTTTCCTGCAAGATATGGTGGCAGGCTGTCATCTGTCGTTGACGTCAGGACCAGAGACGGTGACTATGAAAATTATCATGGTCTCTTTTCCATAGGGCTGCTGGACGGAAGGTTCCAATTCGAAGGTCCGATAGTAAAGGGCAAGACCTCCTTCAATATAGGATTGAGGCGAAGCTGGCTGGATTTGATCACCGAGCCGATAAGCCTCATAATCAGCAGGAATCAGGAAAGAAATTTCAGGATAAAGTATGCATTCTGGGACATGAATGCCAAGCTCACCCACAAGTTTTCAGAAAAAAGCAAACTATCCCTCGATCTTTATGGCGGAAGGGATGCAGCTAAATTCATCTCCGGAGAAGGATATGAGGAATATGACTACGGCACCAAACTGGAAAAAGCCTACTATAATGATGCGGCAATAGGACTGGAATGGGGCAACTTTGTCAGCCAGGTCAACTGGCACTACGGAATTTCAGAAGAACACGAACTGGCGCTCAAGGCCTATTTCAGCAAGTACAGTTCCTTGTTCTCATTTAAAGAAGAAATTAAGGAAGGAGCTCTGGAAGAAATCCTGAACAGCACATATAAATACGGAGAGAACCGCTCCAGAACCTCAGATGTGGGTTTTAAGGCCGACTTCAGCCTCAGAGCTGGAGAGAAGCACCACATAAGATATGGAGCAGGATTCCAGTATCACATATATTCACCTGACTACTACACCGACAGGAAGGCGTCAGATAACGGCAATGTCATTGTCGATCAGCACCTCAAGGGAAACGACAAAAGACAGACATACGAACCGTCAGCCTACATAGAAGATGAGATAGCATTTACAGACAGGTTGACTTCAAACATAGGACTGAGGTACTCTGTAATATTGGCAGAAGGGGCAGCATATCATAGCATTCAGCCACGTGCTGCACTGAGATTCGGATTGACCGACAACACATCACTGAAGCTGTCATACAGCGAGATGGTGCAGAATGACCACCAGATCGCTTCCAACTATCTTCAGCTTCCGACCAATTTCTGGATGCCGTCCACCAGCAAGATTGCTCCAGGACGTTCCAGACAGGTCTCCGGCGGCATATACAGCAATCTTCCCCATAATATAAGATTCGGTGCTGAGGGTTACTTCAAGACAATGGACAATCTTCTGGAGTTCCGTGGCAAATGGGGCATATATCCACCTATACACCTATGGGAGGAGGCCATGGTCACCGGCAAGGGACGCTCATGGGGAATTGAGAGCGAACTTGAATGGTCAGACGAAAAGACCTCACTTGCAGCATATTATACCCTGTCATGGAGCCAGAGATATTTCGAAGAATTCTATCCTGACTGGTATAGGGACAGAAATGACAACAGACACAAACTGACACTGACAGCGACAAGGAAACTGGGCAAGAGATGTGAAGTATATGGCAGCTGGAACTTCCATAGCGGAGGTTACATAACAGCGGAAGCCCAATCTCTGGCACCGGACGAAATAGGAGTATGGCCAGAAACATTCTACACCATGCCGAACAACATCAAGCTGCCTGATTATCACAGGCTTGACGTCGGCTTCAATTTCATGAAAACCACAAAACGAGGAAACGAGAGCATATGGAATCTGAGCATCTACAATGTTTACTGCCACATGAACCCGTTCATCAGCTACATTGATGCAGACTACGAGTTCACAAAAGACAATCTGTATGGATTCAATTTCATCGGAGAAGCTTTCGGAATCATTCCGATACTCCCATCATTCAGCTACACTCTCAAATTCTAGGATATGAACGCAACACATAAGATCTGTCTTCTCCTGCTTTGCATAGCGTCACTTACAGGATGCAGATACACTTTCGACATAGAAGACAATGGCCTGAAGCCATGCCTGTGCATGAAGGCATACATATGCGCAGACTCACTTACAACCATAGATGTCTATAAGGCTGTCCCGGTCCAGTCTGCCGGTAAAGCCGACATGAGCCTCGTTTCGCCGTCATATTCATTGAAAAGAAACGGCAAGGAAGTCGAAGCTTCATCGAAAGAGATAGCAGACTACGGAATAAACCTGCAATGCGAAGAATTCAAGGAGGGAGATAATCTGGAGCTTACATTCAGCGCTGATGGGCTTGAGACTGCCGTTGCTACGACCAGCATACCCGGTCTTTTCCCTGAATTCACATACAGGACATACAAGGATGAATACGGAGACAACTGCATATCGATCGATTACAAAGACGACAAAGACAGCAAGGACTATTATGGAATCTCAATAGAGACCCGAAGGACAGTCACAGTACATCCGGGACATGAGCCTCTTATCTTTTATGGATACGCCTCACCTCCAAACGATCATAATGATTTGAGCCTGGACCACTTCGCATACGCCCCCGCTGTATGCTACTTTGGTGACGGCGCGATATATATATGGGCAGACGAAGACCATGCTGACGATACATACGAAGTCATATATACGACATCAGGTACGTCATCTGAAAAATCAGAACTAGCGATACGCCTGCGTCTGTTCAAGCTGTCGAGGGAAATGTACTATCATCTGTATGCGGAATACGATTCCTCATATAACCCATTCTCTTATACAGGCTTTTCCTCACCGTCATTCGCTTACTGCAATGTAATGAAAGGGTGCGGATATTTCTGTGCATATTCGAAGAATCATTCCGAATGGATTGAAATAGACAAGGAGTAGGACATGAAACACAGCATATATATATTATTGATGCTCAGCATATTGCTGAATGGCTGCCAAGGCTACATCGGAGGTCTTGACGACAGCAACGTACAGATCGTACAGCTGGTTTTCATGAACAGAAGTTCACACGACATAGAGCTGATCGTTAAGGATCCATGCTGGAGTGAGGAGCCGGATACTATCAGGCTGGAAAAGGGAAACGGGCTATGGAAACATGACTTCGGAAGCGAATATACCTACACGAACCATTTTTTTGATGAAGCTGAAATAGTGGTGGACGGCAAGGAAAGATTCCTTTTCGAGGACACGAGCATACCTTACAGTCCATGCTCGCTGAATCCCCTTAACGACAGCAAGGGAGTTTACTATGTCTATGATTTCAATGAAAAGGCCTATGCTGGAATAAAGAAGGCATTCGAGGACTTGAGGACATTCGTCATGACCGATATGCCTCCTTCATACATAGTGCATGACACCCTGATTACCGCCGGTTCATCTGAGGCCCTGTTCAGGACACTCTTCCCTGCCCCATCCGTAAGAAAGTCTCTCAAGCTTGGTTCTGTGGTCGGAAAAGAAGCCGAAGGCATAGACATGATAAGGATATATGAAGAAGATGGGATCGCTCCTGGTCAGGTGGAAACCGATGAAGAAGAGTATTCCGGAGGCAGAAAGGATAGCCCTTACATTTCATATTACAGTTTAGAAGAACTCAGCCAGATAGGGCTGGCACACTTCGGCTGTGATTTTGGAGAACTGACAGGAAGAAAGGATATGGACAGATTCTGCGGGTGCATATACTCAAGTGTGGATATCAGACGCAGGGAAACACTCCAGGATAGTCCGGAGACTTCGGAATTCATGATGAATCTAGCAGACGGAAAAGCTGTCGTCAAATCGATTACATACGGTAATGTAAGGTTGTTGCTAGCAGAAGCTGACTGTATGCATAGGAAGCTGATGAACTACCTTTACTTCAACGTTCTGACAGATACGGAAAGACCAAACTTATTTGTGCCTGATGTAAAATACTACCTCTTGAGCCTAGACGAAAACGGATCCTTCAGATGCAAGAGCGGAGGAGTGGAGATCGTGAATGAATATCTTGATGAGTCAGGAGCTGGCCCTACAGTAGCTATCGACTACTCTCTGGCTGACAGCACAGGTTCAGCATACGTACATATCCATAACATTTTCGACTAAAAGCATCAGAATAAAATAAGAGTCCGGCTAAAATCTTAGCCGGACTCTTGATATTTATAAGTCTGCTGAAATTACTCAGCTACGATCTCATACTTGAAAGTACCCTTCACGTCGCGGTAGCACTTTACTGTAGCCTCGTATGTACCGAGCTCCTTAGCTGCCTCAACAGTGATGTCCTTCTTGTCAACCTCGATTCCTACTGCTGCAAGAGCCTCAGCAAGCTGAGCTGTAGTTACTGAACCGTAGATCTTTCCTGACTCGCTTACCTTTACAGCAACCTGTACTGTAGTCTCTGCAAGCTTAGCTGCAAGAGCCTCAGCATCGCCAACGAACTTAGCGATCTTGTGAGCCCTCTGACGAAGGTTCTCAGCGTGTACCTTCTTTGCAGAAGGAGTTGCCATGATTGCGAAACCCTGTGGGATAAGGTAGTTGACAGCGTATCCTGTCTTTACATTGACGATATCGTCTGCGTGGCCAAGGTTAGCCACATC
>JAZLAS010000025.1:0-24143 GCA_045613365.1 Candidatus Cryptobacteroides sp.
ACGGTGAGGCTATCCAGGGTGAGAAGATCCTTAACTCAGGTGACGAGATCCGTCTTTCATCTAAGGGTCCTCTTATGGGCTTCATCATTCCTCAGGGCAAGCAGAGCCTTGTAAGCAGCATCGGAATGACTGAGCGTCTCAGCCTCTTCCGTCAGCAGGCTCTCCGTCCTTACAAGCGTGCACTTTGGATCATGGCTATTATCCTTATCCTTGCTATTGCAGGTCTTGTAACATGGAACGTTCTTCAGGCTAAGAAGTATGATGCAGAGCTTCAGAGCAAGCAGGAGCAGATCGAGCAGGTACAGCAGGATCTTACTGCCAGCGACGAGCTTATCGATGCTCTCAACGACGAGCTTGAGGCAACTCAGACTCAGTCAGCAGCAGAGCGCGCACGTGTACAGCAGAAGCTTGAGGCAGCTCGCGCAGAGCGTGAGGCTCTTCTCCAGAGCGCACAGAACCTCAATGAGGAGCTTAAGAATGCAGCTGATGTAGCAGCGGCAGCAGGTCAGAATGTAGAGGATGCTCAGGCTAAGATCCAGGAGCTCGAGAACAAGCTGAAGGAAGCTGAGGCTAAGAAGGTTGAGGAAGCTCAGCAGGCTAAGGAGAAGGATGCTCTCAATGACATCATCAACCGTGGTAAGAAGGACAAGCCAGCTCTCGAGGGTGGTGAGGAAGTTCCTGAAACCAATGACCAGCTCGTACTCTTCTAATCAAAACAAGCATTTATAATTAACACTAATAATTACTTTATCATGAAAAAGATTATCACTATTCTTGCAACAGCTATCGTAGCTTGCATGTTCGCTTCTGAGTCTTTCGCTCAGCTTCGTAAAGACGTTGTGATCACTCCAGAGCAGAGCCACCTTGATGCTTCTTTCAAGCAGTTCAAGAAGGCTAATAAGACTAACCAGATCGAGATCCTCAACTATCTCGTTGACTGTGCAAACGAGGCATATCTCGCGTGCAAGACTATCGAAGACCTTTATGAGGTTAAGGAGCAGATGAACATCATCAAGTTCTACAACAGCCATGCAAAGCAGAACTCTATCACTGTAACAAACGCTATCCGCAAGCTTGATCATAAGATCACTCAGACTGAGGCTGAGTACAAGAAGGCTAAGGTGATCGAGGGAACAAGAACCTTCTATCAGGATTATGGCCAGGAGCTTGACTAATATCAAACTCGACTGAAATATCAACCGTATGGTGGCAGTTTCAAGGCTGCCACCATACTATGTTTAATAACTTTCAACATTTTTTATGTCTGACATTACCTTCAAGATGACAGTTGCGACCAATGTCGGTCTGGTCCGCGACAACAACGAAGACAATTTCATCGTTACTCCGGATCTTGCAAAACCGGACAATTGGTTTGCTCCCAGCGGGACGGATGAAGTCATAGCTCTCGGAGAGCATGGCTGCGTCATGGTTGTGGCTGATGGCATGGGCGGTATGAATGCCGGAGAAGTGGCCTCTGAGCTGGCTGTCAACAGCATACGTGAAACTTTTACGCAGGTAAAGGATTTCTCAACTATATCGGACTGCAGCAACCATATAGAGGCTTTCCTTAAGAAAGCCATCACTACTGCCGATGCGCTGATAAAGAAGAAGGTGAAGGAAGACCCTTCCACTTCCGGTATGGGTACGACTATCGTACTTGTATGGGTGGTCGGAAATGTCGCACATGTAGCTTGGTGCGGCGATTCAAGAGCTTATCTGTTCAACCGTCAGTCAGGATTGAGCAGACTCAGCAATGACCATTCCTATGTGCAGGAACTGGTCGATACGGGTAAATTGGATCCGGAACTGGCATTCGATCACCCGAACAGCAATATCATTACACGCAGCCTCGGTGATTCACCGGCAAAGGCCCAGCCGGACTATATCTGCAAGGGAATTTCTGCCGGAGACTATCTCATTCTCTGCACCGACGGACTTTGCGGCCTTGTCAGGGACGAGGAGATCCTCGATGTCATGATGAAGGAGCATACAAGCATCGAAGAGTATAAGAATGCTCTTTTCAATGCGGCTCTGGAAGCGGGCGGATATGACAATATCACCATCGCCCTCTTCGAATGCATGAGCGTGAAGGAGGAGGAGCTCACAAGCACAGTGACTCCATTGCAGGCAACTAGAAAGAACAAGCCTGGCAGGGATACAGAGAAGACCGCGGACCGCAACGGTTTCCGCCTTGCTTTGAAAATACTAATCGCTATCATATTGATACTTGTCCTCATTGCTGTCGCCGGATATTTCCTTGGTGTGATATCAATTGATGGAAACAGTATAACATTCGATCTTAATAACCTGAAAACAATCTCATTGTAACATGAAATATTCTGAAGGATACTTACTTGATAATCGTTATCAGCTTGAGCGCTTCATCGGCAGCGGCACCTTTGGAGAGGTATGGGTAGCAGTGGATAAGGCTACGGATCTCGAGGTAGCCATCAAGGTCTATGTCTCTATGGATGAGAAAGGTCTTCAGGAATTCAAGAAGGAGTTCCAGATTTCCTTCGAACTCAACCACACCAATCTTCTGCATGCAAACTATCTCGGAGTGAATTCGGAGGACAAGAGGCCTTATCTTGTAATGCCTTACTGCCCGGATGGTTCCGTAACCAAGTATGCCGGCCAGATGAGCGAGGAAGATCTCTGGAGATTCATAAGGGATGTGGCTTCCGGACTGGCATATCTCCATTCGAAGCAGCCACCTATCATCCATCAGGATATCAAGCCTGACAATATCCTTATCCTTAAGAACGGGGACTTTGTCGTGACTGACTTCGGTATCAGCAAGCAGCTTCGTGCTACACTTCGCAAGAGTGGTACGTCCCTCAATTCGGCAGGTGCCATCTCATATATGGGTCCTGAGCGTTTCAGCAAGCAGTATCAGGCTGTAAAGGCCAGTGACATCTGGTCATTGGGTGTATCTATCTTCGAACTTGCTACAGGTGAACTTCCGTTCTGCGGAATGGGAGGAAGCCTCTTGAAGCAGGGTGCTGATATCCCTGAACTTCCTGAAGAATTTTCAGAGACATTGAACATGGTATGCCAGTCATGTATGGCAAAGGCACCATGGGAGCGCCCTACAGCAGCTCAGCTTGCAGATTTTGCAGCAAAGACAATCAATGGAGATTCACCTAGACCAGTGTGGATCGCAAATTATGAACCGCCAGTAACAGAAACACCGGCACCAGCTCCTGCAGTTCAGGAACAGGTACCTGCACCGGTTGCAGAACCTGCAGCTCCTGCAAGAAAGGGTGCTGCCATGAAGCAGACAGTCATTGCAAATGCTGCCGCTCCCGCTGCTCCCGCTGCTCCCGCTGCCCCTCAGGTGAATGATTCACCGTTCGGTCAGCAGGTACAGACTCCTGCCCAGGAGAAGGGTTACGGCCCTATCGTATGGCTTGGAGTAGCTCTTGCCGGACTTGTCGTAGGCTTTATCCTGAATTACTTTATCTAGAATCATGAGGAGACTGTATATAATATTGAATATAGTCATTTTCCTGCTTCCTTTGTCGGCTGCGGCTCAGAGTCTGACAAACAGCGAGAGACGCCATATCAATTCCAAGGTCCTTACTGTGGTCGAGGAATATGAGCGCCTTGCTACTTTGTACGACGATGATGCCAGCTACTACTTTCAGAGCCTTTTTGCCAAGGAAGGCGAAACGGGAGTATTCTGTGATATGATAGGAGCACCGTCCTATCTTAAGACCGTACCGGTATCAGAGTATGTCTCCATGCTGAGAGAGTATGCTTCGAATGTAACGACAGTCATCAGAGATGTAAGCAAAGGAAGAATGACTTATTCCGACGGTATCTGGCACATACCCGTAACCTTCAGCAAGAGCCTGTCATATATCGATAAGAACGGATACATGTTTTCCGTTGAGGATTATCATGATACCGAATTCGATATGACCATGCATCTTTCCTATGATCAGGAGAGGGATGTCTGCCTTATCGAATCGATTGAAGGAAAAATCAAGGGCGACAAGAAATTCCCTGAAGGAAGATTCCTTATAGTTAACGAGGTCGAGAATCCGAGCGATCGTTACATGAAGCATTTCTCGACTTTGAAGCTGAAGGGAGCTACTGTAGATTATAATGAATTCGGCCAGGCGATACTTCCGAACGGCAATGCAGAAGTGTATGATATCGATATGGCCGTGATTGCCGATACATTGGCGAGTGGCTTCAATTACGATGTCGTGTCGTACAACTTCAAGCGAAGGAAGGCACGTATGAAGCTTCGTTATAATTATGCTCCGGAGGGAATCTATCAGATCAGCATGCCTGATGCAAACAAGGATTATGTCAATGCTTCTTCAAAGGCCATGGAAGCAGGCTGGGACATCGGCTTTGCATTCCCATTCGGTCGTAGGACCAAGATGGGTTTCTATACCGGTGTCGGATTGTGTATGAGTGAACTGAATTTCAGCCTTAAGAGCCCTATAAGCTATTCATATGCAACAAGCAGTTATAATAATGTTACAGGTTACTTTGACAATGTAGATGTCACTTACAAAATAACCGATGCTCATGAGAATGTGAGGTACATGGACATCTTTGTCCCTGTATATATGGAGATGGAGCATAGGCTCGGAAGGCATGTGCTTCTGTCATGGGATGTCGGTGTGAAGGCTTATTGGAATCTGGCTGTCCAGAATGTGGATCCGGAAAGGCTACCTCCTTATTCCGTAACATATTCTACCAATGTGTCGGTCAATGGCAATGGAACGCAGAGATCTTCATTAGCGACTTATCCGGTTGCTTTTGTCGAAAGCAACGGATATAAAAGAACAAATATCGGCTTAGGTAAGACAGAGGGATTGAGTGCGGTCGGCAATATCGGCCTCGATATCAATCTGGTCAAGCGCAAATGGTATCTCATGCTGCGTGTGGGATATGAATATGGTCTAGGCCTGTTGAGCGAATCAGACATGATATATTCGTCGGAGACCAACGCTTATTTTGAGAAAAACAAGCATCTGCCGATCATCTATGATCCAGTAGATAATGAGGACATACATGTCCATTCTTTGATCAGCGGAGCAAAATTCAGAAGAGAAGGTTTGTGGGTTTCAGGTGGTTTTAAATTCAAAATGTAATTATGAATAAGAATATACAGACAGTATTGCTTGGCGTTGTCTTCGTAATCAGCGGAGCAGCCGGCTATTTTATTGGTGAAACAGTTCTTGGTGACGGTAATGAAGTTCAGAAACAGCCTGAGCCTGTCGTGGAGCAGGTTACGGAACCTGTAGTTGTCTCGACAGTGCCTGTGATCATGGAAGTTTCGTCTCCTGTTCGTGGCACTGACGGAAAATACAGCTTCAACGCTGTTGCTTCTGTGGAGTCTGGTGATGTGCTTTTCTTTAGCCTTTATGCTGATGAGGCATGTGCGACCGAGCCTGTAGCCAATGATCTGGAAGGAAACTTTTCAGGATTGGCTCCAGTACCTTCCCAGACATATTATCTGAGGGTTCAGAATTACAAGACAAAAGAATATTCTGAAGTAATGCCTGTCAAAGGTTTCGTTCAGCCGGTTTCATACGAAAAGGTAACAAAGGCTGAGCTCGAGAATCTTTTCAATGTAGCGAAGAATTTTGACGCAGCTCCGAAGAATTTCGGCCATAGGATTTCCAAATCTCTGGCCATTACCGTAAACGGAGCAAATGATGGTGAAAGAGGAGTTTCTACTATTGCTGACATCTGTACAAAGACTCAGAACGGTATCTGGAGTTCTGCTACTGTCGAAAATCTCGGCTATGACGGTCAGGGCAGATTGAATAAACTTGTGATCAGGGTTAATTATTAGTCATGAGAAGATTAGCATATATCATTCTGCTGCTGGCTCTGCCGATCCTGGGATCTGCGCAGACCCAGTCTCTTGAATTCTATTATATAGCCCATGACAGGACCACTCCGGTAGGAGACCTCTGCAGCCGTTTGGAGCAGGTCTATGAAACTGCGTTGAGCTATGAGGACTTTGCTGTGATCTTCTATCTGCCGAATTATGACGAACCTATGGTCGTGAAGGTCAATCTTCCTGGAGATAACAGGGATGAATTCAAGAACATCATCAGTGAGCTGAGATTGAAATCTGCCCATGAGATATATGCCGATATCGACTATGCGAAGATCATCGAGCTCATAAATGAGCATGATTTCATAGATCAGAACGGCAGGCCGACATACTCTTCAGTACTTTTCTGCTGGTATGTCAATCCTGATTTCTGGCAGTTCCAGTACAATGAGAAACTTATTGCTTCATTATATTTCAATCTGGAACTGGATCAGTATCAGGGTTATGTGACCACTCAGGTATGGCATGCGGAAGGAGACGGACTTGAGGTAAGCCGCAAGTACCCTTTCGGAACAAAGAATCTTTGCAGGAACATGGGCTTCATGCTTCAGCAGTATTGATTTGAAATTATTAAATAAGAGATATGAAAAGAATCGTTTTCCTTTTTTCTTTAATCCTGTCCGGAGTTTCAATGGCTTTCGCTCAGCCGAAGCTTCCGGACAAATGTCAGGTGTTCTATCCGGATGTCCTTCTTTCTAACGTAGTGCTTTCTGAGAAGCAGGCATCTGCTTTGGAAAGATCTTCGGATTTCGGACAGTCGAAGGCACCGAGAAACATGACTTTCTGGGTTGTGTATAGTGACAGGGATGATAATGTCACCTATACTACTCCTGGCGGATCGACCAGATACAAGACTCTCGCTCTCAACGAGCAGCTCCGAATAGCTCAGATCAAGAACGGTTGCGCTCTTGTATATTCAGAGCCTCAGTCGGATATCGCTTATCCTATGATTTCGCAGTATGCGGAGTGCAAGGGCTGGATCCCGATGAAGCATCTCCTTATCTGGCATTCATGCCCGGCAAATGACGCCGGCATCTACAACAAGGCTCTGCTTTGCGTAAACCTCGACGAAGAGGCTGGAGCTGACCTTGGAAAGATGTACCGCAACCCTACGAACAAGACCAAGTTCAACCGCCTTACTACAGATATGAACTTCTATTTCGTGATGAAGCGCGAAGGAAACCTCGCTCTTCTCGCAAGAACCCATACTTTGGAAGGCCGTTCGGACAAGATGCTTGCCGGCTGGGTAGCAGAGCAGTCATATGTAGCATGGAACCAGAGATCATGTATCGAGCCTACATGGAGCCATAAGGATGTAGAGTATTTCGCTGATGAGAATGTAAAGGTGAACATCTATGACAAGGAAGATCTTGACAACTGCGTCACTACCATTCCTTTCGCACGCAAGCAGTCTGCAAAATACGACAAGCATCTTTATAGAATGAATCCTGATGACTTGAGATTCCCTCTTCTTGATGATGGTACAGAAGTGCTTTACAATTGTTCTACATTCGGAACTCCGGGAGGAGAGCCTGTAGAGCTCGGCGAGGATCTCAAGGATCTTGATGGTGGAAGCCCTCTCGGTTACTCGGAGCAGAAGCTCAGGGAGATGACCAATATCAACATCGGTATCGTGATAGACGGAACTTCATCTATGGAGCAGTTCTATCCTGCTGTAAAGGAGGCTATCAAGGAAGGACGCAAATTCTTCGAAAACAAGTATAATGTGAAGGTAGGAGTCGTCATTTACCGTGACTATGGTGACGGTGAGTTCCTTACAGAGTTGTTTACTCTTACCAGGCCGGACAACCCTAATCTCGATACATTCCTTGATAACGGAGGAAAGTATGGAATCAAGAGCTCTAGAAGCGACAGAACTTTGGAAGAGGCTATGTATGAGGGAATCAATGTCGCTCTTGACCGTATAGGTTTCAAACCAGACCAGAGTAACCTTCTTCTTGTGGTAGGTGACTGCGGTAATGACCCTGAAGATACCAAGATCAACAGAGATGACATCGTTGCCAAGCTCGTGGATAAGAATGTACATATCATGGGCTTCCAGGTGCGTAATGGTTCTGAAGATGCATTCGGACGTTTCAATAACCAGATGGTTTATCTGATGAAGTCAAGCCTCGAGAAGAAATATACACGACTCAGCGAGGCTATGAAGGTGCAGATCTCAGAAGTAAAGGACGGCTACAAGCTTGTCAATGACAAGAAGAGTAATCTTTATGTAGGATCCCACAGCTTCCCTCTCGCAGGTCAGGAGATGCAGCTTAATAAGCTTTCCAGCCTTATGCAGGATGCGATCATGTATTGCTCGGAGTCAGTAAAATACCAGATCGACCTTCTCGCTTCCCTCAATGCCGGCGGATTTAATGCAAACCGTATGGCTGGTACTGTGGATATCGATGAGGAGTACCTGAAGCAGAAGCTCGGTGTCGAGAAGTATGAGCAGATCAAGAAGGCAAATTCACTCATGACTTTCAAAGGATTCTCACGCAAGGTCCACAAGTCAGGCCGCTCATTCTTCAAGCCTGTAGTATTCATTTCTTCAGATGAGCTCAATGCGCTTATCGAGCGTCTTGCTCCGGTAAACGATGCAGCTGTGATCCAGACCAACAACCGTGAGCCATATGTAAGGGCTATGAAGGCTCTGATCCAGTCTATGGTACCGGATATTACAGACGAGAGAATGAATCAGATGGGATATAAGGAAGTCATGGCTACCGTTGCAGGTCTTAATGAGGCTGCCGGAGCCCTCAAGGGATATACCATCATGGAGATCGCTTCTCCTCAGGCAGTATCGCATACTGAATATGCAAGCCTTGTGAGCGACTTCAAGCGTAAGTTCTCTATGCTGCAGCGTCTTAAGGCACAGCAGTATAAATATACACGTACATTCAACGGTCTTAAGTATTATTGGCTCCCTGTTGAGGACCTTCCATAATCTTGATTGAACAGAATTGTCAGACAGATGAAGAAATTATTTGAAATAAAGGACCTCAGATGCTCTTACGACAGGAATTATCGTGAGGGCATCTCGAAGGTGGTCCTTGAAATCCGCAATCTCGTGCTTCCGAAGGGAAGAAAGATATTCATTGTCGGAGAGTCAGGCATCGGAAAGAGTACCATTCTCGAGGTGCTGGGACTCATGAACAATACCATTGTGCCTCAGGAATGTACTAAGTTCATGTTCTATGATAATGACGATAAGCCTGTCGATCTTATGAATCTCTGGGCTGGAAACAGTGATGATGAACTCTCGGAATTCAGATTGAAGCATTTCAACTTCATTTTCCAGAGCACCAACCTTATGCGTAACTTCACTGCTTATGAGAACATCGCCCTGACACGTATGCTTCAGGGATATTCTCAGGCGGATTCGTTTGCGAAGGCTGCGAAGGTTCTGGCTGATCTGGGACTGGAACACATAGACGAAGTCAGAATGGCTCAGGAACTTTCCGGAGGACAGCAGCAGAGGCTTGCCTTTGCACGTGCCATTCTGCCGGATTTCACTGTGCTTTTCGGTGACGAGCCTACCGGTAACCTTGACAGTGACAATGCTGTGAAAGCTATGGAACTGTTGTCGGCCAAGCTTAACGAACTTGACGGAAGTTCGGCCATCATCGTGTCGCACGACATGCATCTGTCTGCAACATTCGCTGACATCATAATAAAGATCAGGAAAGAGTCACGCCCTGTGAAGGACGTCAAGGACGAGGTTACATATTATGGTGTAATCGATGATACCTGCATATTTGTTCCTTCTCAGGACAGAAAGGAATGGAGCAATGGCAAGGAGACTTATGAATCCGCTGAATTTGAACTGTTCCTGAAGAAAATCTGAAGCGTATGAAAATGTTTGAAGTATTGAAGAACGATTATTTCCGTCTTTTTGTGAAGAGGGAGGGCAAGGTCGTGCTTGGAAAGAATTTTTCCAATCTGTGGCTTCTTACTGCAGTGATGACGGCGACTTTTCTTGCGATAGCCTTCAGTAATGCGAGTCTCGACTATCTGTCATACAAGATGGATGACCCGTTCATTAATTGGGTGGACATCAAGAATGAGTATGGCGAAGGTGATTTCACCGGATTGGAGTATGCTCTCGATTCGGAGGAAAACAGAAACAAATACCATTACCATAGCTATCAGGCCGACTATTCATATACATATATGTTCTTCGGCAAGGAGAAGACCAACGTCCAGTATCTCAAGTGCCGTTTCTTTCAGGATATAAGCAGCTCTCTTGTAGAGGCTATCCTCAATGAAGACAACATCATAAGAGATTGGAGAGTCAGTGACCTTGGTACTGTTTCGCCTAATACAGTAGGAGTCATAATCACTGAAGAAGTGATGAAGAAGCTAGGTTTTGAGAAAACTCCTACATTCATCGACTATGTCAGCTACTCTCCTGGTGCCGATGTTTATGGTTTTGAACTTGTTGATGAGGAATTCGCAAGAGCTCCTGTTCCGGTTCTGGCTGTAGTGAAGAGGCTTCCAGGTAACGTGGACCTTATTTCAAGCACATATTTTTATCAGCAGGCTTGTAACGATTATTCATATCCTTTCAATTTGTGCAAGGAAGATTATGCACGTAATCTGAGCTATTTCGTACCTTCAGACGTTGACTTCGAGAAGTTCAGCAATGCTGTTGCCGAGGCTGCTGCAGAGTTTACTTCAGCAGAGGTGATTGTCGATGAGAATGCATTCTATACACCTGAGATCATTCCGTTCAGGGAGGGTAAGTTCGTGATCATCGACTGTTATGATGAGTATCTGAATTTTGACGTATGGAAGTCAATCGATGACAAGCTCTTGTCTTCTTACAGGGATAAAGGCGTACATAGAGTATTTGCATATGAGTTCAGCGAATATCCTCTTACTCAGAAGGCTTTCATCTCGGTGCATTTCGAGGATCTCGATATGATCAGAGAATTCGAAAGTTATGTACGTGAAAGCTTCAATGTGAAGATCGAGATGTCACAGATCAATGCAAAGGAGAATTTCAATGCGGTAAGTACAATGGGAAATATCCTTTCATGGGTGATCATCATTTTTGCGATCGTATGTATCATTCTCTTCATTGTCAACCTTCTTCAGTCATACTTCCAGAAGGTCAAGAGAAATCTCGGTACATTCAAGGCCTTCGGTATCAGCAACAGAGACCTTATCAGCGTATATGTTCTGATCATGGCCGTCATCATCATTGCTGCCATAACTGTCTCTCTCTCAGTATCATGGCTTACTCAGGGAATCCTGCATATCTTCGGAATCCTCAAGGATGGCGTATTTGATTACCTCTCTCTCTGGAGCGGAAAGACCGTGTGCGCAGTGATCGTCATTATCATGGCTTCGATATATACCGTTTATGCTGTGATGCATAAGCTCCTTAAGGCAACACCTGGTGATTTGATTTATGATAGACAATAAAATTATGAGATATTTCATACAGAAACCGCTTTTCTTCGTTGCTCTTCTCTGCCTGTCTCTGGCAGCGTGTGAGAGCATCGACGACCAGAGTTCTATAAATAACAGGCCGACTTATCTTCCTATACAGGATCAGGTAGCGGCGCATCCTCTGGGAGATGATCTGTATATCGCTTATACGTCTGATTCTAAATGGGAAATCCAGATCGATGGTGGCGGAAGTTGGGTCAGTGCGTCTCCTTCAGATTCACAGCAGCCCGGAACGCAGAACATTATTTTTACTGTGGATCCGAATTTGTCCTCAGGCGATGAATTTAGAACTTGTACGGTCAAATTCGTCTCAGGCAGTATAGTGCTGAACAAGTTTACTATTACTCAGAGCCGTGCTGTGATAGATATCGAGAGCAAGTTCAGGGATATTGAGATGGGCTGGCAGCAACTGTCAGATCAGCAGCTTTCCATCAAATCTAATATCCAGTGGACTATAAAATGCGATAACAGGGAAGATTTCTCATTCGATTTCGAGCAGAACGAAAAAAAAGGTGTCAAGACTCCGGGCAGCGATTTCAGGTATGAATTAAAACCTGAAACAATCACGTATGCAACTCTTAAGAACAACCTTGACCCGTCGGATAAGGAGGTCAAACTGACAATCACTCCTTACAAGGAAGATGTTTACGGAAATGTGAAGGTGTTGGATCAGGATGTAGTTGCATATCTCACGAGAGAAATCAAGATCTCTCAGGATTACCTTATCTTCATGGTGAATGATTCCAGGGAAGAGGTTGATCTCGGTTCGTTCAGTGAGCTTGGAACCACATACCGTGACTTTACTCTTACTTCTGAGCTGGATTGGAATGCAATAGGATCCAATATCGGTGAACTTGAAGATCATGGAGCAGCTTTGGAACTTCTTGATGAACAGCCTGACGAAATTGAAGGACGTGCTGTCAAGGTCTATAATCTCCGTCTGTCAATGACAAAGCCTAATCCTTCTTTGGAAAGGGCAGATCATACCCTGAGATTCTTTACGGTTGCTGATGAAGATGCATACCGTGAAGCCAGATTCTCTCAGGATCCGTATATATTTGATTTCATTGAACTTGACCAGTCGATAGACTCTTTGAAAGCAGTAAATGCAGGTGATACTCTTGCATTCAGAATAGAGACTACCGGACCATGGAAGATTGATGAGACTACAGTTCCTGAATGGATGTCCTTCGATCTTATGGAAGGAGAGGGAACGACAGAGATACAGGCTTTTGTTCCGGATAAAAATATGTCATTCGAAAACCTGGACAGAGCCGTAAGATTTACTACAAACTCGTTCAATGATGCTGTAGAGAAGAATCTCATTGCACATCAGGATAGATTCCGATTCGATCTTAAGGATATCGATCAGGATATGGGAAAACCATGGTCGCGAATGAATGTATCGGTTCATGGATTTACATTGGTTTCCGACGGAGCATGGACCTTGTATCTTGATGACGATTCTGCTGAGGTTGTAGAGTGGCTGGACATCGTAGCCACAGATGGCTCTGAAGCTATTGCCATGGGAGAGGATCATCGTATCAGCGGTGCAGCAGGAACATGGACATTCTCAGTCAATGCAGACAGCTTCAATAATGAGACATATGACAGGACTAAGGCCATAAGACTGACCAGCGACCTTCACAAGGAAGCAGATAATGACTTCTGGCCAGACAGGGCTATACACAGGTATGATATCACGCAGCAGAAATATGTATTCGAGATAATGCATGGAGATACTGATATCAGTAAGTCCAATACAACTATAGGCGGGGAAGCGGCTTCGGCTTATAATCCTGACTCTTATAAGATTGCAATGAATTGTGGTGCTCCTTGGAGAATTATCGACAAGCCTTCTTGGGTCAGCTTTGATAAAGAGTATTCAAGCGGAGACAATTATGAGGATATCACGATGATGGTTGCCAATAATGTCGGAAGCGATTGGAGTAAGACAAGGGGCGGTTATATTACAGTAAGAAGCTATAAGGAGTATGCTGGTCTGCCGTCTGAAGATGAAAATGCTCCGGGAGAAGATAAGCGTTTCCGTATAGATCAGGACAGATTCATCTTCGAGGTGCCTCAGGATGGGGCAAGTAATTCATGTGAAGCTTTGAATGAGGATAGTTTCCCTATAACAATAAATACTATTGCCGGTGCAGGCTGGAGCATTACACCATCTTCAACATGGATACACAATAGAACGATAACCGGAAACGGCTCTGTCGAACAGTTGATCAAGCCTGGCTATAACGGTACTCTTTCAGACAGAAACGGTACAGTGACCATAAAGAGTACAGCTCTTGGAACTTACAGCCCGACTTATAAGGTTACATTCAATCAGAAAGCTTATGAATTCAAGGTGACTTCGGAGACGGCTTATGACTTCGAGACATTGAAAGGTGACGGACAGGCCAAAACTGTGAAAATAGAATGTACAGGAGATTGGAGTATCACAGGAGCTCCAACCTGGATTACATTAAGTCAGAATAGTGGAAGAGGAAACAAGGATATCACTGTATCGGTTAACTCGACAAACACATCTTTGATCGCCAGCACCAGACAAAATGTGACTGTTACAGTCAAGTCAACAGTTGCCGGAACAACACATTCGCATACATTCACGGTGTCTCAGAAGCCGTATGAATTCAGCGTGGATCCGACGAAGGTGACTTCTAAGGATGCTGTCTCAAAGTTTGAGGGTGATATCGCTGTTACAAGTACAGGAGGCTTCTCTGCTGCTGAAATTACTGTTTCTCAACAGAAAGACCTGTTGACAATCACCAGAAATACGAGTGGTGTGACATATGAGATGGCGGAAAATTATTCTCTTTCTGAAGTTACCAATAAGTTCAGCATCACAAGCAATGACCATAGTTCCGGAGATGATCTTTATAAGGAAGTCACATTGACAAGAGCAGCGTATATCTTTAAATCTTCATTGGAAGATGGCAGTGTCATTACCTGTGGAGCCGCTAAAGATCTCGAAAGAACCTTTAGTCAGGCTTTTGAATCTACAGGTGGCTTCCTGGATATGGGTATTGCATACGACGGTACCGAAAAGGATTGGCTCAAAGACTCTAAGTTCGATGTTTCAAAGGGAACCCTTACAATCAAAGCAGCTGAGAACAAGGGCAAGAACCCTAGAAGCGCAAAGATTACTATCAAGAGTAAGGATTATGAGAAGAATAGTGACGAATTGAGCTTTACATATATCATCGGACAGGACGGAACAGAGACGACTTATAAAAAATAACCCCGATAATCCTCATAAACCATGAAGAGATTACCGTATATCATAGTCATGGCGTTGATGACGCTTTGTGCTTCTGTACATATCAATGCGCAGGACCTCGAAGATCTGCCTAAGATGAAGGAAATCAAAGGCAAGAAACTTCTTGAGGAGATGACCCCGCTCCAGCATAAGAACGGATTGTGGGGATATGCAAATGCAGAAAAGAAGTTCACCATCAGGCCTGTCTTTACCTCAGCATGCCCATATGAAGGCAATGTAGCGAGAATAGAGTTTGAAGGTAAATGGGGCACCATCAGCAATATAGGCCTTTATATAGTGACCCCTATGTATGAGAGCATAGCCGAATATTCGTCAGACAGCCTTGCCATTGCAGGCTGGCAGGGCAAGTTCGGATTGATAAATGCGAAGGGTAAACGTATCCAGAAGATGGAGTACGATACTCTTCTTTATGCTGATTACGGATACATATCCAAAGTAGGAGAGGAATACGGTACCATAGATAAGCAGGGTGCGACAATCCTTGCTCCTCAGTTCCATGAAGTCGTGATGCTGGACAGGCAGAGAGGCCTCGAGCAGATCCGTAAGGGCAGGAAATGGGGTATTCTCAAAGGCGGACGCGAGATCATGAATCTGAAGTTCGATGACAAGATCCGCTTCCTCCAGTCAGGCCCTGCCGGTCAGCCGGATCTTTATCTGGCACGTCAGAACGGCAAGCTCGGCGTGGTTACTTCATATGGACAGCATGTTGTCCCATGTGTATATGATGACATATCCCTCGCTTCTTCCGGAGAATATTATGTCACGACTCTCGGAGGCAAGTATGGCGCTTTATCGCTCAAGATGGCAGAACTCTCTGCTCCTATACTTGAAAGCCGTCCGTTCATAGGAGAAGATATTTTCCGTGTGTATGATGACGGAGCTTTCTATGCCGTGAATGTGCGTGGAGCCGTATCATTCGATGACTGTCCTGACCTGTACTATGCTTTCAAGCCGGATGAGTATGCATACACCACCGCTATTCCTGAGTGGTCGAAGAATACCATCATCGAAGAGAATATGTTCGGCCGTCAGGCTGCTATCGACAATGCGAGATTGGTCAGCGAGATCATGGAGCGCAATTCATACGATCCGTCGGCTGCCAGAACAGACAGCTCTCTTCCGCAAGGATTCTCATTGACCATTCCGTCTGGAATAAACGAGAAATACGGTATATGTGACGGCGGTTCTTTTGTTCGTAGCTCAGGTACTGTAACTGACTATGAATCAGGCTATCACAATCTGCATTATGTAGCAAAGACCGCGTCTGGTACAGAGGTACGTCTGGTTTCCGTTCCGTCAACAGGAGAGTATCTTGTGACTATAGAAGGTGATCAGTTCCCTCTCAAACCGGCTTTGGAGAAGTTCAATGTAAAACCGTTCGGAGGAGTCTATCCGAAGGATTGTGCATTGCTTCCGGACGACTGTCTTCTTGTCCGTTTCGCATTCATCAGGTCTGCATCGGAAGTTACTGAGAGCCTTGTTGAGACAGACCCATATTATCTTCCTGTACAGTCTTATCCGGTGACCGTTCATAACGGCGCTCCATCTCCATCAACTGAGACTCATGCAGTGATGATGTTCAGCGTCGATAGCCTTGCTGCAATATCTTTCGCTCAGCTTCCGGATGTCGGAGAATATGAAATGTCAGTTTCTGCCTTCGGCGGTTTCTTCCTGCATTCGGCTGGTTCGGTGGTTGCTGATGATACGCATTCATTGAGACGTTTCGACAGAAACGGAGTCCTGGACTGGGAGTTCAAGCCTCGTAATGGAGAGGTCTTCCATGATATCGAGGAGACTGAAAATTATATCTATCTCTGCGGCTCGACCAAGAATTCAGATCTTTCCGGAATCGAAGTTCCTTTCATCCTGCAGCTCAGCAAGAGGGGAGTCCGTGAAAAGGAAGTCTATAAAGAGTATAAGAATGCCCGTTTTACAGGCCTTGCATGTCAGGATTATATGATCTATGCCAAGGCTTCTTATCAAGGCGAGAAATATACAGGAACTGATTTTTATCCTCACTTCGTTCTTGAAGATCTGGGCGATAATTTCGGTGTCCGTCATAAATGTGTCTGGGAAGAGTGGGGAGACGGTCTGCTCGGCGGTTGCGGCCTTATCTCTCATGATGGCAAATGGCTGAACGCTCCTATGCTTCATGCTGACCAGATGTGTACTGCTTTCGACTGGGAGTTCGGCGGATTTGCTTCAGACCATCTGATTGTAAGACATATGGGCCGTTACGGAATGCTCGACAGGTCTGGAGAGATGGTTGTCGAGGCGAAGTATGACCTTCTCGAGGTTCTTGAAAATCCTGGTTACGTGAAGGCGGCTATAGATGACCTTTATGGTGTGATCGATGTTCAGGGAAAGGTGATCGTTCCGCTTGAATATGATTATGTAGGAAGAATGTCCGAAGACATCATCGTCGTAAGAAAGGACGGCATGTATGGTTGCTTCGACAAGACAGGAAAGCAGGTCGTGCCGATGGAATATGAGGAAATACGTGAGTATGCAGGTGGTATGGCCCGAATCCGTTTCATCGGAAAGTTCGGTTTCATCGATAAGAAAGGCGAATTCCTCGTTGCTCCGTTCTCTGATGAGGTCGAGAATTTCAAGGAAGACTGCTGTCTCGTGACCATCAAGAACAAGGTCGGCTTTGTGACTCTTCAGGGAGACTGGATCGCAGCTCCTATGTATGAGGCAGGTGGCTCTTTCTCAGGAGGTTATGCATATCTCGCACAGGCTGGAAAATATGGCTTCATCGACAAGTCCGGAGAGTTCGTGATACCGATGAGATATAGCAATGCCAAGGATTTCCATCCTTTCTACGGACTTGCATGCGTAGCGGAAAACGGCTCATGGGGAGTCATAGATGTACGCGGAAATTACGTCGTTCCTGCTGCTTACGATAATGTGGTAGTGACTGCCGACGGATACATCTGTGCTGAGAAGGACGGCAAATTCGGCATCTTCTCTTCAAGCGGAAGAGTGATCTATCCGGTTGAGTGTGACAGGATCGAGCATGACGCAGAAAAGGACCTTTTCCGTTTCGGCACTGTCAACGGAAGACTCAACGGCCAGCGTATCCGCATCGACAAACAGGGCAACGCTGTATGGCAATACGCCCTCCTTACCGATCAGTGATAATTAATCTTGACTGATATATGAAAAGACTGTTTTTATTATTTGCAGCTTTGATGGCTTTTACAGCAGTTGAGGCTCAGAACCGCTATGTGAACATCAGCTTTCTTAATACAGAGCTGAAGCAGGCGGACTTTCCGAATCTCAAAAGCAATTATGGTGCATCTTTCACATCTGGAAGAACATATCGACTGCTGGGGTATAATTTCCGTCTGGGGCTTGATGTGACATGGTTTGACCTTAGTTACTCCAACTATAAGATCAAGTATATAACACCCGAATTTACGGATAACTACAATTACCATCAGGGAGAAATCGCCATGCATATCGGTCCGTCATTGACATGGATTCCATTTGAAAGAATGAGATTACATGGCTATTTCAGATATGCCCCTACATATTCTGCCTTGTACGATAATGACTCCTTGTATGGTAACTATGTGACCATGTTCGTGGGTGGTGCCTCGATCACATTCGGTCCCGTAGGAATAGGTGCAGAATACCGCTTCGGTGAGGGCACATACAAAAATATCCTCTCAGACACTCCTGCTGCCAAAGCATTCGATCTCAGTGGCTTGAGAACCTATCTTTCTTTCAGATTCTAACACTACATCGCCATGAATAAAATTCAAAAAATCCTTTTACACTCTGCCACCTTCATGGCCGCAATCCTTTCTCTGTCTTCATGTTATGAGAATGTGATAGATGAAACGATCAATGAATCGGAAGTGAATTGTATAGTTGTGGCTGATCCGGAAAGGGAGACAGGATACGATTGTATGTTGTTGGCGCCATCGGATGGCTATGTGGATCTAATCAAAATGGATTCTGATAAGAATTTAGAAGAAATAATAGTTTTACATGGAAATGAATACAAGGAGGCAGCTATAATCCGTTTTCATGAAAACGGATTGGTTAAAAGTCTTTCTGTAGATTCAGTGACGTTAGTTTTTTCTAATTATCAAGGCAATAAGGTGGATGTTGCATTGATTTATGATGGCGAAATGTCTGTGATCAAGGAATTTGAATGTCAGGGAGATTGGGAACAATATATTTCTGTTCAGAATGGGGAGCAAACTAGAAGTCTTAGTGAAAGGCAGGTGGATGGTCTGTATTTTTTCAAAGACCAGCTTTCGAACGTGTTGGACTTTGCAATAGAATCTCGTTTTAATATTGCTGAAGCAGGCAAGAATGCATTCGAATTCCTAATTAGCATTGTCGGTGATACTTGGAAGCTCCTTGATGATAATGAAGAGTCTTTGGTTACATTTGGATTTAATACATTAACTGTGACGCAAGTTGCCAAGACGCTCCTTGACACCAGAATACCTTCATTGGTTGGATTAGGTATATTGATCATGAATTATGATACTTACGTTGACTGGGTGGCGAGTCTTTCATATTCAATAATAGGAACAGTGGACGAATTATTAGCTGATGAGGAATTGGCAATAAGTACATTGAATAGTGGATATGGGGCATTGAAGGTAACATTGAGCTGGAACTTTTATGCAGATATAGATCTACATGCTTACGAACCTTCCGGATCTCATATTTGGTGGCATCAGAAATATTCGTCAAGTGGCGGATTCCTTGATGTGGATAATACCGAAGGAGGTGCAGGTGCTGTAGAAAATATATATTGGGAGAATCCGCAAGAAGGTACATATAGTTTTTATATCCATTATTATGGGTCTTCAAGTTATAACGATGTCGCACAAAGTGGAATTTGCCGTGTTGCTATTTTGTATAAAGGGCAAAGTCTGGGGATACATAACATTTCCATGACTGAATACTCTACAGAAGATGTACAGACTATCAGTCTTAAAGATGGTGTCGCTACCAGATCCGCTTTGCCTGATATTAATTTTGAATTTGTGATTGACCGAAATATTCAGAAAAATTATTAAAGAGCCAGATTTATTCTGAAACCCTTACCCCGCCATCAGCATGATGATCTGAGCTGAAATGACTCTCAGGAAGATGCTGGCGGGGTAAACTGTTGCATAGGCTACTGCCGGATCGTCGCCTTCACCGGAAGGATTGGCGAAATCGAGGGCAAATGGGTTTGCCATGCTTCCGCAGAGCATACCGACATTGTCGGCGTAGTCAAGCTTGAATACCTTCGAGGCAGCAAATCCCACGAGCAGGACTGGTACGACCGCTAAAGAGAAGCTTATGAGTATCCATTTGAGTCCGTCGCTGCTGAAGACAGTTTCAAAAAATCCTGCTCCGGCGCTGAGGCCGAGTCCTGCCAGATAGATGGTCAGACCGAGCTGTCTGAGCATCAGGTTCGCACTGCGGCTCATATAGATGGACAGATGGAGCCTTGGTCCGAATGCTCCCATGAGAAGTCCTGTGATTATCGGTCCTCCGGCTATGCCGAGCTTGACAGGCATGCTCATGCCCGGAAAGGCAAATGGAATGCTTCCGAGAATCAGTCCGAGGACGATGCCGATAAAGATTGCGAAAAGGTTAGGATTGCTCAGCTCCTTGGCCTGGTTGCCGAGTATGGTACTTACATTCTCGATTGATCTGGATTCGCCTACGATGGTCAGTTTGTCGCCGAGCTGAAGTCGAAGCTTGCGCGAAGGCAGGAGGTCGATTCCTGCTCTGTTTACGCGTGTGATGTTTATTCCGTAAGAATTTCTGAGCTTGAGGGAACCAAGCTTGACGCCATTGAGCTCCGGCTTTGTCACAAGAACTTTCCTTGATACCAGCTGGCTGTCAATGGCATTCCAGTCGATGTCTTTCTTGTTCCAGTCGATGTTTTCCTTGTGGCCGAAGAGCGTCTTGACGCGTTCCACATCATTCTTGCTCGAAATCACGAGCAGGTGTTCTCCTGCTTCTATCACGGTATCCGAGGTCGGCACGATCACCTTCTCGTCCTTCCAGACTCTTGAAATCACGAAATGGCAGTCGGCGGCTTTCCTGATATCCATGATGGTCTTTCCGAAAATGGCCGGATTGCTTACCTGATATTCGGCCACAAAAGTATTGTCTGACGATGGATTGTGGCTTTTCTTAGCCTTTCTGCCCATCACACTTCTCATGAAGATGACGCATAATATCATCCCGATGAGTCCGAACGGATATGCTGTGGCGCATGCCATTGCCATATTGTTGGCTCCTGCTATGTCATCAGGGGCAGTCTGGAGAAGAGCCTGCTGTGCCGCTCCAAGCATAGGGGTATTAGTTACGGCTCCGGAAAGCAGACCCATCATGTCTCCAAGAGGAATATCGCCGGCCCAATGAATTGTAAGGGCCATTGCTGTTCCGACTACGAGCAGCAGCAGGGCGATCAGATTCAGTTTGACTCCTCCTCGCTTGAATGATGAGAAGAAGCCGGGACCGACCTGTACGCCAAGGGCATATATGAAGAGTATGAGTCCGAAATTCTGTATCATGTTGAGCATGTCAGGATTGACTGACAGCCCTATGTGTCCTGCGAGGATGCCGGCGAAAAAGACGAATGTGACGCCGAGAGATACGCCTCCGATCTTGATTTGTCCGAGCGCTACTCCAACGGCGCTGATAAGCGATATTATCAGTATCGCCTGTATGAAGCTTTGCTCTGTGAATATGTCGATAAGCCAGTTCATGTTCTAATATATCAGAAGTCCGGCCACGCCTCCGGCGATTATGGCCAGGATAGGATTAAGCTTTCCCCAGAGAGAAGCGACGAATGCGACGGCAAACAATATCCAGCTTTTCCAGTCCGGGAAATTCTCCGGAGTTATCAGCACTACTGCAGCTGCTCCGATGAGTCCGACCACTGCCGGTTTAAGGCCGGACATTATGCTTGTAAATACATTGCTTCCGGCAAATCTGGAATATACCTTGCAAAGGGCAAGGACAATGATGAAGGACGGAAGTACGACTGCAATGGTTGCGGTACATGAGCCGAGGACGCATACGAATTCCGAGGCTCCGCTTGCTGAAAGTACGTCATAGCCTACATATGTAGCGCAATTGATGCCTATGGGACCAGGAGTCATCTGAGATATGGCTACGATATCGGTGAACGTGCCTTCGTCAAGCCAGCCATGTACACTTACGACCTGTGCCTGGATAAGAGACAGCATGGCATATCCGCCTCCGATGGTGAACATGCCGATGACAAAGAATGTTGTGAACAGTTCTATGAATATCATGCCTTTTTCCTCCAGCCGACCGCAGTCGCAATGACGATGACCGTTAATAATATATATATAGGTGAAATGTCCACGAAGGCAACAAGAACCAGAGCGACTGCCGATATCAGCCATGCCCACCATTTCCTGTTTGCGGTCTTTGCCATGTTGAGCATAGGTACAGCGATCAAGGCTACCACAACAGGTCTGATGCCTTTGAATATCTTTATGACTATGGGATTGTCCTGATAGCCGGAAAAAAGCATGGCGATGGTCAGGATTATGAGAAAAGAGGGAAGTATGCTTCCAAGTGTGGCCACTATGCTTCCCATTGTCCCTCTTAGCTTGTGCCCGGTAAAGATGGAAATGTTTACGGCGAGAAGGCCGGGTGCTGACTGGGCAAGCGCCACGATGTCCGTAAAGTCTTCCTCATCAAGCCATCCTCTCTTTGTTATCTCGCTTTGGATTATAGGGAGCATGGCGTAGCCTCCACCGATTGTGAAAGCTCCGATTTTAGCAAAGACCTTGAATATATGCCAATAAGAAATCATTTCGGCGGCAAAAATATAAAATATTCACCAAATGTCTAATCGAAATTGTCGCGATATTGCAAAGTTGACTGAATGGTGACAAAAATGTCTCAATTTGCGACAATGGATATAGGACCGAAAAGTTATATTTCTGCAAATTATTTATATTGCAGATATTACACGACAGACACTATTACGTTACTTCCTTGCAGCAGTGCTGATTGCTGGCGGTTGTCAGGAAAAAGAGGAAAAACCTGAAATAGAAAATCCCGTACCGGAAGTCAATGATGTACAGACCAAGGTACTGATAGATGTGAAAGCAGCCGGCTCTGACGAAATCAAGAAATGTGAGTGGAGCAAAGGCGAAAGGGTATATATCAATGGAAAGATGTCTCCGACCGTAGAGAAGGTTGATGACAATACATTCGGATTTACACTCGGATACAAACTGGATTACCCTCATTGCCTGCTTTCTCCTGTAACGGTTTTTGAAAACGCTTCTGAGGTTAATCTGCCGCAAGGTCACTCGACTATAGCTTATATCGGATATGCGGAAAATGATTATATCGCGAATGATGGTACTCCTTGCGGATATCTGGTGTGCAAGGTAAATGATAAAGACATAAAGTGGAGATACCGTACAATATCGATCAGAAATGCCGAGAGCGTCCGTGCAGTCCTTCCTAAGTATTCATACAGACTTTGGACATGGAAAGGTGGAGTGGGATATATCGGAGAAAAGAGAGTGGATGACTCCATACAGATTCAGGCGTATGGAAACAATACGTATGGTGATGGATGCGTTTATGCCAATGTGTTTATGTGGGGCGAGAAGTGGAGTGATGTCGCAGGTCCCTACCAATGACGCCAATTCTTATGATGCCGCCGAATCGGAACTGGTTGACCATTATCTGAAATATAGCACGAGATATAAGGAGCTGAATGCGTCAAGAGGAACAGGCATAACTCATCTTTTCAGGGTCAAACCGGACGAAAAGACAGGCAAGGGAACCGTTTCGGTGACAGACCGTTTTGGTGATACTTTTACCTATGAAGTGGCTTGGTAACCCTGAATTTTACCATAAAATGCTGCGTTTTTGGGCTTTAATCGCTAAAAAATAAAAAATATTTCAAAAAAAACGCGAAAAAATTTGGAGGATAAAAAAAAGTCCGTATCTTTGCAGCCCGTTTGAGAGAAAATGGTAATTAAAAGTTCATTGAAAAGATTGAGGAAAAGTACAAGAAGCAAGTACCGAGAAAAATACAATTTATCGAGAAGCGTTAATTCTTTTGAAGAATTATAAGTGTCAGGACAAGCTAAGAGAAATATAAATTATACAATGAAGAGTTTGATCCTGGCTCAGGATGAACGCTAGCGGCAGGCTTAACACATGCAAGTCGAGGGGCAGCATGCAGGTTAGCAATAACTTGTGATGGCGACCGGCGCAAGGGTGCGTAACGCGTGAGCAACTTGCCCGTTTCAGGGGGATAACCGTTGGAAACGACGACTAATACCCCATGGTGATATATTAAGGCATCTTTTTATATCTAAAGAAATTCGGAAACGGATAGGCTCGCGTGACATTAGCTAGATGGCGGGGTAACGGCCCACCATGGCGACGATGTCTAGGGGTTCTGAGAGGAAGGTCCCCCACACTGGAACTGAGACACGGTCCAGACTCCTACGGGAGGCAGCAGTGAGGAATATTGGTCAATGG
>JAZLAS010000026.1:0-2465 GCA_045613365.1 Candidatus Cryptobacteroides sp.
TTGACATATTCAGGGTCTGCAAGCATTGCGCGTCCTACTACGAGGAAGTCGCATTTTCCGTCTTTCAGTGCCTGCTCGCCTCTTTCAGGGTAGCCGAGTTTTCCTGCTGTCATTACTGGGATGTTGACTACTTTCTTGATCTGCTCTGCAGCGGTAACCGCATAAGCCTGTTCCTGCTGATATGAAGGCGGCATGCACAGTTCCCAGTTATCATAGCAGCCTGCATCAACATGCAGAGCGTCTACGCCTGCAGCCTCGAGGATCTTAGCAAGTTCAATACCCTCTTCCATGGTCCTGTAGCCAGGCTCGTCTATAAAGTGGCATGGAGTAAATTTGACGAAGATCGGGAAATCAGGTCCGACAGCCTCTCTTACGGTAGCTATTATCTCTCTTATGAATCTTGAACGCTCCCAGATAGTCTTTCCGCCATATTCATCAGTACGCTTATTCCAGCGCTCTGTCAGGAAGCAGTCTCCAAGGTATCCGCCATAGCTGTGGAGTTCGATGCAGTCATATCCGGATTCTTTTGCAATAAATTCTGCTGCGGCTTTTACTCTCTTCAGCTGATCCTGGATCTGCTCGTGAGTGATCTCAACACACAGCTTTCCCTCATTGTAGAGTTCAGGTGTTGCGGATGCGGAATAAACAGGTGCATCTGCCGGGAATGCCGATCCGAACAGGAATCTCTGAACGCGGCCGTATCCCAGGAAGAGCTGCATGCATCCCTTTGCACCGTATGAATGGATCATATCTGCCATCTTCTTGATGTCCTCATGTACGGCAGGAGTATCGTCCATATAGGAATTAGCAGCATCAAGGGCACTGTAATGATTGAAAATGAGTGCTGCACCGCCCTTTGCACGATCCTCAAAATATGCCCTTGCCATAGGTCCCTTGCCATCGAGGCCATAGCCCATAGGTGCGAAGAAAACACGGTTCTTGAGTTCCATCTTGCCGATATTGCCTTTCTCCAGTGTAAGCATAGTATTTCCTCCCTGTATATCTGTGAAACCAGCGTTTAGTCTTATCTATGCCTATTTTTTATCATTAACCGGGATGATCAGGCATCGGCACCATTTCCAATGAGATTTGCTTCTTTTGTAAAATGTGCACTCTGCATCATTGACGGAATATCATAATAGAATAGAATTATATAAACAGTTGTATTGACCAGAGAGGTATCTACCATGGCAGACAATTCAAACAGGATACTTGAGTTTCTTGATGACTATTACTCCGGATATTCCCTCGATCATGTCATGCAGACTCTATACAAGCATTTCGATAATCCATGCGCATTGTATGACATGGGCTACGAAGCTATTACCACATATGGCGATGGTGACATGAATGATAAGATATGGTCAGAGACTATCCGTGATGGTTTTCTGTCAGATTCTACTGTCACTTCTTTTATTTCTGACAAGCTCCTGACTGAGCAGCATCAGCTGTTAATAAAGGCGTCCGATCCTACGATTTTCAAGGAAGACGAAAAGATAGTAAGGAGGCTTGGCATTACGATAACATCAGATGGTAAGAACGCTATCGGTTGGCTGGTAATCTTCGAGTTCAATCATCCGTTTACTGAAGCGAATCTTGAATTATCAAAATGGGCTTCCAGAGTTCTGGCTCCTCACATCGAATCGTATCTGAACAAAAAATCTTTCTCATTCGGAAAGAAGCACACTCTCATGCTGGATATCCTGAATGATGCCCGCAGCAAATCAGTCATAGAAAACCGTCTCAGACTGCTCGGGTGGCGGGTTGAGAATGATTGCCGTGTTGTTATTATTAAAGCCATGCAAGGAGATGTATCAGAACCTATTCAGGTCAAGACTGTATCCCTTATGCACGATCACATAGATGACGTTATATGGTTTAACTACAACGGGGCATTCGTAATTATTATGAATGGCATGGATTCTGAAATCAGGGATAAAGCACTAACAGAACTGGGAACCCTTCTCAAGTCTGCCACTCTCTCTGCAGGAGTCAGCGCTCCTGTAAGAAGCATTCTGGACCTAAAGCAGTATTATGCTCAGGCTGATGCCTGCTACAGGATCGGCCAATCACATGATCCCGATTCTTCGATTCATTTATTTGAAAATCACTCCATAGAGGCTCTGGTTCTGATGGCTTCTGAATACTTTGATGTGAGCGAATTCTGTCACCCTTTCATATTTGCTGTTCAAAGTTTCGACCAGGAGAACGGGACAGAATATCTGGACTCCCTCCGGAAATACGCCCTGCACAATGGCAATCTCAAATCTGCAGCTCAGAATCTGGGGATCCATCGCAACACGCTCAGTTACAGAATAGAAAAGACAGCCGAACTCCTTCACATAGATTATTTCAGCGAGGAACTGCTGTCAGTACTCAAAACTTCATTTTCACTGTTTGATGTTCTGGATCTGTGCCAATGAATAATTAATTGAAGATGTCGGCTTCACTTCAATCACGAAAAA
>JAZLAS010000027.1:0-3425 GCA_045613365.1 Candidatus Cryptobacteroides sp.
AAAACACCAGAAATCAATTCAAGTTCAACGGCGGACATGGCATTCCTCCTGCTCTGTTTCTTCATGATGACTACCACCATGGATCAGGACAAGGGTCTCCAGCGTCGTCTGCCTCCTATGCCGGATCCAAACCAGAAGGCACAGGATCAGAAGGTTAATCGTCGTAACATCATCGTTGTGAAGATTAACTCAGCCGACAGACTTCTCGCTGGTACAGAGCCTATGCACGTCAGCCAACTCAAGGACAAGATCAAGGAATTCCTTTCAAACCCTGCAAACGATCCAAATCTTCCAGAAAAAGAAGAGAAGGAAATCGAAGGATTCGGTCCATGCATGGTCTCTAAGGGCGTTATCTCACTCCAGAATGACCGTGGTACCAGCTACCAGGCATATATCGCAGTGCAGAATGAACTCGTAAAGGCTGTGAACGAACTTCGTGATGAGTTTGCAATCGCAAACTTCGGAAAGCTCTATCTCAAGTGCAACGAGGACGAGCAGAAGGTCGTAAGAGAGGCAGTTCCTCAGAATATCTCAGAGGCAGAGCCTAAGGATGTTTCTAAAAAGTAATAGGAGATAACAATATGTCAAAATTCAAACAGAAAGAGAAAAGGACAGTGCCACAGCCACCTTCAGGCTCACTTTCCGACATCGTGTTCATGCTCCTGTTCTTCTTCATGGTGACAACAACCATGCGTGAAACAGAAAGCAAGGTTCAGCTGAGACTCCCTGAGGCTTCAGAGATTGCAAAGCTTGAAAGAAAGGACCTTACTTCATACATCAATATCGGTACTCCTACAAGGAACCTCCAGGCTCAGTTCGGTACTGATTCACGTATCCAGCTTAACGACTCATTCAAGACTGTGACTGAGATCCGTGACTTCATCGCTGCAGAGCGTGATGCGATGTCTGAGGCAGACCGTTCATTCATGACAGTTGCCATCAAGGCTGACGAGAACACTCGTATGGGTATTGTAACAGATGTAAAGCAGGAGCTTCGTAAGTGCTCGGCTCTCAAAGTTATGTACACAGCAAGAAAACCAGCTGATATCTAATCAGTAAAACATATGTAAAGAAAGCAGTTCTGAAAAGAGCTGCTTTTTTTATGTAATAACGAGAACAGGATTGGATAAAAATCGGTATTTTTACAATTTGAAAAATTTAAATCGTACTTTCAATGAGAAATTTAAGAACTATAATCTTAGCCATCGCTGCCATATTGATATCCAGCTGCAAGGCAGCTACCGATGAGCCTGAAAGGGCGAAATACATATTTCTTTTCATAGGAGACGGAATGGGTATGTCACATGTGGCTGTAACCGAGTCATATCTGTCATATAAGGCCGACACTCTTGCCGGAGCACAGGTATCCTTCACACAGATGCCATATCTGGGATTATGTACGACACACTCTGCAAACAGAATGATCACCTGTTCAGCAGCATCCGCGACAGCAATAGCCTGCGGTGAAAAGACGAACAATGAACGGATCGGTGTAGGGCCTGACGGAGAGGAACTGACAAGCGTAGCATATGAACTTCATGATGCTGGATACAAGATAGGCATAATGACCAATAACCCGGTAAATCATGCGACACCGGCCGGATTCTATGCTCATAATATCAGCAGATATGGATATTACGACATCAGCAAGGAAATCGTCGAAAGCGGATTTGAGTTCTTTGGAGGTTCCGGATTCTACAATCTCAGGGGAGCTGAAGGCAACCTGCCTTCCATTGATACATATATCTCAGAAAACGGTTATGAAGTATGCTATGGACGTAAGGAATTCATATCAAAAGCTGACAGCACAGATAATATCATTTTCATACAGGAAAGCGGCAAAGGTCAGGATCCTGAGTATTACGTAAGCGACGGAGCTGAAGAGGCAGACCTGAGGATCGCCGAAATCCTGGAATTGGCCATAGACTATCTCGGAGACGAAGATCCGTTCTTCATAATGTGCGAAGGCGGTAATATAGATTGGGCGGCTCATGCAAACAAGACAATGGCTATGATAATGGAAGTCATTGATTTTGACAATGCTGTAAAAAAAGCTCTGGATTTCTACAATGAGCATCCTGACGAGACCCTGATCATCGTTACAGCTGACCATGAGACAGGAGGAGTGACCCTCGGTCAAGGAATTGACTGGAGGCCGGAGATCATAGGCTGGGAACTTCTTGAGAAGAACTGGATAGAATCCGGAGAGAAAAACGTACTGGAATTCGAAGCGAACAAGGCTCTAAACGACAGCGCACTCATAGGTTGGACTTCATGTCACCATACCGGATCGCCGGTACCTGTGTATGCGATCGGAAAAGGTGCTGAAAAATTTGCCGGAAGACTCGATAATATCGATATTAAAGGCAAAATTTTATGTGAATAGGAGCAAAACGATTATCTTTGCAAAGTTTGTAAAATCAGTAATAACATAATGGAAACAGTTATCAGAACCAAGATCAAAGACCTGCTCAAATCAGAGGCAGGCAAAGAGGTTCTTGCAAAAGGATGGGTAAGGACCAAGAGAGGAAACAAGAATGTGGCGTTCATCGCCCTTAATGACGGTTCTACCATCAATAATATCCAGATTGTAGTTGACAAGACTCCTGAGAATGAGGCAGTTCTCGCAAAAGTGACTACCGGAGCATGTATCGCAGTAAAAGGTATGCTCGTAGAGTCTATGGGTGGCGGTCAGGCTACAGAGATCCAGGCGACAGAGATCGAGATCTATGGAGAGTGCGATCCAATGCGCTATCCTCTCCAGAAGAAGGACACTTCTTTCGAATTCCTCAGAACAGTCGCTCATCTCCGTCCAAGGACAAACACATTCGGAGCGATCTATCGCGTAAGAAGCAAGATGGCATATGCAATCCATCAGTTCTTCAATGAAAAGGGATTTGTATATGTACATACACCGCTGATCACAGCTTCTGACTGCGAAGGTGCAGGACAGATGTTCCGCGTTACCACACTTGACATGGAGAACCTTCCACGCAACAAGAAGGGAGGCATCGACTATACAAAGGACTTCTTCGGAAAGGAGACAAGCCTTACTGTGAGCGGTCAGCTTGAAGGCGAGCTCGGAGCAATGGCTCTTGGTGACATATACACATTCGGACCTACATTCCGTGCAGAGAACTCGAATACTCCACGTCACCTTGCCGAGTTCTGGATGATCGAGCCTGAGATGGCATTCTACGACATCAAGGACAATATGGACCTCGCTGAGGAGTTCATCAAATATCTGGTGAAATATGCTCTTGACAACTGCTACGACGACATCAAGTTCCTTAACGACAGATATGACAACGAACTCATTGAAAGACTCGAAGGAGTTGCCGATACAGAGTTCGTACGCCTTTCATACACAGAAGGCATCAAGATCCTTGAGGCTGCCGGTGTAGAATGGGAATATCCTGTAAGCT